>JAMFSS010000003.1 GCA_026225415.1 Alphaproteobacteria bacterium | reverse complement strand
CAATGGCGCTCGTGTTTCCGATAGCCGCGCTCTGGCCGATGGCAATGTTGTATTGGCCCGAAATCATCGTTAAGCCCGCCTGATAGCCCAGGAACACATTAAGGTTACCGCTGGTCACGGCTTTGCCAGCCTGATAGCCGACAACCGTATTGCTTACCGCCGCCGTGGTCAGGCCGGTGCTGCCCAACGCCTGATAACCAACAGCAACATTGGCCTGTGTGCCGGCACCCAAAGTTTGCGACGCCAATGCGCCAGAGCCAATCGCAATCGACGCATCGGTTGTGAAATCCGCCGGGAAGCTGAGGCCGTTGCGTCCGCCAAGATTCAACCCGCCTGTGACGATATTCGCGCCGCCACTTGACCATTCTTCAATCTGCACACCCGATGCCGCGACATCGACCAGACCCGCGCCCGCAGTATAGAGGCCGGTGGTCGCGTCACCGGTGACTTGCGGGCTGGCGGCCGATACGGATGTGCCGAGCGTGTTCGACCCGCCGCCACCGCCGCCGCTGAGGGCTGTCCATACATTGCCCACATAGGCTTCGATTCCGGCGGTTGTCTGGTTATAGCGGATCATGCCATTCGTGCCGGTGGGGCGTTGGCCTGTCGTGCCGGATGGCAAGGCAATCGCATCGGTTTGTGTGGACATATCGAGCGACAGAGCCGGGATGGCCGAACCGATACCGACCCTGCCGTTTTTCAAAATGGTGAAGGCATTGGCCGCAAGCGTCGATGTGCCGGTGCCGATGCCGACTTCAAACAACGGGTCGGTCGAAACCCAGCTGGCCGCCGTACCGCCACCGACATTGTAACGGCCAATGGCCGTATCATCAAAAGCGGCGGCGGTTGTATTTTGATTAAAGGCGGCGGTATTGCTTCCGCTGGCTATACCACTACCAAATGCCGCCGAGGCGGAACCGGATGCGCTTACGCTGCTGCCCACGGCGATTGAATAAGGGCCGACATTCGTATTGTAGCCCACCATAAGGCCGGGAGCCGTCACATTAGAGCCAGCCCCACCGTTATATTGCGGAAGCCCCAATGACATCAACCCCGCCGAGGTGACAAAGAAGTTAGGTGCGCTGACACCCGAAAGAGGATGCATGGCGCTGGAAATAAGGAAGTAGGATATAACCGTCCCGACAGGCCATGCCGTAGCCGTGGTGCCGTCGATGCCGCGCGTAACACCGCTAAAGCCAAAGACGTTTGTGCCGGTATAGCTCACGATTTCCTTAGCGCCAGTAGCACTGCCGATCAACAAACGGCCACTGGTGGGGAATCCGGTGGTTCCGCCCGTGAGGGTCGTAAGGCTGGTTGCGGCCGCCGTCGCGCTTGCATTAAGCGATGTGTAGAACGACGATGACGCGACGGTACCAATCGGCATGCCGACGCGGAGGCCGCCCGCACCTTCCAACACATCAATCGGCGTGGTGGAACCGATACCAATCGACCCCTGACCCGATGTGCCGATGCGCGCGCCGTAAATCAGATTGCCGATATTCATGGTATAGCTGGAAGCCGTAGCAGCGGTATCAACAGCGCTGCTGGTGCCGATCAAAATATTATAGCTGCCTGTCTTAAGGGTGGTGGAAGCGACAGCGTTGCCCAGAAGCAGATTGTAAGTGCCGGTGGTGATGGCGTGGCCGTTGGTGTTGCCGAGGGCGACGTTATAGCCAAAAGTCGCCGACGAATTGATAAGCGTTGTGACGCCGATGGCGATGCTGTTGCCCGAACCGCCATATAACGCCTGTTCGCCGATGCCGATGCTGTCGGTGGGGTTGCTGCCGGCAACCGCGCCAAGGCCGATAGCGATATTCGCGCCGCCGCTGGTCACGGTATTGAGGGTTTGCACACCGATGCCGATATTGTCGCTGCCCGATGTGTTGACGGACAAAGGCGCGTCGCTAAAGCCATAGGCGTTAAAGCCGCCGATAGCGACATTGTTGGAGCCGGTGGTGTTCGCGCCCAAAGCCCAAGGGCCGATGGCGATGTTGCGCATCGCCGATGTCGTCAGGCCGCTGCCGCCCAAGGCGCTGGAGCCAATCGCGATATTGCCCTGCACCCCTGTGCCGCTGGCGGCCTGATAGGCCAACGCGCCGGAACCGATGGCGATGGATGCCTTCGGCGCGAAATCTTTGGGGAAGCTGATGCCATTCACGCCCGCGATATTCAAACCGCCGGTGGTTATGTTCACACCGCTTGTTGACCATTCTTCGACCTGCACACCATTCGCCGATACATCGACCAGATGCGCGCCCGCGGTATAGAGGCCGGTTGTCGCGTCACCGGTGACTTGCGGGCTGGCGGCCGATACGGATGTGCCGAGCGTGTTTGAACCGCCGCCACCGCCGCCACTTAGCGCCGTCCACGACCCGTTCACATAGGCTTCAACCGCCGGTGTTGTGCTGTTATACCGGATCATACCGTTCGTGCCCGTAGGGCGTTGGCCTGTGGTGCCTGCGGGCAGTGCCACCGCATCGGTTTTCTGGCTTATATCCAGCGATGCGACAGGCAGCGTCGAGCCGATACCGACAGCGCCCGCGCCTGTGATCCTCATTTTTTCACTGAGCGCGCCGGCGGTGGCGGTTTTGAAATACATATCGCCAACATAAGCGCCCGCCGCATTGGACGTAATGACCGACCCGACATCCCCGTAAGTTCTGGGGGTGAAACCGGAATCCATCATCGAAAATTGCACCGCAGCGGCGGTCGATGTGGCGATGTTCCAGTTGCTGGTGATAATACCGAAGGATTCAGCGCCGGAACTGGATGCGTTGCCCTGCAAATACCCCTGTGCGAAGCCCTGGCCATTGACATAAAGCGTCGTGCCTTGAACATCGCTGGTGCCGCCGATAACCGCAGTGCCGTTGACGGTGAGCAAAGAAGAAGGCGTTGTCGTACCGATACCCACATTGCCGGTGGGAACAAATGTATAGGTTGAATTACTGCTAAATGTCTTTGTGCCCGCGCTGGAAATTTCAACAGTGCCGGCAGCGTCGCTATACAACCCCGTGGTCGCATCGCCCGATTTTTGCGGGTTGGTTACGCTGGATGATGTGCCGAGCGTGATTGTCGATGCGCCCGCCGCAGAGAAGGCTGTCCATGTGCCATTGATATAGGCTTCAACCGCAGGAGTTGTGCTGTTGTAACGGATCATGCCGTTGGAGCCGCTGGGGCGTTGGCCGGTTGTGCCGTTGGGCAGCAACACCGCGTCGGTGCGCGTGCTGAAATCCAATGACACTTGCGGCGATGTTGTGCCGATGCCGACATTACCCTGAAAAACACCGTAACCGGTGCCAATCCACAGGCTTTCCCAACGGTTTGTGGGGCCAGCGCCCAACCCAATCTGGTTATCGAAAGTTGCCGACGGTATCAAATAAGACGTGTTCAAGGCCATCACATCCTGATAGGCGGGGCCATTGGGCAATTCAAAAGCGATGGTGTTGTACCCCCCCGCGCCCTGTGTACCCATTCTGAAAATATTATAAGTGCTGTCCAGATACATAAACGCGCTGGGCGTATCCGCGCCAAAAACAACCGGGTTGGCAAAGGCTTTTGGCGTGCCGTTGATTTCTATTTGGCCACTCTTGAAAGTGCCGGTACCGATATCCAATGCCTGAGTCGGCGCTGTCGAACCAATGCCGACATTGCCGCCAAGCGTCCCCGAAGTGCCGATATTCGTGCCGAAAATCAGGTTGCCGATATTCAACTGGTTGTTGGCGGTTTGCGAGGCGGGGCGCACATCGAAACCGATCATGATGTTGTAATTGCCCGATGTCACACCAACACCCGTGTTGGGGTAGGTGCCGAGGACAAGGTTATTATTGCCGCTGGTGACATCACGGCCAGCCTGATAACCCAAAGCGGTATTGCCGCCCGCCGTGACATTATACAAGGAATGGTCGCCGACGGTGGTGTTGTAGCCGCCCGATGAATTGATCACCATGGAATTTTCGCCCACCGCGACGTTGTAGGAACCGGCATTGTTGTAAAGCGCCTGGTTGCCGACGGCGACGCTGTGGGCAGAGCCGTTGCCGGCATACATCGCCTGATTGCCGATAACGGTGTTGGAAGCGCCCGATGTGTTGTTGTAGAGCGCCTGATACCCAAACACCGCGTTGTAACTGCCGCTGGTGTTGGCTTTCATGGCCTGAAAGCCGACGACGGTATTGTTGATCGCGCCGGTGGTCAGCGCACCGCCGCCCATGGCCTGATAACCGATGGCGGTATCGGCGTAATAGGCACTGGCGGGCAGACCCGCCAAAGCCGAGGAGCCGATGGCGACGGATCCGGCGCCATAGCTGTCGGTCAAGGGGAAGCTGATGCCATTCACGCCCGCGATGTTCAACCCGCCGGTGGTGATGTTGACGCCCGATGTCGACCATTCTTCGACTTGTGTTCCCGATGCCGACACATCGACCTTGCCCGCGCCCGCGCTGTACAATCCCGTTGTCGCATCGCCGCTGCGTTGCGGATTGGTTGCCGCTGTCGATGTGCCGAGCGTGATTGTTGAAACGCCCGATGCGGCCAGCGCCGTCCATGTGTTGCTGATATAGGCTTCAAGGCCGGGCGTGGTCGAATTATAGCGTATCATCCCATTCACGCCCGTGGGGCGTTGGCCGGTTGTGCCGGATGGCAGCGCAACCGCGTCAATTTGTTGCGACAGATCGAGCGAGGATACGGGCAATGTTGAGCCGATGCCGACTTTGCCCGCGCCTGTGATCCTCATTTTTTCATTGAGCGCGCCAGCGGCAGCGGTTTTGAAATACATATCGCCGACATAAGCACCCGCCGCATTGGATGTAATGACTGACCCGATATCGCCATAAGTTTGCGGGGTGAAGCCGGAATCCTCCATCGAGAATTGTAGCGCGGCAGCGGTTGACGTGGCGATGGCCCAGTTACTGACCCTGAGGCCAAAAGATTCAGCGCCGGAATTTGGCGCATTGCCCTGCAAATATCCCTGCACGAAGGCCTGGCCATTGACATAGAGCGTCGTGCCCTGCACGTCGCTGGTGCCGCCGATGACCGTGGAGCCGTTGACGGTGAGTAGACTGGAAGGTGTCGTTGTGCCAATACCGACATTGCCGGTAGGAACAAAGGTATAAGTCGAATTGCTGCTAAACGTTTTTGTCCCCGCACTGGAGATTTCGACTGTGCCTGCCGCGTCGCTGTAGAGGCCGGTTGTCGCATCGCCCGATTTTTGCGGATTCGTTGTCGCCGCCGATGTGCCGAGCGTGATGGTCGATGCGCCCGCCGCCGCCAGCGATGTCCATGTGCCGCTGATATAGGCTTCGACTGCGGGGGTGGTGGCGTTATAACGGATCATGCCGTTGGAGCCGCTGGGGCGTTGGCCGGTTGTGCCGTTGGGCAGCAACACGGCATCGGTGCGCGTGCTGAAATCCAATGACACTTGCGGCGATGTTGTGCCGATGCCGACTTTGCCATTCACTAGCAACCCATTCGCTGGAGCCGCAGTGTTTGTATAGCCAACAGTTGCTGCGCCATTAACTTCTAGCAAATTTGATGATGACATTGTCGTTGTACCGATGCCCAGCGTACCGGTATTAGATATCCGCATGCGCTCGACAAGAGCGTTAGGAGATGCTGGATTTGTGTAGAATGACAATGCACCTGCATAGTTGCTGCCTGAGACCTCATAGATTGAGGCAAGCCTTGCCATGGAATTAACATTCGTACCTACCCCTCCATCTTTAAAAATGATTGATGGTCCATAACCGGTTCGCGACCCACTTGTTGGAGCACCAATTTCAACATCCATTTCATCTACTGGTGTATTGCTGCTAGCCTGCCCCGATCCATACACATGCAGAAGGTAATTTGGACTTGTAGTTCCTATCCCGACAGAGCCGGTAGGAACAAAGGTATAAGTCGAATTGCTGCTAAACGTCTTTGTCCCCGCGCTGGCGATTTCGACTGTGCCTGCCGCGTCGCTGTAGAGGCCGGTTGTCGCATCGCCCGATTTTTGCGGATTGGTGACGGATGATGAGGTGCCGAGCGTGATGGTCGATGCGCCCGCCGCCGCCAGTGATGTCCAGGTGCCGCTTATGTATGCTTCGACACCCGGCGTTGTGCTGTTGTAACGGATCATGCCATTGACAGAGGCGGTCGGGCGTTGCCCCGTGGTGCCCGACGGCATCGATATCGCATCGGTGCGCTGCGACAGGTCGAGCGAGGCATCGGGCGTGGTCGAGCCCACGCCGATATTGGAATTGATATAGGCTGTGGCCTGGCCAAAGGTCGCCCAGAATACCGGCACGCCCCCGTTGGGGTTGAGGAATTCCATTTCACCGTTGGTGGCGTTGGTCGAGCTGGCGACGCTGCCGCTGCGATGTTCAAAACGCAGATTGGCCTGCGTCGATGTGCTGCTGAGGAACCCGAAATCGACGAGGTCGAGCGAACTGTTGGTGAACAACGCGCCGTTCAATCCGCTGCGGTTTTCCAAAGACAGCGAGGTGGTGCCAAAGGTGTCGCCGGTCTGTTCCAGCACCAGAGCGGTTGCGGGCGTGATAAGCGTATTGCCCGCGGATGTCAGGGCGATATTGCCCGCGACGGTCAAAGCCTGTGTCGTCGTCGTGGTGCCGATGCCGACGGCACCGGTGGGGATGAGGGTGTAGGTTGAATTATTGCTGAATGATTTTGCGCCCGCGCTGGCGATTTCGACCGTTCCCGCCGCGTCGCTGTAGAGGCCGGTTGTCGCATCGCCCGATTTTTGCGGGTTGAGCGCGGTCAAGGATGTGCCGAGCGTGATGGTGGAAACGCCCGCCGCGGCCAGTGATGTCCAGGTGCCGCTTATGTATGCTTCGACCGCAGGCGTGGTGGCGTTATAACGGATCATGCCGTTGGAGCCGCTGGGGCGTTGGCCGGTTGTGCCGTTGGGCAGCAACACGGCATCGGTGCGCGTGCTGAAATCCAATGACACCAGCGGCGATGTGGTGCCGATGCCGACCAGCCCTGCCGAGGCAACTGCGGCGCTGCCAAGGCCGGTGGCGTAGATCAGATTGCCGATATTTAATTGATTGCTGGCGGTTTGCGAGGGCGGGCGGACATCCTGCCCCATCAGGATATTGTTGGAACCCGTGGTGACGCCGACAAATTGGGTTGCATAATCGCCGATTATAATATTATGGCTGCCGGTTGAAACGTCATAGCCAGCCTGAAAACCATAGGCCGTGTTGCTGCTTGCGCTTGATCCAAGGCTGTATAAAGCAGCATCACCTACAGCCGTGTTATTTGCATTCGCCGTTGCGCTGCCGCTGCCAGTCATTGCGGCATAACCAACGGCGGTGTTGGCATTGCCCGTCATGCGGCGTCCCGCATCGTAACCAATGCCGATATTATAGGTGCCATTGGCAACAGACGCAAAACCCATGCCGAGCGATTGGCCACCGGAAAAAAAGTTTACACCAACATTACCATTGATATAAAGGATGCCATAAACATCGAGCGGACCGCCGGGCGTTGCGGTGCCGATACCGACGCGGCTGTTGGTCGAGTCGATGGTCATGATATTGGATGAGCCGTTGGCTTTATCAAACTGGATGGCCGAGGTGGAATCCGTCGCCGGATAAATCAACGGCGTGACCAGCGATGTGCTGATGCGGCCTGTGCCAACCACATCCAGTGTTTTGGCCGGTATGCTTGACCCGATGCCGACATTGCCGCCATTAGCCACCGTGAGGCGATTTTGGCCGGCGGTTTGCAGGTTGATGTTGTAGCCCTGATTGTTCAGTGTCGTGTTGCCGGTATTGCCGTCATACATTTCCAGCGTCGCATAGCTGGATGAGGCTGAATCGGTATAGCCCGCGCCGCTGACCAGCTCATCATAAACCGGCAGGCCGATATTGCCCACGACCTCCAGCGCTTGCAGAGGCGCGGTGGTGCCGATGCCGACGCTGCTGATGGGCACGCCGACTGTGCCCGTCATGTTAGTCGCGAAAATCGCATTGCCGATATTGAGGAAGTTGGAGGTGTTGGTTGCGGGCGTATCGACCGCGCTGGATGTGCCGATGAGGATATTATTGTTGCCGGTGGTCAGGGTTGTGGAACCGACACCGTAACCCAAAATGGTATTGTTGGCGCCCGATGTAAGAACGCTGCCCGCTCCATTACCAAGCCCGACATTGTTCGCACCGCCGGTGCCAAGCGTCAGAAATGCGTTTGAGCCGACGATGGTGTTATTGCCACCATTTGCCCAGTTACCGCTCATAGAATTGTCGCCGATGACCGCATTATAACTGCCGGTGACATTGAGCGCGGCGCTAAAACCCAAAACAGTGTTCCCCTGACCGTTACCTCTTCTAAGCGCGCTGTTACCAATTGCCGTATTACTGGAACCGCTAGTGAGAGTGGACAGAGCCGAATAGCCCAACGCCGTATTGCTGACACCCGATGTGAGAAGGTTGGCAGCGCTGTTACCCACCGCGACATTGTACCCGCCGGTAACGGTGGCACCCGACCCCATCGCCAAAGAACCAATGGCGGTATTATTGAGCGCCGATGTCACGTTCTTCATCGCCTGATAACCGATGGCGATATCTCCTACCGCCGCCGCGGTCATCGTATTGCCGCCCGCCGCCTGATAACCGATGGCGATATTGCCCGTTACGCCCGGCGTGGCTGTGCCGAGTGGTTGTGACGCCAATGCGCCGGAGCCAATCGCAATCGACGCATCGGTTGTAAAATCTTTCGGGAAGCTGACACCATTCACGCCCGCGATGTTCAAACCGCCGGTGGTGATGTTGACGCCGCCAGTCGACCATTCCTCAACTTGCGTGCCCGATGCTGCGACATCGACCAGACCCGCACCGGCGGTATAGAAGCCGGTGGTGACATCGCCGCTGCGCGACGGGTTGGTGGCCGCCGCCGACGAGCCGAGCGTGAGCGACGCCGCGCCGCCCGATGACAACAACGACATCCACGAACCATTGACATAGGCTTCGAGCCCCGGCGTGGTTTTATTATACCGCACCATGCCGTTGGCGCCCGACGGGCGTTGGCCGGTGGTGCCGACGGGGAAGGAAATGGCGTCGGTTTCCTGTGACAAATCCAGAGAAACGGCGGGCAGCGTGGTGCCGATGCCGACAAGGCCGGAATAAATGGTCGGCGTTGTGCTGTCGCACATCATATTCACGCCGTCTGTTTTACAGAGCTGGCCATTGGTCAAAGTCGTTACGGTGCCGATGCGTTTCCAGCTTTGGGCGGCGGCGGGGGTGGGCGTGGCGATGGATGCCAGACAGCACAGCGCAACGCTCCACCGAAGCGCCCGTAAACGGTCGCCGTTTGGTCTGGTTGGTTGCGCCTTTGTCTTCACCAATTAATCTCGTTTGTTCAAAGCGTTACGACCGGCTTCTCAGGTGCGGTATCAGGGAAAATTCCGCAGGCATTTCACCCCCTGCAAGAATCCGCCATCATACCGAATCATCTCTTTTTTACCCTAAACTTACCAAAACACAGACTCAATTTTATCCACAGGCTTGCCACAAGAACCGCACGAATTCCCTCCACGCCCCCTATGGGAAAGAAGAGAAACCTTTTGTCCCCAAAGGTGGCTTCGCCACCCCCCACCTAACCTCCCCCACAAGGGGGGAGGAATTCGTTTCTTACTTCGCTTTTCTTACTCAATGCCCACCGGTTTAGAAGGAGAAAGAGAAGCAAGGACGCAATCCCCTCCCCCCTTGTGGCGCGGAATTGAGACTGCGAAATAGGCTCAGTTGCAGCTCCGCGGGAAGTAAAAACTTAGGCTTACGCTCTTGGGGCGTAAGTCTTAGTTTTTGCAGGTGGGGGGTCTATTATTCTTTCCCCTATTTCGCCTTCGGCGACCCCCTCCCTCGCGGAGGTCTGCTTACCGTTTGTTTCTTAGGTATAATTCCGCGCCCCACAAGGGGGAGGGAACTGCGTCCTTATCCCCTCTTTCGCCCTTCAAAACCTACTGGCATATCTCCATATACCCGTTCGTTGAATTGAAATGCATCGAACCAATCGTCGCCGAACTGCAAGTCGCGGTATTGCCCGCGACCTTGGCTGCGCCTGCGACATCCAATGTTTGCGCGGGCGATGTTGTGCCGATGCCGACAGCCCCGCTGGTGATGACGGTTAGCGCCGTAGTCCAGGTGGGCGTAGCGGCGGAAGCGGCTGTTTCGATCTGAACCTGGCCGTTGCTAAAGTTAATCGCGGATGCGGCGTGGAACGCCTGATCGAACAGCACCCCATCCATAGTGTTATTGCCCAACATTAAGCCGCCATACTCATTCGTGACAAACGAGTTCATAAGGCTGGCTGCATACAGCTTGATATAGTTCTGCCCGCTATTCCCGACTTGCACATTTCCGCGCACATCCATTGTTGCCGCAGGCGCCGCCGTCCCAATCCCAACGCTGCCCTGTCCCGCCGTACCGATGCTGGTGCCATAAATCACATTGGCTATATTGAGGAAGTTGGAGGTTCCGGCGGCAGGTGTGTCCACCGCACTGGTGGTGCCGAGAAGGATGTTGTTGCTGCCGGTGGTCAGGGTCGTGCTGCCGACCTGATAACCCACCAGAGTATTATTCGAACCCGAAAGCGATCCGTTGCCGCCGCCAAGAACGACCAGATTATTGCCCGACATGGTTTGGCTGGTTCCGGTGGTATTGATCAGCAACGAATTGGTGCCTGATAATTTCTGGCTGGTGCCCATGGCAAAATCATTCGTATTGCTGACTGATGCGCCATAACCCAGCGCGAACGAGGCGTTGCCGGTTGCCGAAGCGCTGGGCCCGATGGCAATAGACTCGTTCCCAGACGAAGCCGCGTTATTGCCGATGGATGTGTCGAACGAGCCGCCCGCATTACAGGCCGCAGCGCCGGAGCCAATCGCCGTACAGCCAATGCCGCTCGTGTTTCCGATAGCCGCGCTCTGGCCGATGGCAGTATTGTATTGGCCCGAAATCATCGTTAAGCCCGCCTGATAGCCCAGGAACACATTAAGGTTGCCGCTGGTCACGGCTTTGCCGGCCTGATAGCCGACAACCGTATTGCTTACCGCCGCCGTGGTCAGGCCGGTGCTGCCCAACGCCTGATAACCAACAGCAACATTGGCTTGTGTGCCGGCACCCAAAGTTTGCGACGCCAACGCGCCGGAGCCGATCGCGATGGATGCGTCCGTGGTGAAATCCTTCGGAAAGCTGATGCCATTCACGCCCGCGATGTTCAATCCGCCGGTGGTGATGTTCACGCCCGATGTGGAAAATTCGGCGGATTGAACGCCGCTGTTGGCGACATCGACCAGACCCGCGCCCGCGGTATAAAGGCCGGTTGTTACATCGCCGGTGCGCGAAGGGTTGGTGACGATGGCGGAGGAGCCGAGATTCAGCGATGCGCCGCTGCCCCCGCTCGACAACAACGGCAACCATGATCCGTTCACATAGGCTTCGAGGCCGGGGATGGTCGCATTGTAACGCACCATGCCGTTTGCGCCGGTGGGGCGTTGGCCGGTGGTGCCGACGGGCAGCGCAACGGCATCGGTTTTGTAACTTAAATCCAGCGACACGGCGGGCGATGTGGTGCCGATGCCGACATTTCCGTTATCAGCAAAGGTAACAGCATTGCTTGTGCTTCCTGTTGAGAAGCGAAAGCCGTATGTAGGATTGCCTAATATCGAAATCGGTGTAGCAGCCTGACCAAAATTTACCTGACCCGACCCGGCATTGCCATAGGTTGCGACGCGCAAACCTGTGCCTATCACGGTCATCGTGTCATAATTGCCGATTGTCGAAGATCCGATGACGATACGATTGTTTGTGCCGTCGGCACGCAAAACATCGCCGTTAGTGCCATATACATCGAGCGTAGTGCTCGGGCTCGCTGTCCCGATGCCGACAGAACCCTGACCCTGTGTGCCGATGCTGGTGCCGTAAATCAGATTGCCGATGTTGAGGAAGTTGGAGGTGTTGGTGGCGGGTGTGTCGACGGCGCCAGAGGTACCAACAAGGATATTATTGCTACCGGTTGATAGGGTTGCGCTGCCGACATTGAAACCGAGGATAAGGTTGGAGCCGCCCGTGGTAAGCGCCTTGCCCGCCTGATAACCAAGCGCCGTGTTATTAACAGACGCCCCCTGTATCTGGTAAAGGGCATTCGCGCCAATCCCTGTGTTACCGCTGCCTGTCAAGGGGGTACCACTGACACCCGCTATCGCGCTGCCACCCACTGCCGTGTTGCTGCTGCCGGTGGTATTGTAAAAGAGAGCGTCCGCGCCCAGCGCGGTAGAATTGGAGCCGGTGGTATTCCCGCGCAAAGCGCTGTAACCCTCGGCGCTATTGCTGGAACCCGCTGTATTGTTCAAGAGGGCGCTTGCACCTATGCCCGTATTTGTGTTGCCGGATGTATTGGCAGACAAAGCAAAATAACCAACGCCAGTATTGTCGGCCGCCGCTGTTGTTAAGCCGCTGCTGCCCAAAACGCGATACCCTACGGCCGTATTGACGAGGCCGGTTGTGCCGAGAGGTTGATAGGCCAATGCACCGGAACCAATGGCGACGCTATTGCCCGCAAATACATCCTGCGGGAAGCTGATACCGTTACCGCCATTGATATTCAACCCGCCGGTGGCGATGTTGACGCCGGTTGTTGACCATTCTTCAACCTGCACACCATTTGCCGCGACATCGACCAGATGCGCGCCCGCAGTATAAAGGCCGGTGGTGATATCGCCGCTGCGCGAAGGGTTGGTGGTTGATGCCGAGGTGCCGAGCGAGATGGAGCCAAGGCTGCTGCTCGCCGCCAGCGAAGTCCACGCATTATTCACATAGGCTTCGATGCCCGGTGTTGTGGAGTTATACCGGATCATGCCGTTGGGGCCGACAGGTTCTTGGCCGGTGGTGCCAGCGGGCAATGCCAGCGCATCGGTTTCTTTGGACACATCAAGCGATACAGTTGGCGATGTCGAACCGACACCGATTTTGCCCGCGAAATAATTCAGATCGGAACCGCCCGCCTGATAGATGCCATAGGGCGTGTGTGTTTGTGTGCCCGCCGTTTGCGAAGCGATATACAAGCCAATAGTGTTGGTGATGGTGCCGTTGTTTCCGGGAGATTGGATATTGACCCCATAGGCGTTTCCGATCAGCCCCGTTGTCGTATTGTTAACATTAAAATTACCGCCGTTGGCGTTGGTGATTGTCCCAGTCGTCGCGTTCTTGACATAACCATTTACACCGGTGGCATTGGCCGCCGTACCGGTTCCATTATTTTGTGCTGAACCATTGACACCTTGAATAGTACTGATTGTTCCGGTCGCATTTGAATATTGGCCGTAACCCGAAACACCTACAGCGGTGACTTTGGTGTTGATGTTGGCGGAACCGCCCCCCGCCAAACCTTGTATGCCATTGATACTATAGGCTGTCGTGGGTGCCACGGCGGGGGCAGCTGTAACGCCGCTGTACAATCCATTGTCGGTGGGTGCGCCGGCATTTGTGGAAGTGGCGTTGAGGAAAACACCCGCCGCATTGGATGCCGCAGTTGGCAGATTTCCCGCCCATACGCTGAGTGCCGAGCTGGGTGTTGCGGTGCCGATGCCGACGCTGCCGGTGGGGATGAGGGTGTAGGTTGAGTTGCTGGATAGGGTTTGCGTGCCCGCGCTGGAAATCTCCACCGTACCCGCCGCGTCGCTATACAGGCCGGTTGTGATATCGCCGTTGCGCGACGGGTTGGTGGAGGATGCGGATGTGCCGAGCGTTAGGCCGTTGCTGGTGTTGCTTGTTAAAATATCCTGCCATGTGCCGGACTGGTACGCTTCGAATTTGCCGTTGGTTTGGTTGTACCGCATCATGCCGTTGACGGATGTGCCGGGTCGTTGGCCGGTGGTGCCGACGGGCATGGCAAGCGCATCGGTCTTCTGTGACAGGTCAAGCGATGCGACGGGGATTGTGGAGCCTATGCCGACGAAGCCCGACGCGGCGAGATACAGCGTGTTTGTCGGCGTGGACGATTGAATTGTCAGAGGAATTGTGGAGTTGGTTCCATCTTTGATGACAAAACTTGTCGAACCCATTTCCCCTATTGTCCATCCTTGAGTGGGTGAAGTTAGCCCTACCGCAGCATAATTACTGTTGGCAGAGATATTTAAGTAGGATCCGGCGCCCGCATAAGCATTATGGATAAACTCGTGAAGATCGGCATTTGTATTTTGGTAAATATCCATTGCATAAACAGGCGACACTGTGCCGATGCCCACGCTGCCGACAGGCACGCCAAGCGTGCCGGTCATGCCGGTGGCGAAAATCACATTGCCGATATTGAGGAAGTTGGAGGTGTTGGTGGCGGGTGTGTCGACCGCGTTCGATGTGCCGATCAGGATGTTGGAGGAGCCGGTTGTCAGCGTTGTGCTGGCAACTTGATTACCGAGTACGGTATTATTAGCGCCAGTTGTATTGAGAAAAAGCGCATCAAAGCCCACTGCTGTGTTGCTATTGCCGCTTGTGTTGTTATTGAGGGCGCTAAACCCGAGTGCTGAATTCTGATTACCGGTATTTGTTACAAGTGCATTATTACCAAAAGCAGAGTTGTTGGCGCCAATCGTATTTGCGGTAAGCGCTTTAACCCCCACAGCCGTGTTCCCACTCCCCGTTGTTAAAGCCGACAAGGTTGAAAAACCGACTGCGGTATTATTGATGGCTGTCGTTCCCAAACTGACACCGCCGATGGCCTGATAACCCACCGCCGTGTTGCGATAGGCGGCAGCGGCCAACGCGCCTTGATGCGTCAATGCGCCGGAGCCGATGCCGATAGAGCCATCCGTGGTGGTATCGTTCGTGGGATAGGTGATGCCGTTCTGGCCACCGATGTTCAAACCACCCGTGGTGATGTTGACGCCGGTGGTTGACCATTCTTCAACCTGCACACCATTTGCCGCGACATCGACCAGATGCGCGCCCGCGGTATAAAGGCCGGTTGTTATGTCACCGCTGCGCGACGGGTTGGTGGTTGCCGCCGAAGTACCGAGCGAGATGGAGCCGAGGCTGCTGCTCGCCGCCAGCGAAGTCCACGCATTATTCACATAGGCTTCGATGCCCGGCGTGGTGGAGTTATACCGGATCATACCGTTGGGGCCGACAGGTTCTTGGCCGGTGGTGCCTGCGGGCAATGCCAGCGCATCGGTTTCTTTGGACATATCAAGCGATACAGTTGGCGATGTCGAACCGACACCGATTTTGCCCGCGAAATAATTCAGATCGGAACCGCCCGCCTGATAGATGCCATAGGGCGTGTGTGTTTGTGTGCCCGCCGTTTGCGACATGACATAGAGGCCATAGGTAAAGCCCAATGTACCCGCGTTGGTGGGGGAGAAGACATACAAGCCATAGGCGTTTGTGATGGTGCCGGCGGAATTGTTCAAGACCCCAAAATTACCCGCATAGCCGTTTGTGATGGTGCCGGTGGAATTATTGATGGCTTGTGATTGAAGTCCGTAAGCGCTGGTGATTGTACCAGCCGCCTGGTTTTTGGCGGAGGTAAACGTGCCCTTGGCAAAGCCTAGTGTGCCGGTTGCGTTGGAATAGGACACACTATTGCTCAAGCCCTGCAACACCGAAAAACTGTTCGCATTCGCTGATGTTGATGTGACGACACTGCTCAGGCCGTTAATGGTGCTGGTGCCGACCGGCGCGGAAGTGGGCGAATAGGTCAATGTTGACGCAAGGCCATTTTCTGTCGTCGATAATCCGGTTGATGTCGAGGTGAAGTTATAGGCATTTCCGGCGGCAGGGATGTTGCCCTTGGCATCGATAATCGCAAGCGGCGCGGTTGAACCGATGCCGACATTGCCGACGGGGATGAGGGTTTGCGTCGAATTGCTGGATAGGGTTTGCGTGCCTGCGCTGGAGATTTCCACCGTACCCGCCGCGTCGCTATACAGGCCGGTTGTGATATCGCCGTTGCGCGACGGGTTAGTGGAGGATGCGGATGTGCCGAGCGTCAGGCCGTTGCTGGTGTTGCTTGTTAAAATATCCTGCCATGTGCCGGATTGGTACGCTTCGAATTTGCCGTTGGTTTGGTTGTACCGCATCATGCCATTGACGGATGTGCCCGGGCGTTGGCCGGTGGTGCCGACAGGCATGGCAAGCGCATCGGTTTTTTGCGACAGGTCGAGCGATGCGACGGGGATGGTGGAGCCTATGCCGACAAGGCCGGTGCTTTTCAGATAGAGGGTGCCTGTCGGCGTCCCCGATTCGATAGACAGGGGTTTAAGGTTGCCATTGGTAACATCGTTTACGGCAAAGTTTGTCGTGCCGCCTTCACCCACGCTCCAGCCCTGCGTCGACCCAGCCATGCTAACAGTTGCATAGTTGCTGTTAGCAGCAATATTCAAATAGGCTCCGGCCCCCGCATAGACATTGTGGATATATTCATGAAGATCGGCACCAGAATTTTGGTAAATATCCATTGCATAAACAGGCGACACTGTGCCGATGCCCACGCTGCCGACAGGCACGCCAACTGTGCCGGTCATGCCGGTAGCGAAAATCACATTGCCGATATTGAGGAAGTTGGAGGTGTTGGTTGCGGGCGTGTCCACCGAAGATGATGTACCGATAAGGATGTTGTTGGAGCCGGTCGCAAGCGTCGAACTGCCAACGCTGTAACCGAGGAGTGTGTTGTTGCTGCCGGTGGTCAGTGCATGCCCCACCCCATTACCAAACGCAGTATTATTGGCCGCCGCCCCTTGCAACTGAACCAGGGATGATGCGCCCATAGCCGTATTACCACCGCCCGTCAATGCAACGAGGCTGCTGCCCTGTATCGCTTTATAACCCATCGCGGTGTTGCTGCCGGCAACCGAGTTATAGTAAAGCGCGTTGTATCCAACCGCAGAATTATTGTTTGCCGTGGTTTGGATTTGATACAGCGCATTGGCACCCAACGCGACATTGTTGGTGCCGGTCAATTCGCTGCCGCTCACCCCATTCATCGCGGCTGCACCCACAGCCGTGTTGGTGGCACCCGTCGTGTTATAATAAAGCGCGTTTGCGCCGATTGCCGTGTTGCTGGCTGCGGTGGTTTCGATTTGATGCAGCGCATTGACGCCCATCGCGATGTTGTTACTGCCGGTGAGTTCGCTGCCCAACACGCCAATCATCGCATAGGCACCCATTGCCGTATTATTGCCGCCTGTCGTGTTGTAATAGAGGCTGGAATAGCCCGCAGCCGTATTATTGCTGCCGACGGTGTTTTGCCGCAATGCGCCGGCACCAAATCCGCTGTTACTGAAACCGGTTGTATTGCTGGTTAAAGCGATAACACCCATACCCGTATTCGTGTTGCCTGATGTATTATTATTTAAGACGCGATAACCGACGGCGATGTTGTTGTATGCCGCTGTGGTAAGGCCGCTGCTGCTCAAGGCCTGATAACCTATAGCGATGTTATTCTGGGCTGCCGTGCCCAAGGCCTGATACGCCAATGCGCCGGAGCCGATTGCGATGGAGGCATCCGTGTTGAAATCGGCGGGGAAGCTGAGGCCGTTCACGCTTGCGATATTCAGACCACCTGTTGTGATGTTGACGCCGCTGGTTGTGAAGCTGACCACCGGTGTGCCGCTGGCCGCCACTTCGACTGTCGCCGCCGCGTCGCTGTAAAGACCGGTGGTGACATCGCCCGATTTTTGCGGGTTGGTTTTGGATGCCGAGGTGCCGAGCGTGAGGCCGGAGCCGAGGCTGCTGCTGCTAAGCAACGAAGTCCATGCGTTATTCACATAGGCTTCGACCGCAGGCGTTGTTGAATTATACCGGATCATACCGTTGGGGCCGACGGGTTCTTGGCCAGTGTTGCCGGAGGGAAGCGCCAGCGCATCGGTGCGTTGCGAGAGGTCGAGCGACACGCGCGGCGATGTGGAGCCTATGCCGACATTGCCGCCATTTGGATTCAGAACCAGCCATTGTGTCTGGCTGAGGTCGGCAGAACTTGTTGATTGCAGATAGGTATAATTGTTGCCCCCACCTTTGATGCCGATATCCAGAACGCTGGTCGAGCCCGTTCCGCTAACCCGCATGGATGCGTTGGATGTAACACCCGTTGTCGCGACACCAGCAACAGAAGCGCCTGCAACTTCCAAACGAGTCGCCGGTGACGTTGTTCCAATCCCGACATTGCCCGCGAAATAATTTTTATCCGAAGCGCCTGCCTGATAGAGGGCATAAGGCGCGTTGGTTTGCGTGCCGATGGTTTGCGAATTGATATAGAGGCCGTAGGTGGTGCCGATGGTGCCGGCGTTGATGGGGGAAAGAATATTGACGCCATAGCCATTCGTGATGGCACCGGCCACATCATTCTTGATACTAAAGGTGCCGCCGGAGGCGCTGCTGATTGTGCCGGTCGATTGATTGTCGGAAACGCCACGCACACCTATCATCGTGGCAATCGTCCCTGTCGAAGCGTTGGCCGCCGAACTTTGGGTACCATAGAACGCCGCATTGGATATGCCGGTATAGGTATTAACGGCATTTCCTCCCACGGCAGTAAGAATGACAAAGTTGTTCACATTGGCTGAAGATGTTTGCACAGACCCCAATATTCCGTAAGGACTATAGGCAACGATCGGCGCGACAGCCGGGTTGACGGTATTTAAAGCGTAAAGCCCGTCTTCATTAGTGGAACCCGCATTATTGCTGGTCGCGTTGACATGAAGCATTTCCGAAGTATTCGTACCCGTATAGGGAACAGTGCCGCTGACTTCCAATTTCGAGTCGGGCGTTGCGATGCCGATGCCGACGCTACCGGTGGGAATAAGAGTGTAAGTGGAATTGCTGGATAGGGTTTGCGTGCCCGCGCTGGAAATTTCGACCGTACCCGCCGCGTCGCTATACAAACCGGTGGTGATATCGCCGTTGCGTGACGGGTTGGTGGAGGATGCGGATGTGCCGAGCGTTAGGCCGTTACCGCCGTTGCTGGTGAGAATATCCTGCCATGTGCCGCCTTGATACGCTTCGAATTTGGCATTGGTCTGGTTGTAACGCATCATGCCGTTGATGGATGTTGCGGGGCGCGTGCCGGTGGTGCCGACAGGCATGGCGAGCGCATCGGTTTTTTGCGAGAGGTCGAGCGAGGCGACGGGGATGGTGGAGCCGATGCCGACAAAACCGGCATTTGAAATTGCCATCCGGTTGGTGCTGCCTGTGTAGAAATCCAGCCCGAACTGATTGCCGCCTGTGCTTTTTTTGGAGCCTATGCCTTCGCCCGCAGCCACGCCGCCGAATTGAAGGAAATTGGCCGGGGTGCCGATATTGTTGTTGCCTTCATCGACGCCCACCGACCCCACGACGGACAGGGGTTGCGTGGGCGACAGCGTGCCGATACCGACAGCGCCAACGGGTATCAGCGTATAGGTTGTGTTGCTGCTGAATGTTTTTGTGCCCGCGCTGGAAATCTCCACCGTCCCTACCGCGTCGCTGTAAAGACCGGTTGTGACATCGCCGCTGCGCGACGGGTTTGTCAGGGTTGATGAACTGCCAAGCGTGATGCTGCCGAGGCTGCTGGCCGACGCAAGCGTTGTCCAAACGCCATTCACATAGGCTTCGATGGCGGGGGTGGAGGCGTTGTAGCGGATCATGCCGTTCGGGCCGATGGGTTCTTGCCCCGTTGTACCGACGGGAAGGGCGAGCGCATCGGTGCGGGCGCTGAGGTCGAGGGAGACTGTGGGTGAGGCTGTGCCGATGCCGACATTGAGGCTGGAAATATACATATCCGACGTTCCGGCCAGCGTGTTGGTGCCGGAATAATAGGCGACTTGTCCCGCCAGTGATGCGGTGCCGAGCGTGATGCTGCCACCCGGCAAGGTAAGCGTGTTGTTGCCGTTATTGATGCCGGTGCCGCCATTGGCGGGCGAAAGAATACCGGTGATCGCCGAGGTGCCAATGCTGGTAAGCCCCGCGCCGGAGCCGGAGAAATTGGTTGCGGTTATGGTGCCGTTGACCGTGAGCGCCGATGTTGGTGCCGAGGTGCCGATGCCGACGCTGCCTTCGACAATTAATCCGTTTAGCGGCGCGGCGATTGTTCCGGCGTAGTCCTTACCAATCGCTTCGTTGCCGTAGACATCCAGTTTGTCTTTGGCGGTCGGTGAATTGGTGCCGACCATCAGGCCGGTGTAATTCCATGTGCCGACGCCGGTGCTGCCCACCGTGAAGGTGATCGCCGAACTTCCCACCGCGACGATATCGCCGTTCTGATCGTTAATGCTGTTGGACGTCGAGACATTTTGCGCGGCAGTCACGCGCCCGTCGGCGGTGACGGTGCCCCAGTTATAGGTTCCGGCCGTGACGCCTGTTGTGTTGAGCTGATTGATTGTGACGCTGTTATTGACCAGATCCGCGCCGGGGATAAGGTTGGATGTCAGCAAGGCGGTGTTCAGATAGCCGCCGCTGGTCACGCCCAGATTGGCGATGGCGTCCGCCGCGTCGCTGGCATTGGTACCGCCATTGGCGATGGGCACGACGCCGCTGAGCGTTACGCCGGAACCGCCGCCGCCAAGCGACAGCGTGCCGCTGAAACCCCCTGCCGTGACGATGCCGCCGATGGTGATGTTGCCTGCGCTTGATGTGTAGTTGCCGCTGGCGGTAATGGTGGTCGCGTTGATGACGCCGCTGATGGTGCCGCCCGTCACGTTGCCGGATAAATCGCCGATGAAGGTAGGCGCGGTGACGGTGCCGAATTGGTCGACGCTGAATGGATATGTCGTGCCGACTTTTTTGCCAACCGAGATCAGCGGAAGCGACGCGCCGGATGGTGCCGTGTTGGTGCCGAAATTCGCCGCCGCCGTTGTGGCCAACACGCCGCCGACATTTAATGTGCCGGAAACATTTGTGTTGCCGGTGGCCGCTGTGACAGAAAATCCGCCGGTGCCGATTGTCAGGCTGCCAGTATTATCGACGGTGAAAGCGCCATTGGATGCCGAGATTGTGCCGCCCGATCCGACCAGAAAGGTGCCGCTGGCGGCGGAAATGACACCGCCGGAATTGACCGCGAATGCGCCGTTGGTGGCAGACAATGTACCGCCCGAAGCCGTGGCGACCGCGCCGTTTTCCGCCGACAGATCGCCGGTTACGCCGAGGCTGCCCGAGAAAGCGCCGCCAACGGCGGAAAGATTGCCCGCCGTCGATGTGATGTTGCCGGGCGATGTATAGCTTCCATCCACCGTCGCGTTGCCGGGGACGGTTAAATTGCCATTCGCATCGACCGTCAATTGATGGCCGACGGTGCCGTAGTATATATCGGGCGTCGATGAACCGATGGTGCCGGTTTGCCAGACCGCCGAACGGTTGACCGCCACCGATGCGTTCATGTTGATCGCGTAATTGTCGGGCGTGGTGGAGGCGGTTGTTGCGCCGCAACTTGTGTTTAACACACCGGTTGAACCGGCGGACAGAATTTGGATGGCAGGGTTGGAAGAATTGGCCTGACTTTCCCAACGGCAATAAATGTAATAATGGCCCCAGGGATCGAGTTGTTTGACGCCCGCGCCCGATGTGAAAATACCGACTTCGACCGGCGAACCGCTGGCGTGCGAAACGGCATAGTTGGTTGGCAGATGCGCGTCGGGCAAGGTGACATTCATGGTCGGATAAATTTCAACCATTTTATCGGGCGCGCTGACGCAATTGCTGCCCACCGTATCGACGCCGCCTTGCGGCGGGCAAAGCGTGCCGGGGTCGGTGGCGCCCAGCACCGATGTCGCCGCCAATGTTGTTGCGGCCGCTTCAAGGTCGCTCTTGACCGAGAAGCTGTTGGTCATCTGGATATTGCCTTTGACGCTCTGGCTGTAGCTGCTGAACAGCAGGCCTGCGCCGACGCCGATGAGGCCGAGCATGTATAAAATAGGCGCGACGCCGAAACCGGCGCGGGCATTATTATGCGGCGCTGTCCCTTGCGTTATATCGGATGTGGGTTTTTCCCTGTCCATCGCCCCGTTTAATACCTTGAGTTTGCTATCATTTTCGCCCAAACAGCCCGAGAGTCGCGAAAAGCCGAGCCTTTCACGAATCACCTATTAATCTGCACTGTAATTATTAAGAATCCCTCAAGGATTGGGCAAGGCAATTATGCCGCAACCATCGGATTTTTCAGGATATTTTACGAAAATTGATTCGGATGCGGAATGACCGTCACATGCCGGACAAAAGTTTATCGATCTCATCCTGACTGATGGCGTTGCCGGGGAGTTGGGGGCCATTGAGCAGGTTCTTATCGGGGTCGGCTTCGACAACAGGGCGGTTGGCGCCGGTGCGGTTAACCTCGTTCCCCATCGCTTTGACGATCGCTTCGACCCTGGAATCGATATGTTTCAGGGTCGAGACAACTTTGGTGATGCGCTGGCCGGTCACATCCTGAAAATTACAGGCTTCAAAGATTCTGGTGGTGCAGTTGACTATTTTCTCGTTCACTTCCGGCGCGCATTGCGTCGCCAGCGTGCTGAGATCATCGCACACATCCATAATGCGGTTGGTTGCGTCTTCGGTCGCGCCGACGACGGCATCCAGCTCATCCGTCGCGTCGGGGATAAAGCTGATATTGATATCGTCCGGTTTAATCGCCGCGATTTCACTTTTCGCTTCGCGGATATAGCGCGCCAATTCCTCCAGCTCGGCATAAAATTTCAGGTCGGCCCCCGAAACATCGCCTTCCAGAGATTGGATGACCTGCCGCACGATTTTCGCCACATCTTCGGGCGACAACGGGTTTTTTATGGCTTCATGCGCGGATTTGATTTCGCTTTGCAGCCGGTCTTGCAGGTTTTGGGGGGAGGTCATAAGGGTGCCCTTAAAATGCGCCAAGCACCGCTGAAATTTTTGTTTTCAGCGTTTCGGCGTTGAAAGGTTTGACGATGTAATTATTGACGCCCGCCGCTTTGGCAGCCACGACATTTTCCGTTTTGCTTTCCGCCGTAATCATGATGAAGGGCATGGTTTTCAGCTTGTCGTCGACGCGGACTTCTTTCAAGAGCTGCAGGCCTGTCATGGGCTGCATATTCCAGTCAGAAATGACAAGGCCGACGGTATTTTCCTGCAAAACTTTCAGCGCGGCGGCGCCGTCCGTGGCCTGCAAAACATTTTTGAAGCCAAGCTGTTTCAGCAGATTTTCGATAATCCGCAACATGGTTTTATAATCATCCACGATGAGGATGTTCATATTCATATCGACAGCCATGGCAACACCCGAAAGAGAGAAGGAGGAAAATAACTCTCTGACGCTAGCGGAATACTATAAAAAAAGTGTTACCAACGCACATGCCGATAACCAGTCACGCACAGTTTTTATATATCCCATAACTGAGACAAAAACGACGCGCTTTCGTATTTTTTGCGTATCGCCTAGGTTTTACACCTAAGGCTTTCAGCGATCGTAATGCAGCAAGCTGCTGCAGGGCACGTCCAGTTTTTTGCGGCCATTAAGAAAATCCAGTTCGATGATAAAGGCGGCATGAATAATCTGCGCCCCCGCCTTGCGCGATAATTCGACCGCCGCCGCCGCGGTGCCGCCGGTGGCCAGCAGATCATCGCACAGAACGGCGCGATGCCCCTGTTGCAAAACGCCTTCCTGAATTTCGATAATATCCTGACCATATTCCAGATCGTAGGGCAGCGCATAGGTTTTGCCGGGCAATTTGCCTTTTTTGCGCACCATCGCGAAACCGATGCCCAATTGCGCCGCGACGGCGGCGCCCGCCAGAAAGCCGCGCGATTCAACGCCGATCAGCATATCGGGTTGCAACGGGTGGATGATATCACACAAACGTATGATTGTTTCGCGCCATGCCGCGCCATCGCCCAGCAAAGTACCGATGTCATAAAACAATATGCCGGGTTTGGGATAATCGGGGATTTCGCGGATATGTTTTTTAAGATCGATCATGGGGCACCGGATGTTAATGGTTTTGTAACTTAGGAATAGCTTATAATGAAGGGGAGTGTCTAAAAAAAATTAAGGATAATTGCATGACCTCCACGCTTACCCACGCCGATGTCGCGAAATTGCTGGCCGAGCCGTCGCCGATTTTGCGCGCCGAATTGGCGGGCAAGCTTGCGCTTGAAATTGAAAACCCCGAATTGAATGCAGGCGAAGCGGCTTTGGCGCAAGATATTGTGCGGCTGATGGCCAAAGATGTGGAAGCCAGCGTGCGTCAGGCTTTGGCCAGCAATCTGCGCAACGCGCGCAATCTGCCGCATGATGTGGCGGTGAAATTGGCCAATGATATCGAAAGCGTCGCTTTGCCAATTATTCAACATTCGCAGGTGTTGACCGATGCCGATTTGATTTCGATTGTCAAAAGCGGCGCGTCATCAAAACAGGAAATTGTCGCAGGCCGCGTGGGTGTTTCGGAAAGCGTGTCGGAAGCGTTGGTGGTTTCGGGTGGCGAAAAAGCGGTGGCGAGATTGATGGAAAACCCCACCGCGCAAATTACCGAAAGCAGCATGAACAAAGCGGTAGACCGTTTTGCCGACAATGATATGGTCAAAGAAAAAATCGTGCAGCGCCCGGCATTGCCGCCCGCCATCACCGAACGGTTGGTGACGATGGTGGCCGAAAACATGCGCGATTATCTGGTGGCGCATCATCAGGTTTCGCCCGACATCGCCACCGATATCGTTTTGCAATCGCGCGAACGCACCCTTGTCGGGTTGACCGGCAAATCGAGCGTTGAGGAGTTGGAAAAACTGATCGTGCAGATGCACAGCAACGGGCGGTTGACGCCTTCGATCGTTATCCGCGCCTTGTGCATGGGCGATGTGGCGTTTTTTGAAATGGCGATTGCCGTGATGGCCAATGTGCCGGTTGTGAATGCGCGTATTTTGATTCATGACGCGGGGCAGTTGGGTTTGAAATCTTTGTATGAAAAAGCAGGCATGCCGAAAGAATTGATGTCCGCCATCCGTTTGGCGATTGAAGTGGTGCATGAAACCGAAATGACCGGCGAAGACCATGACCGCGAAAAATATCGCGCCAAAGTTATCGAACGCGTTTTGACGCGCGGCGATGAATTGGGCGATGATAATGTCGAGTATTTGCTTGATAAGCTTGGCGGGGCGGAGAAGCTGTCGGCTTAGGCTTAACCACCCCAGACTTTCTTGCCCATTGACGTTTTACCCGTTCCGCAGTTAGTCTTAATGCGGGTCGCGGCTCCCCACCGAGTCGTTTTATACGGGTGATTTTTATGACAGCTGCTTTGCCTGCGAAGGCCCCTTTGGTTAAACCGGCGCTTCGCCCCACCTCCCCCCATTTTTCTTCCGGCCCTTGCAATAAACATCCCGGCTGGTCTTTGACCAATCTGAAAGATGCCGTTTTGGGCCGGTCGCATCGCGGCAAATTGGGCAAAGACCGTTTGAAACGCGCGATTGACGAAACCCGCGCCTTGCTGGAATTGCCCGACGATTATTTGATCGGCATTATGGCCGGGTCCGACACGGGTGCGGTGGAAGCGGCGTTATGGTCGTTGCTGGGCGCGCGTCCGGTTGATGTTTTTGCGTGGGAAAGTTTTGGCAAGGATTGGGTGACCGATTGCGTCAAGCAATTAAAACCGTTGGAAACGCGCAGTTTTGTGGCCGAGTTCGGTACGCTGCCCGATTTGTCACAAGCCGATTTTAGCCATGATGTTGTTTTTACATGGAACGGCACGACATCGGGCGTGATTGTGCCGAATGGCGGTTGGATTGCCGATAACCGCGAAGGTTTGACGATTTGCGATGCGACATCGTCGGCATTGGCGGTACCGATGCCGTGGCATAAATTGGATGTTATTACGTATAGCTGGCAAAAAGTTTTGGGCGGCGAAGCGCAACATGGCATTTTGATTTTGTCGCCACGCGCCGTTGCGCGTCTGGAAAGCCACAAGCCGACATGGCCGGTGCCGAAAATTTTCCGCATGACCAAAGACGGCAAAGTGAACAAGGGCATTTTTGAAGGCGAGACTATCAACACGCCGTCGATGTTGTGCGTTGAAGATGCGTTGTCCGCCATGGCGTGGGCGCGTGGCATCGGCGGTGCCAAGGGTTTGGCCGCGCGGACGCAAGCGAATTATCAGGCACTCAGCGCATGGGTGGATCGCACCGATTGGATTACCTATTTATGTGAAGATATTTCGGTGCGCTCGCCGACTTCGGTGTGTTTAAAGCTGGCCAACAGTGCGTTGGACACCGAAGGACAGGCCGCGTTTTGCAAGAAGATTGCCGCGTTGTTGGAAAAAGAAGGCGTGGCGTTTGACATTAATTCGTACCGCGATGCGCCGCCCGGTTTCCGCATCTGGTGCGGGTCGACGGTTGAAGCGACGGATGTTGCCGCGCTGACGCTGTGGCTCGATTGGGCTTATGCCGCTTGCCAAACCGTTTAATCTTTTTCCTTTTTCGGAGAGAATCATGACCAAACCACGCGTTCTTATTTCCGACTCTCTTTCCCCTGCTGCCGTGAAAATTTTTCAGGATCGCGGCGTTGATGTTGATGTGAAGTCGGGCTTAAAGCCTGACGAGTTGAAGGCGATTATCGGCAATTACGATGGGCTTGCGATACGCTCTGCGACCAAGGTCACTTCTGATTTATTGGCCGGGGCGCCACGCCTCAAGGTTGTGGGTCGCGCCGGTATCGGCGTTGATAATGTCGATGTGCCTGCGGCCACTGCGCGGGGCGTGATTGTGATGAATACGCCGTTCGGTAATTCCATCACCACGGCGGAACATGCGATTGCGATGATGTTCGCGTTGGCGCGGCAATTACCCGCCGCCAATGCTTCGACCCATGCCGGTAAATGGGAGAAGGCACGTTTTATGGGCGTGGAGGTGACCGGCAAAACACTGGGCATTATCGGTTGCGGCAATATCGGCTCCATCGTCGCGGAACGTGCGCTCGGTTTAAAAATGAAAGTGGTGGCGTTCGATCCTTTCCTGACCCCCGAACGCGCCGCCAAATTGGGCGTAGAAAAAGTTGAGCTGGACGCGATTTTTCCGCGCGCGGATTTTATTACTTTGCACACGCCGATGACCGACAGCACACGCGGCATTGTGAATGCTGCCGCATTATCGAAATGCAAAAAAGGCGTTTACATCATCAATTGCGCGCGTGGCGGTTTGGTGGTGGAGGCGGATTTGAAAGAGGCGTTGGACAGCGGCCAGGTGGCGGGGGCGGCGTTGGATGTGTTTGCCGAAGAACCCGCCAAGCAGCATATACTGTTCGGCAATGAGAAGGTCGTTTGCACGCCCCATCTGGGCGCAAGCACCACGGAAGCACAGGAAAATGTCGCATTACAAGTCGCCGAGCAAATGAGCGATTTTCTGTTAACCGGCGCCGTCAGCAATGCGTTGAACATGACTTCGGTGTCGGCGGAAGATGCGCCGAAACTGCGTCCCTATTTGAAACTGGCGAAACAGTTGGGCGCGTTTGCGGGGCAAGTAACCGCGGGCGGATTAAACGAAGTTTTGGTGGAATACGAAGGCGATGTGACGCATTTAAACACGAAGCCCCTCACCAATATGGTGATTATGGGTCTCATGCGCCCGTCGCATGACAGCATCAATATGGTCAATGCGCCGGTTATCGCCAAAGATCGCGGCATTAAAATTGTCGAAAGCAAGAGCAGCGCGACGGGCGATTATAATACGTTAATCCGTTTAACGATGGCAGGCGAAGGCGTGAAGTTTAGTTTGACCGGCACTTTGTTCAGCGGCCAGCCGCGTTTGATTGCCATCGACAATGTTTCATTGGAGGCGGAAATGACGCCGCACATGTTGTTTGTGCGCAATCATGACAAGCCCGGTTTTATTGGCCGCGTTGGCACTGCCTTGGGTGATGCGAAAATCAATATCGCCAATTTCACATTGGGACGCAGCAAGGCGGGTGCCGATGCGGTTTGTCTGGTCGCGGTTGATGGCGAAATTTCCGCAGCGACGCGCGATGCGATTAAGGCTTTGCCGGATGTTGTGAGTGCTTATGCGTTGAGGTTCGGCGCGTAACGAACGGCGACAGGTGCGAAGGCCGGTTTGGGTGCAAGCGTACGGCCGATTGCGCTGCCCATATCACGGAATCCATCCAGCATTTTTTGTGTTTGCGTTGTGCCGCCATCGCCGCCACGTTTGCGCGGCCAATCCCACATGCCTATATCTTTGTCGAAATAATAACGGGGCATGTCTTTTAGCTTGCCATCAAAAGCTTTTATGCCTCCAGCAAGAAACAATGCCCATAATCCTGCAGCCGCGTGCATAGAAAAGGGAACCGGCGACGGAGGCAAGAAGGACTCCCCCAGCACAATCGTTGTGGACATAAAAAGAGAAGTGTAATGATTAACGCGACGATTTGACTGTTTGTTAGACAAGCCTGCTATTTGTTTATTCATAGAATTCGACCATGATACGCCGCGAATCAATTCACGCGCCGATGCGGCAAGCATTACATTTCGCAAGGAAACACCAGCATCATTGACAACATTGTTTACAGCTAGTGCTCCCAGTCCTGTATAAAGAAGAGTATCGCGCCATTCATTGATCAGGCGGCCTGCAGCGCGGAATTGATTGATAATTGGTTTCATTTTAATATCTCGTTTCGATTAAATTCGTTACCTTTTGTAACATTTGCCCCTGTCGTTTTACAGCGGTTTGTAATAGTTTCATTGTATGATTTTATCGCCCCCAGAATGGTTAATTTCACTTGCACCCGTTGCCTATCCAACCGCGTTAACCACGATGGAGCAACGCGTTGATGATATTATTGCAGGCGTTAAGCCGGAGCAGATTTGGTTGTTGCAGCATCCGCCGCTTTATACCGCGGGGACTTCGGCAGACAGCGCCGAGTTAAAAGACGCGGCGCGGTTTCCGGTTTTTGAGACCGGGCGCGGTGGGCGTTACACCTATCACGGGCCGGGACAAAGGGTGATTTACGCGATGATCGATTTGCGCGAGCGCGGCAAAGATATCCGGGCGCATGTTTGGCGGTTGGAAGAATGGGTTATCCGCGCTTTGGCAGATTTTGGCATTGTGGCGGAACGGCGTGCGGGGCGGATTGGGTTGTGGGTCGCAACCGGCGGCACAGAACAGAAAATTGCGGCGATAGGCGTGCGGGTGCGCAAATGGGTGGCGTATCACGGGCTGGCTTTGAATGTCGATCCTGATCTGTCGCATTTTTCCGGCATTGTGCCTTGTGGGATTGCCGAATTTGGCGTGACGTCGATGCATCACTTAGGTGTAACTGCGTCGATGAATGAGGTTGATGCGGCGTTCCGGCGGCATCTGGCTGTTTTAATGCCCGACCTTTAAACCGGTCACAAACTCCGCCAACCCAATCTGGCGGCGGCGTTTCAACCGTTCGGCCAGCAAGATCGACCGAACCGCCATCACCGATTGATCAAGGTCGCGGTTCACAATCACATAATCATATTCCGCCCAATGGCTCATTTCATCGGCGGCTTTGGCCATGCGGCGGTTGATTTCGACGGGGTCGTCCTGCGCGCGGCTGAACAAACGGCGTTCCAATTCGTGGAAGCTGGGCGGCAGGATGAAAATGCTGACCAGATCATCGCGGGCTTTTTCTGCCAATTGTTGCGTGCCTTGCCAATCGATATCGAACAACACATCGCGGCCCTGCGCCAAGGTGCGTTCGACCGGCAAACGCGGCGTGCCGTAATAATTGCCGAACACTTTGGCGTGTTCCAGCAATTGGTCGCGGTTGACCAGCAGATTAAATTCGGTCAGGTCGATAAAACCATAATCATGGCCATCGACTTCGCCCGCGCGCGGGGCGCGGGTGGTGACGGACACCGAAAGCGAAATTTCATCATCGGTTTCCAGCAACCGGCGCGACAGCGTGGTTTTGCCCGCACCCGAAGGGGAAGACAACACCATCATCAAACCGCGGCGGCGGATAAGGTCGAAAGGCAAATCGGACATGAGCTTTTAAAGCATTTTTATTCTTATTCGGCAATTGCCGTTTAGGGGTTTTTGATTATAGTCATTTTATGCTTAACCCTCGCCATATCCTTATCACCGGCGCGTCCAGCGGCATTGGCGCGGCTTTGACCCAACACTATGCGGCGGCTGGCGTTTGCCTGTCTTTGCACGGGCGGAACGCGGAAAGGCTTGGTGCTGTTGCAGAACAGGCGCGGCGCAAGGGTGCGGAAGTCGCGATACACAGCGGTGATGTATGCGACGCAAGTGATATGGCGACGTGGGTTGCGGGTTGTGCGGCGCGGATGCCGATTGATCTGGTGATAGCCAATGCCGGTATTTCGGGCGGCACATTTTCCAAGGGCGGCGGCGGCGAAAGCGCGGAACAGATCGCGGCGATTTTTGCCACCAATGTGACGGGCGTTTTTAATACAGTACATCCGACGATAGAAGTTATGAAAAAACAGGGGAACGGCCAGATTGCGATTGTCAGTTCGGTTGCCGGGTTTCGTGGTTTCGCCGGTGCAACCGCCTATTGCGCCAGCAAGGCCGCGGTGCGCGTGTTTGGCGAAGGTTTGCGCGCCGAATTGGCCCCGTTAAATATAGCAGTGAATGTTGTATGCCCCGGCTTTATCCGTACGCCGATGACGGACACCAATCCGTTTCCTATGCCGTTTATCCTTACGCCCGAACGCGCGGCGCGGATTATTGCGCGGGGGTTGGCCGCCAATAAAGGGCGGATTGCTTTCCCATTGCCTGTTTATATTATGGCGCGGATAATGGCAGGGTTGCCGCAGATTGTGGCTGATAAAATCGCGGCGTTGTTACCGCGCAAGTAAGGTTCTTTACGGATGTCACGCACTATGCATGTATCAATTTTCCTGGTTATTTTTGCCGCCATTTTAACCGTGTCGCATCTTTATATTTTCTGGCGGTTAAGCTCGTACTTGCAACTGGATGAAACCGCGCGTTGGATTTTGGGATGCGCCTTGGGTTTTATGGGCGTCGCCACTTTGGTTGCATTACCGCTGAGCCGTACCCTGCCCCACAATGCCGCCAGCGTTTTGTCATGGGTGGTTTTTCCGTGGATGGGCTGTTTGTTGTTGTTGCTGGTCAGCGTGATTATCACCGATATTGTGTGGATTGCGTCGCATCTGTTGCGGCTTGCGCCGCATGATCCCGAACGGCGGCAGGTGTTTCATTACGCATTGGGGTTTTCAGCATTAGGCGCGGCGGGCACCGCCAGCGCCTATGCGGCGTGGAACGGATTGCGTCCCGTCAGCGTTAAGCCGGTTGAAGTTACCCTTGACCGCTGGCCCCTGGCATTGGACGGGTTGCGGGTGGTGCAAGTCAGCGATTTGCATATCGGCCCCTTGATAGACGGTGTGTGGTTGAACCATGTTGTCGATCAAATCAATGAATTGAAGCCCGACATGATTGTTATCACCGGCGATCTGGTTGATGGCAGCATTGCGGATTTGGCGGCACAGGTGGAACCCTTGGCCAAACTGCAAGCGCCCGAAGGTATTTACTTCATTACCGGCAATCATGAATATTATTCGGGCGCCGAGGAATGGTGCGCGCATGTCGCCAGTTTGGGCATCCGCGTTTTGCGCAATGAATGGGTGCGGATTAATACGCCGCGCGGCAGTTTTGATCTGGCGGGCGTTGATGATTTTGCCGCGCGGCAGCATGGCGGCAAAAATATTACCGAAACTTTGGCGGAACGCGATGCGGCGCGGCCGGTTATTTTATTGGCGCATCAGCCGAAAGATGTTCACGAGGCGGCTGCCAACAATGTCGATCTTCAACTGTCCGGCCATACGCATGGCGGACAGATTTGGCCGTTTAATTTATTGGTGTATTTGCAACAGCCCTTTACCGAGGGGTTGCACCGGTATAAAGAAACCGCGACGCAGATTTATGTGAGCGCCGGCACAGGATTTTGGGGCCCGCCGATGCGGTTAGGCACCACGGCCGAGATTACGCATCTTACTTTGCGTTCTAAAACTTAACGCTCTTGCTTTCGTAATGGCGCCCCAAGAAAGATGGCAGCTTGCCGCCCGATTGCGTGCCGGGGAATTGCGCCATTTGATAGGACGCGTCCACTTTGGTGCGGTAGCTCCATAACGCATCGGGATTTTGGTGATAGAAAATATCGGATGCCGATTCAGTGCGCACCCAATCCATAATCTGTTTACGATGCACGATTTTCCATACGCCTGACGAACCGGCGGGGCGGCGTTCGAAACGGTCGAGGTTACGACCACCCATGAACACATCTTCGCGGCCAATAGGTTTTTCGATACGCATATAGCCGTGGAAGTAGGACTCCACCAAGGCCGCATCGCCTTCAAGTTCGACACGGATATTGGTGATCATGTGGTGCGACGAACGCAGGGCTTGCAGAACGCCCAGGACCCAATGCACGTAATCGCCGCCTGTCCCTTGAAACACGCCGGGGCCAAGGTCGAGCGTCGCGTCGGGATGCAAAACCGAGCGCAGCAAATTTTCATCGATACGGTCGATGCCGCGCGCAAAGCTGTGCAACAGATCGGCGATTTCGCTTTTGTCTATTGTGGCCTGCAAACGGGGGTTGAGTTTTTCTCCGCCATTTCCCGCCAATTGCGCGACCATGCTGGGGCGCGGAAATTTAAGCAAAGACAGGCTGGGGCGCGGTTTGGATTTTGGCGCGGCCATTTTTGCGACAGTTTTCTTTGCGGCCACAGTCTTTAATTTTTTCTTTCCGGCAACCATTCTTCTCTCCCCTTATGTGCGATGCCCTGTCTTGTGTAAAACGGGCGATAATTCATCCGGTGACCGAAACGATTAGCACAGGGCGTGGCGTTTTGCACGAAAATACAGGGGCTTAGCGGGTGGTTGGCGCAGTTTTTCGTTATCCTTTAAAGGATATTTATTGCCAAAAAAAGGCGCGTGTCTGAGCAATATTGGGGCTATTTTGTATATTTTGGCATGGGAAAGCCTGTTTTATGGCCTTAAATACCATAAACTAAGGTGTTTTAAGGCATTTTTATAGGAAACATTCTGCTCAACGGGTTCAAAAACACTTTGAACAGGTATTTTAGCCCGTGAAGCGGCTGAATAGGAGGGGCAAGCCTCTATTCTTTGCGTTTGCGGAACAAAGGCCAGATCATCACACCTGCAACCCCGAGGAACAAAAGCGGCAGCCCCCACAACAGATAGGTATTGGATTGAAGCGGCGGTTTCAGCAGGATGAAATCGCCGTAACGGGTGCGGGCGAAAGTCAGGATTTGCTGGTCTGTCCAGCCCTGGCTGATTTTCTCGCGTACCAGAAGGCGCATATCCCGCGCCATATCGGCCTGGGAGTCGTTGATGGATTCCGACTGGCACACGACGCAACGCAGTTCTTCGCCCAATGTCACCGCCCGCGCTTCCTGTTGTGGGTCGGGCAATGTTTCCTGTGCCCATGCAGGCAGGGAAAATAGCAAGAGAAGAAGCAACCTTGCGATCATTGTTGCGTCAGGCTTTCCCATAGCGGCATGAGCTCATCACGCGCGATATCATCGGTGAGCGCGCCGATATGGTGCCAGCGGATAATGCCTTGCGCATCGACCACAAAAGTTTCCGGCACGCCTGTCAAACCCCAATCGATTCCGGCGCGGCCATTATCATCTTGCGCCACGGCGATGAACGGGTCGCCGACGCGGCCCAGATAGGATGTGACATTATCCGCTTTGTCTTTGAATGTTATGCCGATCATCGGCAGGTGCGATGCCGCCAATGTCATCAGCTCTTCATGTTCGGCTTTGCAATCGCCGCACCAGCTGGCGAAAAAATTAATCATATAAGGACGGCCATGCCATGAAGCGGTGGTGAAACGCGCGCCATTGCCATTAAGGATGGGTAGGTCGGTTACGGGTGCCGTATCGCCGATATGTTGCGCGAATTTCGGCACCTGGGGTTTGCTGTGATGCAGGCCGATGACCAGAAACACAACCAGAAGGGCGAAGACGATAAAGGGGGTGAAGGCTTTGATTTTTGATTTTTCCATTTTAAATCCATTTCTTTTTAAATGATTGCGCCACGCCCGCAAAACCGCCCAAGGCCGTTATCACGCCGCCAATCCATATCCAGGGCGCGAGCGGGTGGATTTGGAAACGGACCGCGTGGGTTTTCTTCTTACCATCTTCTTGTTCTTCGCCCAACGCCAAATACAAATCGCGCATCGCATCGGGGCGCAGCGCGACATGCGACAAAGGCATGGCCTGTACCGGATAAAAACGCCATTCGGGGTAAAGGGTTACGTTGTCGTCGCCCCTGATAACCGTAAAAGTGCCGCGTTGCGCCAGGTAATTTTCGCCCTGCACATCCGCCAGCGCATCAAAGGTTATGTGATAGCCGGACACATCCCGCGCATCGCCGACCTGCATCGTGAAGGCGTTTTCCTGATTATAGACGGAACCCGCCATGCCGATAACCGCAATGCCAATCCCCAGATGCCCCAACAAACGCGGCGCGTTGGCAAATAATGCATCGCGGTTGCGCCATGCGTCGGTGATGCTGGCACCCACCACCCAACCGCCAGCGCCAAGCGCGATAAAACCGATGATGTGATGATTGCCATAGGCATAGAGTCCGGCGGCGATTGCTGTGAGCATGAGAAGCGCAGCCAGTTTCATGTTGGCCAAGGCGTTGCGCACATCGCCCTTGTTCCATTTTAAAAAGGGCGCAAAACCCATGATGAATAGAACGGGCAACAGCAACGGCACCATGGTCGCATTGAAATAAGGTGCGCCGACGGAAACTGTGCCGCCGCCAAGCGCATCGAGCAGCAGTGGATAAAGCGTACCGGTTACCAAGGTTGCGCAGGCAGTGCAGATGAACAGATTATTGATAAGCAATCCGCCTTCGCGGCTGATAGGCGCGAACAAAGTGCCTTCGGGTAATTGATGGGCGCGGGCGGCATACAGAATAAGCGCACCGCCCGTGGCGATACCTAACAACGCCAGAACGAACACGCCGCGTTCGGGGTCGACGGCGAATGTATGAACGGAGGTGAGGATGCCGGAGCGCACAAGGAACGTGCCGAGCAGGCTGAGGCTGAAAGTTATGACAGACAGCAACAATGTCCAACGCAACAATGCGCCACGCCGCGCCGATGCAATGACCGAATGAAGCAAGGCTGTGCCTGACAGCCACGGCATAAGCGCCGCGTTTTCAACCGGATCCCAAAACCACCAACCGCCCCAGCCCAATTCGTAATAGGCCCACCATGAACCCATTGTGATGCCGAAGGTGAGAAACCCCCAGGACAGCAATACCCAGACGCGCAGATATTTTGCCCATTTCGCGTCGATATCGCGGGTCATCAACAAAGCTGCCGCCAGCGAGAACACCGAAGAAAAACCGACATAGCCCATATAAAGACCGGGCGGATGGAAGGCGAGGCCGGGATCTTGCAACAACGGATTTAAATCCTGACCATCTGTTGGCGCAGGAAAAATGCGGATGAAAGGATCGGAGGTGAACAGGATGAATGCCAGAAAACCAACGCCCGTCATGCCCTGAACTGCCAATGCCCGCGCACGCAAAACCAAAGGCATATCGCGTGGCACCAACGCGATGAGCGCACCGAACAAAGTGAGGATAAGCACCCAGAGCATCATCGAGCCTTCATGGCTGGCCCATGTGCCGGTAATTTTATAGAGCAGCGGTTTAGTCGAATGGCTGTTCATCGCCACATTCACCACGCTGAAATCATCGGTGACATGCGCATACATAAGGGCGAAGAAGCCGGTGGCGACGAGCACGAAATTGGCGAGCGCCAAGCCGCGGCCGATTTGTATTTTTTTAATATTGTTTTGCGAGGCGCCGAACAAAGGGATGATGGATTGCGCGAGGCTGAGCAGTAGTGCGAGCGATACGGCGAAATGGCCGAGGGTGATGATCATTTCACACCACCTGTGTCCTTTAATTCCTTGGCGACTTCGGGCGGCATGTATTTTTCATCATGTTTCGCCAATAGCATGGTCGCCTGAAAAACACCGGCCTCATCGACATGGCCTTCGGCGATCACGCCCTGCCCTTCGCGGAACAAATCCGGCACTGTGCCGTTGTAATAAACCGGCAGGCTGTTTTTTAAATCTGTCACGCTGAACCTTATGGCGCTGCCTTCATGGATAAGGCTGCCTTTTTCGACCAGCCCACCCAACCGCAATCCATGTTTATTATTCTTTTCAGGATAGTTGCCGGTTGTGATTTCGGTCGGCGTGCGAAAGTAGGAAACATTTTGCCCGAGCGCGGCAAGCGCCAACGCCACCGCCGTACCGACGCCCAGCACCAACAGCAGAACCATATAAAGGCGGGCGCGTTTGCGGGTCATCCGATTTTGTCGCCCGATAATTTTTGTAATTCCGTTTTGGCGCGGCGATGGGCGCAGAGGGATATAAGGCCGATGCCGATCAGCGCAACGGCGGCAAGGGCGTAAGCGGCAAGCGCGTATTCCGCGTGGTTATTATGAATCCATTCAGGCATGGGGATAGTGATAGGCGGTTTTTTACGCCCTGAAAAGCGCGAAAAACACCACATAAACCCAGCTGAACCAGCCATCGATCAGCATCCAGAGGATGGATTTATTGGCGGTATAGGACAAAATCATCGCGGCACAGGCGCCATAGCCGAGGCCGTATTTGACGAAAGCGGAGCTGAAACGATGTTCGACGATGAAGGACATGGGGTTCTCCTTTAAAGGGTCAGGTTGGATTCGATGCGGCGCAATTGTTGGCGGCGCGTATGATAATCGGGCATGAAACGCGCGACATAGCCCCAAAAACGCGCCGAGTGGTTTTTGTGCGGTATATGCGCCAATTCGTGCGCCACGACGTAATCGATGAGAGGGAGCGGCGCAAGCAACAGGCGGTAATTGAGGCGGATGATGTTATCCGCGCTGCAACTGCCCCAACGGTTTTTGGGGTTGGTGACAAGAATCTTGGTATAGGCCACGCCCATTTTTTGCGCCCAGATATCACAGCGTTTTTTCAATTTCGCCTTGGCGCGTTTTTTTATCCAAAGGGTAAGTTCCAACTGAATTTCCTGTTGCAGATTTTGGGGCGACAGATCGGCATTGGGGAGATTGATATGAAAGGCGTGCGGCGACAGGCGGCAAGAAGATTTTGTTGGCATGCGCGTGACATGCAAGCGGTAACGATGCCCCAGATATATGATATGGCCGCCGTCACAAAACGCGTTTTCGGGCGGCGCGGATTCGGTACGCCTTAATTGCTGCATAATCCACGCCGCGCGTTGTTGCAGAATACGCGTCAGGGAGCCGAGGCTGGCCGATGCGGGGGCAAGGACGGTCAGGGTTTTATCGCGTTCCATTTTAAACGCGACGGTGCGTTTGCGTTTGCGCGAACGGGTGACGGAAAATACGACATTTTCATCGCCAATAGCGACGATGCCGTTTTCGTTTTGGGGTTTTGATTTGCGCCAGAAGGACATGCATTAACCTAACATGGTTAAAACGGAGAGTGAACCTGCATAAATGCACTTTCGCTATGCTCCCTTGACAGGTAGCGGCGGCATTTTCTAATCTCTCTCTACCATTTAAAAAAAGGAATATATTATGGCTATATTGCATCGCGACCTGACGGGTGATTTAAAAACGGATATGAATGATGAGTTCTGCATAGCAGATTCGGAAATATGTGAACGCTTGGAAAGCGCTATTTTAAAGGGATTTGAATTTGAGGGTTCTCACCATGCTATCTTTCATATCACTGGCCTTCATCACGAAGTACGCGTTCTTCAGGGTATCCGCAAAGAAACGCCAGAACCCTATGAAGGTTTTGTGCCTTTTAGCGAAATTCCCGATCTGCCAGTTTCAGAACAGAAACCACAATTCGTGCGATTTATTTCAGGAAAAGATAATCGAGATTATTGTGAATTAATTGAAGTCCTCGAAAATGATGGCTGGCATGCCCATGGAGAACCCTCTTTTATTAATCACGCATGGCATCCTTGGATTGTTCGCTTAATGAAAAAAGAAATTAGCGGAGCCTATCCTGGTTTCATAAAATTTGGCGATATTCCATCGCGGGATGATTTAACAACCCAAAATTATCTGAACAAATTTGGCTTTAGCCTTTATGGCTACAGGAACGGATAGTAGGCGCTAGTTTTTTTCTAACGATTGGCGCAATTCTTCCAACGCCAGCCAGCGTTCTTCGGCCTGATGCAAGGTCGCCTTGGCGTGAACCAGATTGCGGCTGAGTTTGTCGAACAATTCCGCATCGCGCGTATAAAGTTCATGGTCGGCCAATTGGTTTTCGGTATGCGCGATTTCTTTTTCAAGTTTGGTGATCTGGTCAGGCAGGTTTTTCAGCTCGTAACTTTGGATATAGGTAAGCTTGGCATCTGATTTAGACGCTGTAGGCTGGCTGGTGTTTTTCTTGGGCGGCAGTTTAGGGATTTCGGCGGGCGTATCCTTGCCTTTTTTCTTGGCCAGATAATCCTGATAACCGCCGATGACCGCATCGATTTTACCGCCGCCTTCGAAGGCCAGAATTTTACTGACTGTCTGGTCAAGAAAATCACGGTCGTGACTGACGACCAGCAAGGTGCCTTCATAATTGGCCAGCATGTCTTCCAACATATCCAACGTTTCCATATCCAGATCGTTGGTCGGTTCATCGAGGATCAACAATCCGCCCGGATTGGCCATAATTTTCGCCAGCATCAGGCGGTTTTTTTGCCCGCCCGATAAAACGCTGACCGGATGATTGACCATTTTCGGGTCAAACAGAAAATCTTTCAGATAGCCGCAGACATGGCGGTCTTTACCCATAACATTGATGTAATCGCTGCCATTCGGGCACAAAATACGTTGCAGGGAATGATCGGGGATGAGGTCTTTGCGTTTCTGGTCGAAATACGAAAACATCAATTCGCGCGCGATTTTGATTTTGCCTGCGTCTTGTTTCAATTCGCCAACCAGCAATTTAAGAAAAGTGGTTTTACCCGAACCGTTTTTGCCGATGATGCCGATACGGTCGCCGCGCATGATGCGCAGGTTGAATTTTTCCAGAATGGGTTTTTCGCGCCCATCTTCGTTATATGTTTTATAGACGTTAAAAAATTCGGCGGCGATGCGTGATGTGGTTTCGACCGCCTCACCCGGATCAAAATCAATTTTCGCCAACATACGCGCCAACGCGTTTTTATCGACGCGCAGTTTCTCGCGCTCGGTTTTCATAAGCTCTACGCGCCGCACATTGCGTTTGCGCCGCGCCTTGACGCCGCGGCTGGCCCATTCCACTTCCTGGTCCAATACTTTCTGGCGGTTGTGGAGTTCGCGTTCTTCCTGTTCCAGCAACATGGTCGACCATTCTTCGAAGAATGAAAAACCACGCGGGCAGATTTTTAATTTACCGCGATCGAGCCAGAAAACTTTTTCCGAGACATTGCCCAAAAAAGCCTTGTCATGGCTGATGCAGACGATCGCGCCCGCATAGGATTTGAGGTATTGTTCCAGCCATTCGATGATATCAAGATCCAGATGGTTGGTCGGTTCGTCCAGCAATAAAATATCGGGTTCTTCGACCAGGGCGCGGGCCAGCGCGGCGCGGCGCAATTGGCCGCCCGACAGGTTGGTCATTTTATCATCAAGGTGGATTTGCAGCGGTTCGACGACGATTTCAATTTTATAATCGTGGCTGCCATCCTGGTTGTTCAGCGCTTCGAAAATAAAATCGCGCACCGTCTGATTGGCTTTCGGCACGATTTCCTGTTGCAGATAGCCTATGGTCGAACCCTGCAATTGCCAGCGCATGCCTTCGTCGAGTTCGCGGGCATTGGTGATAATGTTCATCAACGTGGATTTACCGGCGCCGTTTTTGCCGATAAGACAGACTTTTTCGCCCTGACGGATATTGAAAGACAAATCCTGAAACAGCGTTTTATCGCCAAAGCGAACGACACCGTCTTGGACGGTCAGGAGAAGGGTTGAGGCCACGGCTTTACTTACTGACCGGTTAGCTTTCGCCACCAACCACCCTTGGGATTCTTATCGTCACCATCGGGATTGGTCACTTCGTAGGGCGACGGGCGTGGGGCAAAATCCTGGGCCGGGCCACGATGTTCGCGGGGCGTTGTATCCAGTTCGTGGATGCTGGTCGGCACAGAGGCGGATTGTTGATAAGGCTGCCGTTCGCGGGGCGCATGTTCACGTTGCGGACGTTCGCGTGGCGTATGGTCGCGTTGTGAATGTTCGCGGGGCGCATGTTCGCGCGGTTCGGCATTACCGTTTTCCGGTTGTGTGCCGCCTTCGGGTTGGCCTTCGCGACCGCCTTGGCCATTGCGGCGGCCACGGCCACCACGGCGGCCACGGCGGCGGCCACGGCCTTCCTGTCTGCCTTCACCGGATGGATGCGCGTTGCCTTCGCCATGCGTTTCGACACCGGCATTGTTGCCAATGTTATCATCGACCACTTCATCCGAAGGCACGACATTGCCATTGGCTTCGGCGTTTTGCGGTGCATCGTTGTTATAGGCGGGGCGATCATTGCGGTTGCGGTCGTTACGATCCGGGCGTTCGTTGCGGTCACGACCGCCATCACGACCACCGCCATCACGACCCCCGCGGCCAAAACGGCCACGGCGACGATTATTGCGGTCGCCCCCTTCGCGGTTACCTTCACGATTGCCGCCTTCGCGGTTGCCTTCTCTGCTACGTGCGGCTTCTGCCGGTTCGCTCATTGTGCGTTCGGAATCATCGGCCAAAGGCGCGGTATCCATCAGATTATCGCTGTCCACCAAGGCAACGCGGGTGCGGGCTTCGCCGCCCTTGCTGCGCTCCATCTTGCAATCGGGCGGCACCAGCGTGTCGTCGCTGTGCAACAGGACTTGCAGATTATAACGATGTTCGATGGCGTGCAGCGCGCTGCGTTTCTGGTTCAGGATATAAAGCGCGACTTTGGTCGGCACATGCAGAACCATTTCGCCGCCCGGCTGGCGGATGCCGTCTTCTTCGATCATGCGCAGAATAGAAATCGCGGCGGAGTCCACCGAGCGAACAAGGCCGACGCCCGAGCAATGGGCGCAGCGTTCAAAATTGATTTCGGTCAGCGACGAATGCAGGCGTTGGCGCGACAATTCCATCAGGCCGAAAGGCGAGATGCGGCCGATTTGCAAACGGGCGCGGTCGACCTTCATCGCTTCTTTCATGCGGCGTTCGACGGCGGCATTGTTGCGGCCATCTTCCATATCGATAAAATCGATAACCACAAGACCGGCCAGATCGCGCAGGCGCAATTGACGCGCCACTTCGTCGGCGGCTTCCAGATTGGTTTTCAACGCGGTGCCTTCGATATGGCGTTCGCGGGTCGAACGGCCGGAATTGACGTCGATTGACACCAACGCTTCGGTCGGGTTGATGACGATATAACCGCCGGAACGCAATTGGACGACCGGATTATACAAGAAATCGATTTGCTTTTCGACATTGTAACGGAAGAAAAGCGGAACGGAATCTTCGTACAACCGCACCTTGCCTTCGTCTTCGGGCATGATGGATTTCATAAAGTCGTGCGCGAGGTCATAGCCTTTTTGGCCCGCGACCAGAATTTCGGAAACATCGGCGGCATATAAATCGCGGATGCAGCGTTTGATCAGATTGGCTTCTTCGTAAATCAAAGTCGGCGCAGAGGATGCCAGCGTTTGTTCGCGGATATTGTTCCACAGGCGCAGCAGATGTTCCAGATCGCGTTGGATTTCCGCCGGTTCTTGCTCCATACCCGCCGTACGCAGGATGACCGCCATGCCTTCGGGCGTTTCCAGCTGATCCAGCATGTCTTTCATGCGCTTGCGGTCTTGGTGGCTGGTGATCTTGCGCGATACGCCCCCGCCACGATCGGTGTTGGGCATCAAAACGCAGTAACGACCGGCGAGCGACAGATAGGTGGTAAGCGCCGCGCCTTTGTTGCCGCGCTCTTCTTTCACGACCTGAATCAACATCACCTGACGGCGTTTGACGACTTCCTGAATTTTATATTGGCGCATGCGCGGACGGCGCACGCGTTGTTCCGCTGCTTCGACTTCGGCGACTTCGCCGCCGACGGTTTCAATGGTCGCTTCGACAGGCGATGGCACAAAAGAATTATCGCCAACGGCATTGCCGAAATCGGTGATCAAACCCAATTCGTTCGCCGCATCCACGCCAAGACCGGCGATGGGTTGCGCGGTGAGCGTTTCGGAAGTAGCGAGAAGAGGCGCCGCATCATAAGGCGCGGTTGCATAGGGCGCTTCTTGCGCGGCCAATGCGGGCGCAGGATTTTCTTCGGCAGATTCCGCAGATTCGACAAGCGGATGCTCGTGATGCGTGTGTTCTTCGGCGTGATGTTCGTGGTCGTGATCATGCGCGGCTTCGTTTTGGTAGGCGCTGATGGTTTCGGCATCGACTTCCGCATCGTCGCCATCATCCATATCATCGTCTTCCGGCGCGTCATGCGGGCGGTCGGCGATGGGAATACGGAAATAGTCGGGGTGAATTTCGCTGAAAGGCAAGAAGCCGTGGCGGTTGCCGCCATATTCCACGAAAGCCGCCTGAAGCGACGGTTCGATGCGGATCACTTTGGCAAGATAGATATTGCCTTTAAGTTGCTTTTTCGCGGTGCTTTCGAAGTCGAAATCTTCGAGGCGGCGCTCGTCTACAATAGCTACACGGGTTTCTTCCGGATGCGTCGCATCCACCAACATACGCTTCGTCATTTTATTCTCCCGCCGATAGGCAGCCGATGGGGTGAGAAGTGAACCCTTTTGGCGCCAGAATCGGCAAATTGGTTGCCTTTACTGCCAAAATCCCCAGTTTGGAAATCCTGGTATTTCACGTTCCCGGCCCGGTTCATCCTGAGGATGATTGTTAAGAATGCGGGGGAAGCCGTGTTTTTCAGTTCGTCCGACAGACTCTATAAATCATTGATTTATCAGTCTTTCACCGCAATGCGCGAACCATTCGCGCCAAGGGGCCGGAAAGTGGGGCATCATAACCAGAAACAGCCCCCGAGAGCAACCTGCTTTTTAACCTCATGAATTACATAGGCATGTCAATGGCATATCATTTAAGTTGTGCGGATTCTGGGGACGCATTAGGGTGTCGTCATGTCAGACTCCCAAATGAATGTTATCGCCTGTTTTGGCGCGGGCGCACCGGAAACCCTGCATATTGCCACGCGCCCCCTGCCCGCCCCGCAGGCTGGCGAGGTTTTGGTGCGGGTTGCGGCAGCAGGCGTTAACCGCGCCGATATTATGCAAAGACAGGGCAAATACCCGCCCCCACCGGGCGCATCCGACATTCTGGGTATGGAAATTTCCGGCACCATTACCGCTTTGGGTGTCGGTGTTAAGGAATGGAAAATCGGCGATACGGTGTGTGCCCTTCTGTCCGGCGGGGGTTATGCCGAATATGTGGCCGTTCCAGCCGCCCATTGTTTGCCGGTGCCGGCGGGTGTGAGTTTGCATGACGCCGCCGCTTTGCCCGAAGCCATTATCACCGTCTATGCGAATTTATTTGAAGATGGCGGGTTTCAGGCCGGGCAGACCGCCCTGGTTCATGGCGGGTCGAGCGGTATCGGCACAATGGCCATACAGATGGCCAAAGCCATTGGTGGCAGCATAATCGTGACTGTGGGCAGCGAGGCCAAAAGCGAAGCCTGTTATGCGTTGGGCGCCGATCTGGTGATCAATTACCGTGAAGATGATTATGTCATTAATTGCTGGCGCGCCACGCATGACCGCGGGGTGGATGTCGTTTTGGATATGGTGGGCGGCGCCTATGTTAACCGCAATCTGCAATGCCTGTGCCGCCACGGCAAACATATCAGCATTGCGACGCAATCGGCCAAAAGTGATGTGAATTTGCGTTATGTCATGCAAGGCCATTTGACTTTAACCGGGTCAACCCTGCGTGGTCGCAGCGCTGTGGAAAAAACCCGTTTGATTGCGGAAATCCGTCAGAAAATCTGGCCTTTGGTCGAACAGAAAAAAATAAAACCCGTTATTTATCAAGCATTTCCGTTAAAAGACGCCGCTGAGGCGCATAAAGTGATGGAAACATCCGCGCATATTGGTAAGATGCTCCTCGAAGTTTCCTGATCGGGGACTTTAAACCGATCCCTAAAAATTGAAGGCGGATCGTTCGGAGACTGAAAAAGTTTCCGGCAGGAACCTGATCGCTTGTTTTTTGTATGGAGAAGAAAATGGCTCTACCCCTTATGCCCAAAGCGACCGCCGTCTGGATGGTTGAACACACCACGCTGACTTTTGAACAGGTCGCGGAATTTTGCGGTTTGCATAAATTGGAAGTTCAGGCGATTGCCGATGGCGAAGTGGCGCAAGGCATCAACGGCCTTGACCCAACTTTGAACGGCCAATTGACCAGCGAAGAAATCAAGCGTTGCGAAGCCGATCCCCGTGGGCGTTTGAAAATGGTCAAGAGCGATTTGCCCCAACCCGTCGCACGCACCAAAGGCGCACGCTACACACCCGTTTCCAAGCGCGGCGAAAAGCCCGACGCTATCGCCTATCTGGTCAAGAATTTTCCCGATTTGCTGGATGCGCAGATTGCGCGTTTATTGGGCACGACCAAGGACACGATCGCCAAAGTGCGCGACCGTTCGCATTGGAACGCATCGAACATTAAACCGCAGAATCCTGTGTTGTTGGGATTGTGCAAATCTGCCGATCTGGAAGCGGCGTTGAAACGCGCCACCCGCCGCGTTGCGCGTGAAGAAGCAGCTGGGGGCAAGCCCGCGAAAAAGGGTTTTGCCGCGAAGGCTTCATCGAATGACAGCGCAGAAGGTTTTGTTTCGACGCCAAGCAACCAGCAAGATGATCAACCCGATATCGATCATGATGCGATGGAACGCAGCCTGGGATAAGGTTTCCGACAGGAATAAAAAAAGCCGGTGGATGTCTCCACCGGCTTTTTTGTTGGCCGGATTAGAGTTGGAACTGCAAACCGACATTGCCGAAGCAGCTTGTGAATGCTGTTGGTGATGTCGTGGAGCTTACAGCTGTTATGCCGACGCCATCACAATAAACATTCACAAGACCATCATTGGCGGCGGCAGGAACAAAGGCGGCAAGAAAAGCGACGGCCTGTGTCGCCGTGAAGAACCACGTTGCAATTTCAAAATCGTGCGCCGATGCGGGCAGCGCGCCAAAAACCGTCTGGGTTCCGACAAGGAATTGATTTTGGAAAGGCCCGACAGCGCAGCCTGCCGTACCGGAATAGGCGGGATAATTGGTGCCCCATTCTGTGCCCGTACAGCTTTGGATCATATCACTTGTAAATGAATTACCATTTATGAGCGAGCCGGTGAACCATGCCGGGCCGCCTTGTATGACGCCGTTTGGATAGAGGGCTTTCACCGCTTCGGCAATCGCCAAAGTCTGCGTCACCGATTTCGTTACTTTCTGATTGAAATAAACCTTGCTGGCTGCCGTCCAGATCGCGCCAAGAATAAGCCCCATGATCGACAGCACGATGGCAAGCTCGGTCAGGGTAAAGCCACGTGATTTGCCGCGAAGGCCGGGCGAAGGGAACAGAGTCATAGCCAAAAGCCTTTTGAGAGGGATAACGCCTGTAGTTTAAGGCGCAAAGGGTTAAGGCTGTCTTAAATAGCCTGTTTTGACAGCCCAAATCGAGGATTACAGGGCGAATTGAAGCAAGAGCCCGCCTGCACCCGCCGCGCAGCTTGAGAAAGCGGTCGGTGATGTGGTGCTACTCACAGGTATGACGGCACCGTTGAAATAGACATTGACCAAGCCGTCATTAACGGCCGCCGGCACAAAGGCGGACAGGAAGGCGACGCATTGCTGCTGCGTCATTGTCAGGCTGGCCATCGCAATTTCAAAATGGCGCGAATCCCCATAAGCGCCCAGACCCCCTACGCCATAAAACCCGCCACCCCAGGCGGCGATGACCTCGTTCTGCCAAGGGCCATAGAGGCAATTACCCGCGGCATCCCGTCCATTGCCTGCCCCATAAATATCGCTTGCGCAGGTAGCGGGGGGTTGAAGCATGTCGCTTGGCGCAATACCGCTGTCGATAACGAAGCCGGTCAGCACAGCGCCGGTGGATGCCGGTATCGAACCGTTAGGGAAGGCTGCTTTGATACCTTCGGCAATCGCCAAGGTCTGAGTCACTGATTTGGTAATTTTCTGATTGAAATAGACTTTGCTGGCCGCCGTCCAGATCGCGCCAAGGATAAGCCCCATGATCGACAGGACGATGGCAAGTTCGGTCAGGGTAAAGCCGCGCGATTTACGGCGAAGGTGGCGCGAAGGGGTCAGAGTCATAACAACGGCCTTTTGAAAGGAATAAGGCCTGTAGTTTAGGGGGTAAAGGGTTAAAACCACCTTAAAACAGAGCATCCGACAAGTCTAAATGCAAAAAAGGCCGGTGATGATACCGGCCTTTTTCTTATTGGTTTCAGGTGATTAGTTACGCGACTTCCTGAATTTCTTCCTGGGCGGTCGCCAGATTATCGGTCACATCCTTCATCGAAGGCTGTGGCTGTGGCGCTACCTGTGGCGCTTCGGTGCGCGCGCGGCTGATATGCGGCATGATGTCTTGCAATTCGATGAAATTATCGGCCTGACGACGCAATTCATCGGCAACCATTGGCGGCGAGGAACGCATGGTTGAAACAACCGAAACGCGCACGCCCCTGCGTTGCACGGCTTCGACCAGACGGCGGAAATCGCCATCGCCCGAGAAGATGATGATATGTTCAACTTTTTCACACATTTCCATCACATCGATCGCCAGTTCGATATCCATATTGCCTTTGATCTTGCGGCGGCCGAAAGCGTCGGTGAATTCCTTGGTCGGTTTGGTGACCATCGAATAGCCGTTATAATCCAGCCAATCGACCAGCGGGCGAATGGGGGAATATTCTTCGTTTTCGATCAAAGCCGTATAATAAAAGGCGCGAACCAGGCGACCGCGGCCAGCGAAAACTTCCAGTAATTTCTTGTAATCGATATCAAAACCCAAACCGCGGGCGGCAGCGTATAAATTGGCGCCATCAATAAACATGGCCGAGCGTTCTTCTTTGTAAAAAATCATTCTTCCCTCACTATTCGGTAAATTTGGATTTGCGAACCGCGTTTGGATCGCGATTCTGAGCAACGGCGCACTTTGTACCTGATTACCCAAAAAAGGCAATCAGATTTTAACGAAGCCTAACACCCTGAAATACGATGCTTGTGACCTAATCGCGTCATTATATCCCAAACCCCAACCGTTAACAAGTACCATACATACGGGAATAGAGCCGTTTTTTGATTATCCCGCTTTACAAAGGGGCCATGAAAAATGTATGTTCCGCCCTCGTTTCTTCTTTCCGCAACCGGAAAGAACATTGAGAATTAAGAGGAAAAACATGGCACGCGTTACCGTTGAAGATTGCGTTCTGCAAATCCCCAATCGTTTTGAACTTGTTATGCTGGCGGCGCATCGCGCGCGCGGCCTTGGCGCAGGCGCCGAATTGCGCGTGGAACGCGACCGCGATAAAAACCCGGTTGTCGCCTTGCGCGAGATCGCCGAAACCAAGTTGGATCTTGATGGTTTAAAGGAATCGCTGATCAAGAGCCTGCAAAAACGTATCGAACCCGATCAGCCCGAAGAAGAAGTAACCGAATTGATGGCCGGCGAACAGCAAAGCTGGATCAACGCCATGGGCGGCGATGACGAAGAAGAAGGCGAAGAAGCCGTAGAAGAAGAGGCCGAAGAAGAAGAAAATACCGGCCTCGTCACATCGTTTGAAGACGCCGAAACAAAGGATTGATTTTATACGACCCCGTTCAAAACCCCTTTCTGTCTTTACGGAAAGGGGTTTTTTGTTAACGACTGGTGAACCGATTTTTGCTATCTGTTGAGGATGCAAAACCCAGAACCGCCTATCACCCCCGTTACCGAGCCGCGTCCGCGTTTGATGCGCCAGTATGAGCTGGTAGAGCGGGTGCGCGCCTATGACCCCACGGTTAACGAAGATTTGCTGAACCGCGCTTATGTTTTTTCGATGCAGGCGCATGGCACACAGATGCGCGCGTCGGGCGATCCGTATTTTTCGCATCCGTTGGAAGTCGCGGGCATTCTGACCGACATGAAGATGGACAGCACCACCATTGCAACCGCGTTGTTGCATGACACGGTTGAGGACACGCTGGCATCGCAAGATGATATTTTGAAACAATTCGGGCCAAATGTCGCGCGGTTGGTTGACGGCGTTACGAAATTATCGCGCATTGAATTGCAAACCGATCAGGCGAAACAGGCGGAGAATTTCCGCAAGCTGGTCGTTGCCATGTCGGAAGATATCCGCGTGTTGCTGGTCAAGCTGGCTGACCGTTTGCATAATATGCGCACCTTGAAACATTTGGCCAATCCCGATAAGCGCCGCCGCATCGCGCGCGAGACTTTGGATATCTATGCGCCGCTGGCGCAACGTATCGGCATTGAGAAAATGCAGGACGAGCTGGAAGATCTGGCCTTCGCCGAATTGAACCCCGATGCGCGCAACAGCATCGTGGCGCGTTTGAATTTCTTGCGCAGCGAAGGCGAAGGCATTGCCGACAAAGTTTTGAAGGAACTGAAAGAAGTTCTGAGCAAAAACGGCGTCGAGGCGGAATTGGAAGGGCGCGAAAAAACCCCTTATTCCATCTGGCGCAAGATGCAGCGCAAGAATGTCGGGTTTGAACAGCTGTCCGACATTATGGCGTTCCGCATTGTTGTATCGTCCATTGAGTATTGTTATCAGGCATTGGGTGTCATCCATAGCCATTACCATGTTATTCCGGGACGGTTTAAGGATTACATTTCGACACCCAAGCCCAACCAGTATCAATCATTGCATACCGGCATTATGGGGCCGGAGCAGCAACGTATTGAAATACAAATCCGCACCAATGAAATGCACGAAGTTTCCGAATTGGGCGTTGCCGCGCATTGGGGATACAAGGCGGGCGCGCCGCGCACCGATGGTTTGCAATATCGGTGGTTGCGCGAATTACTGGATATCGTCGAGCATGTGCAGAAGCCCGAAGAATTTCTGGAAAACACCAAGCTAGAACTTTTTCAGGATCAGGTTTTTTGTTTTTCGCCCAAGGGCGATTTGATCGCCTTGCCGCGCGGCGCGTCGCCGGTCGATTTCGCCTATGCCGTCCATAGCCGCGTGGGCGATGCCTGCGTGGGCGCCAAGGTTAATGGGCGCATGGTGCCGTTACGCACGCAATTGCGCAATGGCGATCAGGTTGAGATCGTCACGCAAAAAGGTGGCACGCCCAGCCCCGCATGGGAACGTTTTGTTATTACCGGCAAGGCCAAAGCCTGTATCCGCAAATTTATCCGCACGCAACAACGCACCGAATATGTTTTGTTGGGCAAATCGATTTTGGAAAAATTATGCAAACAGGAAGGCGTAGATTTTTCCGACAAAGCGTTCGACGCGATTGCCAAAAATTTCCAAAGCACGACGGTGGAAGATTTGTTGGCCAATGTCGGCGCGTCATTGCAGCCCGCCCGCGAAATTTTCAATGCCGCCTATCCGAACCACCGTTTGAAGGCGCCGGAAAAGCCGATTGGCGTTGTGCCTGCCATGAAGGCCCGGCCAAAAACCAACGCGCCTTTGACATTGAAGGGGTTGATCCCCGGCATGGCGGTGCATTATGCGCGTTGTTGCCACCCCCTGCCCGGCGATTCTATCGTGGGCATTGTGACAACAGGCAAAGGCGTGACCATCCACACGACCGATTGCGAAACATTGGAAAGCTTTGCCCGCGCCCCCGAACGGTGGATTGATGTGGGGTGGAGCGACGAAAAAGACAAAGCCGATATGATGGTCGGGCGTTTGGATATTGTATTGGTCAATGCGCCCCATTCATTCGGCGGCGTCACAACCGTGATTGGCAAAAATAACGGCAATATCACCAATATGAAGATCACCAACCGCACGCCGGAATTTTTCGATATTCTGGTCGATGTCGAGGTTAAAGACCTTGATCACCTCACCAATATCATTGCGGCGCTACGCGCCAATAAGGCGGTGAATTCTGTGGATCGGACGAAGGGGCGGTAAGTTTCTTGGGCTTGTCAAAAACCCCCTGAATAGCTAATTCTACTTATGTGCTGTGGAGAAAATAATGAAAAAATCTTTTGTTGGACGTCCCTTTGGAATGTTGTCACACGATCTGTATGATCGTTTTCATCCGCAGGCCGCTTCCGGTGTGGTGATTATCAGCGACCCAGCAGAGCAACGCGCATTAATACCTGCGCCAAATTCTGAAACTTTGGAATTTATTCATCGCGCCAATCGCGCTTGCGACCCTTTTCGTCCTTTGGTAAAATCACGGACAAGAAAACTCATTCGTTAACCAATCTTCCGCGCTTCATCTACCAGCATAACCGGAATCCCTTCGCGGATGGGAAAGGCCAGACCGGCTGCATCGCTGAGCAATTCTTGTGCCGCCGCATCATAACGCAGTTGCGTTTTGGTGAGGGGACAGACAAGCACTTCCAGCAGATGCGGCGCGGTGCGACGGGTGGGTGTGTTTTGGCTCACGCTTATGCTGCTATGGCTTTGGGCTGCATGTTTTCCAAACCGGGAACGGGGAAACGCTTGCACATCGCGCGTGTTTCTTCGCGCAGTTTGGCCAGCATCGTTTCATCGGTCGGGGCGCGCAGGATTTGCAGCATCATGCCTGCAATCGCCTTCATTTCGGCTTCGCCCATACCGCGCGCGGTTGGCGCCGGCGTGCCGAAACGGATGCCCGATGGTTTCATCGGCGGTGCCGTATCATCGGGGATAACGTTTTTGTTCAACGTAATGCCTGCTTTGTCCAGTGCGGTTTCCGCGATGTCGCCCGAAATGCCAAAACCGGCCAGCGTGTTGATGACGATCAGATGGTTTTCTGTGCCACCTGTGACAAGGTTCGCGCCACCGGCCAGCAATGCCTGCGCCAAAGCCTGCGCATTGACCAGAACCTGTTTCGCATAGGCTTTGTAAGAATCCGTTTGCACCAGTTTAAGCGTCGTCGCAATGGCCGCGATTTGGTGCATGTGCGGGCCGCCCTGCATGCCGGGGAAAACCGATTTGTCGATTTTCGCGCCGAGTTCTTTTTTGCACAAGATCATGCCGCCGCGTGGGCCGCGCAAGGATTTATGCGTGGTGGTGGTCATAACATCGAAGCCGAAATCGAGCGGGTTTTGCAACACGCCGCCCGCAATCAACCCGCCCAGATGCGACACATCGGCCATCAGATACGCGCCGACTTCATCGGCGATTTTGCGGAAACCGGCATAGTCATATTCACGCGGATAGGATGAATGACCGCAGATGATCATTTTGGGCATCGCCGCCAAGGCAGCAGCACGAACCTTATCCAGATCGATTACGCCCGAAGGCACTTCGGATTTATAGCGGGTATATTTGAAAATCTTGGCCATGTTGGTAACAGGATGGCCGTGTGACAAATGGCCGCCATGTGACAAATCCATCCCCATAATCATATCGCCGGGATTGAGCAACGCGAAATCGACCGCTTCGTTCATCGCGCAACCGGACAAAGGTTGTACATTGGCATGTTCGGCGCGGAACACGGCTTTGGCGCGGTCGCGGGCCAGATTTTCGATACGGTCGGTGTTTTCCTGTCCGCCATAATAACGGCGGCCGGGATAACCTTCGGAATATTTGTTGTTAAAGACGGAGCCCAGCAAAGCGTAAACTTCGGGGAAGCAATAATTTTCGGAAGGGATGAGTTCGATGCCTTCGGATTGGCGGGTTTCTTCGTGCATCAACGCATCGAAAATTTCGGCGTCCGATGTTTGCAAACGATCAAGCGCGGCTTGGGAATAAGTGAAATTGGTCATGAGGATTCCTTTAAGGTTAGAAAATCATGCCCAGGCGCGCGGCGGTTTTCCTCTGCGCTTCCCCATGGTTTTGCCCATATTTGCGCCAGTCGCGAGAGGTGTCTTGACGCCCTTAATGCCTTGAATAACGGGCAAAAGTCAATGATTCTCGTGTCCATGATTGATTTAATCGGCGTAAAGGGGCTATACTCCGGCAAGATTTATCCACAGGAAAAACAATGCGTTGCCCATTTTGCGGAACCGACGATACGCAGGTTAAAGACAGCCGCCCGACAGAAGACAACGCCGCCATCCGGAGGCGTCGTTTTTGCGGGAATTGCGGCGCGCGTTTTACGACTTTTGAACGGGTTCAGCTGCGCGAAATGCTGGTGGCGAAAAGCAACGGCGAAAAGGAAATTTTTGAACGCGAAAAATTATTGCGGTCGATGAAGATAGCCTTGCGCAAACGCCCCGTGGATGATGACCGCATCGAACAGGTGACTAACAGCGTCGTGCGCCAATTGGAATCCTTGGGCGAAAATGAAATTACCACCGCCAAAATCGGCGAGCATGTGATGGAGGCGTTGCGTACGCTGGATCATGTCGCCTATGTGCGTTACGCATCGGTGTATAAGGATTTCCGTTCGCCCGGCGATTTTGAAGATTTCGTCGATACGTTGAAAAAAGAAACCACCTGATGTTTACCGGCATTATTCAGGATATCGGCAGTGTCACCGATATTATCAAAAATGGCGATTGGGTTGTGAGCATACAAACCCGCGCCTTGTCTTTGGCCCCTACCGCCATCGGCGCGTCGATATCCTGTGCGGGCGCGTGCATGACGGTGATTGCGAAAACGGATCATAGTTTTCAAATTCAGGCTTCGGCTGAATCTCTTTCCAAAACCACAATCAAGGACTGGAAAGTCGGTACACAAATTAATTTGGAGCCCGCCTTACGCATGGGGGATGAGTTGGGCGGCCATTTGGTGACGGGGCATGTCGATGGCACGATCCGGCTTGTGTCGCGAATGCAAGACGGCGACAGCTTGCGTTTGCAATTTTCGATGCCAAAAGATTTGACGCGCTTTATCGCACCCAAAGGTTCTATCGTCATCGATGGCGTTTCCTTGACAGTGAATGAAGTGAGCAATGATTTTTTTGGCGTGAACATCATTCCTCATACACAGCAAGCCACGACATTGGGCGCACTGCACATGGATGATGAAGTTAATCTGGAAGTCGATATGATGGCGCGATATTTAGACCGCCTGATTCAAAAATGAATCTCGCGATTTACGTTCATTGGCCGTTTTGCGTTTCAAAATGCCCTTATTGCGATTTCAATTCCCATGTTGGCGATACGCAAAACCAGGCCGTGTGGCGCGAAAGTTACCAGCTTGAGTTGGAGCATTACGCATCATTGATGCCGGGGCGCAATATCACATCCGTGTTTTTTGGTGGCGGCACGCCGTCTTTGATGGAAGCGCGGACGGTTGAATCGGTATTACAGAACATCGCGCGGTTGTGGCGCGTGGATACGAATTGCGAAATCACGCTGGAAGCCAACCCTTCGTCGGTGGAAGCCGATAAATTCGCCGATTTCCGCAAAGCGGGCGTTAATCGTTTGTCGTTGGGCGTGCAATCATTGAATGAAGATTCGTTAAAATTTCTGGGCCGCGCCCATGATGCCGGTGAAGCCAAACGCGCCATTGCATTGGCGGCGCAACATTTTCCGCGTTTTTCGTTCGATCTGATTTATGCGCGGCAAGGACAAACGCCCGAGGCGTGGGAGAGCGAATTGCGTGAGGCATTGGCTTTGGCGGGCGATCATTTATCGCTTTATCAGCTGACGATCGAACCACACACGCAATTTCATACGCGCACGCGGCGCGGCGAGGTTCTAACGGCGGTCGATGATCATGCCGTTGCGATGTATGAAATGACGCAGGAGATTATGGATGCCGCCGGAATGCCCGCCTATGAAATATCGAACCATGCGCGGACAGGGCAGGAAAGCCGACATAATCTGACCTATTGGTATTACGAAGATTATCTGGGAATTGGCCCCGGCGCCCACGGGCGGTATATGAAGGACGATACGCGTGTTGCAACGGAAAATCATCGCGCACCCGATATCTGGTTGCAGCAGACATCATCGCAAGGGCATGGAGTCAAAACGGAAACGGTGATTGATCAGCATACCGCGATGCAGGAAGCCGTGATGATGGGGTTGCGTTTAGCCGAGGGAATCGATACGCAGAAATGGCGGCAAAAATTCGGCATGGCGTTGAATGATTTTATCCCTGCCAAAAAACTGGCGCATTTAATCAATGAGAATTATATCGCACAAAACGAAACAACCCTGCGCGCGACACGGGCGGGGTTGCAAAGGCTGAATGCCGTTTTGGCTTATCTGGAATAGCTAACCGTTGCCCTTAAGCGTTGGGCCGCTGATGTAGGAATCAACCTGGCTCCATCTTGCGTGCGCGGCTTGCAGGCTGGGTGATGCCTTAAAAGATTTTTTGGGCTTGACCGATGCGGCTATTTCCTGATCGCGTTTTGTCGCGATACGTGGCGGGCGGCCATTTTGAATATCATTTTCCGTCATTTTTTGTTTCACATCCGCCGACATGCTTTCAACCGAAACATGCACCTGTTGTTTCGGGCGATTGGCGATTTGATTAAATGTGGCACGCAATTGAAGCAACTGGCGATTATTATGCCGCGCGATGGGGCCGATGGCGGGTTTTGCTGTTGGCGCCTGTTGTGTTACCTGTTGCGCCAACGGGCGATAGTTGGTGCGGCTGGCGCGCAATTTCGGCATTGCGCTTTTTTCCAAAGCGCTGCCGGATCTTTTTTCGACACTGGCCGCATATTTCGCGTCATGCTTGGCTGTTATGTCGGATAATTTGGAGCCGGGTTGAAGGATGTCTTTCACATCACTTTTGGCGACGGCACGCGCAAGGCTGGCGGTGTTCAGCGAAACTTCGACCGTGGCGCCGTTGGGTCCGACATCGACTTGGCCTTTTGGTTTTTCCATAAAAACGCCATGACCGGCGGGGCCCGTCGCGGTTGTTCCCAGATTTAATTCGCTGGCGTCTAATTGCATCGCAAACCTCTTTCCTTCATATATCCCCATCCTATCCCCAACAGCGTTAAGGATGGGTGAATCTGTAGCCAAACTCATGAAAGTAAAAGAAAAAACTGTAATAGGGTTAAATGTTTATTTACCAAGCCCGGCGCATTGAAAACACTTTAAAAGCACGGGGTTAGACGCAAAAATTTTGCCCGTATCCGCATCATTTTTCGATGCGGTTTTGCTTGACAGGTTTCGGGCGAAAAAAATTACGGTTTTTTCGTCACGAAACTGGTCGGCGCGGCGTCGATAACCTTGGCACCGTCTGCCGTCATTTCATTCACCGCCAGCGCACGATCAACCTTGCCATCGGGCATCAGGCGGAAAATACCGTCCAGACCCGCAAAGCCGTTGGGGTTAGTCAGCGCCGCATCGTCATAACGCGCGCCATGTTTGGCCAGCACTGCTGCCAAAGCGGTTGCATCATAGGCAAGCGTGGCAAGGCGCGGCGGGTTATGGCCATAGGCCGCCAGATAGGCCGCGACAAAAGTCTGACGCAACGCGGGATCGGGTGCGGCGTACCAGCCACCGACAACCGCCGTATCTTGCTTGGCGAAATTTGGCGCGTCCCATAAACCGGTGCCCAGCAAATGCGCGTGGGAATCTTTCCATCCCGATGCCGCCAAGCTGTCGGTGATGATTTTCAGATCGCCGCCCTCTTCCGGCAAAAACAACGCATCGATATCTGATTTATGCGTGGCGATATCTTTGGCGCGGTCGGCCATGGCATGCAGGGCGGGATCGTAAGTTTGATAATCAACCATAACGCCGCCGACATGCGCGACGGCATCGGTGTAAACTTGTCCGACCAGCGCGCCGTAAGGTGTGGTGGGTATAATCGCGGCGAAATTATGCGCGCCCTTGGATGCCGCATAAGACACAACGCGTTCCACTTGCCCTTGGGGCGCAAGCCCCATCACGTAAATGCCATGTTCCGCCAGCGATGTGTCGGATGAGAGGGGCAACACCGGCAAACCGCCGCTTTGCGCGACCATTCTAACAGCGGGCACATCGCCCGCGAATAAGGGTCCGATGATGATTTGCGCGCCTGCCGCTATGGCTGCATGCGCAGCTTCGGGTGCGCCGCCTGCCGCTTCGGTATCGTGGGGTTGCAGTTCGAAATCACTGCCTGCCGCATCGAAAACCGCCTGTTGCGCGGCATTAAGCATAGCCTGTCCCAGCGGCGCATTTTTGCCCGTGAGCGGCAATAAAATCGCCGCTTTGGCTTTGGGTGCTGTTGGTAATGGCGTTGGTACGGGTGCCACCGAAATAATAGTGTCAGCCGGTTTGGGTGCCGTTTGGGTTTGGCTTGGGGGTGATTTGTGCGATAGGCTGGCCACCGGACGCGATTGATCCGCGCAACCCGTAACCACAGCAGTGAAAGCAAGGCATGTCGCCAAAGAAAGAGAAAACTTCATCGCCCGGTTACCCGTCATTGGCCAAACTGTGCATTGAATCTAGCGGGAAAGAGGCGGCGTGTAAAGTGCCTGCCGGGCTTTATTTGGTTGCGACCCCCATCGGGCATTTGGGCGATATCACCTTGCGTGGTTTAGTCGTTTTATCGCAAGCCGATGTTATCGCCTGTGAAGACACGCGCAATAGCGGCATCTTGCTAAACGCCTTTGGCATCAAGGCCAAAACTATTTCATGCCATGACCATAACGAAGAAAACCGTGTCGAAGAAATTTTGCGGCGCATTACGCAAGGCGAAATCGTTGCTTTGATCAGCGATGCAGGCATGCCCGCGATAGCCGACCCCGGTTTTAAACTGGTGCGCGCCTGCCGCGATGCGGGTGCGAGTGTTGTTGTGATTCCAGGTGCCAATGCGGCGTTGACGGCGTTGGCGGGATCGGGATTGCCGACCGATCAATTTTTGTTTGCCGGATTTCTGTCGCCTAAAAGCATGGCGCGGCAAAAGGAATTAATTGCGTTGAAACAAAACACCGCGACTTTGATATTTTATGAATCGCCGCAACGTCTGGCCGCGACTTTGGCCGATATGGTTGGTGTATTAGGTGCCAGCCGCCCTGTTTGTGTGGCACGGGAATTGACCAAATTTTATGAAGAAATGCGGCGCGGCACTCTGGGCGAATTGGCGGCTTATTATGCGGCGCATGACACCAAAGGCGAGATTGTTATTCTGGTCGGTAAAAGCGAAGAAAAAGAAAGCCATGACATCGATGCATTGTTACGCGAGCGTTTGCAGCATCTAAGCGTGCGCGATGCCGTAGCTGAAATTGCCGCGATGACAGGTGTGCCGAAAAAAGAAGTTTATGCGCGGGCGTTGGAGATAGAGGCGCGGAAAGCATGACACGCACCACGCGCAAAACGGGCCACAAAACCGGAATGGATGCCGAAGCTTTATGCCGGTTGGCGTTGCGTTTAAAATTTTACCGCATTCTGGCCACGCGTTACAAAACCCCGATGGGTGAAATTGATATTGTGGCCGCGCGCGGAAACAATCTGGTGGCGGTTGAAGTTAAGGCGCGCGCTACACGCCGCGACGCTTTGGAATCCATTTCGCCCAACCAACAAGGCCGCATTGCGCGGGCCTTGCAGGATTTTGTCATGCGCCATCCGCGGTACACGCATGCGGATTTGCGTTTCGATGTGATGGTAGCCTTACCCCGGCGGTGGCCGGTGCATATTATTAATGCGTGGCAGGCGGATTGATTTTGCGCAAAATCACATAAAAAGCACCGTCGCCGCCATGTTTGGGCGATGCCGGACGAAGGGCGAGAAGGGATGCGGATTCAGGGAGTTGCGCAAGCCATGTTTTAAGATTGGTTCGCAAGACGCCCGCACCCCCTGCCCCCTTGCCGGTGATAATCAACAAATGGCGTTTATGATTTTTAACGGCGCGGCGCATGAAGGACGCCAGCGCATCATAGGCGACGGGTTGCGTCATGCCATGCAGATCGAGTTTGGCTTCGATATCAATTTCGCCTTGCCGCAATTTTTTTTCGCGCGTTCGTTCCAAAACAGGCAGAGAGATTTCTTTTTTCAGCGGCGCGTGTGTTTGTCTTTTTATCTGTGCGATAGATATTTTTTCTGCCGCTTTGCGAGCGGTCGTTTTTTCTGGCGAGGCTTTCACCGATTTCACAGTGCGTTTCTTTTTCGCCACCGGCGCGAGGCGACGTGTGTAGTCTTGCCAAATATCTTTGTCGCCTTTGGTGGTGTCGCCCTTAGTCATTCACACCCACGCTTTTCGGCAACAGGATATAATCATGGCCGTGGCTTTGCATCGCGCCCGCCTGAACACCCGCATCATCGCCAGTACCCCAGAAGAAATCGCCGCGCACAGCGCCCTTGATTGCGCCGCCGGTGTCTTGCGCCACCATCAAACGTTTCAGGCTGTTACCATAACCATCAACCGTGTCCAGCCAAACAGGGGCGCCAAGCGGCACAAAAGCCGGATCAACCGCCATGCTGCGTTGTGGCGTAAGCGGCACGCCCAACGCGCCGATCACATCATCATCCGGCATAGGGCGGAAAAAAACATAAGACGGATTGATGTTGAGAATATCCTGTGCCTGTGCCGGATGCGCCGCGAGCCATGATTTTATGGCCGGCATTGTGACGGGTCGCGGTAAATCACCACGATCGGCCATCGCGCGGCCAATCGCCACATAGGCATGGCCGTTGGCGCCGTCATAGCCGACAGGCAAAACAGTGCCGTCTGTTAATTGGATACGCCCGGAACCCTGGACTTCGAGAAAGAAAGCACCCACAGGATCATCGAGCCACACAAGCGGTTGCGCGCGGCCATTCAAGGAGCCTTTGGCAATGGCGGCGCGGTCATCATACAATACCAAAGCACTGCGTCCCTTTTTATCCGCCGCGACTTTGCCGATGACATGTTGGCCTTTCAATTCGGATTTGAATAAGCCCAGATCGACCGAAACCAGATCGGCGGGATAGGCATAAAGCGGTGTTTGGAATGCGCCTTCCTGGGTACGCGAGCCGTGAAGTTCTGGCACATAATAGCCGGTGAAAAGACTTTCATCGCTTGCAATCGCAAAGGCGTGGAAATTATTTTCGAAATAGGCGCGTGCAGCGGCATCATCATTCGGCGCAACGTTTTGCGCGGTGGCGCAGACATTTTGCCAATCGGATGCTTTGCCGCCAATGCCATTGGTGCCGATGGGGGATGAGCTCGGTTTCGCGCCCCACGCTTTGCAAGAATTTTTAAACGCAGCCAGCGCCGTCGCGGTCGCGTCTTCGTGCCAGCCTTTCAGATCATCGAAAGAGACAGATGATAAAGAAGGACGCGTGGTTTTTTCCGGCGGCGTCGTGGCGCAGGACGCAAAAAGAAACAGGACGCATACCAGAAAAAGAAAACGCATGACGCCACCTTTGTGATGATGAGGCCTGCATTCTAACCGCAATCCGGGTTTTTACGAAGCCCCTTGTCGTAGGGATGGCCGCGGAGGTATAAGGTTTCGTTACCCCTTCAAAGGATAAACCATGTCGCATCTGTCGATGATACTGAGCAGCCTGTTTTTGTTAACGATGACCATCTATCTGGCACCAAGCGTTTTTACGCTTAATCGCGGACATATTTTGCGCAATATCGCTTTGTGGCTGGCGATTTTCTTTGGTCTGGCGGCATTTTATCAAACTTTTGGCCCCGACAGCGAACATCCGTTGTTCACTGTGCCGGCTTCCATGCAGGGCATGAACAGCCGCGAAGCGCCAAAGATTGTGTCGCCGGAATCGCCTTCTGAGGCGGGTGATAAAAAGGGCAGCGACAAAAAAGACGAAGATGGCGCAGGCGACTTTATCCCTCCCAAGGAATAATGTCGGCACCACGCGATTCGACCATCTGGCGGATTTCATCGGCGGCTTGCGACACCGCTTGTTCATCGGTGCCGCGCGATACCAGCGCCGTACCAAACCGCGCATCCTTGACCCATGGATACGACCCCAGATCGAGTTGCGGGTAACGCGCGGCGATGGCGCCAAAGTCATGGGCGATAGCGCTTTCCGCGATATAGGCCGACAAAGTGCGGCTGTGGATTTTTGCGCCGTGGCGCAGGGTCAGGATGATTGTGTCCATCATCGCCTGCATAATTTTGGGCACGCCCGCCATGATATAGACATTGGCGATTTTAATGCCGGGTGCCGCGCTGACGGGATTATCGATGAGGGTCGCACCAGCAGGCACACGCGCCATGCGCAACCGCGCATCGGTCAGGTTTTCCACACCGTAATAGCGGGTCAATAAAGCGCGGGCGTCGGGATGTTCTTCCACCCCGACACCGAAAGCCGATGCTATCGCATCGACGGTAATATCATCATGCGTGGGGCCGATGCCGCCCGTTGTAAACAGATAGGTATAACGCGCGCGCAGGATGTTGACCGCTTCGACAATATCGGCGGTGATATCAGCCACCACGCGTACTTCTTTTAAGACAATGCCGACCGCATTCAGGCGCGTGGCGGCGGCATGAAGATTGGCGTCTTGCGTGCGGCCGGAAAGGATTTCATTGCCGATGATCAGAAGCGCGGCAGTCGGGGAAGATGCGGGTGAAGGCGCGTTCATTTGGCGGGGATGTCTTTGGGTATGATATCGGCGGGCATGGCGATATCGACCTTGGAAAGTTTTTGGTCGAGGCGTTTCAGGACTTCGTCAGTGATATCCAAAGGTTGATCCGTCCACAAAGCCTGTTGTTTGACGATAACCAGATTGGCGCCATGTTCATGCGCGACTTTGTCGACCACATCAAGCAAGGCGGAACGCACCGTGTTCATGGAATCGGAAAAAGCCTGATCCAAAACCTTACGCCGCGCCTGCACATGGTTTTCAACGACGGAAAAACGTTGGCGCAATTGTTGTTCGCGATCGGAGTAGGCCTGCGCCGCCAAACTGGGGCGCGCCTTGTTCAGATCCTGTTCCGCCGCACGCAGTTCGTTTTCTTCGCCTTCGATTTCGGTCTGAAATTTGGAGCGTTGCGCTTCAAGCTGTTTCTGCACGCTTTTTGCAGCCATGGATTCTTGCAAAATGCGCTGCACATCGACAATCGCGATAATCGGCGCAGGCAATTTGGCGGGCGTGTCGGCATGCGCGTGCAAAGGCAAAAGAATGCCTATCAGCAAAGTAAGGAAAATCGTTTTTTTAAACATGGGTCGCAATCCCTGTTGGGGTGTATTCCATTTGCCAATGAATATCACTTACTGACACCACATGAAACCCGAGTTTTTCGTATAGTCTTTTTGCGCCTATATTTTGCCGTAATGTTTGAAGTCGCAATGGTAACTTTCTGAAACATGATTGCTCAATAAATTTTCTAACAACAAGGGTGCCAATTCCCCTGTTTTGGCATTCCGGCAAAATAAAAAGTGGCCCAAACCATAGATGATCTGTTTCTTGCCACCCGACAATGCCAACAGCTTCCTTATTATGTATAATTATATGGGGATTCCGTTCATTAAAATCGATATCGGCAGCTCCATCTTGATAGGCCTCGTCCCAACCAAACATGGATTCAACAACAGAGCGATAACTCCGATGATGCGCCTGTCTAAAAAAAGGCCGATCAATCTCTTTCATAGGAACCAGCTCAATCTCCATTGAACGTTCCTTTATAGCTTTAGAATTTAGTACCGAAGCTGAAATGTATATGTTCAATTTTGTCAAACGACTGATACAAAATCGGTTCCGCATAATCCAGACGGATCGGGCCGAAGGGCGAATCCCACGTGATACCGACGCCCGAGCTTAGATGGATGGATTGGTCGTTGGAGATGGGGCTGCCTGCAATCGGCGTTTCACCCGATTTACCCAGGATGCCCGTATCGGTAAAGATGTGGCCCTTGATGCCGAATTCCGGCGGCAAAGGCGTTGGCGTCGCCAGATCGACGGTGCCGCGCGCGAATTTATTGCCGCCCAACGCGTCTTGGTATGCGCTGTTGTTATCGCGCGGCCCTACGCCGGCATATTCAAAACCACGCAAGGTATCGCCGCCCAGGAAGAAGCGTTCGTTGATGCGCGTGGATTGGTCGATACCCCAGATTTCGCCGGCTTCGCCGGTGCCGCTGATGACCCATTTTTCTGCGATGGGGTAATATTGCGTGCCGCCCAATTTAACACGGAACCAGTTGCGCGAACCGCCTGCGCCTGCGATATCGGTATCCAAATGCGACAGGAAGCCGAGGGTTGGGTCGAGTTTACTGTCACGCGTGTCATAGGTAAGCGATTGACCGAATGACGAGGTTACGCTGGCACCCGCTTCATCGACGATATAAGGCGATGCCGTTGAGGGTACATTCAGAATCTCGTCGTCGTGGAAGCTGTAATTAAGTTTCTGGCGAATTTCGGATGTCAAAGGATAGCCAAGGCGGAAGGTTGTGCCTGCGCTGTCCACATCATAGGAGCTGAGATCCTGATTGTTGGTAGCCGACGCGAACAAATCCACACCTGCCGACAAATCACGATCAAGGAAGTAGGGTTCGGTAAAGCTGGTATCCACCTGCTTGGTACGGCCTGAAATTGTCGCGCCCAAACGCGCATCCTGGCCTTCGCCCATAAAGTTGTGCTGGCTGATGCTGAAATCGCCCAAGGGGCCGTCGGTCGAAGAATAACCGGCGCCGATCATAACTTCGCCGGTCGATTTTTCTTTGACATTCACATCGACATTGGCGCGGTCGGGTTGCGCGCCGTCAACGGGCGCCACTTTGACATCGGAGAAGAAGCCCAAATCTTTCAAACGTTGTTGCGATTGGTGCAAGGCCGTCGCGTTGAACGGATCCCCTTCGGCCAATTGCATTTCACGGCGGATAACCTTGTCGACCGTGTTGGCATTGCCATTGATATCGATGCGGCCGACATAAACGCGTTCGCCTTGTTTCACGGTGTAGTTCAAATCAACGGTGCGCGAATCCTTATGACGGTCGGGGTTAGGTGTGACGGAAGCAAACGCATATTGCTTGTCGCCCAAGGCGGTTGTCATTTTGGTGATGGATTTTTCGATCTGGTCGGCGTCGTACCATTGGCCTTCGCGCGTGGTCAGATATTGTTTGAGCGTTTCGCTGTCCAAACCTTTGATTTCACTGGTTACTGTTATTTTGCCGAACTTGTAACGCTCGCCTTCTTCAACCGAAAAAGTGACAAAGAAATCATCGCGGTCTGGCGTTAATTCGGCCACCGCCGACAAAACGCGGAAATCGACATAACCTTCGTTCAGATAAAAACGGCGCAGCAATTCCTTGTCGTAATTCATGCGGTCGGGATCATAATAATCGGATGACGAGAAGAATCGCCACCATGCGCTTTCGCGCGTGTTGATGGTCTGGCGCAATTCATCATTATCGAAATGATTGTTGCCAACAAACTTAATGCTGCGGATGCCGGTGCGTTTGCCTTCGGTGATTTCAAAAACCAGATCGACGCGGTTTTGTTCCAGCTTGACCAGTTTCGGTTCAACCTTGGCCGCAAAACGGCCACCACGGCGATACAAATCCAAAATACGTTGCACGTCTTTTTCAACGCGCGGCAGGGTATAAACCATGCGGCTTTTCAACTGCACTTCCTTTTCCAGATCTTCTTTGGAAATGGCGTCGTTACCTTCAAAGGTCACACGGTTCAAAATGGGGTTTTCGGCGACTTTGGCGACCAGAACATCGCCCTGCATCGTCAGGGAAACATCGGCGAACAGGCCGGTTGCATAGAGCGCCTTAAGCGACGCATCGAGTTTGGACGGAGTCGCGGCATCACCCTTATTAAGGCTTAGATATGAAATGACGGTTTCGGGTTCCAGACGTTGGACGCCCTCGACGCGAATATCACTGATGGGGATGCCTGATTCCTGGGCAAAAGCGGGGGTTGGCGCCAGAAACGCGCTATGGGAGGCGCAAATGAGCGCCATCACACACAGCATCACGCGCAACTTGTTCGCCATTTTTTTATCAGCCATTGAGTTGGAAATCCTGAATTGAATCAAACTGGTCAACAGGGTAAAAGATTAACCTATGCTGCACAAGACTTAAAAAACCGCCGATTGTTATGAACCTTTCCGCCATACGCCCTCTTGAAATTGCGGCTTTTCTCGACCAACAGGGTTGGGGGGATGCGGCAACGCAGGTTTTTGACGGCGATTTTTCACCGCGTCGTTATATGCGTTTGACCAAGCCGGATGGTAGCACCGCCATTCTTATGGATGCGGATGCCGATCAAAAGACGCCTCAATTTATTACGATTGCGGAACTATTGCGCAAGTCGGGTATTACCACCCCCCATATTTACGCTGCCGAAGGCGATAAGGGTTTGGTTTTGATGCAGGATTTCGGCACACGTCCAATAGGTGGGTTGTTGGATACCGGTGCCGAGGCAAAGGTATTTTACCTGCGCGCCGCCGACATTCTGGCAAAACTGCATAAGAATTTTAACCGCGCCGATGCCACAGGTGTGGATATGCCACTTTATTCGACCGAACTTTTCGTTGCGCAGGTTTCGCTTTTTCTGGATGGCTATTTTCCTTTTGCCAAACAACGCGACGCGACCGAGCAAGAACGCGAAGATTTCACCGCCGCGTGGCGCAGCGTGTTGCGTCCGATTGAGACAATGCCAAAAAGTTTGTTGTTGCGCGACTTCATGCCCGACAATTTGATGGATCTGCCGAAGGACGAAATCGGCGTGTTGGATTTTCAGGATGCGGGGATTGGTTGTGTAGCCTATGACCTTGCCTCATTGTGCGAAGAGGTGCGGCGCGATGGCGGCTTTGCGTTGCTGCCTGAAGTCATTGCCCATTACCGCGAGAAATCAGGCACGGAAATTTCACAAAATGATTTGATGCGCGCAGCAGTGATTTTATCGGCGCAACGGCATACACGCATTGTGGGAATTATCTCACAGATGGCTTTGCGACAGGGGCGGCGCGACAAGCTTGCATATCTTCCGCGTATTACAAAACATTTGAACACTATCTTGCAACAGCCTTATCTGTTTCCGGTGCGGGAATTTATGAATCAATGCGAAGGTTTGGTATGACAGGAGCGATTTCCAACACGGCAATGGTTTTGGCGGCGGGTTTAGGTACACGCATGCGCCCGATGACTTTGACCAAGCCCAAACCGTTACAGATGGTGGGCGGACGCACGATGTTGGATCATGCTTTGGATAGGTTGGTTGCGGCGGAGATTGAACGCGCCGTGGTGAATACATTTTACCTTGCCGAACAAATTGAAGAGCATCTGAAAACCCGCAAGGATATTGAAATTATTATTTCGCGCGAAACGGAATTGCTGGACACCGGCGGCGGCATCGTCAATGCTTTACCTCATTTTGGTGGCAAGCCTTTCTTCTCGCTCAATGCCGATTTACCGTGGATGGATACGCGCACGCCTGCTTTGCCGCGCATGCGGGAGAGGTGGGATGCGGATAAAATGGATGCGTTGTTATTATTGATGCGCACTGATAAGGCGCGCGGATTTGAACCTCATGGTGATTTTGCTATGGCCCCCGATGGCCGCGTGTGGCGCAAGGGGGTGAACCCGCCGCGCCCCTATGTGTGGATTTCGGCGCAGATTTTGACGCCGGAACTTTTTGTTAATCCGCCAACCAAAAAATTCTCTAACAATCATGTGTGGGATAAGGCCGAGGCACGTGGTCGTTTGTTTGGCGTTGAACATGACGGTACGTGTTTCCATGTCGGCACGCCACAGGATTGGGAAGTGGCGAATGAGTTGCTCATTTCCGGTAAAGGGTGGGGTGTTTGAAAAACATCTATACCATTGCGCCCGATATACCGTTTCTTGAAACGCTGGCACAGGAAATCTGGCGGCAGGCCGATGGCGACATGTTTCGGCTATCGCGCAGTTTGATTTTGTTACCCACGCGCCGCGCGTGCCGCCATTTGGGCAACGTTTTTGCCAAGCTGGCCAATGGTAAACCGGTTTTATTGCCGCGCATGCGCCCCTTGGGCGAAAGCGACGAAGATGAGTTTACTTTTGCCGATACGGAAAATTTTACCATTCCGCCCGCGATCGGTTCATTGAAACGGTTGATGTTGTTAACGCAACAGGTGCAACGGCGCGATCCGACTTTATCATGGGATCAGGCTTTGCCTGCGGCGGAAGCGCTAGCCGCCTTTCTTGATCAGATTCAAATTGAACAATGCGATGTTTCCAAATTGCCAGAATTGGTCGAAGAACAGGAGCTGGCCGAACATTGGCAACAGACGATTCAGTTTTTGGATATCGTCACGCGCAACTGGCCGTTGATATTGGCCGAGCAGGGTTGCGTGGATGCGGCAGAGCGCCGCAATCTGGTTTTGAATGCGCAGGCGGAAATCTGGCGCACCAACCCTCCCGACTATCCGGTTATCGCGGCGGGTTCCACCGGGTCTGTGCCCGCGACTGCCGGTTTGTTGGATGTTATCGCAAGCCTGCCGCAAGGCGCCGTTATTCTGCCCGGCCTGGATCAATTGATCGATAATGAAGGGTGGGAAAAGTCGGAAGATACCAGCCCACAAAATGCGATGAAAAACCTGTTGCACAAAATGGGCGTGCGGCGCGAGGCGGTACAAAATTTTGGCGCGGCGCCACTTTCCACACCCCGCGCCAAATTGATCAGCGAGGCGATGCGCCCCGCGACATCGACCGAGGCATGGCGCGAATTGCGAGGCGCGTTCGATAAAACATGCGTTGCGGGTTTGACGCTTGTGACGCTGGATCACCAGCAGGAAGAGGCGCAAGTGATCGCGTTGCGTTTGCGCGAATTTTTGGAAACGCCGGAGCAGACCGCAGCATTGGTAACGGCGGATCGCGGGTTAGCGGTGCGTGTGGCATCCTTATTGCGCCGCTGGGGCATTGACGGTGACGATAGCGGCGGCGCGCCGATTTCGTTTTCAACATTGGGCGCGTTTTTGGGTTTGGTTTTGGATGCCGCAGCGCCCAAGGCGGGCGTGATTGATGCGTTGGCATTGTTGAAACATTCCTTGGCCGCGTGCGGGCAAGACCCCGTTGATTGCAGGAACGCGACGCGCGATGCCGAAATGCGCGCGCGCAATCTGGAAGATGAAAATTTTGATATTTTGAAAAATATCCTGAAATCCGTCACGCAAAATTACCGACATAAAATGCCATTGGCCGACCATATCGCCGCGCATATTGCCGCAGCCGAAGAAGTGGCCGCCACAGACACAGAAAAAGGCGCCGACCGTTTATGGCAAGATGAGGCGGGCGAGAATATTGCCGCGTGGCTGGATGAATGGCGCGAGGCCTCGCATGGTTTTCCGCCTTTGACAGGCGCGGATTATGCGGCGTTGTTCGAAACATTGGCCAGCCGGAAAATCTTACGGTCGGGCCGCGCCACCCATCCCCGCCTTGTTATCCTTGGGCCATTGGAGGCACGGTTGATCGAGGCCGATCTGGTTATCCTTGGCGGCATGAATGAAGGCACATGGCCGCCCGATGCCGGGTTTGACCCGTGGATGTCGCGCCAGATGCGCGCCAAATTCAAATTACCTTCGCCCGAATTTCGTATCGGTTTGGCGGCGCATGATTTCGCACAACTGGCTTGCCACAAACAGGTGATGCTGACACGTTCTGCCCGCAGCAAGGGCAACCCTTCTGTGCCTTCACGTTTTCTATTGCAGCTGGATGCCGTGTTACGCGCCGTTGGATTATCGGATGAGCATCATGATGCGTTGGAACCCACAACACCCTGGCGCGTTTGGGCGCATGGGTTGGATGTGCCGGACAGCATCACACCGTGTGACCGCCCGCAACCGCGCCCACCCGCAGCCATACGCCCCACCACATTATCGGTGACGGAGATCACGGTGTGGATGCGCAACCCCTATGCCATTTACGCCAAGCATATTTTGAAACTTAAAAAACTGGAAGAGTTGGACGCGGAATTGGATGCATCCGACCGCGGTATGATGATCCACGAAAGTCTGGAAAAATTCACCCGCGCTTTCCCGACCATCTTGCCCGATGATGCCGAAGCGCAATTATTGAAAATCGGCGAAGGTATTTTCGCGCATGATAAAGGCAACCCGCGCATCCGCGCCTTTTGGTGGGCGCGGTTTGTCGATATCGCACAGTGGTTTGTTAATCACGAACGCGCGCGCCGCACTAACGGCACGCGGTTATTGGCCGCAGAACCGAAAGGCGCGATAACATTGCATGGCCTGACATTGAAAGGCCGCGCAGACCGTATTGACCGTTTGGCCGATGGCAGCCTGTCGATTACCGATTACAAAACCGGATCGGTACCAAAAGAAGCGGATGTTAAATCAGGCATCGAACCACAATTGCCTTTGCTTGCCATGATGGCGAATGCAAGCGGGTTTGATAAAATTACCGGTGTCAGCGGCGCGTTGGAATACTGGATTCTGAAAGGCGGGCGCAGCGGGTGTGATGTTGACGTCTATGACACGGAAATTGCCGATTTGATTGCGCAGGCGGAAATGGGGTTAAAGGAATTGATCGAAAAATTTGCCAATGCCGCCACACCTTATGAAGCCGCGCCCAAGCCGCGTTACCAGCCGCGTTATAATGACTATGCGCATCTGTCGCGTTTGGCAGAATGGGGCAGAACGGTTGATGACACATGACATCATCCCTTCTTAAAAATCCCGCAGCCAACCCCGGCGATGCGCAACGCGCCGCTTCGGATCCCGCAAGTTCGGTATGGGTCAATGCGTCGGCCGGTTCGGGCAAGACCAGCGTTTTGACAAAACGTGTGACGCGTTTGTTGTTGGCGGGCGTGCCGCCGCAAAAAATATTATGCCTGACCTATACCCGCGCCGGTGCCGCCGAAATGGCCAACCGCGTTACCAGAATGTTGGGCAAATGGGCGGTGTGCGATGACGCGGAATTGGATGCGGATTTATTCGAACTGCAAAATTATGAAGCCGATACGGCGCAAAGAACCGAAGCGCGGCGTTTATTTGCCCGTGTTTTGTCTTGCCCCGGGGGTCTACGCATCCGCACCATCCATTCATTCTGTCAGGAAGTGTTGTCGCGTTTTCCTGTGGAAGCGGGGTTGCCGCCCCATTTCGCCCTGATCGACGAGCAGGAAATGGATGTTTTGCAACGCGATGTGCAAGATGATGTGTTACGGGAGGCAGGTGAAAATCCGCATAGCGGGTTGGCGCAAGCGCTTGCCATTCTTGTGGCCGCGCAGGGTGAATTTGGTTTTGATGCCATGTTGCGCGAGATCACCCAGACGCGCGGGCAATTAAGCAAGGCGATTGAACAGGCGGGCGGCATTGCAACGCTTGTGAAGACCACGCGGCATTTTTTAAATCTTGCGCCGGATGACAAAGCGGAAACTATCCGCCAAGAAATGATGGAAAGCTTACCCGAAGCGGATATGTGGAATTTGGTGAAAGGATTGGCGGAGGGCACCCCTACGCATAGTGATCGCGGGCGGATTATTTCGGCCATTCTGGAAACAACACCCGCTAACCGCGCGGCGCGTTTTTATGATTATTTCGGCGTTTATCTGACCAAGGAAAAACAACCGCGTAAACAATTAGGCGATATAAAAATCTTGACGCTTTATCCGGATATCACGCCCCTGTCCGAACGCGAAGCGACGCGGTTGCAATCGGCGTTGGAACGTATCGAGGCGGCAGAGATTGCCGAATTGACCGAGGCTGTTCTTGTTTTCGGCCATGCGTTTTCCACAAAACTGGCCGCCCGCAAACAGGCGCGCGCGGCGCTGGATTATGACGATCTGATATCCTTTACCGAAAAATTGTTGCACCGATCCGGCATTGCGCCATGGATTTTGTACAAGCTGGATAAGGGTTTGGACCATATTCTGGTCGATGAGGCACAGGATACCAGCCGCGCCCAATGGAATATCGTGCAAGCCTTGACGACGGAATTTTTCGCAGGGCACAGCGCGCGTGACGGCATCAACCGCACTTTGTTTGTGGTGGGCGACGAAAAACAATCGATTTTCAGTTTTCAAAATGCCGATCCGGAATCTTTTTTATCGGAACGAGGGAAATATGCCGCATTCTTGCCCGAGGCCGGAAAGAAATTTAAAAAAATCGGGCTGCATACGTCTTTCCGTTCCGCGCCTGCCATTCTTTCTGCGGTCGATGCGATATTCTCGCACGCCAACGCACAGAAAGGCGTTTCGGTGGATGCCATTCGCCACACGCCTTACAAAAATGCCGCTACCCATCCGGGGCGCGTTGAAATCTGGCCTTTGATAATTCCTGCCAAGAATGAAGCCGAACCAACCTTATGGCCGATGCCGTTGGGGTATGAGGAAGAACATGACGCGCAGGCCGAATTGGCGCGGCAAATCGCGACCAAAATAAAATTCTGGCTGGATAGAAACACGCCCTTGCCCGGCACGACCCGCGCAATTGCCGCAGGCGATATTATGATTTTGTTGCGCCGTCGCGGGCGTTTTGCCGATTTGATGGTGCGCGCATTAAAGGCGCAAAAGGTGCAGGTTACCGGCGTTGACCGGATGCGGTTGGTCAACCAATTGCCGGTTATGGATTTGCTTGCCATGCTGCGTTTTGTTTTGTTGCCGCAGGATGATTTGAATCTTGCGACGCTTCTGCGCAGCCCCTTGCTGGGTTTCAGCGAAGATGAGTTGATGGTATTGGCGATTGGCCGCGCGGATAGTTTGTGGGATGCGTTGCAAGCCTCAACGCATACAAAGATTCGCGATTATCTGACACAAAAACTGGCCGAAGCCGATTTCTGCACGCCGTTTGTTTTTCTGTCTTCCCTGCTTAATACCCCCTGCCCTGCTGATAGCATCAGCGGGCGGCGCGCGATTTGGTCGCGGTTGGGTGATGAATCGCTTGACCCTATCGATGAATTGCTGAACGAGGCGCAAAGTTTTGGCCAGCATCACGCGCCGTCTTTGCAAAATTTCCTGCATTGGCTGGTGCAGGCCGATGCCGAGATCAAACGCGAGCTGGACCACGGTAAAAAGCAGGACGGCGGACAGGTGCGCATCATGACTGTTCACGCATCCAAAGGGTTGGAAGCGCCGATTGTTTTTTTGCCCGATACAGCAGCGGTGCCGCAATCACGCGATATCAATAAATTGCAATGGAACGACGATAAAACGGCGCCATTATTTTTAGCGCGGCAACCGGCATTTGGCGCGGCGCAACACGTGTGGCAGCTGGCACGCGATAAACAGATAGAAGAATATCGCCGGTTGTTTTATGTCGCGCTAACGCGGGCCGAGAGCCAACTTTATATCTGCGGCTGGTTGGGGGGGCGCATGAAAGATGCACCGGAAGAAAGCTGGTACGCGCTGGCGCGTCATGCCTTGCAGCCCATGCATCAGGCGCATGCGGTGCGGAGCGAAAACCCTACGCCGGAAATTGTCCATGCCGATAATGCGCCGCCGGTTTTGATACAACAGGATGCAAAGACGCCCTCGCCGCCCACACCGCCTATCCCCGCATGGGCGCGGCAGAAAATTGCAACGCCGCCTGCAATGTCGATACATGCCAACAAGGATGCGTCGACGGCAACACCCGATGTTGCTTTTGCCCGCGGGCGCATTATCCATCGTTTACTACAAAGCTTGCCCGACATCGATCCATTGCTGCGCGATGCGGCGACGCAACGCTTCCTGTCGCATCCGCGCCACAATTTGGATGCCATACAGCAAAAAGAAATTGCCAGTGAAGTAAACCGTTTGTTGAATGACAAAAATTTTGCCGATCTGTTTGCCCCCGGCGGCCTTGCCGAAGCGCCATTGACCGGCACATTGAAGGGCGCGCCCGTTTTTCGTCAGGTCGATAGGTTGTGTTTGGTGAATAACGAAGTTTGGATTGTCGACTACAAAACCAACCGGCCACCGCCCGCGCGCGAACAGGATATTCCACCCGCCTATCGCCAACAGGTTGACGAGTACCGCGCCTTATTGTGTGAAATTTATCCAAACAAAAAAGTGCGGTGCTTCCTGTTATGGACCTATGCGCCACGCCTTATGGAAGTCACTATTTAAGTCTTGAGGTGTTCCGCAAATAACGCCTGTGTGCGACTATTGGCCAGATCGGCTGCCGCCTGATTGAAATTCTTGCCATTGATACGGGCAAAAGCGTGATCGACACCTTCATAAACATAGACCGTAATGGCGGGATTGCGGCCTGTCCCTTTGGTGATTTTCGCAAGCACATCGGGCGGCACATGGCTGTCCAATGCGGCGATATGCAAAATCAACGGCATACGAATATCATAAACTTCGTCCAGATATTTATCCAGATCGACGCCGTAATAGCTGACGACGGCATCCACATCGCTGCGCGCCGCAATTAAATAAGCCAGCTTGCCGCCCAGGCAATACCCAACCGCACCAACCTTGCCATTACATTCCGGCATCGCGCGGACATGCGCCAATGTCGAAAGCAAATCGCGCACACCGGCTTCGGTATCGAACCCTTTATAGAGTTCCATCGCGCGGTCCCAATCTTCGGGCGTTTGGCCATTCAGTTGAACACCCGGTTGTTGACGCCAGAAAAGATCGGGGCACACAGCGATATAGCCTTTCGCCGCGTAATCATCGCAGATTTTCCGCAGATTGGCGTTCACGCCAAAAATTTCCTGAATAACGATAATAACGGCGCCGCGGCCGGAAGCAGGAAGGGCGCAATAGGCGCCGAATTCTTTGGCTTCGAGGGATTTGATTTTGATATCGGGCATGGGCATTCAGGGGGTTGGGTTTCAGGAGCAGGGAAGCATAGTTATTATCGATTTTGATTTCTAGCCCCCAAATGGTATCCTTGTCTTGCTGTTAATAACCAATAGGTTTTTCCATGAAAGTCACTTTTAATATCGAATGCACCCCCGAGGAAGCGCGTTCTTTCCTCGGTCTGCCCGATGTCACGCCGATGCAGGAAAGGCTGATGGCCGAAATGGAAGGCCAGCTTCGCACCAATATCAAGGCGATGAATCCTGAATCGCTGATGAAAACATGGTTGCCGGCAGGTATGCAGAATGTCGAACAGGCGCAAAAAATGTTCTGGTCGCAAATTCAACAAACCATGACCGGCATTGCCACCGCCACAACCGGCACGATGCAGGCGATGAATGAACGCGCCGCGAAAAAATGATCTTCGCCGAAACTGAGCGATTGTTTTTACGCAAACTGGAACGCGATGAATTACCGCGCCTGGTTCAATTGATCGGCGTTTGGGATGTTGTGCGTTGGCTTTCGGTTGTGCCTTTTCCCTATATGATGCAGCATGCCGAAGAATTTTATGCTGAAACCGTTGAGTCTTATCACACAGACATGCCGGAATTTTTTGCGCTGGCGCTTAAAACCGATAATTTATTAATTGGTGGCATAGGGCTGCATGCGCCGCGAAGTGCGACCTTTCAGCCTGGGGAAATTGAAATCGGTTATTGGCTGGCCAAGAATTTCTGGGGGCGCGGTTTGATGAGCGAGGCCGCGAAACCCGCGTTGGATATAGGTTTTGCGCGGCATACGACGCGCAGCATTGGCGCCACCACATCCACCACCAACCATGCCTCGCAAAAAATATTGGCGAAAATCGGTTTGCGTAATCTGGGCGAAAAGGCGCGGGAATATAGCGCGTTGCGCGGCGAGGAAAGTATTTTCCGCTGGTTGTTGACGCGTGAAGATTATGAACAAGGAAAAACCGCATGAGCTGTATCGATGTGACAATGCCACCCCTTGATGCCAACCGCCGCATGGTTTTGGTGGCGGCCGCTTTATTGATCGATGACCAAAACCGCGTGTTGCTGGCGCAACGTCCGGCGGGGAAAAACATGGCGGGCTTGTGGGAATTTCCGGGCGGCAAGGTCGATGCGGGCGAAGTGCCGGAAGTCGCCTTGGTACGCGAATTGCGCGAAGAGTTGGGCATCGAAACATCGGTGGGTTGCTTGCAACCGCTTACCTTTGCTTCCTATGCCTATCCCGATTTTCATTTGCTGATGCCGCTTTATGCTTGTCGCGTTTGGCAGGGCACGCCGCAACCGCGCGAGGGTCAAACATTGGCCTGGGCGACCAAGCACGAATGGCGCAATTACAAAATGCCGCCGGCGGATGATGTGGTGTTGCCGATTTTGTTTGAGCTTATTTAAGAGCTCACCTGTAATCTTTTGTGCCAATGGCACAAAGCATAAAATATCTAAAGATATTTTATGCACCCCGCCCCTAACCCCGCCCGCAAGGGGCGGGGAACACCACCTGGATTGCGGCAGCGATTTTCTTACATAACAAAATTGTAAGTAGGTTTAAGTCGCCGACGTTTCCAACGCCAGCGCGTGAATCCCGCCTTCACCCATTTCAGGCGCCAGCGCCACATAGACAGCGCGATGTTGCGCGACCTTGTTTAACCCCGCGAAAGCCGCGCTGGTAATCTTTACCTTATAATGGGTTTCGCCAGCGGCGCGGTGCCCGGCATGGCCGGCATGTTTGGCCGATTCATCCTCTATTTCCAAAAGCATAGGCGCAAAAGCCGCGGTCAATAACCCGTGCATCCGCGCTGCCCTCTTTTCTGCAAAATTTTCCATTATTCGGTTCCTTTATGATATACTGGGAAGCTATGCGAACATTTTCTGACACTTATTTCGAGACCTCTGACCGCCCCGTCAAAGTACGGCAGTGCGACCATCCTGCATGCGGTGAGAAAGGCGATTATCGCGCCCCTAAAAGCCGTGACCATCTTAATCAATATTATTTCTTCTGTCTCGATCATGTGCGTGATTACAACAAGGCGTGGGATTTCTTCTCGGGCCTTTCGCCCGGGGAGGTAGAAAATTATACGCGAGATGCCACCGTTTGGGAACGGCCATCCTGGCCTTTGGGGCAATGGGGGGCGGCGGAACGCGCCTTGCGTGACAAGGCAATGCGCGAAATTTTTGGCGACGAGGTGCCGCCGGAATTCGCCAAACCGCAAACATCGCCGATGCCGGTTGCAGAACGCGAATCATTGGCCGTATTGGAAATGACCGCGCCCGTGACATTCGCGCAAATCAAAACGCAATATCGCGTGTTGGTCAAAAAACATCATCCCGATTTGAATAATGGCGATGCCGAAAACGAAGAAAAATTCAAAAGCATCAATCAGGCTTTTACGACATTGCGTAAGATTTATGAAAGCGAAACGATTTAGGGGATGATTTCAACCTGACGGGGATCCGTCGCCGTTATCATCGGCCCAAAATCACGTTTGACCCAACCACGTACGCGCACACGCTTGCCGCCCATATCCAAAGGATCTTTGTTGGCATCCCGGAAAGCGCGCAGATCATGCGCGGCAATTGCAATCGTGAAATCGGTGCGCCAATCGGCACCGAAATCAAGATACACTTTATTTTTCACCCGTTCGGCCTTTGTGACCACGCCCGACACAAACACGTAAGACCCATAAAGTGTGTCGGCGTTTTTTTCGGCGTCATCCGACGCGATATCCGCATGTTGCGGCCATGCGCCACGCCCCGCCATACGCGCCGCAAGTTCGGCCATCATCCAGCTATCCAGATGCGCATCGTCACCAGATGCCAGATAAACAAATGCCAACCCTTGTTGCAACATGTCCTGTTCGATATTTTGCGTTTCGCCCATAATAATCGCGACGGCGAAAACACGGCCATAACGGTCGATCACCGGATTTTGCAGCACCAGATCGCGCCCCGCCAGATGGGATTGTAAAAATTCCTGTGCATCAGGTGTGAAAGATTTAATGCCCGCCAGACGCAGCACACGCCCATCACGCAAGGCGATTTCATCGCCAGAGACAGCGTGATCTGCCGTAACAACCAAACTCTCAGCGAAGGCGGGGGCGGCAAAGGCAGGAAGCGCGCAGAGCAAAAAAACAAACGCGACCAACCACCGCACTATTAGGTGCCGCTGTTTTTGTGGTGTTTTTTACCGCTATCATCTGCGGCGGGTTTATCACCGGAAGCGGGCGTGGTTTTATCAGACGCGGGGTCAGCCCCAGAATCCGGCAAGGTGAATTTTGCGCCATCGCGCAATTTATCGGTGCCGTCGGTCACAACCTTGTCGCCTTCTTTTAATCCATCCAGAATTTCCACCCGGTCATCCTGTGACGCGCCCAATTTCACAACGCGCACCGAAACCGTTTGGTCATCATTGGCCAGATAAACGAACGTGCCGGGCGCACCGCGCAGAATGGCGGCCTGTGGCGCCACCACCGCATCATGGACGGTATCGACCGTGATATGCGCGTTGACGAACTGATTGGGGAACAACTGTGCCGTGGGGTTATCGAATTGCGCGCGCAATTTAACCGTTCCCGTCGATACATTGATTTCATTATCAACGGCGGTCAATTTGCCATCGGACAATTTTGTTTTGTCATCGCGGTCATAGGCGGCAACATCCAGCACGGTGCCCGCCGATAATTTTTTCATCACAGCGGGAAGATTATCTTCGGGTAAGGTGAACACCACAGAAATGGGGTCAAGTTGCGTCAACGCCACAATGCCGTTGGTGTCGGATGTTTGCGCATAATTGCCGATATCCACCTGCCGCAAACCCACGCGGCCACCGACGGGCGCGGTGATATGGCAATAATCAATATTCAGTTTGGCGGCATCAACCTGCCCCTGATCCGTTTCGACGGTACCCTGATATTGCGCGACCAGCGAGTTTTGCGTGTCGAGCTGTTGCTTGGAAATCGAATCCTGTGCCACCAGTTTTTGATAACGCGTCAGATCGATCTGAGCTTCCTTCAACAAAGCTTGATCGCGTTGCAATGTACCGGATGCTTGTTCCAGTGCCATCTGATAGGGGCGCGGATCGATTTGCGCCAGAAAATCGCCTTTTTGAACGATCTGGCCTTCCTGAAAAGCGATTTCCTGAATCTGTCCCGCTATTTGCGTGCGTACCGTTACATCGGCCAAGGGCGTCACACTGCCCAACCCGCGATCAATGATATCAATATCGCCCTTGCCGATCGTCACCAGCGACACCGGCACTTTGTCATTACGTTTATTAGGTTTGGCGTCCGACCCTATATAGGCCCAATAAACGCCGCCCCCTATGGCCGCAAGCACCACGACGCCCAAAACCACTTTTGGCCATTTGCGTTTATGTTTGGGGGCGCGGGCGACGGGGGCAGAATTATCCATAAATCACCAAATTGGGGATGAGGAAGAAAGACAGAATACAGATAGATACCTATTTCGTAAATTAGGCATTTCTGTGTTATTTAGTCCCTTCGTATGAATAAGGATCAAGACAATGGCAAAAAAGAAACAACCCGCCCCTAAAACCGCTCCTTCGGCTAACCCTATGTGGGGTGGCCATTATGCCGCCGGACCCGCGGCGATTATGGCGGAAATCAACGCTTCGGTTGATATCGATAAGCGACTTTATGCCCAGGATATCCGCGCATCACAGGCGCATGCCGCAATGCTGGCCGCCCAGGGCATTCTGAGCGCGAAAGATGGCAAGGCGATTGCCAAAGGATTGCGTGAGATTTTGCGCGAGATTGAAAGCGGCACATTTCAGTTTTCCAAAGCGTTGGAAGATGTTCATATGAATATCGAAGCGCGGTTGCGCGAGAAAATTGGCGAGGCCGCAGGCCGTTTGCATACCGCCCGTTCGCGTAATGATCAGGTCGCGACTGATTTTCGGCTTTGGCTGCGCGATGAATTGGACGCGTTGGATGTTGGATTGCGTGATCTGCAAAGCGCCTTGATTGACAAGGCCGAACAGCATGCCAGCCTGACCATGCCCGGTTTTACGCATTTGCAACCGGCACAACCCATTACATTCGGTCATCATTTGCTGGCCTATGTTGAAATGATAGGCCGCGACCGCGCGCGTTTGGTTGATGCGCGTAACCGCGCCAATGAAATGCCGCTGGGGGCTGCGGCGTTGGCCGGAACATCGTTTCCCATCGACCGTCATCGTGTAGCCAAGGAATTGGGTTTCGTAAAACCAATGGCGAATTCGTTGGACGCGGTATCTGCCCGCGATTTTGCGCTGGAATTTCTGGCGGCGGCGACCATTTTGGGCACGCATCTGTCGCGGTTGGCCGAAGAAATCACGATTTGGGTTTCGCCGTCTTTCGGTTTCATCAAACTGTCCGAAGCTTTCACCACCGGCAGTTCGATCATGCCGCAAAAGCGCAACCCCGATGCGGCGGAATTGGTTCGTGCCAAGGTCGGACGATTGTTGGGCGCTTTCACTGCTTTGACGGTTATTATGAAGGGGCTGCCCTTGGCTTATGCCAAGGATATGCAGGAAGATAAGGAACAAGTGTTCGACGCGGCAGACACGTTGCGTTTGTCGATTGCCGCAATGGCGGGGATGGTGCGCGATATGCAGCCGCAACCGGTGGCTTTGGAAGAAGCGTTGAAACATGGCTTCATCACCGCAACCGATCTGGCCGATTGGCTGGTACGTGCCGCCAATATCCCGTTCCGCGATGCGCATCATATTACGGGTAAAGCCGTACTTTTGGCCGAGCAGAAATCATGCCGGTTGGATGAGTTGAGTTTACGCGATATGCAAAGCGTCGATAAACGCATCACCAAGGACGTCTTTGGCGTTTTGTCGCCCGACAGCGCGGTTAATAGCCGCAAAAGCTTAGGCGGTACTGCGCCCGGTATGGTTAAAGTAGCGACAAAACAAGCGCGGAAAACTTATTTAAAATCGTAAGTGTGGACAGCATCCTTACCAACACCAGACCTCCCATAATGAAGAGCAGGGTGGTTTGGGTTAGACGCATGATCTGGATTTCTTTCAATAAATCCTTGCTGTGAGCGGCTCGTCCAATTTGACATTGGAACCAAGTAAGCGGTTATATTGTCAATGGCAAATACAACACCCAACACAGCGTCATCCTGTTTACGAAGCACCAATTTGCTAGGAAGGTTTGGGACAGATGAGAAAGGTTCACTTAATTCCACTTCGTTCAAATCAAATACATCCTCACGTACAATACCTTCTTCTAGCTGCACCATCCCACCAATACTTATTAATTGTGCTGTCACTTCGCTACCTGCGAGATAAAATTCGTCGTTTAAGATGCTTGCATCATGACAATAAACATTAGAGGGGATGAGTTTTTTGCCATCAAGATCGCTCACATTGAAGCGGCCTATTTCGATCATGCGATTTAAAATATCTATTGGCTGAGTTGTTGTTTCTTCATTAAACATAATGGATGTCCTTAATAAGGTTAATAATATCGCTAGAATGCTACAATTCACTATAAAATCTGTCAAATTCATTTCTAAACCGCAAAAAACCACGCTATAACGCCGCGTATGTCCATACGCCTTGCCCATGATGACCAACGCTTTATCTCGACGCCCGACGAAATTATCGCCGAGGCGCAGCAAGGCCGCATGTTCATTCTGGCCGATGATGAAGACCGTGAAAACGAAGGCGATCTGGTTATCCCCGCGCAATTCGCCACGCCCGAAGCGATTAATTTTATGGCCAAATATGGCCGCGGGTTAATCTGTCTGGCGATGGAAGGCAGCCAAATCAACCGTCTGGGTATTCCGATGATGAGCCAGCAAAACGGCACACGTTTTCAAACGGCCTTCACCGTTTCCATCGAAGCGCGCGAAGGCGTGACAACGGGCATTTCTGCCGCCGACCGCGCCCACACCATCCAAACCGCCATTTCGCCCAACAGCAACGCGCAGCATATCACCACACCCGGCCATGTGTTTCCGTTGTTGGCGCAATCGGGCGGCGTGTTGGAACGTATCGGCCATACCGAAGCCGCGGTGGATATCGCGCGTCTGGCCGGATTAAATCCCGCCGGTGTTATTTGCGAAATTATGAATGATGATGGCAGCATGGCGCGCATGCCGGATTTGGTAAAATTTGCGCAATTCCACGGGATGAAAATCGGCACGATCGCAGATTTGATCGGCCACCGTCGCCGCACCGAAACCCTTGTGACGCGCACCCTGACGCAAAATTTCACCAGCCTGCATGGCGGCGATTTCACCATGCATATCTACACCAACAAATTATCAGGCGCGGAACATATCGCGCTTGTGAAAGGCGACATTACGGGTAAAGAGCCCGTTCTTGTTCGCATGCATGCGTTGAATGTGTTGGAAGATGTTTTGGGCGACCGCAGCCGCAGTCATGGCGGCGAATTGCAAACCGCCATGCGTATGATTGGCGAGGCCGGACGCGGCGTAATTGTTTTGTTGCGCGAAGCGAAACCTTCCAGCCTGTCGGAAAAACTGGCGGCGCAGCAAGAAGCATCACCCAAAGATTTATTGCGTGACTATGGTGTCGGCGCACAAATCCTGATCGATTTGAACATCCGCGATATGGTGCTGCTGTCCAATTCGCAACGCGTGATTGTCGGGTTGGATGGTTATGGATTGCACATCGCCGAACAACGCGCGTTGAAAGGCTAGACCATGGAATCGCAACGCCCGCCCGCCACATTTCATTTTGAAGCGCCGCCGCACATCATCATTATCGAGGCGCGTTTTTATAACGCCATTGCCGAAAAACAATTGGCGGGCGTTATGCAGGCTTTGAACGAAGTTCAGGCCACGCATGAAATCATCAATGTGCCGGGGGCTTTGGAAATTCCGGCGGCCATTGCCTTTATCATCAAATCAATGGAATTTGATCCGACACGCCGCCGCGCCGAAGGGTATGTGGCGCTGGGTTGCGTTATCAAAGGTGGCACCATGCATGACGAAATCGTCGGCATGGAAAGCGCGCGCGGTTTGCAAAATCTGGCTATCACCCATGCGCTGGCAATCGGCAATGGTATTTTAACATGCAACACGATAGAACAGGCCGAAGAACGGGCCGACCCTGCCCGCCTGAACCGCGGGCGCGAAGCGGCAGAAGCCTGTTTGCGTATGGTAGAAATTAAACATCAGCTGCGCCTGTCGCCCAAACGGCGTTGGACGGCCAAATAAGAATTAGGATTTATTTTAAATGGAACAAGCCAAAGAAAAAACATCGGACAATAATATGCGCCGCCTCGCGCGCTTGGCCGCTGTGCAAGGGCTTTATCAGCTTGCCTTGATGCCCGAACCCGCATCCGAACTTATCAAACGTTTCCGCGACGACCCCACCGTTTTATTGCAAGAAGAAGAAACCACGATTGCGGTTGATGTCGATATGTTCGGCCAGATCGTGGCGGGTGTCAGCGATAATCTGGAAAGCATCGACACGATGATTAAGGGCGCCATGAGCGAGCGCCTGTCTGCCGACCGTTTGGAACCCCTGCTGCGTGCTATTTTGCGCGCCGGCGCTTATGAACTGCTGCATCGCGGCGATGTTGCCCCGGGTATCATCGTTAATGACTATATCGATGTGACACATGGGTTTTTCGATGCCAAGGAACCCGGTCTGGTCAATGCTATCCTCGACCGTTTGGCAAAGACTCTCCGGTCTTAATCTCTCATCAAGCATTCGCGTCTAGAATAGAGGCATGAAAATGCCCCGCCTGTCCTTTGCCATTTTTTTCCTGATGCTGGGGGCATTTACGCTGGCCATACCTTTGCACAGCTTTGCCGCCGAAGAAGGTGGCGGTGAAAAGAAAAAAGATGATGATGTCAGCGGCGGCCGGTTTCAGGGCGACCCGATTTATGTCCATATTGCGCCGATGGTTTTGCCCGTTATCAATGACACCGGCGTTGAACAGCTGGTCACCATCATCCTTGATGTTCAGGTCAAGGATTTTAACGCCGCCGATGATATGCACACCAATATGCCCAAAGTGATGGATGCGTTGATGCGCGCCCTTTATGGCGGGTTGGGGCAAGGCGCGTTGCGCAACGGTAAATTGGTTAATGTCGCTAAGGTTAAAGCCAAATCTATCGGTGCGGTGGGCGAAGTGATCGGCCCCGAAAATGTCCGCGATGTGTTGGTGCAGGGTGTCGGCCAACGGATGCTTTGAGAAAAGATTGCAATAGCAAGCACTTCACCTCATTTTCGCCTTATTTTTCCAGCAAGAAACTAAAAAATCCCATGGACAGGGATGCTAATCCCATGTCATAAACTGACCATTAGAAGGTAATAAGTTTGTAAATTTTGTTTTTTGTGCCTTGGGACACCCTATAAAGAACATAGAGAGAGAGAAAAATTATGACCACACTAAAATCGCAGCTGAAAATTCTAAATCTTAAAACCGCAGAAGAATTTAGACAATATTTGGGCTCCCATCTGGTGAACCAGTCCAAGGAAGATCAAAAGCATCACACCAATCATCGCACCACCGATGATGTGCGGGAAATAACCAGGCTATGCAGCTTAAACAATGAAGACGATTATAAATTGGCCTGTGTTCTTGGCATCACCGACTCGATACTGGAAGTTGCCGAACATACCCCCACAGCTATTAAGAGCATAGGCCATTACCTGGAACTGTTGACCCGCCATCATCCAACCTTGCGTGGCCAATTTGTCGATAGCGGTGTGGCTATTCTCCCCGCGCTTACGGCTCTTTCACCTCTGGCCGCTAATGAATTAGCCTGTCATCTTATCGCGTGCTGCGCCTCTGTTGCCTGCATCAATAAAATCAAAATAGCAGCGGTGGCCATTCCCGGCTCTATGGTCGGCTGTGCCCCTTATGAAGCCACCAGGCTTGGGCTGGCTTTCGAACGCAAATTAAAAGAAGTGACAGGAATAAAGAAACAGAAAACGCAATCTTTGTTGCCTCCGTCCGAACCCACAACGCCGGCGCCCTTAACCTCTGTCAGGCCTGTCACGCAACCCAACGGCCCTGCGGGTTAATCGCTACTGCATCGACCATTTTTCGATAGCAATGCCATAGGGGCTGTCTTTGGCATCGACCCGCATGATCATCAGCTGGATAATCGCCCGTTTCTGGCTGGTGACATTGTTATTGGTGGCATAGGTCATGATAACCGGCATCTGCACAATCCATTCATAGGTCTGATTTTCATTGACGCCCTGACCCGTGATAACCGGCGTGTTGGACGGCACCGTCGTCAACACCAATTGGTTTTCCTTGAATTTTGAACCGATCTTGCCGCCGATGAAGGCTTTCATATAGGCATCCCACCCATCGGGTGTAAAACGCACCCGCTCCTTGGGCAATTTGCTGTCCATATCACCGAAACCCATCGTCATAATTTCGGTGATACTGTTGACCGCCCATGAAAGAACGGCGCGGTTGGTCATGTTGGGCATGGTCAACCCGGCCATCTGCAAAGTCTGTTTGTCGGGATTGATCGCGTAATACAAACTGATGGGTCGGGCGAAGGGCAGCATAAGAACGGCAAGAATCCCCAACGCTGCAATCACCCAGCTTTGCCAGGAGATAATTTTTTTCAAGCGGCCCAATTTCGCCATGGCGGCATCTTCATTCAGAAGGGGCGCCGCAGCAGGATTGGCAACAAGGCGCTGTGCCGGTTTGTTGTCAATCGAAGGGGCGGCTTGGTTGCCCCCTATCATGGCTTGCTGCCGTTAGTGTTGGTCGTCGGCAACCATTGTTCGATGCTGATGCCGTCCGGGTTCTGCAAAGTCGAAACGCGCACGATCTGCAAACGCAACGTGGTGTTGATCGGCTGTGGCGGTTGATCGCCATCAAAATGGATCGTAACCGGGAATTGCACATACCAAGTATAGATGCCGTTACGCACCGTGGCATTGAGAATTTCCGGCGCGCCGTTGATATCCATGCTCACGACCAGTTTACGCACCTGGATCGCATCGATAAAATTGGCATCCTTCAAAGCTTTGTTAAAGCTGTCCCAACCGGTCGGCGTAAAATTGCCGGAGTTCTGCTGCAAACGGTCGCGGTAATCGTTGTAGCTGAAACGCATGACATTTTGCGCGGTCGCCGCCGTCCATGCCGTGACTTGCGCGGGCGTCAGATAAGGTTCGTTTAACGGCACGATATTGATGATGCGCCCGTCGGATGTCGTTGCGAAATAAATCGATTGCGGCTTCATCGTCGTGACCATGGCCACAATCGACGCCAGCAGCAACACAATGACAACCAGCTGGATCAAGCTGATGCGCAGCATCAACCGATAGCCATCGCGATAGAAGCTGTTGCGGTTCAGGACGGTGGTGATTGCGTCTTTAACGGCCATGGCACATCCTATACGGGGAAATGGATATCGGCGAGCGAGGTTGCGGAATCATATTCCGCCGAGCCTTTGCAGCTGGGGCATATCCGGTTATGGCGGCCTTGCGATTGGAACGCCCGCAGACACATCAAACAAATACGCCCCGAAGGTTGGGCTGCCGTTTCGCCTTCGCGCGGAATGCGCGCCTGACGTGGCGTTGACAGCGCGGTTTCATTGGGCAAACGACGGCTGCCCGGTTTACGGCCGGGTGCTGCGCGGCGCGGCAACCCCAAACGCGCGGCGCGCGTCATGATGGCGGCAACCGAGCGGTTGAGGGTCAGCGATATTTCATTGGGTGTTTTGTTTTGCAGCCAGAGATCGCGCAAGACGGCATCTTGTTCCTGCCAGCTGCCACCGATCAGGGCGATGCCCACAGAATCGCCTGCGGCGGGAACCGTTACAGAAGGAGCCACAGGGGCCGAAGGCGGGGGGACATCCGTATCGCTCACGCGAAAACTCCAATAAAGAAAGGGGCAAGTAAAAAGAAAGTAATTCTCCATAGGTTTACCGCATGAATTACTCATAATTTATTAATGGGAAAATTGCGCATCAATTCGGTGCTTTTATTCGTTATTCGCTTAGGGCAAAAACCTACAAAAAATGATGCAAGGTATCTTGTTACCACACATGAGGGCGACAACGGCCTTGGAAAATCCTGCGATCTATTTTCATGTGTAATAAAATTATCATAAAAACCGTATTGAAGGTTTTTAATTACCTTGTTTATCCTCTGTTTATCTTTGGCGACCCCAAAAAAATGCCTGTGTTATCAAAAAGTAACCGCCTATTTGCGGGTCACTTACCCAAAAAAGGCAGCAAAATCATCCCTGAAACAATAAAAAGCCCGTTGACAGGGTGGGGGCTAAAAAGACACCTTCCCCGGACGATAAAGACGTTAGGTAAACAAGCTATAGGTTCGTTTTGAAGAAATCACCGCTAGGCTTTGTGCGCGCAGACTCGTTATACGCCGCCCCTATTTATAAAATGCTCGCGATTGGCGCTTTGACCCTCACTGTCGGGATCAGCGGCCACCACGCGAAACGCCACGCTGTTTCTTTCGGCGCGGCCAGCCCCGCTTTCCAAAGCGCCGTCAGTGCTGTTTCCCAATCGACACCCGGCCAGGCCGTTGCCCGCGCCGACCAAGCGGTTGCCAGCGCTTTGTCGCCGGTTGAAACCGTCACCCGCAATGCGGAAATCGACGATGATGAAGATTTCTCGGATATGTTGGGCGATGCCGGTATCAGCGACGACGAATCCAATGCCGCTATGGCTGCCTTGGCCAAGGTTTATCCTTTGCATCATTTGAAATCGGGTCAGGACGTTACCTTGACCTTTAACCGCACCGATGCGGCGGAAACCTTTACCGGCGCGACATTCCAGCCGGAAGACACCAAAGAAGTCACTATTACCCGCGACCCTGCCGGCACATTCGCCGCCACCGTCAAAGAAATCCCCGTTATCCGCGAACGCGTCGCGGCACAGGGCGAAATTCGCGGTTCGGTATTCGAAGCCGGCCAACGCGCGGGCGTTCCCCATTCCGTAATTGCGGCAATGATCCGCGTTTATGCGCATGATGTCGATTTCCAACGCGACCTTCACCCGGGCGACAGCTTTGAAATTCTGTATGACCAGGCGCATACCGCACAGGGCAAAGCCGTGGGCAGTGCGTCGATCATTTATGCCGCAATGCATATCGGCGGCCAGATCAAGCCTATCTATCGCGTGACATTCGCCGATAAATCGGTCGATTATTTTGATGCCGCCGGCCACAGCACGCGCCGCGCCTTGTTGCGCACGCCTGTCGCCGCTGTCCATATAACATCGGGCTTTGGCATGCGTATTCACCCTTTGTTGGGTTACAGCAAAATGCATAAGGGCGTTGATTTCGGCGCCGCCATCGGCACGCCTATTTTTGCCGCCGGTGCAGGCACGATCGAAGAAATCGGTTTCAAGGAAGGGTTTGGCCGTTACATCAAGATTCGCCACACCAACAATCTGGAAACAGCCTATGGCCATATGAGCCGTTTCAACACGCGCCTGTATCGCGGCGCGCATGTCAATCAGGGTGAAGTTATCGCCTATGTCGGCATGTCGGGACGCGCCACCGGCCCCCATCTGCATTTCGAAGTACATATCAATGGCCAGCAAGTGAACCCGTTAAGCGTGAAGGCAATGCCAACCGGCCGCGTGCTGGAAGGCCAGCAATTGGCACAGTTCAAACAGGGCCAGCTGCACATCCGTGACGAATATAACGGTCTGTCGCATCAGGCACAGGCTGGCCATATGATGACGGTTTCATCGGCCAAGTAATCCGCATTTCATATTTTGATTGGCTAAGCCAGCATTAACCATACTCTTGCCTTGCTGCGTTCTCCTAATTTTCTTAGGGTGAACCATATTCTTCATATGCGAGGGAAAAAAGATGAGCGCCGCATTTAACATAACCCACAAATTACAAGCGCCGCTTAATCTGATCAAAAAGCACCCATCTGTAACTGAATTATTTACCGCAACTGCCTTCGGCATTGGGTCGCATTTCTGCCACGATATACCCGGTTTGTTTTTGGTATGCCGCGGCATGGTAGTGTCTGAAATCTTTGGAGCTATTTCACATACAGCCCCTACTCCAAGGCCCTGGGGAGAACACCTCATTGTCCGATCCGGTTCTTTTCTTGCAGGTGTGGCTGTGGCTTGTTTGATGAACAGCGCTATTTTTGAAGGCTCAACACCAGACGCGCTTGACTTAGACCCGACTCTCTCAAAAATTGTTTCGACCTGTCCTCAAAAATCGACGCCAACCCTTATCCCGGTGCGCGCGCAAAAAGGCTTTTCATCCCAACAATTAAATTTGACCGCCGTCATCGATTCTGTTGATTTCGGTAAAAATGAAATAACAACAATCAACGGTTCTGGTGCGACCACAAACATATCCACTTTTTACGAAGCAACTTACACAATGAATGTGACAGGAAATGTTGTTGTAAAAGATTTATGGGACAGAGGGTATTCATTGCAACCAGTAGGATATCAACAATTCCCCGGCAGAAATTTTGCCATCACGAATTGTCGAAGGAATATGGTTTCACAGGTACCTCTGATTAAATAAAAAGCAGAACCCTTGTGTAAAAGAACCTTCTATTTTGCGGCATAAACCTTATAGTCGCCACATGAATCCTAGCTCGTTCCCCCATCTTATCGCTTTTATCCTGCGTTGTTCGAGCTCGACCACGCTGGCCTATATCGTGGCGCAATATTTCGGTCTGCCCTATCCGGTATGGGCGGCGATATCGGCGATTGTCGTGTCGCAGGAACAATTCTCCGAAACCCGCCTTTCCATCATACGGCGTTTTATGGGCACCATTATCGGCATCCTGATCGGCATTGCGGTTCACAGCCTTGTAACACCCTTCAGTGCCCCTATGGCATTGCAGATTGGTTTATCGGTCGCATTGGCCGCGCCCATTGCCTATGGTCGTCCGGCTTTTCGCGCCGCGCTATGGACCGGGCCGATTGTTTTGCTGACTGCGACGCCTGATGTTTCCATCTTATTTATCGGGTTACATCGCGGATGCGAAGTCGTTTTGGGCGGCGTGATGGGTGGCGGGTTTCATTTTGTGGCGGATAAAATTTTGACCCTTACCGTGCCCAAGAAAAACGCGCCGGAAACAACAGCCACAACCGACGAATAATCACAAAGCCAAGACGATACCAGCCAGATAGAGCGAGCCGCAAATCAGGATGCGGGTATTGTTTTGTGTAGCGGCTGTCGTTACCGCGTCGGTCACCGTTTTCGCCACACTGGCTTTTAATCCCAGTTTTCCAACTTCATCCACCAACGCATCGGCGCTGTAGCTGAGTGGTTCATTTTCAATCGCTATGCAGGTGATTGCTGCGATATGGACGGCAAAGGGCGACAGGAATTCTTCGACGCGCTTGGTGGTCAACATGCCAAGGATCACCACGAGCGGTTTCGGTGTAGCGCCGTCTTGCACACGCCACGTTTCAATCTGTGCTGCCAATACTTCGCCCGCCGAATCATTATGGCCGCCATCGAGCCATAATTCTGTGCCGGTCGGTAAATGTTTAGCCAGCGCACCATTTGTGAGGCGTTGCAACCGCGCCGGCCATTCGACCTTGCGCAGCCCTGTTGCAATATCGGTTTGGGAGAGGGGTTTTGGCAAGACAGACAAAGCCGCAATTGCCAACCCTGCATTTAAATATTGGTGCGCACCGAGTAAAGCGGGCGCGGGCAAATCGAAATTGCGGGTGGCATCGGTAAAATGGAAACCGGTTGCGGTTTCCCGGACATGCCAGCCCTCGCCGCCCACCGACAAAGGCGTGCCGATTTTCTGTGCCGCGTCACGCAAAGCCGTCATGGCTTCCGGTTGCGGTTGCGCCGCCGTGAAACAGGGTACGCCTTGGCGCATGATGCCGGCTTTTTCCCGCGCGATGCCGGCCATATCATCGCCCAGATAATCGCGATGATCATAAGACAGCCGCGTGATCAAATTGGCCAAAGGTTGCGCGACGATATTGGTGGCATCCAAACGCCCGCCCAAACCGGTTTCCAGAATAACGAAATCGGCGGGGTGCCGCGCAAAGGCGACGAATGCAGCAATCGTCGATACTTCGAAATAGCTGACACCACCGGGGGTAGCCAGATTTTCACATTCGACCAAAATGTCGGTGAGTTCTTGTTCTTCGATAAGTTCGCCCGCTATGCGTATACGTTCATGAAAACGCACCAGGTGGGGCGACGTATAGACATGGACGCGGTAGCCGCCCGCTTCCAGCATCGCCCGTAAAAACGCGCAGGTGGAACCTTTGCCGTTGGTGCCCGCCACATGAAACACGGGTGGTAATTTTTCGTGCGGGTTCCCTAGTTTCGCAAGTAAATCGCGATAGGCGGGGCGCAAGGTCAGATCGATGTCTTTGCCATACCCGACACGGAATCTTTCAAGAATTTCTGTTGAAGAAGCCTCATTCGCCAAGCCCCTCTCCGCCCGCCCTTGCGGGGGGAGAGGGGGAAGCATCGTAGGCTCAACTAAGACCGCAGAATGTTTGGGGTGAGGTGGGTTATCAGACAAGATTTCCATAATTCTCCGAGCAACCCCATTTTCATTTTCCAAAATCTCATGATTCCAAAATCGTAAAACTTGCCAGCCAAGATTGTTGAGTTTTTGGGTTCGCAATTCATCTTGTGCGTTTTCATGGTGCTGCCCGCCATCTGCTTCGACAATCAATTTTTTTTCGACACAGGCGAAGTCGACAATGAAGCAGTCGATGGGGTGCTGGCGGCGAAATTTATATCCATCGAGTTGATGGCTGCGCAAAATGTCCCAGAGTTTTTTTTCAGTGTCTGTAGAATTTTTTCTTAGAAGACGGGCGTGTTTGCTTTTTGGTTCTAATACCACCTCACCCCCCTTATCTTTCGTTTATTTTTAATTGTGAGATTACCCCTCTCCCCCCGTAAAGACGGGCGGAGAGGGGTTTTATCATTTGTCTTTCCTAATCTTTAGGGGTGGCATCAACCCACCCCTTATCCGTCTGTTGCCAGTAACTTAACGCATGCCCGTCTTTTTTATAAACGCCCCACCGACGACGCGCAGCAGCCAAAGCCTCTGCATCATTACCATCGAAAATTTCCATGACGCGTTCATACTCACTTACGCGTGCGCTTTCGGCACCATCGGTCAGGAACAAAAACGCGGCATCGTTGGGGCGCTCATCCGTTTCGGTTATCCATATAGGTTGTTGCGCCGCGTTGCCGTCTTTGGCATTGCCATGCGGCAGAAAACCGTTGGGGTTATACGTCCATAAAAACTGTGTCAGATATTCGGCGCGTTCCGCCGAACCCGTCATCACAACAGCGCGTGCGCCACGTTCAACAGTTTTTTCCAGCAATTCAGGCAAGACCTGTTCCAACGCTTTGCGCGTCAGGTGATAGAAACGAATTTCGGTCATATTTATTTGGACTCGAAATTATCAAACACAAACCTGTCCAATAACCGCACGCCGAATGCCGTCGCGCCCTTGGGCGACAAGGGTTTATCCTTACCCTGCCAGGCGGTACCGGCGATATCCAGATGCGCCCATGCCACGCCTTTTTTAATAAAGCGTTGCAGAAATTGCGCGGCAGTGATCGAACCCGCGCCGCGTTCGCCTGTGTTTTTCATATCGGCAATGGGGCTGTTGATCATCTTGTCAAACGCATCGCCCATCGGCAAACGCCACAGCGCTTCATCAACCGCGGTACCCGCCTTGGTCAACTGATCCGACAACACATCATCATTGCTGAACAAACCGGCATATTCATGCGCCAGCGCGATGATGATGGCACCCGTCAGCGTCGCCAGATCGACGATGCAACGCGGCTTGAATGTTTCCTGCGCGTACCACAAGGCATCGGCCAGAACCAAACGCCCTTCGGCATCGGTATTGATAACTTCGACCGTTTGGCCTGATGCCGTTGTGACGACATCGCCCGGACGTTGCGCGGTGCCCGACGGCATATTTTCAACAAGGCCGATAATGCCAACCACATTCGCGCGCGCCTTGCGCCCCGCCAAAGCCTTGATCGCGCCGATAACCGCGGCGGAACCCGCCATATCGAATTTCATATCTTCCATGCCCGCGGCGGGTTTAATGGAGATGCCGCCAGTATCGAACGTGACGCCTTTGCCCACGAAACAAACCGGTACTTTGTCTTTCGCCGTTGCATCGCCGTTCCATTGCATGGTCACCAGATAAGGTGGATTGGCGCTGCCTTGCGCCACGCCCAACAACGCGCCCATGCCGAGTTTTTTCATTTGTTGGGTATTCAGCACTTCAACCTTGACGCCCAAATCTTTTAACGCGCGGGCTTGTTGCATCAATGTTTCGGGATAGAGGATATTGGCAGGTTCGCTGACCAAATCGCGGGTCAGGAAAACGCCATCGGCGATTTTATCCAGTGCCGCATAGGCCGCCTTTGCGCCCGAGGCGTCGGTAGTAGCGATAGCCAGAGTCTTCAAAGCCGTTTTTTGTTCGGGTTTTTGTTTGGTGAAATATTTATCGAAACGGTAAGAACGCAAACGCGCACCAAAACCGATTTGCGCCGCCGCTTCGCCCACCGCAATCTTCAAACCCTTAAAGTCGTCGACCAGCAAAACTGCCGAAGCATCCTTGCCCGCCAAACCTGCCACCACCGCACCACCAATGCGTGTGCAGGCGCCTGCATCCAGTTTGGCCACATCGCCCACGCCCAGCAGAACAATCCGCGACAACCGCGTTTTGGCGGGCGCAAGAATTGTGAGGGTCTGGCCAACGCCACCGGTAAAATGACTGGCATCAATCGCGCGGGAAATAGCGCGCCCCAGCTTGATATCCAGCTTCTTACCCTGCGCCCCCAAAAGCCCTTTATCACCGATTGTGAGGATAAGGGCGGCCTGACCCGGAATTGTTTGCGCGGCAAAGGTGATTTTAAGCATGGATTTCCCCCGTGTTAGATTGCTTTTACAGCTTAGACAGGCTAGAGCATTTGTCCAGCCATAGCTGTATAAATTCGGTCATGAATCGCCTTCTTACCCTTTACCTTTTGCGTCAGCTTGCAACGGCATTTGCCTTTGCCACGGGTGCCGTGACTTTTGTGGTTCTTTTCACCCAGTCTTTCCGTCTTTTGTCTCTGGTTATCGAAAATTCATCGACGATGTGGATTTTCTTCCAGCTTCTGGGGCTGTCGGCCTTTACCTTTTTGCCGCTGATCATGCCTTTGGGCATGGGGGTTGCGACTGTGTTCGTTTACAACAAACTGGCCACCGACAGCGAGCTGGTGGTCATGCGCGCGGCGGGCATGTCTCCTATGCGATTACTGGAACCCACCTTGTTGCTGACCGGCGCCGTGACGTTGGTGTGTTTTGCGATGACCTTATGGATCACGCCGGCGGCCAACCGCAATCTGGTCGAGCTGCAATCCAAAATGCGCGACAGCTATGCCATTTTCCTGTCGCATCCGGGCAGTTTCAACGATCTGGCCGAAGGGTTGACCTTCTATGCCAATAAACGCGGCGCGAATAATTCGTTGCAGGGTATTCTTATTCATGATGTGCGCAAGCCCGACAGTCCCGTGACCACTATGGCTGCAACCGGTCAGGTGGTGGATACAGGCGGCGGCGAACCGCACATGATTATTTTTAACGGCCGTCGACAGGAACTGGATCGCGTCACCGGCAAATTATCCGAACTGGTTTTCGATCAATATGTTCTCGATCTCGACTCGTTGCGCAGCGCGTCCAACAGCCGCATCCCCGAACCGCGCGAAATGCCCTTTGGCACCTTGTTCAACCCGTCACCCGAAATTATGCGCGCGCGCGGGCCCGCTTCGCATTTCACCGGCGAAATTCATTCGCGCCTTGCGACGCCCTTGCTGTCTTTCGCCTATGCGTTGATTGGTTTGGCATCGATCATGGCGGGTTCGTTCAACCGGCGCGGCATGGGCGGCCGTATTCTCATGGGGTCGCTTGCCATCATCATTATCCAGACGGGCTTTATGACGCTTAATGGGTTGGCCGCCCGCGACACCGCTTATGATTTTCTGCTTTATCTGATCGCGCTGGTGCCGGCTTCTGTCGGCTTTTTGGTTATCGGCAATGAAATCCTGCCACCGGCTTTGCGGCGGAGGTTGGCGCTATGATGGAACGCTGGGTTCTGCAACGTTATTTTGGCCGGCAATATCTGCTGTGGTTTTTGCTGTTTCTTGGTTCGTTGTCGGGTATTATTTTTCTGTTCGAAATTGCCGAGCTGATGCGCCGCGCCGGTTCGCGCAGCGATGTGGGGTTTTCCATCATCATGCAAATGGGCATTTTTAAATTGCCGGACACCATTGAACATATTCTGCCTTTCGTCGTTTTGTTCGCAGGTTTGTTTACCTTCTGGCGTTTGACACGCAGCCAGGAATTGGTCGTAGCGCGTTCGGTCGGCATTTCGGCGTGGCAATTTATGCGCCCCGCCCTGGTCGTCACTTTGGGTTTCGCCATTTTGAATATTGCCCTTATCAACCCCATCGGCGCGATGATGAATGCCCGTTATAAAATGATGGAAATGCATTATCTGGAACGCGTGCCGACGCTTGAATTGACCGGCGCGGGGTTGTGGTTGCGGCAACGCGACAAGGACAAGCATTATCTGTTGCATGCCGATCACATCGAAATGGATCCGCTGACGCTTACCCCTTTGATGGCTTTTATTTACGACGATAACGATAATTATCTGGGCCGCATCGATGCGCCGCAAGCCGTGTTGCAAAACGGCGTTTGGGATGTGCCGGATGCGTGGATGAATATGGACCAACAACCCGCGCAACATCTGGATGACTGGCAATTGCCGACCACGCTGACGCTGGGCAAAATTCAGGAAAGCATGGCGGCACCCAACACGATTTCCTTCTGGGAATTGCCGCGTTTTATCCGCGCCCTTAAAACCATTGGTCTGCCGCAAACGCGCCATATATTGGCTTATCAAAGCCTGTTGGCGCAGCCCTTGCTTCTGTGCGCGATGATTTTCTTCGCGGCGTCTTTCGCCTTGCGCATGAACCGGCGCGGCGGCGTGACGGCGATGATTATCTCAGGCGTTTTGCTGGGCAGTTTTACCTACACGCTTAACAATGTCGTCAATGCGCTGGGGCAAAACCAGACCTTGCCCGTTATCCTTGCCGCGTGGGCTATTCCGCTTGTCGCGCTTGCGCTTGGCAATGCCGCGCTTTTGCACATGGAAGAAGGATAAACAAATGACGCAAACACCTTTGCCCGGTTCTGAAATACAGGGTGATCCGGTTTTGCGTTTTCGTTCGATCTGGATTTCCGACATTCATCTGGGCACTCGTGGATGTCAGGCCGAACGGTTGCTGGATTTTTTGCGTTATACCGAATCCGATTATCTGTATCTGGTCGGCGATATCGTCGATGGCTGGCATTTGCGTCGCCGCTGGTATTGGCCGCAGGCGCATAATGACGTCGTGCAAAAAGTATTGCGCCGCGCGCGCCACGGCACCAAAGTTTTTTACGTGCCCGGCAATCATGATGAGGCGGCGCGTGGATTTTGTGGCCTGCATTTCGGCGGTGTCTATGTTGTCAACGAAGTCATTCATGAAACCGCCGACGGCAAGCGCATGCTGGTGATGCATGGGGATCAGTTCGACGCGGTTGTTGGCTATGCGCGCTGGCTCGCGCTTCTGGGTGACAAAGCCTATGACGCGGCCTTGTTCGTCAACCGCATTTTTAACATGGCGCGCAAAAAACTGGGTCTGCCTTACTGGTCTTTATCGGCCTATCTGAAACACAAGGTCAAAAACGCGGTCGAATATATCGGGTCGTTCGAGACTTTTATTGCCGAAGCCGCGCACCATCAAAAAGCCGATGCGGTTTTGTGCGGCCATATCCATCATGCCGAAATCCGGCAGATCGGTTCCGTTCTGTATCTGAACGACGGCGATTGGGTTGAATCATGCACCGCGATTGTCGAGGATTTTGACGGTAAGCTGCGCATTATCCGATGGGCAGAGGAACGCGACCGGCTTGTAATGCCCTTGATGGCACGCTAAGAACCGCAAAAACGCTAACCCACAGAATTCATGAAATAGTTTCACTATTTAATGCTAAAATTCGGGGTGTCGTAATTAAAGCCTTCTTAACAAGTTTATTGGCAAAATAGCCCTATACATGAAGAGTCGGTTCATAAATTTCGACCTTGCGCTATGATCATGCAAATGGGGGATAAGATATTGAATATGAATAGAATTATGAAAAAAATGCCCCTTCCGGCCTTGGCCGCCCTCTCCGCCGCTTTTTTGCTCGGCACCACTAATCTTGCTTTTGCCCAGGCCGCTTCTCTGGGCGATGTGCTTTGTAACGCCTTCGCCAACGCAAAACCTTTTGGTCAAGCTTTCCAATGGGTTGCCTGGGCTATTGGTGCAGTGATGACCATTCAGGGCATCCATGGTTTCCGGCAGCATGCCGAAGGGCCGCAAAATAATCCTATGACGCGCCCTATTATGCTGTGGTTTGGGGCCGGTTGTTTATTTGCGGTGCCACAAATTGCCGGCATGGTCGCCAACAGCTTTTACACGACAGGTGGTGGCGGCAGCATGAGCTGTAGCGTCGGCTCGACCGGCGGCGGTGCCAGCCTTGATCTGATGGTGGCTGGTTTTGTTGGCAATATCAAAGGGCCGATCATCGCTTTCAGCTCCATTGTCGCTATGCTGAGCGGGTTGTTTATGATCGTCAATGGCTTGGTCAAATCGGGCAAATATGGTCATGACCCCAGAGCCAACTCCATCCATCAAATTTTGACGAATCTTGGTTTCGGCGCGTTATTGCTGACGATTGGCGACAATTTGAACATGATGATGTCGTCCGTATTCGGGTCTTCGACCGTGTCGGAGCCTACGCAATCTTCGGTACTTAGCTGGGGCTTTGTTTCATCCGTGGGCGGTGGGTCGGCCCAGTTCGCCAACGCGATTGCAGCAGCGCTTGCTTTTATTCAGATTATCGGCGCGATCGCCTTTGTGCGTGGTTGGCTTATTTTGAAGAAAGTCGTGGGCGGTGATGGGCAAACAAGCATGGCCCAAGGCATTACCCATATTCTGGGCGGCGTTTTGGCCATCAATATCCCCGCTTTTCTGAAGATTATGGATACGACTTTCGGCACCAATTTGATGTGAGACCGCCCCAAAGGGGCGGAGAGGCAAAAAAAAGGCCTTTTTTGATACCTATTTTTTACGATGAAAGTAATTAGGAGGGATTGCCAGAACAGGAAATTTGACCATAACATCAAAGGGTACTCGAATTAAGCAACTATTAAGAAAGATCGCCTAAATTGAGTATAAATAACGACTAAAACTTTAGATAATTATTTAACCTGAACCAACCCTGGAGGAGAGAGACTATGAACAAGATGAAACAAGAACTGATCAATGACGTAATGACCGGCGTTCTGGTTGCGGCTACTTTTGCCGCCGTCATCCCTACGGAAGCTTTCGCCCAGCTGACCTCGGCTGTTAGCACAACCCAAACCAATGTTGCGGCTCCTGCCATGCAGTTCCTTGGCATGCTCAGCTACGCTCTCGGCGGCGTTATGACTATTGCCGGTATCGCCGGCGCCAAGAAGCATGCTGATGCGCCTGCCAACAACCCCTTGAACCCTGCTATCGGTAAATTGGGTGCAGGCGCGGCTTTCCTGGCAGCCCCTTATGTTGTGGGCATGATCGCCAATACAGGCAGCGCAGCTGTTGGCAGCCAATCAAGCACCTTTTCAAACTCGGCGATGGGCTTCCAATAAGCGGTAATTGATTTGTCCTTCCTCCCCCTTACTCTCGGTGTCGGTTCGCCCGACACCGAGAGCGGAGGCGCAAAGCCCCCGTCAAAAACCCAAGCTGAACAGATTTTAAAACGCGACGACCATACATGTCGTTTCTGCGGTTTCCGTTCCACGCAATATCAACGTATCGTTCCCTCGACCGAAGGTTTCGTCACCGCTTGTAGTTTCTGCGAGCTGGCAACCGATCTGCAACGCGCCGGATTGATGGGCGCGGGCGTTCTTGTTTGGCTGCCCGAAATCACACAGGCCGAACTTAATCACATTATCCGCGCCATTTATGTGGCCCGCGCCGAAGAAGGCAGCGATATGGCCATAGCAGGTACGCGCGCATTGGACGCGCTGATGACCCGCCGGGCCGAAGCCAAGAAACGTCTGGGCAGCGATGACCCGCTGTTGCTGGCCATTGTCCTGCACGAAAATATGAATGAAGCGGAGCGCAAGGCATCCTTGCGCAAGCTGGAAGGCATTCGTTTGGTGCCTTTGGAAAAACACATGGTGCGCACCCGCGATGGCGATGTGAATGGCTTTGCACGCATTGTCAATTTCTGGCGTTCGCCGAACGGCCCCTATGCCAAGCTGCCCAGCAGCGAATGGCAATCGTTATTCGACAAGGTCGCCGCTTAACATTCCCCACGAACCTGTTTGATTTATGACTGCAAATCGGTCGCATAAGCGTTCAGCTGATCGGCGTCCCAACCGCTGTTTTGTACCTGATCGGATGTAAATGCGCCGGCCTGTGTCGATGTCAGGGTCGAGATGAACTGCGTCGTCAAAGCGCCCACCTGGTCATCGGTCAACGAGGCAATCTGCACCGTTGTCAGCGCATTGATATCATCGACGCTCAGATTATTCAGCTGATCGCTTTGCAGACCCGTTACCTGATCCGACGTCAGTGTCGCGAGATCGCTGGAGGAGATCGCGCCCAATTCATCATTGGTCAAAGCGCCGATCTGCGTTGATGTCAGGCTTCCTGCCAGAATGTTGCTGAGTTGCGCGACATTGAGCGTGCCGATGGCGGCGACCTGATCGGTTGTCAGGGCTTGAATCTGTGCCGTACTGAAAACGCTGGCTTGCGTTGTGGTCAGGTTGGAAATTTCATCCGTTGTCAGGGTTGGCACCTGATCAATTGTCAAAGCACCAATCTGGTCGGGCGTAAAGTTCGCAAAATCGCCCGGGGCAATCGCGCCCAATTCGTCATTCGTCAAAGCACTGATTTGCGTGGTTAGCAGACTGCCCGCCAGAATGGTGCTGAGTTGCGTTACGTTATCGATACCCAAAACGCCAATCTGGTCATTGGTTAGCGATTGAATTTGCGTGGTGGTCAGCAGATCGATTTGCGATGTTATCAATTGAGCAAATTGCGTCGAGGACAAATCCGCAATTTGCGTAGTGGTCAACGCCGAAATCTGGGTATCCGTCAAAGCGCCCAGCGACGTCGCGTTCAGATTATTCAACTGATCATCCGTCAGGGCGTTAATTTGATCGCCGGTAAAGGTCGCCAAATCATTCGGCGCGAAGGCAGCAAGCTCATCATTCGTTAACCCGCTGATTTGCGTGGTCAACAGGCTACCCGCCAGAATGGTGCTTAGCTGCGTTACGTTATCGACGCCCAAAACGCCAATCTGGTCATTGGTCAGCGATTGAATTTGCGTAGTCGTCAGCAGATCGATTTGCGATGGGATCAATTGCGCAAACTGCGTCGAGGACAAATCCGCAATTTGCGTGGTGGTCAGCACAGAAATCTGGGTATCCGTCAAACCACCCAGCGACGTCGCGTTCAGATTATTCAACTGATCATCCGTCAGGGCATTAATCTGGTCGCCGGTAAAGGTCGCCAGATCGCCTGGCGCAATCGCACCCAATTCATCATTTGTCAAAGCGCCGATTTGCGTGGTTAACAGGCTCGCGGCCAACGCGCTGCTCAACTGCGTTACATTGGCGACACCCAGAGCGGCAATCTGATCATTGCCCAGCGCCTGAATTTGCGGGGTTGAAAGCAGATCCACCTGGCTTGGCGCCAGCTGGGCGATTTGCGTTGTCACCAAATCCGCAATCTGTACCGTGGTCAGCGCCGCTATTTGCGTATCCGTCAAACCGCCCAGCGACGTCGCGTTCAGGTTATTCAATTGATCATCGGTCAGGGCATTAATCTGATCATTCGTAAAATTGCCCAGATCACTTGGCGCGAAGGCGGCAAGCTCGTCATTCGTCAAAGCGCCGATTTGCGTCGTTAACAGGCTTGCGGCCAAGGCGCTGCTCAGCTGCGCAACATTATTCACGCCCAACACGGCAATCTGCAAAGTGCTTAAAGCCTGTATCTGATCGCCGGTCAGTAAGTCAACTTGCGACGGCGCCAGTTTGGCCAAGTGCGTCGTGATCAGATCGGCGATTTGCGCGGTTGTTAGCGCAGAGATTTGCACATCGGTCAAAGCGCCCAACGATGTGGCATTTAAATTATTCAGTTGGCCGTCGGTCAGAGCGTTAATCTGGTCATTGCTGAATGTCGCCAGATCGCCCGGCGCAAAGGCGGCCAGTTCGTTATTGGTCAAAGCGCCGATTTGCGTCGTTAACAGGCTTGCGGCCAAGGCGCTGCTAAGCTGCGCGACATTGTTCACACCTAGAACAGCAATTTGCAAAGTCGTCAAAGCCTGTATCTGATCACCCGTCAGTAAATCGACTTGCGACGGCACCAGTCTGGCAATCTGTGCTGTGATTAAATCGGCAATCTGGGTGGTGGTCAGCGCGGAAATCTGCACATCCGTCAAGGCACCCAATGAATTGGCATTCAGATTATTCAATTGGCTGTCGGTCAGCGCGTTAATCTGATCGCTGGTAAAGGTCGCCAGTGAATCCAAACCGATGGCCGCAATCTGGCTGTTGGTCAAAGCGCTTATTTGCGTAGTCAACAGGCTACCCGCCAGAATATTGCTGAGCTGTTTAACATCTGCCGTGGCAAGAGCCGCGATCTGCTGTGGGGTCAATGCCTGAATCTGGGCCGTCGTTACGCCGGTTGTTTGCGCAGCGGTCAGTTCGGCAATTTCACCGGTTGTCAGCGAGGCAATTTGCGCGGTGCCTAAAATACTGACCTGCACCGCCGTTAATGCTGTAATTTGCGTGGTGCTGAAACCGACCACCTGTAACGTGCTGAGCGCTGCGACTTGCGCCGTTGTTAGAACCTTAATTTGCGTCGCAGACAATGCCTGTATCTGGGTCGTGGAGAACGCGGCAACTTGCGTGGTCGCCAGACCTGCCACCTGTTTCGTATTCAGCGCGGCAATCTGCAAGGTCGTCAGGGCATTCAACGATGCGACATTCAACCCGTTCAATGCCGAAACTTGCAAAGAACCGATTTTGGTTGTGGCCAGATTGGCCAGATCGCTTGGCGCAATCGCGTTCAATTCGTCATTCGTCAAAGCGCCAATTTGTATGGTCGATAAATTGGCGACCAGAAGGCTGCTCAGCTGCGCCACATTAATGGTGCCCAAAGCCGCAATCTGCAAGGTCGTCAAAACCTTGATCTGCGCGGTTGTCAGGCTGGTTATCTGTGCCGTCGACAGGTTGGCAATTTCGGCCGTGGTCAATACCGCCGTTTGCGCAGTGCCCAAAGCCGCGATTTGCGTCTGGCTTAAATCATCAACAGCCTGCGCATTCAAAGACGCCACTTGCGCCGCAGACAATGCGGCAATTTGCGTGGTGCCGAAACCGATAATCTGCAAGGTGCTGAGCGCCGCAATTTGCAAGGTCGTCAGATATTTCAATTGCGCGGTGGTCAGCGATTGAATTTGCGTCGTGGTCAGTAACGCCACTTGCGTTGTCGTTAAGGCCGCCACCTGTTTCGTGTTTAAATTCGCAATCTGTATCGTTGTCAGGGCATTCAACGATGCTGCGTTCAACCCGTTTAATTGCGTTACTTGCAAACCCGAAAGCTTGGCTGTGGCCAGATTGGCCAAATCGCTGGTGGCGATCGCGCCTAATTCATCATTGGTCAACGCGCTGATCTGCACCGTCGATAAATTCGTGATCAGCACATTGCTTAGCTGCGTCACATTGACGGTGCCTAATGCCGCAATTTGCAAAGTGGTCAAAACTTTGATCTGCGCGGTTGTCAGGCTTGCTGCCTGCAAAGTCGACAAATTCGCAATTTCAATGGTCGTTAAAGCGATAATTTGCGTGGTGCCCAATACCGCGATTTGCGCCTGGCTCAGGCTGTCAACCGCCTGCGCATTCAACGCCGCAATTTGCGCGACGGCCAATGCCGCAATCTGTGTCGTGCCGAAACCAAAAACTTGCGTGGTGGTCAAAGCCGCGACCTGCAAGGTGGTCAGATATTTTATTTGCGTGGTCGAAAGCGATTGAATTTGCGTTGTGGTCAGCAACGATATTTGTGCCGTCGCAAAACCCGCCACCTGTTTGGTGTTCAACGCGGCAATCTGTAAAGTTGTCAAAGCGTTCAGTGACGCGAGATTCAACCCGTTCAATTGCGCGATTTGCAAACCCGTCAGGCTGGTCGTTGCCAGACTGGCCAAATCGCTGGTGGCGATCGCGCCCAATTCGGCATTGTTCAAGGCGCTGATTTGCACCGTCGTAAGGGTCGATATCAAAAAGCTGCTGAGCTGCGTTACATTGACGGTGCCTATGGCGGCAACCTGCAAAGTGGTCAACACCCTGATCTGCACCGTAGACAGGCTGGTTGCCTGTGTCGTCGTCAACAAGGATACTTGCGTCGTCGCCAAACCAACAATTTGTTGCGTGGTCAAAGCCGCAATTTGCGCGCCCGTCAGGGCGTTTAACGACGCGACCCCCAACCCGTTCAATTGCAGGGTGGTCAAAGCCTTAATCTGTGCCGTTGTCAGATTGGCCAGATCGGTGGTGGCCAGCGCGGCCAGTTCGGTTGTTGTCAGGCTGCTGATCTGCGCGGTCGACAGGTTGGCGACCAGAACGCTGCTGAGCTGCGTTATGTTGGCGGCGCTGAGGGCGGCAATCTGCGCCTTGGTCAACACATCGATTTGCGTCACCGTTAATCCGCTGACTTGCGTGGTTGATAAACCCGCAAGCTGTTGCGTGGTGATCGAGTCGATCTGGGCATTGCTAAGCACCGATAATTGCGTGGCGCTGAACACAAATTGCGAAGGGTTTAGGCCCGCGATCCCTTTGGAGGACAGGCCTTGCACCTGCGTCGTCGTCAGGGCGATCAGATCAGTGGTGGAAAGCGATTGCAGTTGCAGCGATGTGAGCGCGCCAACTTGCGCCGAAGAAAGCGATTGGACATCAAGCGTGGTGAGTTTCGCGACCACGGTCGTATACAGCAGCGAGATCTGCGAAACCGTCAACCGTGTAAAATCAATCGTCATAGGTTTCCATTACAAAACAAGGCCGTAAAGCCATTCCCTCGTCATCATCCAAATGGCCATAGAAAAAGCCCCGTTAACGCCACGCGCGTAAACCCATAAGATATACCCTATGAATGTAAAGACTCAGTTAACCGGACAAACACCCCATTAGGTCTTTTTGCAATCATAACAATAAGTTGCCACCCCATTGTGCCCTGCGCAAGGGACGAAATAAAAAGAAAATCAGCTCATAAAAAAAGAGGGGGAAATTTTTCCCCCTCTTATTCTCACATAAGATCGCTCTTAGTGCTTGTTGCTAGAACCTTGATCGCCCTTGTTCGATGGGGCGCTCTTGTCATTGCCGCTTTGATCGCGATCCTTTTCATTACGATCTTTTGCTTGCTGACCGGTATTGTCGCGGTCATTTTGTGGGCGACCGGTATTTTGATTACCGGTCTGCGATTGTGGGGTTGGCTGATTTGGCATTGTGAATCTCCTTGTAATTATCCGACAACGGCGTTGCCAGTGACACCAAGGGTAGAACCGGCCCCGTAAGTATTCGATGACCCATAACCCGCCAGAAATCTGGATTTGGTCGAATTTCTGGCGTTTATGATGAAGCGCTTACATCAAAGCACATGCCCCCTATGGAATATTTATGAATAAAATTTTACCCCTGTTTTATACGATAAAAACGTGACTAACCAAAAGGAGCCACCCATGAAAAAACTCATCATCCTCTCTTTCCTTTCTGCACTAATCATCGTGGCACCCGCTATGGCTGATGATACACCAAGCGGCGTCGCGTCCGATGTCGGCGCTGTGCAAAAAGATAACAGCGCGCTCGCCAAATCGAACGCCGATCTTGCCAAAGACCGCGCCGCCAAGGCGCAAGACAAGGCCAGCGGCAATTGGGGCGGCCAGGCAGTCGACAGCGTGAATATCGGCGCCGACAAGGTCAAGCGCAGCTTTCAAGGCACGCAAAAGTCGACCGACAAGGGTACATTGAACAGCGATGTCGATAGCGCGACGAACAAATAACCTTTCTTAATCTACTTTTCTAAAACTATAATGCACAGCCGGGGTGGCGTGAGTTGCCCCGGCTGTTTCTTTATCTATTTCTTTTGACCCAGAGGCATTATGAAACGCGCCACGAATAATCCGAATGCCGCCGATGAAGTCAAACAACCTGTCAAACCGAAACTAGCGGAAATCCTTGGCCCCGGCCTTATCACGGGCGCATCGGATGACGACCCCAGCGGCATTGCAACCTATTCCCAGGCAGGCGCGCAATATGGTTACGCCACCGGTTGGGTTCTGTTGTTCAGCTATCCCTTGATGTGTGCCATTCAACTTATCAGTGCGGAAATAGGCCGCGTGACGGGGCATGGCATAGCAGGAAACCTGCGGCGCTATTACCCGAAATTTTTTCTTTATGCGCTTATCTTTTTGTTGTTCGTTGCGAACACAATCAATATTGGCGCGGATTTGGGCGCTATGGGCGCGGCGGTCAATCTGCTTGTCGGCGGGCCGTCTTTGCTTTACATCGCGGGCTTTGCCGTTCTTTCGGCGGTGCTTGAAGTCTTTGTGCGTTATTCACGCTATGTCTCCATTCTTAAATGGCTTTCCTTATCCTTGCTGGCGTATGTCGCGACGGTTTTTGCCGTTGATATGCCGTGGCGGGAAGTCATGGGATCGCTGCTGTGGCCGCATATAATATGGGATGCCAAATACATCACCGTTATCGTCGCCATTTTCGGCACGACGATCAGCCCCTATCTGTTTTTCTGGCAGGCGGCATCCGAAGTGGAGCGCGAGCAGGAATTACCCGGCCGCAACGCGTTGAAGAAAACACCGCAAAAAGCGCCCGCCGAAATGCGCCGCATTAAAATCGACACCTATGCCGGCATGTTTGTTTCCAACCTGATCGCTTTGTTCATCGTCCTGACAACGGCGGCCACGTTGCATGCGCATGGCATAACGGATATCCAAACATCGTCGCAGGCGGCGGAAGCCTTGCGCCCCATCGCGGGGCCATTCGCCTATTTTCTTTTCTCGCTCGGCATTATCGGCACCGGCATTTTGTCGTTGCCCGTTCTTGCCGGTTCGTCTGCTTATGCGTTGGGCGAGGCGATGGGATGGCCATCGGGGCTCGCCAAAAAACCCGGCAAAGCCAAGGCGTTTTATGCAACCATTATCATTGCCACCTTTATCGGCGTGGCGTTGAACATGACACCCATCGATCCTATCAAGGCTTTATTCTGGAGCGCCGTTCTGAACGGCGTGGTGGCGGTTCCGGTCATGGCCATGCTGATGTTTATGGCCAGCAACAAAAAAATTATGGGCAAGTTTGCGATTAAACCGGCATTAAAATTTATGGGCTGGTTATCGACCGCCGTAATGGCCGCCGTTGCCATCGCGATGTTTGTGACATGGGGTGATTGAGCGGTCGATTAAGGACAGTTCAACGGCATTTTCTGCGCGATATCATCCGCGAGCTTGCCGATCAATGCGCTCAATCCCTCTGCCACGGCTGAAGGCGAGGAACCACTGTTTATATTCCCTTGCACCGGCCATAGGCAAGCAGACGAAGCGTGCAGCCTGTCTTGGGCCGTCACATGGCCTGTCAGAACGACGCGGTCGCCATCCACCAGATTAAACTGCGTGAGATTCACATCGATCGTATAGCGCGCATCGGGCGCCACATAATTATCGTTTGCGTTAATTACGCTGGCGGGCAGCCTTTGCTGCAGATCGTCCGCCAGAATATGCGCAACCATTTTATCCAAAGGTTCGGCCCAATAATCGGTGTTATCGACCAGAACTTGGCTCACATCTATTTGCCGCGAAAATTCCGGACGATCCAGATAACCGGCAAGCACAGGCCGTTCCACCTTAAGCGAAACAGATATAGCGGGTTTGGCCGCACCCGAGACAGGGGTAAGCGTGAAATAATCCGGCTCTTGCGATGTGCCACAGGCAGAAAGCAGGGGAGCGGCAAGCAACAAAGCCATAGAGGTTGTGAGCGCCAATTTTTTCATGGCTTACCCTTGTCCGGCGTTTTGCCCTGAATAAGCGCTTCGGGATGTTTTTCCAAATAATCGGCCAGCAAACGTATCGAACGTGCCGCCTCATTCGCTTCATCCAGCGTGCGTTTGGTGTCGCGCTGGAAATCGGAATCCTGCCCATAGCCCTTATTGACGGATGCCATAAACGCATTGGCCTGTGTCACCGCCGTTTGCAATTGTGCCGAAATATCCGGCAACCGCTGCAAGGCGGGCGTCAGGTTTTGTTTGGCTTGCTGGCTGATTTCCTTAGCATTATCCAATGTGGCCGCCAGTGAATGAACCGCGCGGTTCATATCCGCGCTGTCTGCCGTGGCCAATAAATGATTCAGATGCTGGCCAATTTGGTCGAACGGTATCTGGTCGAGTTTGGCTGCGACATCGCCCAACGCATTGGCCAGATTATCGATATCCCCGCCCTGCCCCGGCAAAACAATCGCATCGCCTTCTTTGACAGTGTCTTCTTTGGCATTTTCCGCTTGTTGGGTTTTGGGCGCAAATTCCAGCGACAACACTTCTTGTCCCATGATCAAATCGCTTGATCCCATTTTAACGCGCATGCCATTGGCAACCAGTTGATGAATGATCGATTCCGCATCGGTCGAAGGATCGGCACCAAAGGCGCGGTCGGGTTCGATTTCAAACGCAACGCGCACCTGTGGCCCCTGTTTTTGCGGATCGTAAACCAGTTTAACATTAGTCACATCGCCAACATCGATGCCGAAAATCTGCACCGGCGAGCCCACCGCCAAATCCTTGACGGGATTTTTCAGATAAGTCACGCAAGGCAGGCGTTTACTGTATCCTGCGGCATCGGCAAGTTTATGGTCTTCGTAAAGCGTGAAACTGGTTTTCGTGTCAGCCTGCGGCTGCTTCAAACCTTCTTTGGGCGTTTCAAATTCGATGCCGCCGCCAAGAACGGATTGCAAAGAATGCATTTCCAAATGCACGCCACCGCCGCCCAGCTTGACAGACAATCCGGACGCATCCCAAAAATGAGTGGATGATTTAACAAACTTATCATAAGGCGCGCGCACAAAAACCTGTACCGTAATCGGACCCAACCCATCGCCCACATCATAACCCAAAACCTTGCCAACATTGATATCGCGGTAATAAACGGGTGATTCCTCGCTGACGGCACCCAACCGTGTCGCGCTGAGCGTATAGGATGTGCCAGGTTCATCGGCAGGCAACGAGGGTTGGTTTTCAAGTCCTGTAAATTCGGTTTGCGCTTCACCGTCCGGCGCGCCCGGATCAACTTCGATATAGGTGCCGGAAACAATGTCCGACAAATTGGTCGAACCCAACCGCGGCTTTTCAACCCAGAAACGCGCATGATCGGTCAACAACGCGTCGGTGTCGGCATTCATGCGCACGCGGGCTTGCACGCCGCGCATATCCTCGTTCAATGTGACTTTCTCCACGGTGCCCAAAGTCACATACTTATACTTCACCGCCGTTTGGCCGGCGCTCAGACCTTCCGCGCTGTTAAAGGAAATGGTGATTGTCGGGCCATGTTGCACATAAGACCGCACGCCCAGATATCCCGCGATCAAAGCGGCAACGACAGGAATGATCCATGCCGCCGAAACCGTATGGCGACGTTCTTTGGCCGCGACACTATGTGGTTCGGTCGGTGGAAGTTCGGGTGGTGGCGGGATGATGTCGCTCATGCAGATTTCTTAACCCCAAAAACAAAAGACGGCTGCGGTTTTCTTTCCGCCGCATCCCACATCAAACGCGGATCGAAACTTTTAACCGCCAGCAAAGTGATAATCACCACACCGGCGAAATAGACACCGCCGCTTTCGGCGCTGATTTGCGTCAGCCAGCCAAAATGCACCAACGCCACCAGAATGGAAACCACATAAATATCGACCATCGACCATTTGCCGATGAAATGCAGTATATTATACAAATGCGATCTTTGCCGCAGATTACGCGCCGTGCCAAACCGCGTTTCCACCAGCATAAAACCAAGCGCCAATAGTTTAAAAACCGGAATGGCAATACTGGCGATAAACACCAGCACCGCCAACGGCCACAAACCGACGCGCGACAATTCCATCAACCCGCCATAAATCGTGTAGGTCGTTGTTTTGTTAATTTGCGCAATCCGCATAATAGGCAGAAAATTGGAGGGGATATAAAGAATGGCCGCGGTTAACGCCAAAGCTGATGTCCGTTGCAAACTGTCCGGCTTGCGGTGACGCAAAATCTCAAAACAACGCGGGCAGGCCTCGCCTTCATTGGCATACGCGACCTGATAGCATGTATCGCAACCGATAACTTTTCCACCCACATTCACAACTGCCCGGTCTTTTATTTTCTCCCACACCGCTTCGGGATCCATGCATCTGTCCATCGCGACCACAGACACCATTAGACCCGCCAGCCCTATCAGGGACGCTTCAATCTCAACATGTCCGATACCTTGCAACCGGCTATAGGCGACAAGGATGCCCAACAAATAAACATCGATCATCACCCAATCATCCAGATGCTGCATAAACGCATAAAGTCGCGCCAGCACCGCAAGATACCGCCGCAACCGCAACCCAAGCAGAACGGCAAACGTACCGGCTATTTTTAAAAATGGCGCAACGATAGTGGTAAGAAAAACAAGCGTCGCGATAATCCAGTATCCCTGATTATCCAGCATCATTGGCCCGGAACCGATCATGCCAGTGCGGAAATTGCCGAGCAGACCAAGCGTCATCATCGGCGTACTAACGGCCAGAAAAAAGAAAAACGCCGCCGCAATTGTCCAAACCATCGCGCGATCCAAAGATGGTTCTTTGACCTCACGCAATTTGTTGTTGCACCGGTCGCAAAATATATCACGGCCCGCAACCGGCGGGGGCAACCTGTTCATCAACCCGCAATCGGAACATTCGTGAAGAACCTCCCAATCAGCCGATGGGTTATTTGGCATAGTCTGCATGCGGGTTGTTGCGCAGGGGGTTAGGGCTCATCAGGAACAGGAACATCAAAGCCATTCAGCGTGACCGAAACGGCACAATAAAGCCCGACCAGATTGATAAATTCGGCGGCACCCTGCAAGGTGAAATGTTGCACAAGGCGTTTGTAACCCATTTCCGGCAAGACTCCGCCATTCACCAAAGCATAGGCCGCGTCATAGGCCACGCTTTCATCGCCTTGCAAACTGGCGGGCTTTTGTCCCGATACGATTGTGGCAATCAGATCATCATCCAGCCCGCGCATTTCGGCGACCAGAACATGCGCATACAATTCATAACCTGAATGGAAATGCGTGCCCGTGACAAGGATGGCGATTTCGCGCACCGGGCGCGGCAGGGTCGGCGACAATGACAACGCCTTGACCAATTCCCATACGGGGCCGCCAAATTTGGGAAAGTTGAGCCACGGATTCCACGGGCCGATCAACGACCCGTTATCGGCAATGGCCTTAAAACCTTTAAAATTATTTTCGATGCCGCTTTTCATATCGGCATAAAGCGGTTTTTGTTCGGCAGTCAAAGCAGCGGGCGATAAAAGGGGCAAACGCATGGAAACTCCTGATCAGAAGAGGGGTTAAATTCACCGGAACGCGTGTAAAGAAACAATCTATATCCCTTAAAAGATATCACAATACCAAAAAACGGGGGGTGCCTGTTTAAACAGGCACCCCCCGCTTCATTTAGTCAAAAACTACCGACAAATCAGGCGTGAGCCCGACCATTGGCAGCGCGTCCACGACCGGCAGATTTGCCGGCTGTCTGTGACATCTTCTTGCTTGCGCCCAAAGAACGGCTGGTCGAAGCGCGACCTTGCGACGAACGGCCGCCGCGTGAGCTTCCTTCGTCCTCATCTTCATCATCGTTTTCATCCGAAGCGAAACGACCGTTATTTTCTTCGCCTTCGTCTTCTTCGTAACGACCGCCGCGCCAGCCTTCGCCTTGCGAAGAACGGCCATAGCCTTGTTCTTCATCGCGGCCATTCCGGCCAAAACGCGATTCTTCGTTATAGCGTTCGTCCTGACGCGCGTGACCCTTGCTGGCTTCGTTTGACGATTCATTGGCATGCAGGGCATGACCACGGGCCGCCTGCGCATTATAGGCGCCCTTGGCATAATTGCCCGAAGCGTAATGATGCGCCGCCTGATCGTGATGTTGCGCGGCGCGTGCATGATGGTCGGCCGCTTTTTTATGATGTGATGCTGCGTGACGTGACATGATATCTCCTCCAATGTTTAAGGGAAAAACCGAAAACAATTACTGTCCCCGATCTCCTTCAAGACAAGTAGGGCGTTAGCCATAAAATTACCGTTGGAGAAAAAACATCGGCCATCAAAGTTTAATCAAGGGTATTTCGCTTGTTCATTTACCGATAAATTACAGCGCCCCCCTATCTCCTCCATCGTCGCCTTATCTTCTCTATGCCATTTTCTTGCCCTCACCTTTTTAGTCACAGGAGACAAACATGGATTTTCTCGACAAAGTTAAAAAGGCAGGCAGAGATCTGGAAAAGAAACTGACGCTTTCGACCGAAGATTTCGCCGCATTCGACACAGATGTCCTCGACACGCTGGAAAAGGAACATGACGAGGTGAAAGCATTGCTGGAACAGCTGGTCAAAAGCGAATCAGGCTCTGCCCGCAAGGCACTGTTGAAAAAAATTAAGCTTGCGCTGGTTCCACATTCACGCGCCGAAGAAAAGATTGTCTATAACGCGGTTATCGCGCAAAAAGACAAAGATGCCAAAATCGACGGCGAAGAAGGATACCACGAACATGCGCTGGCCGATAAAATGCTGGCGACACTTGGCAAAATCTCCACCGCGACTTCGCCCGAATTTTCCGCAGGCACCAAAGTGTTGAAAGAACTTCTGGATCACCATATTTCCGAAGAAGAACGCAATATCTGGAAAGATGTGCAGAAGCATTTTTCTGCCGATCAACGCGCGGAAATGAACGTACAATATCTGAAAGAAAAAAAGAAAGTGCGCGTTTCGTAATCCGCAATGCCCAACCATCTTGAAAACTTCACCCATCGTTCGGCCAAATGGACAGGAAGCGCAGGCGGTTTCGTCTTCGCTATCCTGTCTGTTTGCGCTTGGGGATTGGCGGGCGAATATTTTGCCTTTTCCCAAAGGTGGGAAAGTGGCCTTGTGATCTATATCGGCGTTATTACCTATTTGATGATTTTTATTCTGCAACGCAGCCAGAACAAGGAAATGTTGGCGCTACAAATAAAAATGAACGAGCTTATTTCAGCCACCAAACAGGCCGACAACAAACTAATCAATCTGGAAGAAAAAACCGAAGATCAAATGTCAGAAGCGCAGGATTTGCACCGCCAGATCGCATCAGATCACGAAACCGCCGCCAACGGATAAGGACGCGCCGATAAAGCCTCGTCATAAATTTGACGCAACTTGTTATGCATGGCGGTTGCAGCCACCGCCGATTGCCCCATCGCCACGCTGATCTGATTCAAACCATGCACAATATCGCCCGACGCAAAACAATTTGGCACCGATGTTTCCTGATGCGCATCAACCACCAATCTTCCATCCTCGCCCAATTCCGCACCCAGCTTTTTGGCGATGACATTACGCGGGCGACAACCGATGGCGGCATAGACCGTGTCGAATATGGCGACCTGCCCATCTTCAAGAACCACTTCGACACATCCGGCATTTTCATGGGCGCGCAAATCCTGCAGCGATTTTTCGATAATCTTTCCGCCACGCCCGACAAAACGCCGATAATTTTCATCACACCGGTCAAAATTCTCGCCCAGCGTCAATACGGTTATATCGCGGCTGTAATCGGTCAGGAAACACGCTTCGCCAAAACCGCTTTTGCCGCGACCCAACACCAGAATTTTTTTATCAATCGCTTCAAACGCATCGCAAACCGGGCAATAACGGATCAACCCTTCATCGACCGCGCCCTTTAAATTAGGCAAATCGGGTTTAATGTCGCGCGTGCCTGTCGCTATCAACAAAGTGCGCGCTCGATAGTCGCCTTCTGGCGTCGTCAGACGAAAATCATTTTGCACACGTTCTCCATCTTCAACACAACCATAACGCAACGCCGCGCCATAGGTTTCGGCCTGCAAACGCATACGTTTCAGCAATTCGGTGCCTTTGATACCATCGGGATAGCCCGCATGGTTATGCGATACCGGCACCCAGGCGGCGCGGCTTTCATTTGTGTCTAAAACCAAAACCCTGCGGCGGAAACGCGATAAATATATCGCCCCTGTTAACCCTGCCGGGCCACCACCGATAATAACCGCGTCATAAAGTGTTTGTGAATGATCCATGCCCCAATCTGGCAAGCAGCCCATAAATTAGGCATAGGTTTTGCAGCCAAAAAAATAAGCAAGCCATGTTGGTGATTTTAATAGTACAAAGAACGACGCGCCCCAATAGACAAAGAAAACATGCAAGATCGTTCCGACAAACTTTTGGAAGTGGCTTTGACTTATCACCAAGTGGGTGATGTGGAAAAGGCCGAAGCGTTATATCGCGAAATTCTGCAATCAGACCCCGCTTCGGCTATTGCCGCCGGCAATCTGGCCGCCATCTTGCTTCATCGCGGACAAAGCAACGAAGCGTCAGTTTTGTTTGAACAAGCGCTTCAAACATCGCCAACCGATCTAAAAATAAAAAGCAATCTGGCGCAGGCGTTGGGAGAAGCAGGCAGCCTGGAAAAAAGCATGGCGCTCTATCACGACATCGCCAGACAAACGCGGCAACCCCAGACGCCGAATGACCCCGCCCATAAAATCCTTCATGACCAGCAACAAAAAACTTACCTCACGCATAAAGGTTTACCCAATTCGGGCGAGTTCATAGAACAATACGAACGTCTAACAACCCCGGCCATCGCCGCACGCGAGAATACACAACAACTCAAAGCTTTATGGGCATCTAACAAACCGCAGCATATTGTCGTCGATCATGTTCTATCCCCGGCCGCCTTGCAGGCTTTACAAGCTTACTGTCTACAAGCGCCCATCTGGCAACAATCCTATTCTTCGGGCTATCTGGGCGCGATGCCCGAACATGGTCTGGGCTCGCCTCTCTTTGCGCAAATTATCGAAGAGCTTCACAACGCTTTTCGTTTCGCTTTTCAGGATCATCCCTTGCTGTATTATTGGGCGTTCAAATATGACAGCCATAAACAAGGCACCGGCATCCACGCAGACTCGGCGATTATAAATGCCAATCTTTGGATAACACCCGACAGCGCCAATAAAGATAAAGAATCCGGCGGCCTTGTTTTATGGGATGCCAGCCCGCCGGCAGACTGGCCTTTTGATCGGTACAACAACAAGAACGAAGATATTTTAAAATATCTGCAACAGCAGAAAGCCGAAAAAATTACCATCCCTTATCAATGCAACAGAATGGTGATCTTCGATTCCAGCCTGTTCCACAAAACAGACGATTTCGATTTTGAAGAAGGTTATGAAAACCGGCGCATCAATATCACTTTATTATTCGGACGCAAGAAGTAACGAAGCTTACGGTGCCGGATTTTGGTGCAATTGATGGATCGCATCAATTCTCTGTTCCAGTTCCGGCGTTATCGTGACATTCACCGAATCCAGATCGCTTTGTAACTGCGCCATCGTCGTTGCACCGATGATATTCGATGTCACAAATTTGCGGCTTGTGACAAACGCCAAAGCCATTTGCGCCGGATCAAGACCAAATTCCCTTGCGAGATTTAAATAGGCATCAATCGCCTCTTCAACACCCGGTTTTTCATAACGCTGGCCGCGATTGAAAAGCGTTGTGCGGGCACCCGCCGGACGCGCACCCTTTTGATATTTGCCGGTTAGATAGCCTTGCGCCAAGGGCGAATAGGCCAGCAAACCGACATTTTCGCGCATGGAAATTTCGCCAAGGCCGATTTCGAAAGAACGGTTGATAAGGTTATAGGCGTTTTGAATCGATACAATGCGCGGCGCATTGGTTTCCTTGTGCGCCTGCACGAAACGCATTGTGCCCCATGCAGTTTCATTCGACAAACCGACATGGCGGATTTTGCCTTCGGCAACGAATTTGCCCAGAACGCCCAAGGTTTCTTCGATCGGGATACCGTCATCGGGGTCGGGCAGGTTTTTGAATGTATTGTTATCAGCGCCAAACAATTCATAAGGCCGGTCCGGCCAGTGCAATTGATACAGATCGATATAGTCAGTTTGCAAACGCTTCAATGATTGTTCGATCGCGTAACGCATGTTGGTTTCATTCAACCGCGTTTCTTTGCCATCGGGGCGGAACCATCCGAAACCGCTGCGCCCCACGACTTTGCTGGCGATAACCAATTTGTCGCGGTTTTTGCGCGCCGCCAGCCATTTGCCCAAAATGGTTTCAGTACTGCCTTGCGTTTCGGCTTTGGGCGGAATGGAATAAAGTTCGGCCGTGTCGATAAAATTGATGCCCTTATCAATGGCGCAATCCAGCTGGGCGTGGCCTTCGGCTTCGGTATTTTGCTGCCCCCATGTCATGGTGCCCAGACAAATAGATGTCACATCAATATCGGTGCGACCTAGTTTGCGTTTTTCAAGCATGAATAAATTTCCTGTCAGAAAGTGAGCGGGTTTATATGCTGTATGACTGTGGCAAGATTATGTATTTTTAAAGATGCCCCTTATCCATGGTTATAGTAAAGTCGATTCTCTTTTTACCCTGCGGGAGCCACGCCATGATTTCCTTCGACGGAAAATTTTCCACCAACGATCTTGATGCAACATTCCAAGGCTTGGGAAGGGATATATTTTTTGTCCAAATCGGCGCTATGGACGGCGTTACATTCGACCCCATTCATAAATTTGTTACCGGATTGGGGTGGCGCGGCTTGCTGGTTGAACCCATCCCTTATTTAAATAAAAAACTGCAAGATAATTACAAAAATTGTGACGGTCTTATTTTCGCCGACACGGCGATTGCCGATTTCGAAGGCACAATTGAAATGTCCGGCCTTAACCCCGACACAATACCGGCGGGTGTTTTCGCGGCGGGTGCTTTTGGTACGTCGACCCTGATGCCCGACCGCGGCAAAATGGCTGGCATCGGCATGCCCGAAGAAATTGCGCAAATCGTCAAAGAAAACACGATGGTGATGGAAGTACCCTGTTGCAGGCTTGGCACATTATTGGCCAAACATGAAATCACCAAAATCGATCTTATGGTGGTCGATGTGGAAGGCGCGGATTGGATGGTGGCGCGACAATTATCCTTAACCGACTATCGCCCACGTATTGTCTATTTAGAATATGACCATTTAAACGCTTATGAGAAAAAGGCCTGTGCCAACCATTTCCGCAACCACGGCTATCGTATTTATATCGATGCGCATGAAGCCGAGAATTTTTTGGCAGTGCGGGTGGGGTAATGTTTCTGCCAATCAGAAACCTTTAAACCAAAACTTGTGATAGGCCATTAATGTACCCGTTTTCTATAATCACAAACCACCAACAAACGGCACAAGGGTTCCGTCAACAAATTGATCCGGCTTCCACCCTTTAATTAATTTTTCAACTAAGAAAGTATCTGCCGCCCCTATGCCGAGCCCCGCTAATGCTCCAACGGCATCTGAGAAAACCGTACCTGCAACTAGGCATAAACCGCCTGTCGTCAGCCAGCGCAGAGTTTTTCCCGGTATGGTTTGCAACCAAGTCTCGCTGGAAACTTCATTAAAATAATCATTTAAAAGCGATGCGTTTGCGGCTCGCCCATTTAGCCAATTTTTGAACTTCGTGGCATTGGATATAATTGGTAAAATATCTTCAAATTTTGCCTCTCCAGAATTGATCACTTCAGCGATTGTTCTTCCATTTGGCAATAGCATTTCTTGAAACAAGTCCGTTTCTCTTACATCCTTCTCTCTCAAACGGATAAGATCTAAGAATTTTCGCTGCATCAACTTGGAATAGATTGGATTACAAACATATGCGCTCATATCGCGACTAGCAAAATATGCTTCGGCTCTCGTATCAAAAATGTACGTCGCCAAAAGCTCTAGATTCAGTGAACCTTTTTCTTGTCCGGGCACTTTTCTATATTCTTCATCTAAAAAGCCGAAATCGATATTAGAATCCATTATGAACCCAGCGCGACCCAAATCGGTGGCTGTGACTCTCCATTCTGGATCAACGGGGACGCTTGGCACAAGATGCGACATCGCATCAAGCATCGCATACTTGGAGTATTTCAGGTTTAACAAGTCCGTTTTTGCAAACTCTTTCAAATCATCGAGGTCAGTGGCTGCGATAACTTCCCTCGAAACATGCGCAACAAATTCTTTTACAAATTTTCTTGTTTGCGAACTGATGCCCAGCACTCTGCGCACTGTTTCTTCAATCTCTTGATTTACAGAGACTACTTTTTTCTTAGCTGATCCTCCGAATGTGAATGCCCCAAAATTATTTGCGGGAATGCCATTAATGGTATTCGTCAGCAGACCAAACATTTCACGATGATAGGAAAACTTCACTCCGTGTTCACGAGTGAGTCGAAGAATTGTATCTGGACTCAAGGTGTTCAAAAGAAGCGTCAAGCTTCCTCGATCTAAAATCAAGGAAACGTCTTGGTAGAAAAGCATCAGCTCAGCCAAGAGTCCGAGATTGAACTTTTCTTTTGAAGTACCGCGATGAATTGTTACTTTGTCAAACACGCGTAGCCCTACCTTGTCGATAAAACGACTCTCGGTCTTTATTTAATGCGATTTAGTAGATTACAGATAATGGAATACAGTATCGTAATAGGCAAGATTGAGATTACTAAGTATTTTAATAACGTTCAGACCTAATATAGGCCTCATTGTTATGAATGTGTGCTACCTAAAAATAACTAACTCATTGAAAGAAAATGGAGCGGGCGAAGGGGATCGAACCCTCGACCCCGACCTTGGCAAGGTCGTGCTCTACCGCTGAGCTACGCCCGCATCCAAGAAGGGAATGGAAACCATCCCCCGTAAACAGGCGCGGATAATACAAGTATGCCGCGCGATTGCAAGCGGTAAAAACCGCCGCGCAAAAAACGCCAAACCCCTTTATTTCACAAAGAAACTTGACCCTGTGCCGCGAATAAGGTTTGCTGTTAACCACGCGCCTGCGCCCCTGCTGCCCGCCACGCCCACCCAAAAGCCCAAAACCCATGAATGAAGCCGAAGTCATCGAAGTCTGCCGCGAAGCCATCACGGTTATGCTTAAATTAACCGGCCCCATCATGTTGGCGGGGTTGTTGGTCGGCGTTATCGTGTCGATGATCCAGACCGTGACCCAGATTCAGGAAACCGCCTTAACCTTTGTGCCCAAGCTGATCGTTATTTGCGGCCTGACCATCTGGTTGCTGCCTTTCATGCTTTCGACTCTTGATGGCTTTACCCACACCCTCAGCGACCGCATCGTGCAAATCGGCCAGGCAAACGACTAACTCTAACTGTTTCAGGCCTCATGGTTTCCTATTCCATCGACAAATTCCTGTCCGGCCATGTGTTCGCGTTCCTGATGATTTTGTCGCGCATCGGGGCGGTTATCACGTTGTTCCCGGGTATCGGCGAAAATTATGTGCCGCCGCGCACGCGCATGATCTTTGCGTGTTTGATCAGCATGCTGTTAATGGGGCCGTTGTTACCGCGTTTGCCTGCCCTGCCCGCGGCACCGGCCGAGCTGGCACGTTTGATCAGCTATGAAATCATTGTCGGGCTTTTCTTTGGCACATTGGTGCGCCTGACCATCAGCGCGTTGGAATCGACCGGCATGATTATCGGCATGCAGACAGGTCTGTCGAACGCCACTGTTCTCAACCCTTCGCTGGCGCTACAAAGCCCGTTGCCCAGCGCCTTTCTCAGCACCGCCGCGCTCGCGCTTATCTTCATTTCCGGTATGGATCATTTCCTTATCCGCAGCATGTTGGCGCTGTATGATGTGTTTCCGGCGGGCGGCACGTTACCCACCGGCGATATGGCGCAAACCGTTATCCATGCGGTCAATCATAGCTTTATCATCGGCGTCGAACTGGCCGCGCCGTTTATCATTATGGGCTTGCTGCTTTATACCGCGCTTGGCATCATCCAACGTCTGTTGCCGCAAATTCAGGTTTTTATGTTGTCGATGCCGGTACAAATCTGGGGCGGGTTGGCTTTGTTCAGCCTGACCACATCGCTTATCCTTGGTTTCTGGATGCGCTATTTCGATCAATCCCTGTCTAACTTTTTTCAGTAAGAGTTACACATGGCAGAAGGCGATGATCAAAGTCAAAAAACCGAAGCCCCTTCCGGCAAACGATTAGACGAAGCCCGCGAACATGGCCAAGTCCCGGTCAGCCGCGAAACATCCACATGGGTCGTGTTGTTAGGCATTCTTATCGTGATGGGGTGGGTCATTCCGTCCGTCATCACGCAAATGGCCGATTTTTTGCGCGGCCTTCTGGAAAACGCCGCCGATTTTCAGCTGGACGCCAATAACATTCAGGCTTTGTTCGCCCAAGTCGCGGTCAAATCCGCCTTTGCTTTGGGTATTCCGTTTCTGCTGTTGATGGCGGCGGGCGTGGCCGGCGTTATGCTGCAAACCGGGTTTTTCTTCGCGCTTGATCTGCTTCAACCCGATCTGTCGCGTTTGCTGCCCAGCCGCGGTTTGAAACGGCTTTTTTCAACGCAATCCCTGGTCGATTTTGCCAAAAGCTTTGGCAAGCTGGTTTTCCTTGGCTTTATTGTTTTCAGCGTTTTAACGCCTATTGGCCTTGCGTCGCCCGGATTCACCGGCATGGCCTTCGACGGCATCCTTGGTTTTGTCGATAAACAGGTTATCCATCTGATCGAAATGATGTTGTTGGCCTTTACCGTTATTGCGGCGGGCGATCTGTTTTTCACGCGCTTCCAATATATCCGCAATTTGCGCATGACCAAAACCGAGGTCAAAGACGAAATGAAGCAGCAGGAAGGCGATCCGATGATCAAATCGCGCCTGCGGCAATTGCGCATGGACAAAGCCCGCAAACGTATGATGTCGCAAGTGCCCAAGGCCGATGTGGTTATCACCAACCCGACCCATTATGCCATCGCCTTGCAATATGATAACAACAAAATGTCCGCGCCTATCGTCGTCGCCAAGGGCATTAATCTGATAGCCGAGCGTATCCGCGATATCGCATCCGAAAACCGCGTGCCGTTGGTCAGCAACCCGCCTTTGGCGCGCGCCTTGTATGATACAGTAGAGATTGACCAGTCCATCCCAACCCAGCATTATCGGGCTGTCGCCGAAGTTATCTCTTATGTCTACAAGCTCAAGAAAAGGATGTTCTGATCCTATGCGCGCCCTCGCTCTCCTCCTCATCCTGTTTGTCGCGTCATGCGGCGGCGCGAACACAACGGAACATGCCACAGCCTATGTGCAACCGGAAACGCCGGGTGGCCGCATGTGCAGCATCCAATGCGCACAGGCGCGCGATTTCTGCGCTCAGAGCTGCGACCTTGATTACCGCGCCTGTTACAATCAGGTACAAATTCAGGCACAGCACGACTACGACACCTATGCCCGCGACCGTTACGCCACCCACGCCCCCATCGACATGTTCCCCAGCGATTTTGAACATCCGCAATCCTGCAACAATGCCAAAAAAGCCTGTCTTGCTGACTGCGAACATCCCTATAATTCCTGCTATCGTACCTGTGGCGGTGCCGTGACCACCACTTCATCCTGTCAATTTTTGTGTTTCCAATAATGAATCATTTCAAACGCCAGACCAAAATCGTCGCCACGCTGGGGCCTGCTTCATCGACCAAAGAGCAAATCCGCGCCTTATTCGATGCGGGCGCCGATATGTTCCGTTTGAATTTCAGTCACGGCACACACGCCGACCACCGCGCGCGCCTGTTGGCCATTCGCGAAATTGAAAAAGAAACCAACCGTCCCATCCCCATTCTGGCCGATCTGCAAGGGCCCAAATTGCGCGTCGGTACTTTTGCCGGTGGCGTTGTCACCTTAAAAGAAGGCCAGACATTCCGCTTCGACCTCGACCCCACAATGGGCGACGACAAACGCGTGCAATTGCCCCATCCCGAAATTTTTGCGGCGCTGGTGGTCGGCAGCAATTTGTTGCTGGATGATGGCAAGCTGCGCATGCGCGTCACCAAATGCGGCGCGGATTTCGCCGAAACTGTATTGATCGCGGGCAGTAAATTATCCGACCGCAAGGGCGTGAATGTGCCCGATGTTATCCTGCCTTTGTCGCCGCTTACGCCCAAAGACCACGCCGATCTGACTGCTGCATTGGATATGGGCGTTGATTGGATTGGGCTGTCGTTCGTGCAACGCGCCGAAGATATTATCGAAGCGCGCGCCCTTATCGGCACCCGCGCCGCCATATTGGCCAAGCTGGAAAAACCATCGGCGATTCAAAACCTGTTGCCGATATTGGAACAGGCCGACGGGTTTATGGTCGCGCGTGGCGATCTGGGTGTGGAAATGCCGCCCGAAGATGTGCCGCGTTTGCAAAAATTGATCGTGCGCGAAGCGCGCCGCGTCGGCAAACCGGTTATCGTCGCGACACAAATGCTGGAATCCATGATAACGGCGCCAACCCCTACACGCGCCGAAGCATCAGACGTTGCGACCGCCGTTTATGACGGCGCGGACGCGATTATGTTATCGGCAGAAAGCGCCAGCGGCCAATATCCGGTCGAAGCGGTCGCCATGATGAACCGCATAGCAACCCACACGCAAGAAGACCCCACCTATCACACCGGCCTTGTGGCGCAACATCAAGACCCGCAAAACACGGCTGCCGACGCGATAACCGCGGCCGCCAAACAGGTGGCGGAAACAATCGGCGCGGTTGCCATTGCGACCTACACAACATCGGGTTCCACCACATTGCGCGCCGCACGCGAACGGCCCGAAGTGCCCATTTTATGCCTGACATCGAAAATCGAAACCGCGCGTCGCCTGACACTTTCTTTCGGCGTTCATGCCGTTCATACCCAGGATATTTCATCCTTTGGCGAGATGGTCGAAAAAGCCACCGATATCGCCTATCGCGACAAGCTCGCCGATGTCGGCCAATCCATCATCATCACGGCAGGCGTTCCCTTTGGCCATTCAGGCAGCACCAACAGCCTGCGCATCGCAGTCGTCGAGGAATAATGGCGGCGGCGTCAGAGCATATTCTTGCCCAAGCGTTGCAGGCGCATCAATCCGGCAATCTGGCGCAGGCGGAACAACAATACCGCACCCTTATCGCGGCGCATCCCGATCATGCCGATGCCTGTGCCTTGCTGGGCGTAACACTGGCATCTTTTGGCAAATATGATGAGGCGATAGAATGGGTGAACAAGGCCGTCGCGCTTGATCCTTTTTCTGGCCTGTTACGTTTTCATCTGGGTACCATTCTTATGGCCGCACAGAATTTACCCCAGGCCGTTGCATCGCTGGCACGCGCCGTCACGCTGCAACCCGACAAGGCGCAATTCCGTTACAATTACGCCAACGCCCTGCGCGCGACAGATGATTGGCATGGCGCGATGACCGAATATCGCGCGGCGTTACGCATCGACCCGCATCATACCGAGGCATACAACAATCTGGTTCTGTCGTTGGTGCATGAAAAAAATTATGACGAGGCGGGGCGTTTGGCCAAAGAAGCCACTGTATTACATCCCGATGATGCGCAAGCGTGGCTGACACTTTGCAATGTCACCGAAGCGCTTAAGGATTATGAAGCGTCATACCGCGCAGGATTACGCGCAACTGCGCTCGACCCAACCAATCATTTCACATGGTTCGGGTTGGGCGTCGCGCTTAACCGCCTGAACCGCGACGGCGAAGCGGTTACAGCCTATCAACGCGCCCTTACGCTCAAACCAGAACGCGTCGATATCTGGGACAATCTGGCGCAAAGTTACCAGTCGTTGAACCGGCTGGAAGAAGCGCATCAGACATTTTTACAAGCGGTCGACAAAGCCGGACAAAAAATCATCGACGAAGAAACGCGCGAGGTCAATGAAGATGAGTATGGCAACCGTCATTGGCATTTATCGCTGATTGAGCTTCTGCGTGGCGATTACAAACGCGGTTTTGCGCGTTACCGTTCGCGCGTTAAAGAAATCGCGGCGCTTAAACGCCCCGCCATGCCCTTTCCGTTATGGAAAGGTGAAAATCTGAACGGCAAAACTTTGCTGGTCTGCGACGAACAAGGCTATGGCGATACCTTGATGATGGCGCGTTTTCTGCCTTTGGTAAAAGCGCAAGGCGCGCGCGTCATTTTCTCTGTCCACAAAGTCCTTGAACCCTATTTGCGCGGTTGTTCGGGTGCGGATGAAGTTATCATTCATAATGGCCCTGCACCGGCTTGCGATTATTTTTGTTCGTCCTTCGATCTGCCGCACCGTCTTGGCGTCACATTAGAAAATTTACCGAACCGCACACCCTATCTGCCCCTTCTGCCGCCCGATGAAGCCGCAAAACTACTCCCCACAAATCTACCTGATGGTGGTTTTAAGATAGGCGTGGTATGGGGCGGAAGCCCGTTACATCTGGCCGACGCCAAACGGTCAATTCCTTTGCCCCTTTTCGTCGAACTTTTCACAACGCCCGGCGTGCAATTTTATAATTTCAACCGCGACCTGAAAATTGGCGATGCCGCGTTGCTGCCGCAATACCCCATCGAAAATCTGGTGCCGCATCTGAATAATTTTGCGACTGCGTCGCGTTTCATCAACCAGATGGATTTGATCATCACCTGCGACACGGCAACCGCGCATCTGGCAGGCGGCATGGGCAAACAGGTTTGGGTTTTATTGCCCTTCGCACCCGATTGGCGCTGGTTGACCGGGCGTTCCGACAGCCCATGGTACCCCACGATGCGCCTGTTCCGCCAACCCAAACCAACCGATTGGGTTTCGGTTATTCAGGAAGTAAAGTCAGAATTAATTAAGAATCTTTCCCAATCCTGACATCCAAATAAGCCGCACGACGCAAATCGCTCAACAACCGCCGCGCCTGCAATTCCAACTTCTCCGTACCGATCGAATGTAAAATCGCATCACGATCCACATCGCCGCCTTCATTACGGCTACACACCATCAAAATAATCGCGCCCTTGTCGGCAGAAAGCACATCGCTGACTTGCCCCGTTTGCAGACCCGAAAGTTTCGACGCAATCATCGGCGGCGCCTTGGCCGGCATAATATCCCCCAGCTTCATCACCTTCCATCCGGCAAAACCCGACACATCGGCGTCCAGTGTCGCGCATGATTTCATGGCAGCCTTCACGCGCGGCGCTTCATGCGTCACGGCATCTTTGTCTTTGCCGTAGGGATGAAACACCTGCATCAGATTGACGCTGGCTTTATCCGCATCGCCCATTGTCACGGTGCGTTTTTCACGTATCCCCAAAATGTGATAGCCATTCGATGTACGGATGGGTTGCAAAATCTGCCCGGCCTCGGCACCCACCAAAGCCTTGTTCAACTCGGCCGATAATTGCCCTTGCTGGATCCAGCCGATATCGCCACCCTGCGCCGCACCCGATCCTTGGGAAAATTGCCGCGCCACGGCGGAAAAATTGGCACCGCCCTTAATCTGGCGCACCAGATTTTCGGCGACCTGATGCACCTGTTCATCGTCTTTCGGGTTATCGACGGTCAACAGAATTTCGCTGACCAGATATTCTTCCTTGCCCGCATCGGCATGAATCCGCGCGACTGCTGCATCAATTTCATCATCGCCAACATCAACCTTGGGGCGCAATTCATGCTGCACCACCTTGTTCCATAATAATCCGGCCTTGATCTGCGCTTCCAACGCATCGGCGGAGCCGCCGTGTGATTCAACATATTCCTTCATATCGCCCGGAATATGATTGTCATGCGCGATCTTGTCCAACGCCTTGGCGATTTCGTCTTTGGTCACGCTTAAATCCAGACGCTTGGCTTCCTGCATCTGTAATTGTTCGTCAATCAACCCGCGCAAAATCTGCGGCACCAGATGAACGCGCACGTCGGCGCTGTCCGGCATGCCCGAAGACAAAATCGTCAACCGGATACGCTGTGCCAGATCGGTTGTGGTGATAACGCTGTCATTCACCACGGCCACAATCTGTGTCTGCCCGAATTCATGCGCGGGGGCGGGTGCGCTGCGCGGGACATTCCCTGCCAGAACCGGCTGCGTTGCCAAACTCAAAACAAAAAGCGATGCGAAAAGACGTTTCATGGATGCGCTTGGTTGGGGGTTTGAGGCGTGGGGAAGAACAGCTTATAATTCAACTGATTCTTATTCCATAGCATAATTCTGCGGAACCCCGAACCATGCTCCTGCACGCCACCTGCATCGCAATCGATCAACAGGCCGTTGTGCTGATGGGGGCGGCTGGAACGGGCAAATCCGACCTTGCGCTACGCCTGATCGACGAAGGCGCGATTTTGGTGGCCGATGACCAGGTTTTGCTGCATTGCACAGGCAATCATCTGATGGCCGCACCGGCGACAAGCCTGGCAGGTTTAATGGAAATGCGCCATATCGGCTTGATGTACCTGCCCTTTATCGCGCCCGTTGCCGTCGCGCTATGCGTCGATCTGGCGGTTTTGGATGAAAAGCTGGAACGCCTGCCGGAAAAATCCAGTATTTTACTGCTTGACCATCCTGTGCCACAGCTTAGGCTGCCCTCATTCGCGGCATCGACACCAGCCAAAATTCGCGCTTTCTTAAAACATAAGAGAATGGATGACTGACCCCACTTCACCCGCCAAACGCCGCGTTGTCATCCTGTCCGGCATGTCGGGCGCGGGCCTGTCAACCGCGTTGAAAGTGTTTGAAGATTTGGGCTACGAAGCGGTCGATAATCTGCGCCTCAGCCTGATACCCGCCTTGGTCGAAGATTCCGCTCTGTCAGGCCGCCATCTGGCCGTGGCCATCGACACGCGCAATGCCAATTTCTCGGTCGATGAGCTTCTGCGCGTCGATCATTTACTGATGGAAAAACCCGATTTACAGGTCAGCCTGCTGTTCCTCGATTGCTCCGACGATGCCCTGCAACAACGTTTTACCGAAACGCGCCGCCGCCATCCCCTTGCCATAGACCGCCCCGTGACCGACGGCATCAAACACGAACGCGAAATGCTATGGGGTCTGAAAAACGAAGCCGATCAGGTCATCGACACGTCTTCTATCTCCATCCATGATCTGCGCCGCCTTATCGCGGGCTATTATCGTTTCGACCACACGCTGGGACTAACAATCTTTATCACATCATTTTCCTATCGTCATGGCGTGCCGCGCGAAGCCGATCTCATTTTCGATGCGCGTTTCCTGAACAACCCCCATTGGGATGCAGCGCTGCGCCCGCTGACAGGCCGCGACGCAGCCGTGGTGGATTACATCCGCAAAGACCCCGATTACAGCAGCTTTATGCATAACCTTTCCCAATTTCTGCTACCTTTGTTGCCGCGCTATCAGCAAGAAGGCAAAAGCTATCTGACAATTGCCATCGGTTGCACCGGCGGACGCCACCGGTCGGTTATGGTGGCGGAAGAGCTGACAACATTGCTGGCAGCGGGCGATTATGTGGTTGGCGTCGGCCACCGCGACGTTGATCGCGCCACCAAAATATAGAAAGAAAAAATATGATCGGAATGGTTCTTGTTACCCACGAAAATATCGGCGCCGAATTGCTTACGGCATTAAACGGCATTGTCGGCCCGCAACAACAGGCGACAGCCATCAGCATCCACCCGCATGATGATATGGGCGCATGCCGCGACCAAATCCTGGCGGCCATACGCCAGACTAACACCGGCAAAGGCGTTATTTTGCTGGTTGATATGTTCGGCGGCACCCCCAGCAATCTGGCGATCGCCTCGATGCCGTCCGGCAACGCGGTGGTTTTGGCGGGCGTTAATCTGCCTATGCTGGTCAAACTTGCCTCTGTGCGTGGCACGATGTCGTTACGCGATGCGGCACACGAAGCCGAAGCGGCAGCGCGTAAATATATCCAGCTGGTTTCCGAAAATATCGCCCCCCATCAGGTTGCATGAACACAGAAACCGAAAAACTTTGTTTGATGGCCACAATTGCCAATCTACGGGGCCTACACGCGCGCGCCGCCGCCAAATTCGTCAAACTCGCCGACAGTTTCGACGCCGATATCACCGTCCATAAAGACGATATGGATGTTTCCGGCAAATCCATCATGGGGTTGATGATGCTGGCGGCGACCAAAGGCACAACCATCCGCATTTGCGGCACTGGCGTCGATGCGATAACCGCATTGGAAGCCATCAGCGATCTTATCAAACGGAAATTCGATGAAGAATGACGAACAAAAAAACGGCGAACATCATGCCTTCGGCATCGGCATATCGCCCGGCGTCGCGATTGGCCCCGCCTTCATCATCGAACAAAGCGGCTTGCCGGTTCCCGAATATGACATCCCTTCGGTTGGCATCGAAAAAGAACTGAAACGCCTGCATGGCGCGATTACCAAGGTGCAAAAACATCTGAGCCAGCTTCGGCAAAAAGCCGAAACCCTGCCCGCGGGCGCGGAAGATATGACCCTTCTGCTCGACGCCTATAAAGGTATGCTGACGGGTTCGCGTCTGGTACGCGGCGTCGAAGACATTATCACCAAGCAACGTATCAATGCCGAAGCGGCGATCCAAAAGCAAATCGCCGCGCTCAAGGCCAGCTTTGCGGCGATGAACGACCCTTATCTGGCGGCACGCGCGGAAGATGTCGGCGAAGTCGGCACGCGTTTGATCCGCAGCCTGCTGCAACAAAATTATAACCCGTTTGCCGATGCGCCCGAAGGCTGCATCATCCTTGCCGAAGAAATCACACCGGCAGACGCCGCGCTGATGACACCGGGCCGCGTGGCGGGTTTTGCCACAGTGCTGGGCGGGGCGGAAGGCCATGCAGCGATTATGGCGCGGGCACTGGGCGTGCCGGCCATTTCCGGCGTGGGAACGCTGACACACGGCATCAGCACCGGCGATCTGGTCATCATCGACGGGCGCAAGGGCGAAATTATTGCCCGCCCCGATGCCACAACCTTGCAACATTACCGCCAGGAAGTCGCGCGCAAGAAGCAAGAAGACAAACGCCTGAAAACCCTGCGCGATGTTGCCGCCATCACGGCGGACGGCACGCCGATCATGCTGCAAGCCAATATGGAATTGCCGCGCGATATCGATGCCGCATTGGAATCCGGCGCGCGCGGTATTGGTTTGTTGCGGACAGAATTTATGTTCATGAACCGGCCCGATTTACCGGATGAAGACGAACAATATGATGTGCTGCGCAAGCTCATCACCAAACTCGACGGTCTGCCGCTTACCATCCGCACATTGGATATTGGCGGCGAAAAAATCGCGTCTGCGTTAGGTGAGGCCGTGGGCGAAAGCGCCAACCCCGCGCTCGGCCTTCGCGCCATTCGTCTGGGTTTGAAAAACCCCAAACTGCTCGATACGCAATTGGCCGCCATTTTGCGCGCCAGCATGCATGGCCCTGTGCGTATTCTGGTGCCGATGATATCCAGCGTCGCGCAGATGAAACAGGTGCGTTCGCATTTACTGAATGTCGAACGACGTTTGCACCGGCGCGGCATCAAGGTCAAAGGATTGCCACCCGTCGGCGCAATGATCGAAATTCCGTCGGCCGCGCTGATCGCCGACGCTTTGTCCAAAGTTTGTGATTTCTTCTCAATCGGTAGCAACGATCTAACCCAATATACGCTGGCCATTGACCGAGGCGATGAACGGGTGGCCGATTTATACGACCCGTTTCATCCGGCGGTATTACGCTTGATTCAATTCACGGCGGCGGCGGGTTGGCGCGCCAATATCCCCGTATCGCTGTGCGGCGAAATGGCGGGCGACCGCCGCGCGACATTGTTGCTCATGGGGTTGGGCTTGCGCGAATTTTCCATGTCGCCGCCACGTTTGCCTGGCGTCAAACATGAAATCACCCAGGCCACCTTGCCGCAATCGGTCGATTTTGCGGAAAAAGTTATGGGCAAAACCGACGAAGCGGAAATCCATGCGCTGCTTACAAACGGCCTGAATAAAGACCGTACGAAATAATTTTCCGACCCTCTCATCAAGGTTGAGATTTTTTGTCTTCCTTATGCCGGAAAAATTCTAATGGCGGCAAACATAAACCAATTTCCCGCGCTACAGTGGTTACGGCATGGGGAATAAACTCAACCAATCCCTTCGACACGTGCCTTTTTGAAATCAGAGTTACAGCCAACTCATCTATTTTTTTCTTCTTCATCTTTTCATCAAATTCCGCTTGATCATAACTCGTGCACATAGCGATTGCCGATGGCAAATGATCGAACGAAATCAAATGTAAAGCCTGGATCAAATCGAAGCCTTCCATGTGCCTCATATTGCCATCGGTAATCAATATGACGCCACGCGCATTTTCCCTGTCCGTTACCCAACGGTAAGCATCAATCCCGTCAGGGAAGGTCACAAATTCATACAAAGACGGGTCATCAATATTCATATCCATTTCCATAACGGATGCGATGATGATTTGATGATCATCCAGATATTCGGCCTCATCATCGCACATCAAAAATGTAATTTTAGGTTTCCCCATAAAAATATACCTCTTTTTTCTTACAGAAAAACAGTCGGCGCAGCAGCCGAGAAAATATAATAATCAACGGGCTACAAATTATCCTAAACGGTTATGTCCACGACCAAAATGGCGGCCACGACGATCACGCCAAGGATTGGTCAATGCGCCGGGTTTAATTTCGGCATTACCGGGTTCAGGCTTTTGCTCCTGTGCTTCATTTCCTTCAGGCTTTTCGTTATCTTCCATTTCACACTCCCTCATTTTTCACAATGATTGAGGATAAGAAGAAGAAAAACCCGTTTCAACTATAATGTATGGTTAATACTAAAATCCAAGATTTTTTCTTATCGAAGCGCTGCCGTTAAAGGATTGAGGATATTGAGTCGAAAATTGTGATTTTTTGAAGAAATGAAAGACAAGCGTATTTAACATACGCGCGTTTCATTTCTTCAAAAAAAGCTCAGGCGATCCGACATCTATTGTGATACAGGCAGTTGTGGTTTCGCCCGACAAACAGACGCGATCCCAAAATCAGACCCGCTTCATCCCGCGCGCGCCATGCGGCACTGGCCCGGTCAACAACGTGCCCTTCACCGGTTTTTCCTTGCGTAACAAACGCAATACGCGGCCCAAGGTTTCGCGCAAATCTTTGCGTTCGACCACAATATCCACCATACCGTGATCCATCAGATATTCGGCGCGTTGGAAACCGGGCGGCAAGGTTTCGCGGATCGTGCTTTCAATCACGCGGGCGCCGGCAAAGCCGATCTGTGCGCCTTTTTCCGCGATATGGATGTCGCCGACCATCGCAAAGCTGGCGGTAACGCCACCCGTGGTCGGGTCGGTCAACACGACGATAAAAGGCAAACCGGCATCCTTCACCTGATTGGCGGCAATAATCGTGCGCGGCATCTGCATCAACGACAACGCGCCTTCCTGCATGCGTGCGCCGCCCGATGCGGGCAAAATAACCAAGGCCGATTTGGTGGCCACAGCGCGTTTGGCGGCGGTCACAATCGCCTCGCCCACGCCCATGCCCATCGACCCGCCCATGAAACCGAAATCGAACACAGTGATAATCGTCTTCACACCGCCAACGGTGCCTTCGCCGACAATAATTGCGTCCTGACGTTTGCTTTTATTCTGCGCGTCCTTCAACCGGTCGGCATATTTTTTCTGGTCGCGGAATTTCAACGGATCGACCAATACTTTTGGCACATCGACATTCTTGTAATGGCCTTCGTCAAACAGGCTTTCCAACCGCGCGATGGGCGCAAGCTTCAAATGATGCCCACAATGGCGGCACACGTTCAAATTTTCTTCCAGCTCGCGCTTGAACAGCATCGCGCTGCATCCGGGACATTTTTCCCACAAATTATCGGGCACGTCTTTTTTCTCGCCGACCAGGGCGCGAATTTTCGGACGGACAAAATTGGTAAGCCAGCTCATGAAAACACCTTCGTTAGTTCCTATGCGTTGCGTCTGCCAGGGCCTGAATAAAGCCCAAAACATCTCCCACCAAACCCGGTTTGGCTTTGCCAGCATCGTCCAGATTCGCGGCAATGCGGTTAACAATCGCGCTACCTACAATAACAGCATCGGCATGCTTGGCAATCTCTTGCGCCTGTTCGGGGGTTGCAATGCCAAAACCGACGCCAATCGGCAAGTTTGTGTGCGGTCGAATGGCATCCACCGCGCGGCGTACCGATTCAACCCCTGCCTGTTTAGTGCCGGTGATACCGGCAACAGACACATAATACAAAAACCCGCTCGCGCCGTTTAAAACCACCGGCAATCTTTTTTCATCCGTGGTCGGCGTCAGCAAACGAATAACATCGATATTTTTCTTCACCGCAAAACTGCGCAATTCCGTATCTTCTTCCGGCGGTAAATCGGCGATAATCAACCCGTCGACACCGGACGCGTGCGCATCGCCCACAAATTTTTCCAACCCATAAGCGTAAACCGGATTGGCATAGCCCATCAAAATAATCGGCGTGTCTTTATTCGTTTTACGAAAATCCGCGACGATGCCCAGAATTTTCTTCATGTTAATGCCGGCGGCAAAGGCGCGTAAATTCGCTTTTTCAATCGCGGGGCCATCAGCGACGGGATCGCTGAACGGCATACCAATTTCAATCAGATCAACGCCTGCCGCAGGTTGCGCGGCCAAAATCGCGGAGAATGTTTCCAAATCGGGATCACCCGCCGAGGTGAATGTGATAAACGCCTTGCGGTTGGCGGCTTTTAACGCGGCAAATCTGGTGGCAATGCGGCTCACAACACCACCCCCAACCGGTCGGCGATCGTGAAAATATCCTTGTCGCCGCGCCCGCTCAGATTAACCACCATCAAATGATCGCGCGGCAAAGTGGGCGCAAAGCGAGTCACAAAAGCCAAAGCATGCGCGGATTCCAACGCGGGCAATGTGCCTTCCATTTTCGCACAAAGCTGAAACGCTTCCACCGATTCATCATCGGTCGCCGAAACATAAGTCACGCGTTTCTGATCGAACAACCACGCATGTTCGGGGCCGATGCCGGGATAATCCAACCCGGCGGAAATCGAATGGGCTTCTTCAATCTGGCCATCTTCATTTTGCAGGAAATAGGTACGCATGCCATGCAGAATGCCCATGTGCCCGCCTGTCAGGGTCGCGGCATGCTTGCCGCTGTCCAAACCCAACCCGGCGGCTTCGACCGCATACATGGCGACTTCGGGGTCATTCAGAAAATCATAAAACAAACCAATCGCGTTCGACCCGCCGCCAACGCATGCCACCAGGGAATCCGGTAAACGGCCTTCGGCTTCCATCATCTGGGCGCGGGTTTCGCGGCCAATCACCGATTGAAAATCACGCACCATCATCGGATAAGGATGCGGCCCGCCCACAGTGCCGATAATATAAAAAGTATCTTCGACATTGGCGACCCAATCGCGCAACGCGCCATTCATCGCGTCTTTTAACGAACGCGAACCCGAAGTCACGGCCTTCACCTCCGCACCCAGCAAACGCATGCGAAACACATTCGGTTTCTGGCGTTCTATGTCCAATTCGCCCATATAAATGGTGCAAGGCAGATTAAACAACGCTGCAACGGTGGCAGTCGCCACCCCATGTTGCCCCGCGCCGGTTTCCGCGATGATGCGCGTTTTGCCCATGCGTTTGGCCAACAAAATCTGCCCCATGCAATGGTTGATTTTATGCGCGCCGGTGTGATTCAGCTCTTCGCGTTTCAGATAGATCTTCGCGCCGCCCAAATGTTCGGTCAAACGCTGGGCATAAAACAAAGGCGATGGCCGCCCCACATAATGTTTCAGATAATAATCAAGTTCGACCTGAAACGCGGGATCGGCCTTGGCCTGTTCATACGCAGCTTCGACCGCCAATACCAAAGGCATCAGCGTTTCCGGCACAAACCGACCGCCATAGGCACCGAAATGCCCGTCTTTATCAGGTTGCGTGGTGAAAGAATTAGGCTTGGTCATGCAAGTTTATGCTCACAGGCTACGCGCAATTTCTTCCATTTCGAAACATTCGATCAAATCGCCGGCTGCGATATTGTCGTAATTTTCGAACGCCATACCGCATTCAAACCCTTCGCGCACTTCCTTCACTTCATCCTTCATGCGCTTCAGGGTCTTCAACGTGCCTTCATGGATCACCACATTGTCACGCAACAAACGTACCTTGCCGCCGCGCTTAACGGTGCCTTCAACAATTTTACAACCGGCAATCTTGCCAACCTTGGTGATATTGAACACTTGCAAAATCTGCGCATTGCCAAGGAATTTTTCGCGCAAAGTCGGCGCCAACATGCCCGACAAAGCCGCCTTCACATCATCAATCACGTTATAGATGATGGAATAGTAACGCAGTTCGACGGCATCGCGTTTCGCCATTTCACGCGCCTGGGTATTGGCGCGGACATTGAAACCGATGATCATCGCGCCCGAAGCCTTGGCCAAAGTCACATCGGACTCTGTCACAGGGCCAACGGCGGCATCCAACACGCGCACCTTCACTTCGGTGTTTTCGTCGGTCAGTTTGACCAAAGAACTCTTAATCGCTTCGACCGAACCATGCACATCGCCCTTGATCAACACGGCCAATTCCTTGGCGGTGCCGGTCTTGATATTCTGCATCATCTGTTCGAAATTACCGCGAGGCGTGCTTGCAGCCGCCGCAATCGCGCGTTTACGGCGCAAACGGAATTCGGCAATTTCACGCGCCTTGGCTTCATCGGCCACCACCAACAATTCGTCCCCTGCCATAGGCGTGCTACTTAAACCCAACACTTCGACCGGCATGGCGGGCGTTGCTTCGGTAATATTTTTGCCATGATCATCGATAAGCGCGCGCACCTTGCCCCATTCGGAACCGGCCACGAAAATATCGCCGACGCGCAGCGTGCCGCGACGCACCAAAACGGTTGCGACCGACCCGCGGCCTTTTTCCATCTTGGCTTCGACAACGGCGCCTTCGGCCGAACGGTCGGGATTGGCCTTCAAATCCAAAATTTCCGCCTGCAGCAAAACCGCTTCCAACAATTTATCCAAGCCCATTTTCGTCTTGGCCGAAATTTCAACCGACAGCACATCGCCGCCCATTTCTTCGACCTGGATATCGTGTTGCAACAATTCCTGGCGCACGCGGTCGGGTTTCGCCGCCGGCAAATCCATTTTGTTGATGGCGATAATCATTGGCACATTCGCGGCCTTGGCATGGCGAATGGCTTCCAATGTTTGCGGCATAATGCCGTCATCGGCGGCAACCACCAGAATAACAATGTCGGTAATTTGCGCGCCGCGCGAACGCATTTCGGTAAAGGCGGCATGGCCGGGCGTATCGATAAAGGTCACGCGGTCAAAACCATGCACCGCTTCGGGCAACACAACCTGATACGCGCCGATATGTTGGGTAATACCACCCGCTTCGCCCGACACCACATTGGCCTTGCGCAAAGCATCCAGCAACGAAGTTTTACCATGATCGACATGACCCATCACGGTGACAATCGGCGGACGCGCGCGCAGATTTTCGGTTGAATCATCAACGCCGCCGATATCGGATTCGATATCCGCTTCGGTCACGCGTTTGATGCGGTGGCCGAATTCCGACACAACCAATTCAGCCGTATCGGCATCAATGGTTTGCGTAATGGTCGCCATAACGCCCATTTTCATCAAAGATTTGATAACATCCGCGCCACGTTCGGCCATACGGTTGGCCAATTCCTGCACCGTGATCGCTTCGGGAATAACCACATCGCGCGTAACTTTGACCTGTTCCTTGCCCTGCTCCATCATTTCGCGGCGATGGCGTTCGGCGCGGCGACGAATGGATGCGACCGAACGACGACGGCCGCCGCTTTCTTCGTCGGACAAAGCGCGGGTCACATCGACCTTGTGCCCTGTGCGGCGGTCATCGGTCGCGCCACGGCGCGGCGCCAAAACGGCGCGGCCGGGTTTACGCGAACGGTCATCTTCATCATCACGCACCGTCGGCGCGCGTCCCACAACGGGACGACCCGACAGGCTTTCGCCCGGACGCGCCAACATGCTGCGCCCCCTGTCATCGGTGCTTGCACTTGTCGTCCCACCCGGGCCGCGGCGCGAGGCCTGCAAATCGCGGTGACGCACTTCATCTTCTTGTTTCTTGCGCGCGCCTTCGGTTTTTTCATGCGCCTGAATCTGGCGCATTTCTTCCATTTCGCGCTGGCGCAACGTGTCGCGCGTCACAGGGCCGGCCACAGCCGTCGCTTCTTCAACGGGAGGGCGCACCATCTCCGCCTGAAAATATTCCGGTTCCGCGCGTTCATTATCGACAGAACCACGCAAGGCACGGGCGCGGGCTTCGCGTTCGCCTGCCGTCAGATTATGCAAAACGGCGCTGGTCGAACGGCCGCTCTTGCTGACGCTTGTTTCGGTCGGACGCGCTGCGGGTTGCTTGGTTTCCGCTACCTCGCCACGTTTCACGGGTTTCTTTGCTTCGACTACAACCTGTTTGGAACGGCCATGCGAAAAGCTTTGGCGCACAACTTCGGTCGCGCCACCGGCAGCAGCCACAGGCTTTTTCAATTCCAGCTTCGGACGGGCAGCGCCAAGGCTCAATACTTTTTTCTTATCGTCGGTCATTCTAGTCCTTCGTTTCCATCAGTCAAAAGAGGGGATATCAAGAGAGGGCGAAGCCGGTTTATTTCCAGCTTTAACTTATCGGTCAGTTTGTGCGGCAGAATGCCCACATAGACGATTTGGTCATAGCCGAACACGGCACCCATCTCGTCGCGCGAGAACAGATCGCATTCGCTCACATTATAACGATTATCCAGTTTGCGCGTGGCATCCGGCGCATGCAGATGCAGTGACAGTTTATTCGCCCGCATAGCCGTTTCGGTTTGGCCTTCGCCCAACACGGCAATCCCCGCGCTTTTCGCCAGCCCCAGAAAATCGGCACAGCGTTTGCGTAATAACCGCGCGACCAAATCCGGCAAATCGGCATCAGGTTTGGCGGGTTCTTTGGCCGCTTTGGCAAACAGGTTGTTCTTGGCCGCGGTTTGAATGGCATCACGCGACGCGGTCACCCACATCCCGTGGCCGGGCAGATTTTCGGAAAGATCGGGAACAACGGATTGATCGGGCGCAATGACAAAACGGATCATCTCCGCACGCGGTTTCAATTCGCCAGCCACAAGGCAACGTCGTTCGCTATCCGCTTTTTTACCGGCGGAGCGAGGCGTTTCTTGTGTGGCGTGTTCTAAGACCGCTGTCATTTTCCCTTTCGTACCACATCACGCTGAAGGCGTATCAGTGAACCAATGGGCGCGGGCAGCCATGATAATTTCATTGGCCTTCGCTTCCGTCAGTTCATCATTGCCCACGATTTCGCGCAGCTCGTCGCTGGCCAAATCCGCAACATCATCCAAAGTCTTGATGCCTTTTTCGCCCAGCTTGACCACCATTTCGATGCTCAATCCCGGCAAAGCGACGACTTCATCGACAACGCCAAATTCTTTGCGTTGCGCTTCCAGTTTCGCAGCCAGTTCCGACAACCAGTTACGCGCGCGGTCTTGCAACTCGCCGGCAACTTCGACATCGAAACCTTCGATTTCGGCCAATTCATCCACGGGCGTATCCGCAATTTGTTCGACGCGGGTAAAGCCCTCGGTCACCAGCAAATGCGCAATGACATCATCGACAGCCAATGCTTCGGTGAACAGAGCGGTACGTGTCGCGAGTTCGGTTTGACGGCGTTCGGATTCTTCCTTCTCGGTCAAAATATCGATATCCCAACCGGTCAGCATCGACGCCAGACGCACATTTTGTCCGCGGCGGCCGATGGCGAGCGACAATTGATCGTCAGGCACGACAACATCCATACGGTTGTTGTCTTCATCCAACACGACCTTGGCAACTTCGGCAGGCGCCAACGCGTTAACAACGAATGTCGCGGGATCTTGCGACCAGGGGATGATGTCGATTTTTTCGCCCTGCAATTCGCCCACAACCGCTTGCACGCGGCTGCCGCGCATACCGACGCACGCGCCCACGGGATCAATACTGCTGTCATTCGAAATCACCGCGATTTTCGCGCGGCTGCCCGGATCGCGGGCGACCGATTTGATTTCGATAACGCCGTCATAAATTTCCGGCACTTCCTGTGTGAACAGTTTGGCCATAAATAACGGATGGGTGCGCGACAGGAAAATCTGCGGCCCGCGTTGTTCTTCGCGCACATCGTAAATATAGGCGCGGACGCGGTCGCCATTTTTGAAATGTTCGCGCGGCAGGCTTTCGTCACGGCGCAACATCGCTTCGGTACGGCCCAGATCAATCGTGATATTGCCATACTCGACACGCTTGACGGTGCCGCTGATAACTTCACCGGTGCGGTCTTTATATTCTTCGAATTGACGATGACGTTCGGCCTCGCGCACCTTCTGCACAATCACTTGCTTGGCAGTCTGCGCGGCAATGCGGCCCATTTCGATCGGCGGCAAATCATCGACAATAAAATCGCCAATAATGGCATCGGCTTTGGTTTTCTTGGCGGCCTTCACCGAAATTTGCGTAAATTCATTTTCGATGGGGTCTGCAACTTCCAACCAACGCTGCAAACGGACTTCGCCATTTTTGCGGTCGATTTCGGCGCGGATATCATGTTCATGGCCATATTTGGCGCGTCCGGCTTTTTGAATAGCCTGCTCCATCGCGGCCAGAACTTCGTCGCGCTCAATCCCTTTTTCGCGGGAAACAACATCAGCAACTTGCAACAATTCCATTTGTTTCTTCTCCCATAGTAACTTGCTTAGTGGCTTACTTTTCCGCTTTTCGCGGCCTTCAACAATTCATCCGTCAGCACCAGCTTGGCCTTCTCAATCTCGCCAAACGCCACCGCCAATTTGCCCTTATCGGTATCAAATCCAACAACATCACCGGCCACGCCCGCAATCTTGCCCTGAAATCTTTTCTGGCCTTCTTTTGCCGCGCTCAATTCCACCTTGGCGACATGCCCCGCATAACGCGCGTAATCCGCCAAACGCACCAACGGCCTATCAATCCCCGGCGAACTGACTTCCAAATCATACTTGTCAGCCAAATCCTTATCGGCCTCCAACATCACCGAAACCAGCTTGCTGATCACGGCGCAATCATCGACATTCATGCCCGCGCCATCCTTGCGCTCGGCCATTATCTGCAAAGCCGAGTATTTGCCCGCGCCAGAAATATAAACGCGCACAAGCTCATAACCCGCCGCATCCACATCGCCCGCGATCAAATCGCCAATCTTTTGCTCAATAACCTTCGACATCGTTCCGTATCAGCAACTAATTTTTGGAATTGGCAATAAAAAAGGCGGGCTCTCGCCCACCTCAAAAATTAACCAGTTCGATGAGCCGACAATAGCCGTTCAGCCCAAAAATGCAAGGGAAACCTGTATTTTACCGCATCCCTGCCCTACCCGCCCCCTAAAATATAACTTATCTTTTTATAACAACGCCTTACTATTGAATTTGTCGCCCCCTCACCCTCGGTGAGCCGATAATGCGCTATGACAAGCGGGTCAACCACGCCTGTCGCATCATTCGCAGCCGCACAAGCAAGCCGCCATAGGGCAGCAAGCACAACAGCGGCAGCGGCGATTTCCACCTTCGGATTATCGGCATGAACAGATATGGCTCCTGCAAAAGCGGCCCCCACAAGCCCTCTGGTCACTTGTTTGCTGGCGCGCTCATAATTCTGCGAAAAATCTTCTTTTCGGTGCCAGATGCTTTGGGAACCGCGGGTGTTTTCTTCAATTTTCACAAATTCGGAAATTGTTTGTTGAGCCATAAATCTTCCATAATCAGAGGCGATGCTTTATCACAACGCGAATACTTGCGCCAAAAAATTTGTGGCAATTATCTTATAAATGTAAATTCAACCAGCGACTTTTACCTTCTTGATAAGCCCTATATTGCTGAACAACGACAGCATCCGTAAGCCCTTTTTCTGCAAGCCAACAGGATGCACCAACACGCCCAAAAGCGAGAACTATAGCACCCACCCGAAATATATCGGGCAATACATTGGAAATTATGGGGATAGATGTATGCTCAAGAATTGTAGCAACTGGCTCCAAAACTGCCAGCCCCATGACCAGACGGTTTACAAAAACTTCAAAGCCAGCAGCATTATAGGCTTTATAAATACCAGACTTGGAATCGTTGCCGCCAATAGCATTTTCGTCAACAAATTCATTGATAGTTTGTCTTGGCATAGTAATTTTTCCTTAAAATTATTAGATTTTATTCATTGAACTATATCATTTGGGCTGCCCTAACCCATGCAGCGATTTACTTTCGTCAGATATTTTATCCCATTGTTTTAAGTTTTGATGCAAAAAAAGTGCCAAATCCAAAATTATCAATGTTTTTTTAAGATTCTGGGGCTAATCTCTGTTCATGAGCCTCAGCCAGCGCCTAGACCAAAGACAAAGCCAAACCCTTGTAATGACACCGCAATTGCAGCAAGCGATCAAGCTGTTGCAGATGTCGAACATGGAATTGGGCGATTTTGTCGAACAGGAGATAGAGAAGAATCCCCTTCTCGAACGGGGCGATTCCGCGCCCGCCGAAGCCCCGATCAGTGATATTGTGGCCGGCCAAACGGAACATTCTGTCCCCCTTGGCGCCGATGCCGCCCCCCTTGATGGAAATATCACCGAAACGCCTGCCGAAAACGCCAACGAAGAAGTCTGGGCCGCCGATGGTTATGGCGCCGAAGACCGTTTCGCATCCACAGGCAGCGGCGGTAATTTCGACGACGATGAATTTTCCGAAGCGCAGCAGGTGGCGGAAAAACCCAGCCTGCGCGACCATCTTCTGGCGCAAATCAATGTCGATTTTACGGATGCCACAGACCGCATCATCGCGGCGACCCTGGTCGAAATGCTGGACGAAGCCGGATATCTTCCCGCCGATCTGGAATTAATGCGCACGCAATTGGGCGCAACAGCAGAACATTTCGAAGCGATTATCGCCCGCCTGCAACGTTTCGACCCTTGCGGTATTTTCGCGCGGTCTTTGCATGAATGTCTCGCGCTGCAACTGCATGAAAAAGACCGGCTTGATCCCGCGATGGGATTACTGCTGCAAAATCTCGATCTGCTGGCGCGCCGCGAAAACAACGCCCTGATGCGCGCGTGTAATGTGGACGCCGAAGATCTGGCCGACATGATCGCCGAAATCCGCGCCCTTAATCCCAAACCGGCGTTGGCTTTTGCGTCCGATGTTTCGGTACCCATCGTGCCGGATGTGATGTTGCGCCCGACACATAATAAAGAAGGCGACGGTTGGCATGTTGAACTCAACACCGAAACCTTGCCGCGCGTTTTGGCGAATGAGCGTTATTACACGCAAATTCAGGGCAATCTGTCGAAAAAGGCCGACAAGGATTACATAGCCGATCATTGGCAACAAGCGAACTGGTTGGTCAAAGCCTTGCACCAACGCGCCACCACCATTTTAAAAGTCGCCACCGAAATCGTGAAACAGCAAGACGCGTTTTTTGTCCATGGCGTGCATCATCTGAAACCCTTGATCCTGAAAGATATCGCGTTACTGGTCGAAATGCATGAATCGACTGTCAGCCGCGTCACGCAAAATAAATATATCGCGACGCCGCGCGGTTTGTTCGAACTGAAATATTTTTTCACAACCGCCTTGGCACGCAGCGATGGCGGCGCCGATATGTCATCGGAATCCGTCCGCGCCCGCATCCGCGCGATGATTGAAAATGAAAAACCCACCGCGATTCTCTCGGACGATCATTTATCGATGATGTTGCGCGGCGAAGGCATCGATATCGCCCGCCGCACCGTCGCCAAATACCGCGAAGCGATGAATATCCCCACTAGCGCCCTGCGTCGCCGCGAAAAAAGAACCTAGAAAAACTTTCGTCATCCCGGCGCAAGCCGGGATCCATCTTCCTTCATCCGCACAACACACCACCCCAAAACACCCATCATCACCGGCGGCGTCAAAGGCACCAAATACCCGCCCCAATGCCGCGCCAGCATCGGCAAAATCCACATCAATCCCATCACAATCTTTTGCCCCGATAAAAATCCGTGTTCCATTCCGCGACGCATAAGAAACGCCAAAGCCACCGACAAAATAATCAAATCATAATCCAAAACATAAGGCGTCGCCAAAATCATCGCGGCACACAACGCCGTCACGCGCAAAGAAAAATCCGCCCGCCGCAACCATATCCACGCCGCCACTGCCACGGCACCAATCGCAACAAACCCCTGTGCCACATAGGCTAACGTCACATCGGCACCCCACATCCGCGCCCAGGAAAAAACGCTTTGTATTTTCTGCCAACCGGTTACGCCCTGTTCCAAAATCACATGCTGGGTCAGTTGCGACGCATCGAAAAACGCCCGCCATACATCACTGCCGAAAATACCCCACGACAAAATCATCGCACCGCACGCCGTCACCAAAACCTTGGCCGCAACCCGTCCATATCCGCCCACCGCCAACATCACGGGTATCACCACAAAAAATTGCGGTTTATACGCCAACAACCCCAATAAAAATCCGGCCAGTTGCGGGCTGGTTTCCAGCATCGATAAACCAGCACCCAACAAACCGGCGGTGATAAAACCATTTTGTCCGTTAATGACATTGTCAAAAATACCGGGGAAGACGGCAAAGAACCAAAAGCTTTCCCGTGTGCGCGGCATCACGCGCCGCATCGCCGTCCAATAACCCGCAAAACTGACGGCCATATAAACCGCAAACGCCCACAGATACGGCAACACCGCGATGGTCGAAGCGACAATTAAAAAGAACGGCGGATAATGCCAACCGAAATAAGGCACATCATAATGCGCCACCGCCTGTTCGACCGCATGATGCGCGTCCCAATCATAAACCTGTGCCGCGCCGCCGCCCCGCGCCATAATACCGGCGGCATAGACATTGATAAAATCGGCACCCAACGGCGTGCCCGAAGCATCGGCCAAACCATGGGCAGTGAAATACCAAACCAGGATCCCGACGATATATTCGGCGACCAGTAACCGCCCGATCGTAACAACCAAAGATCCCCACAAGTCAGGCGAGGCTTTTTGAAACCATTTTTTTATACCCTCACGCATCCGCGCCTCTCCCTTTCCCCTCTAATGGACAGGTTTTGTATGAATATTTGCTGAAAATCACCCTATCCTTGACTTCCCTCGCCCCGCCCCCTTTACTGCCCTTTTCCCCACACACATTATATAAGAGCGAACATGGCCGACCCCAAAAACACCGATAAAGAGCCCACAGTCGTCGAAAGCGGCAAGGAAACAGTGCGCACCATCGCCTCGGCCCTGCTGATCGCCCTTATCATCCGCACTTTTGCGTTCGAGCCGTTTAATATCCCGTCCAGCTCGATGGTGCCCACGCTTCTGGTCGGCGATTTCCTGTTCGTGTCGAAATTCTCCTATGGCTATGGCTCGCAAGGCACCTTCCTCGGCCTGTTGCCTTTTTCCGGCCGCATCCATCTGACAGACGAAGAACCGCATCGCGGCGATGTCGTCGTGTTCAAATGGCCGCAAGACCCGTCGATTGATTACATCAAACGCCTGATCGGCCTGCCCGGCGATAAAATCCAGATGCGCCAAGGCATTTTGTACCTGAACGGCACGCCGGTCGAACGCGACCGTCTGGACCATCTTACCCCGACTGCCGAAGCCCGCGCCCCCGATAACGCGGTTGATTACATCGAACATCTGCCGCAAGACCCCGATCATGTGATCCGCAAACTGGGCGACGAAAATCCGTTGGACAACACGGAAACTTTCACCGTGCCGCCGCACCATTATTTCTTTATGGGCGACAACCGCGATAATTCACGCGACAGCCGCGACCCGCAAGGCGGGGTCGGTTTCGTGCCCGAAGAAAATCTGGTCGGCCGCGCCGACTTCCTGTTCTTTTCCATCAATGCCGATACGCCTTTCTGGCATATCTGGTCATGGCCATGGACAGTGCGGTGGAGCCGGTTATTTACGGGAATTACCTGATAAATGATTTCTCCCCCCATCACACTCGACCCCGCCAAGCTGGCCGAAAAACTCGGGCATAAATTCGCCAATCCGCAATTGCTGGAAGACGCGTTGACGCATCCTTCGCTGTCGGGCAATTCGCAATCCAAGAAAAAAGGCGCGCCTTACGAACGGCTGGAATTTCTTGGTGACCGCGTGTTGGGGCTTATCATCGCCGAATGGTTGTTTGAAGCCTATCCCAACGCCAATGAAGGCGAAATGGCCAAACGCCATGCGGCCCTGGTCAACCGCGAGGCGCTCCGCGTGATTGCGTCCGAAATCGGCTTGGGCAAATATGTGCGTCTGGCGCGCGGCAAGGATGCATCGGTCATTACCGCCTTGGGCGCATCCAAACAACCGGACTCGCGCAAAAATCTGGCAACTTTGCCCGATGCGATGGAAGCGGTGATTGGCGCGCTCTATCTCGATGGTGGCCTCGCCGCCGCGCATCAATTCATCCATAAATACTGGCAACGCGATATTGCTGTTTCCGAAGCGCCCGCCGACCCCAAAACGGCGTTGCAAGAATGGGCGCAGGGTCACGGTTTGCCCCTACCCGCCTATCGCACCGTCACCCATTCGGGCCCCGCGCATGCGCCCAAATTCATGATCGAAGCCTCGGTCAAAGGTTTCGCGCCGGTGCAAGCCGAAGGCGATTCCAAACGCGCCGCCCAAAAAGAAGCGGCGGCCAAATTAGTGGAACTGGTGAAGAAAAAATGAGAGAGAAGAAGAGCGAGAAAAGCCCGAGCAAGAATGAGCAGAAGAGCCCGAACAGAGCAAAGAAGAGTGAGAAAAAAATGAGCAAGACCTCCTCGTCCTCTGCTCGCTCTTCTTCAACACATGCTGGATTCGTCGCCATTCTGGGCGCACCGAATGCCGGTAAATCAACCCTGCTTAACCGCTATATCGGGCAAAAAGTTTCCATCGTCAGCCCCAAGGCGCAAACCACGCGCATCCGCACGCTCGGCATCATGTCGGAAGGCGATACGCAGATCAGCTTTATCGACACGCCGGGCATTTTCGCCGCCACATCGCGCCTTGATAAAGCGATGGTACAGGCAGCATGGAGCAGCTTGGCCGATGCCGATGTTCTGATGTTGATGATCGATGCGTCAAACCGCAAAGAAAACGAAAGAATTACCGTCATTATCGATGAGCTGAAACGCCGCGAACAATCGGTTATTTTGGTCATGAACAAAACCGATGATATCCACCGTGATTATTTGTTGCCGATGGTCGCCAAATTACACGAAACCGGCCTGTTCTCTGATGTCTTCATGATATCCGCCCTGACCGGCGACGGCACCGACGATCTGAAAAAATTCCTTGTCAATAAAATGCCGGAAAGCCCGTGGTTTTATACCGAAGACCAGATCAGCGATCTGCCTTCGCAAATCCTTGCCGCCGAATTGACCCGCGAACAAATCTATATGCAGTTACAACAAGAGCTGCCTTATGCGGCCGCCGTGTTGCCCGCAAGTCTGGAAGAAAAACGCGACGGTTCGGTTGTGATACGTCAAACCATCGTGGTGTCGCGCGAAAATCATCGTTCCATCTTCCTTGGCAAGGGTGGTTCGCGCATCAAGAGCATTGGCGAAAAAGCCCGCGCGGATATATCGCGCCTGTTCGACCGCAAGGTGCATTTGTTCCTTGAAGTCAAACTGGACGAAAAATGGCAAGACCGCCCCGACTTCTACCGCACCTTCGGCCTCGACTATGGAAAGAAGTAACTACCCCTTGCAACAAAAGAACCTACCCAGCCGCAATCCTGCTGGTGTTCCCTCCCCCTCGTGGGGAGGGTTAGGGAGGGGGGTGAGCCGCAAGGCTCACAGCCAAGCCACCACCAAGAGAAAATGGATCCCCGCCTTCGCGGGGATGACAGCAGTTTTTATTCTTGTGCTTTCCTCAGCCGCCCACGCCACAACCCTCACCGACCGCATTCACACAACAACCCCACCGCAAAAAATTCCGCCCTTTGTCTATACCGACGCCAATAACGCACAGCATGCGCTATCGGATTTTCGCGGTTCCTACATCTTGTTGAATATCTGGGCAACATGGTGCGCGCCCTGCACACATGAAATGCCGTCGCTTGATGCGTTACAAAAACAATTCGGCGATAAAAAGCTGCATATCGTCACATTGTCCGAAGATCGCGGCGATGCCATCGTGACCGGTTTCTATAAAACCCACAACATCGCCAATTTGCCTGTCGCTATCGACACCGCAGGAACGGCTCCGTCAGCCTTCCATCTGAACGGCCTGCCCACCACGCTCCTGATCGACCCGCAAGGCAACGAGATCGCCCGCCTTGAAGGCGAAGCGGATTGGTCATCGCCCGAAGCCGTGGATTTTCTTCACTCCAAAATCCCTTGAAAATCAATGAACTCTGCAACGAAACTATTTTAATCATTGTGGGGCTATTTGATGCCTTGTATAATGCGCTAATACTTTTAAACTTATTTGGAGAATTATGATGGCAAGCCATTTTGGTATTCTTACAACTCTAGCTTCTATACAAGCAGGTCTGTTGACAGCTGTTGTTATAAGCCCTCCCCCAAATCCCGTAAACCCATTGGCTGTTGGAATGATAGGAGCCCTGGGCGTATTTTCTACATTGCATGCCTTCCGCGCCGCCGCTCTTGAAGCCGCCGACCGCAGTGCAGCCAACCGCCCTGACACACAACCATCTGCCGCCGCAGAAAACAAACCCGGCGTTGGCGGTTAATCTTCTGCCGCAAGCACGAATGTCAAAATCCCTCTCCACCCATTTTTATGGAGGGAGAGGAGAATAACCACCGTCACTTACGGCAAGAAATTACTTCCCCGCCAAACTCCGCAGAACATAAGGCAAAATCCCGCCATTCTTGAAATAATCAATTTCATCCAGCGTATCGATACGGCACAAAGTCGGAACCTGTTTCACCGCGCCATCGGCATAGGTAACGGTCACAATCAATTCCATGCGTGGTTTCAACCCGGCTTCGACACCGATCACATCAAATTTTTCCAAACCGGTCAGGTTTAAATCTTTACGCGTCATGCCATTTTTAAATTCCAGCGGCAACACGCCCATACCGACCAGATTCGACCGATGAATACGTTCAAAAGATTCCGCAATCACTGCCTTGACGCCCAGCAATTTGGTGCCCTTGGCTGCCCAATCGCGTGAAGAACCGGTGCCATATTCCTTGCCCGCCACAACCACCAACGGCACGCCGTCAGCCTGATATTGCATGGCGGCGTCGTAAATCGCCATATCGACGCCTTCGGGGAAATGCTTGGTGTTGCCGCCTTCGGCACCGCCCATAAGCTCGTTCTTGATACGGATATTGGCGAAGGTGCCGCGCATCATCACTTCGTGATTACCGCGCCGCGCGCCATAAGAATTAAATTCTTCAACCGGCACACCATGCTCCACCAGATATTTTCCGGCCGGGCTGCTCTTCTTAATATCACCGGCGGGTGAAATATGATCGGTCGTGATGCTGTCGCCCAGCAACGCCAGCAATCTTGCGCCATGCACATCGCGCACATCGCCAACAGCCTGCATATTATGGAAGATCGGCGGCAATTTCACATAGGTCGATTTTTCCTGCCATTTATAGGTCAGGCTTTCTTCAACCTTGATATCCTGCCACGCGGTATCGCCCGAAAACACATGCGCATAACGTTCGCGGAACATCGCGGGCGTAAGCGCGGCACGCATCGTTTCCTGAATTTCGGCGGTCTTCGGCCAGATATCGCGCAGGAACACCGACGCACCGTTCGCATCCACGCCGATCGGTTGCGTTTGCAAATCAATCGTGATGCTACCGGCCAACGCATAAGCCACCACCAAAGGCGGCGACGCCAGATAATTTGCCTTGCAATGCGGGTTCACGCGCCCTTCAAAATTACGGTTGCCCGAAAGCACAGCAGCTGCCACCAAATCACCCGCCACCACCGCCGTCGAAACCGCTTCGGGCAAGGGGCCCGAATTACCGATACAGGTCGTGCAGCCATAACCGACAATATTGAAACCAAGCGCGTTCAAATGTGTCTGCAATCCGGCCTTGGCCAGATAATCGGTCACAACTTGCGACCCCGGCGCCAGCGATGTCTTCACCCACGGCTTAACCTTCAACCCGCGTTCATGCGCTTTTTTCGCGACCAGACCGGCAGCGATCAACACGCTGGGGTTCGATGTGTTGGTGCATGACGTAATCGCCGCAATCACCACATCGCCATGTTTCAATGACGCATCCATACCGGTGATGGGCACAGCCTTGCCGCGCGTTTCCGCCGTGACCTTAAACCCACCCGCCAATTCTTTTTCAAATTCGGCCGGCACATTACCCAACGGCACGCGGCCTTGCGGCAATTTCGGTCCGGCAACGCAGGCTTCGACCGTCGCCAAATCCAACGATAACACATCGGTGAAGACGGGATCAGGCGTCGTGGAATCGCGCCACATGCCTTGCGCCTTGGCATACGCTTCAACCAACGCAATCCGTTCGGGATCGCGGCCCGTGAATTGCAGATAATTAATCGTTTCCTTGTCAATCGGGAACAACCCGCATGTCGCGCCATATTCCGGCGCCATATTGGCAATCGTCGCGCGATCGGCCAGCGACATATCATCCAAGCCAGGGCCATAAAATTCGACGAATTTATTGACCACGCCTTTTTTGCGCAGCATCTGCGTGACGGTCAGAACCAGATCGGTCGCGGTCATGCCTTCGCGCAATTTGCCGGTCAATTTAAAACCGACCACTTCGGGAATCAGCATCGACACGGGTTGCCCCAACATCGCGGCTTCGGCTTCGATACCGCCAACGCCCCAACCCAACACGGCCAACCCATTGATCATCGTCGTGTGGCTGTCGGTACCCACGCAGGTGTCGGGATACGCAACGGCTTTGCCACTTTGGTCTACATCCGTCCATACGGTTTGCGCCAGATATTCCAGATTAATCTGATGGCAAATACCCATGCCCGGCGGCACGACGCGGAAATTATTAAACGACTTTTGCGCCCATTTTAAAAATTCATAGCGTTCGCCGTTGCGTTCAAACTCGCGCGCCACGTTTTTTTCCAACGCGTCGGGTGCGCCGAAATAATCGATCATCACCGAATGGTCGATGACCAGATCAACGGGACAAAGCGGATTAATGCTGCGCGCATCGCCACCGGCGGCGATTGTCGCATCGCGCATCGCGGCCAGATCGGCAACGGCGGGAACACCGGTAAAATCCTGCATCAAAACGCGGGTCGGGCGATACGCCACTTCGGTATCGCTTTTGAAGGTTTTCAACCATTCGCCAATCGCCTTCACATCATTGACGGTGACCGAACGGCCATCTTCATAGCGCAATAAATTTTCAAGCAGGACTTTCAAACTGAACGGTAACCGCGCCAGACTGCCCAATGTCTTTTCCGCTTCGATCAGGCTGAAATAATCATAGGATTTGTCCCCCACTTGCAAGCTTTTGCGGGTTTTCAGCGTATCCTGTCCGGCGGTAATGGGCATGGCGATCCTGGGGGCAAAAGGAAAAAAATCTTAAGGCAGGGCTTGGCGTAGGCCGCCAAACTGTGATAGAGGAAGTTAACCTTATTATCGGCCTGAACTCAAGAGCCGCCAAAGAGGCACCGACAGGTATAAACATCATCTATTGACGAGTTATGAAGAATTTTACCGCCCGCCTTCTCCCCCTCATACTCCTGTCCGCGCTTTTGATCGCGCCGCATAAGGCGTCAGCCGCCATGTCCTTCTGTAACCGCACCACGGGGCCTATCGAAGCCGCATTGGGTTACCGCGATACGGCGGATACGACATCCGACGACTGGATCTCCGAAGGCTGGTGGCGCATCGAATCGGGCCAATGTTCGCGGGTGTTCAATGAATCCCTGTCGCAACGTTTCTATTTTTACTATGCGCATGCCTTGACCCAAACGACCAAAGACGCGCCGCCCACCATCTGGTCGGGCAAATATATTTTCTGCACCGATGACAAAGCGTTCCGCGTCGAAGGCGATAATGATTGCGCGTCGCGCAATTACCAATCGACCGGATTTCAGGAACTCGACCTCGGCGCCAATACCCGCGATTACACGCTGGATTTCAAAGACACCACGACGAAATAGGCTTTACGGTTTAAGCCCTAAAACATTGCGTATTTTCTGCCACGGCCTGCATGGGGTTTGTTCCGGCGCGGCAGCCTTGGACCATGCCGCTTCCTGTGAAGCACCCCGCAATATTATATAATTCGCCCTCAATTGAAGCCCCAGATTTTTCTGGCCATGCCCCACACAGAAATCGGCCGTATCCATCAATAACATACGGCCCTGATAACCGGCCATTTTCATCAATTTCTGTCCATACATGATTTGCTTTTCAGCCAGAGCTTTTGTCAGTTTTGGGGAATCGGCGTTTTCTTCCACAAGCGCGCACCATATTTTGCAAGTTTCCACAGGATGGGCCTCAAATTCCGATTCCAGCCCATCCAGAAAATCTTGTACGGTTTCTGCGGGCAATTTCTTTTTTTTCTCAAACAGTTCTGCCGCCACCTGTTCAGGCGATAGGGTCATGCAGGGTCGTAAAAAAGGATCTTCTAAATACATAAACAAACGCTATGCCCCTTAAAGATGTCAAACAAGCGCCAACACATATTTTTTGTAAATTCAGCCGATGAAATGCTGCGCTGCCCAATAATCCCCCTCTCAAGAATAAATAATCAATAAAGATCAATAAGATAACAATAGAAATGTCGTGAAACTATTTCTTGAAATTATTTCATGTTATAGTCGCCCCATAACAAATTACCTTTATGCGGAGACATAGTGATGCCAACCCAGGATAATGAAGCAGGCCGTTTGGAATATCGCACGTTATTGCCATCGGTATTGTTGAATGTGCTGGCTCGAAATGGCGACACCAAGGCTCTCTGCCATCTGGGTTTGCGCTATGCGCGCGGTCTGGATGCAGAAGGCAGAGGCCTTGAAGCCGATCCCGCCAAGGCCATGGCCCTGTGGCAAGACGCCGAAACCCGCGGCAGTTCGGAAGCATCCTATTATCTGGGCAGAGCCTATACCGACGGCATTATCTATAGCCCGGAACTTTACCCCGCCACCGCGCGCTTTGAACAGAATTACGAAAAAGCGCTTCCGCATTTGGGCGCAGCGATGGACGGCGGCGATATCGGCGCACTGGATTATCTGAATTTTATCGCGAAAAAAGCGCGCGAAACGGGCAATACGGACTTGCTGACAAAAACCGAGCAGGCATGGACACCTTCACCCAAACGTGACGATGCGCCGGCAAACAAAGGCCCGCACATACCGCGCCCCGGCTTCTAATCTTTACTCACGCCGTAAAAGCAGGCCGACCCTCAAACCCCGCCGCCTTTTCCAAGACCGAAGCAACGGTGAACAAACCCGCCTCGTCAAAAGCGCGGCCAATCAATTGCAAACCCATCGGCAGGCCGTTTTTGGCCAACCCAACCGGCACGCAAATGCCGGGCAACCCCGCCAGATTCAATGTGACCGTAAACACATCTTCCAGATACATCTGCAAAGGATCATCTTGCTTCTCGCCAATCGCAAACGCCGTTCCGGGCGCGGCGGGCGTCAAAATAGCATCGCAATTTTTAAACGCTTCATCGAAATCATTACGGATCAAACGGCGCACGCGTTGCGCCTTGCGGTAAAACGCATCGTAATAACCGGAAGACAAAACATAAGTCCCGATCATAATCCGCCGCCGCACTTCCTTGCCAAATCCGGCAAAGCGGGTGGAGGCATACATATCGTTCAGATTTTCACCCGGCACGCGCAAACCGAAACGCACCCCGTCATAACGCGCCAGATTCGATGAAGCTTCGGCGGGCGCGATAATATAATAAACCGGCAAGGCATATTTGGTGTGCGGCAACGAAATCTCTATCACCTCTGCGCCCGCATCGCGCAACATCTGTGCGCCCTTTTGCCACAGCGCATCAGTTTCGGGATTGATGCCATCAATGCGATATTCGCGCGGCAAACCAATCTTCATGCCCTTGACCGAACCACCCAGCGCCGCGACATAATCCGGCACGTCGACATCCACAGATGTTGAATCTTTCACATCATATCCGGCCATCACCTGCAACATACGCGCGGAATCTTCCACGCTGCGCGTCATCGGCCCCGCCTGATCCAGCGACGATGCAAAAGCAATAATGCCCCAACGCGAACAACGGCCATAGGTTGGTTTAATGCCCACCGTTCCAGTAACACTGGCGGGTTGACGAATAGAACCGCCGGTATCGGTGCCGGTCGCGCCCATCGCAATACGCGCCGCAACAGCTGTGGAAGAACCCGAAGACGATCCACCCGGAACCAATTTGCGAACGGCGTTCACAGGATCCGCGCCCGACCAAGGGCTTATCGCGGGGCCAAAGGCCGATGTCACGCCGCCCGAACCCATCGCGAATTCATCGAGGTTCGTTTTACCCAAAGTTATCGAACCGGCATCCAGCAATTTCTGCGACACGGTCGATTCATAAGTCGGCACAAAATTTTCCAGAATTTTGCTGGCCGCCGTGGTGCGCACGCCTTTGGTGCAATACAAATCTTTTATCGCCAGCGGAATACCATCCAACGCGCCGGCATTTCCCGCCGCACGCCGCGCATCGGATTCTTGCGCCTGCTTGCGCGCCAGCTCCGGCGTTTCGGTGATATAGGCGTTCAACCCGCGCGCGCTCTCCATACCGGCGATATGCGCATCCGTCAGCTCCAACGCACTAAACTTCTTCGCCGCCAATCCATCAAGCGCGTCGCTAATCGTCAAATCGGTAAGCTTTGTCATCTTACTTTTGTTCCTTGCAATTAAGCATTTCATTGTCTGTTGCGGACTCCCCCGACCCTTGCGGGCGAGGGTAAGGGGGTGGGGGTCTTATTCAACCACCTTCGGCACCGTAAAAAAATCTGCTGTCTTTGCAGGAGCATTGGCAAGAATATCCTCCGGCCGCCCGCCATCATTCACAATATCCGGCCGCGCGCGCAACGCCGCGTCATTAACGCTGGCCAAGGGTTCAACCCCGTCCACATTCACCTCGTCCAGCTGCGCAACCCAGCCCAGAATGTTATTCAATTCGCCCGCCACACCGATTTGCTCATCGGCGGGAATCTTCAACCGCGACAGATGGGCGATTTTGGCGACGGTCTTTTGATCAATGCTCATGCGATAACTTTGCTTTGCTGAAGGGGCGCGATTTCATTAGTATCAGTGACCTTCTGTTCATAAAGGATACAATGCTTCTTCGCAACCCGTCCGAATTTATCCCGCTTCTGCCCGCCAACCATTGTCTGTTGGGGCTGGATTACGGCACCAAAGCGATAGGCGTTGCGGTATCCGATCCCAACCTGAAAATCGCATCGCCGATCGGCACCATTAACCGCAGCAAATTTCCCGCCGATGCCGCAGCCCTGCAAGCATTGATGCGCGACCGCACGATTGGCGGCATCGTCATGGGGTTGCCCAAAAATCTGGAAGGCGGGTCACAAGGAAGATCTGGCGCCATGGCGCAGGCGGCGCGCGCCTTTATGCGCAATCTGACAGCCGAAAAAATCCTGCCGCCCGATTTTCCGGTTCTGTTCTGGGATGAAAGATTCTCCACCGCCGCCGTGCAGCGCATGCTTATCGAAGGCGACATGACCCGCAAGCGCCGCGAGGAGGTCATCGACAAAATGGCTGCCGCCTATATCTTGCAAGGCGCTTTGGACGCCATCCAACACCGCAATCCGTAATCATTACGGTTTGGTAACGAATAATCATAAAAAATTAACCATAAAACCTATTGTCATAGTTGTATTGTCATGTTCATATACAACCTATGGATGTATTGTTTCTTTACTTTACTACCTTTCCTTCCCCCCTCTCCTCAACCAAAGGGATGTACCATGAACGCGCCAAACAGCCTCTCCCCCACAGCCGTTAATGCCCCAGCCACCCCAACAGACGCGGCACCCAAAGTGTCGCGCAGCAGCCTGATCAGCCAGAATATCATCGTATCGCGCCACCGCACCAGCGTGCGTCTGGAACCCGAAATGTGGGACGGTTTGCGCGAACTCTGCCGCCGCGAACGCGCCACCATCCACCAGATTTGTACCAGCATCTCGCTGCAAAAAAAGGATGACAGCTCGCTGACCGCCGCGATTCGGGTCTATGTCATGCGTTATTACCGTCAGGCCGCCACCGAAGACGGCCATAACAAAGCGGGTCACGGCTATGGGCTTACCCTTGGGCTGGGCGCCAACCGCGCAACCCACAGCTTTCCCGCCAAAACCATGATGATGCCAAGCCAGGTTCGCTTCTAAAGCGATTCCGCGGATGCGCATCGTTTAATTACGACCAAGACTAGAATGTGCCTTGATTTAGCCACATCAAACGATTACTTTGCCTTAATTCAATTCCCTCCCGCGTTTTTTCCACAAAACTGGTCTTGGCTACGGAGAGAATATCTTGTTGCGTGTTTCCAAAGGGGTTCCCCCGATGAAAAACGCAATGTCAATCTATCTCGGCATAGCGCCAAATTCCTGAAGGGGGAAACGATGTTGAAAAAATTTATGTGCCTTATGGCAGTCCTGGCTATGGTCTCGGCTTGCGACACGACGGGCGATAACAATGGCGACGGCAGCGCCAATGGCGGCGCCGGCAACGGTCTGGGCAAGGGCGCAGCGCGTCCCGGCACGCAAGAAGATCTGGTCGTCAATGTTGGCGACCGCGTTTTCTTTGGTTATGACAAGTCCGACCTGAGCAGCGAAGCGCAAGCAACGCTCGACCGTCAGGCCGCTTGGCTCAAGAAGTACAGCAGCTCGAAAGTTACGCTCGAAGGCCATGCCGACGAACGTGGCACGCGCGAATATAACATCGCGCTCGGCGAACGCCGCGCAACAGCTGCCAAGAACTACCTCGTCGCCGCTGGTATCTCCGCTTCGCGCGTTGAAACCATTAGCTATGGCAAGGAACGTCCCGCAGTCGTTGGCAGCAACGAAGCCGCATGGGCGCAAAACCGCCGCGCTGTGACCGTAACGGCTCAATAAGCCTTACGACCACCGCTAAAACATCAAAGCCTGCAACGCAAGTTGCAGGCTTTTTTGTTATCTAGTATCAAGGACACCGTCATGCCGGACTTGATCCGGCATCTATCGCCGCGCGTCTGCGCGGGATATGACTCTGTTCTCCCCCCACCCCAAAAAAATCTCCCATTAACCATAACTTTCCCTTGCGCCAAAACACGCCCCAGTCGTAGCCTCTGCATCCGTTTTTCACATTCTTAGGGGATTATCATGCGTAAAGTTATTTCCGTTTCATTCACAGCCGCCGCCGTTTTGGCGCTTGGCGGATGTAAGATCGACACATCCAACCACCAATCCGGCGATATCAAACCCGACCAGGCAGCGGCGGCTATCTCGGCCGTCATTGCAAGCAACAACACCGCCGCTTTGCGCCAGATTGAGTGCCCCAAAGCCAATGGCAGCGATACAACGAATTATGGCCCATCGGATTTGATCGCAGGCCTCGCAGCAAATTTGCCCAAGATTAATGGCGCGCCTCCTTATGACGCCGTCGCGGACAAGCAGCTCGTGGACAAAAAAACGGCAGACGCCACAAGCTGTGTCAGAAGCAACAAAGCTTTTTATACGGATATCAACAGCACCCGTCAGACAGCAGCTTTTACCTACAACTAAGCCTTATACGCTTACCCAAAACCCCGCAGCCCAAACTGCGGGGTTTTTCTTTGCCCCCACGCCATCCCACAGCCCGCCACCCCCTAGCATCACCAAAAAAACCCCGCTATAAAGGCTGCCTGCAACGGAGCCTTCGACATGACCACACATAAAGTCCCCACCTCGCTCGACACCATCGGCATCATGGCGTTGATCCCGCACCGTTATCCCATCTTGCTGATCGACCGCGTGATCGACATCATCGCGGGCGAAAGCTGCACCGGCATCAAAAATGTCACGGCCAACGAACCCACCTTTCAAGGCCATTTCCCCGGCCACCCGATCATGCCCGGCGTTTTGATCGTCGAAGCAATGGCGCAAACTTCCGCCACGCTCGTCGTCGCGTCGATGGAAGGCGTCAGTTGCGACACGCATATCGTCTATTTCATGACCATTGAAAATGCGCGTTTCCGTCACCCGGTTGTGCCGGGCGACACGCTGCATATCAAAGTGCGCAAAGACCGTTCGCGCGGACAGGTTTGGAAATTTATCGGCGAAGCCTTTGTCGGCGATAGACTCTGCGCCGAAGCGACCTATACCGCCATGCTGGTGCCGCGCGAGGAAGCCAAAAAACCCGCGTAACATTAAGTCACCAAGCTTGATTTGCTAAACTACACCCCCGATGGAAAGTAAGTAACAACTTCGCCAAAATCCTGCACTAGTTCCCCGCCCCTTGCGGGCGGGGCTAGGGGCGGGGTTCGCCGAAGGCGAAACAGCCAAGAAACAAAAATCATTCATGCCCTCATCCATCCACCCCACCGCCCTGATCGACCCCAGCGCCAAACTGGGCGCCGATGTTTCCATCGGGCCTTTCTGCACCGTGGGCGCCAAAGTCACCGTGGGCGACCGCGTCAAACTGGTTTCGCATGTGGTGGTCGATGGCATCACAAATATCGGCGCCGACACAACCATCTATCCTTTTGCGGCCATCGGCCTGCGCCCGCAGGATTTAAAATTCAACGGCGAAGAAACCGTATTGGAAATCGGCGCGAAAAACCAGATCCGCGAATATGTCACCATGCATCCCGGCACCGAAGGCGGCGGCGGGTTGACCAAAATCGGCGCCAACGGTTTATACATGGTGGGCGCGCATGTCGCGCATGATTGCAAGATCGGCGATAATGTCGTGCTGGCCAACAACGCCACGCTGGCGGGGCATGTGACGATTGGCGATTATGTCATCATTGGCGGGTTGTCGGCAGTTCATCAATTCGTGCGTATCGGATCATTCGCCATTATCGGCGGTATGTCGGGTGTGGAAAAAGATGTGATACCGTTCGGCCTTGTGAAAGGCGAACGCGCCCATTTGGCGGGATTAAATATGGTCGGGTTGGAGCGCCGCGGTTTTGGCCGCGACGATATCCGCGCGTTGCGCAGCGCGTACCGCATGTTGTTCGCGCATGAAGGCAATCTGAGCGAACGGCTGGAAGAAACCGCGACGCATTACAAAGACCACGCCCAGGTCGCACAGATCGTCGATTTTATCCGCGGCGCGAATGACCGCCCGATCTGTCAGCCCAAACACGACGACTGACGCCCATGAAAATCCTTCACATCATGGCCAGCAAAGCCCTGGGCGGCGCGGAAACCTATGCCACCGATGTGATGCTGAGCTTGCAACGCGAAGGCATCGAACAATGCGTGGTGATGCATGAAGACGCGCCGCGTTTCCGCGAATTGGAACAAGCCCGCATCCGGCTTAAACCACAAGTCCTGTCACCCGCGTTCCTGCCGCTGCAAAAATTCCGCATCGCCCGCCTGATCGCCCGCGAAAAACCTGATATCGTGCAAACATGGATGCGCCGCGCCGCCAGTTTTATCCCGGCGCGGTGCGAAACGATTTCGCAAGCGCCTAAAAAAGGCGCGCCGCACATCGTCGGCTGGTTCGGCGGTTATTATGATGTGGAAAAATTCGGCGCCTGCCACCATCTGGTCGGCGTCACCCGCGATATCACCGCGCATATGGTCAAATGCGGCGTGCCGCAAAGCCATGCGCATTTTATCCCGACCTTCCCCGATATCGCAGCCCTGCCGCCCATCGACCGTTCAACATTGGCGACGCCACGCGAAGCCAAAGTTCTGCTCGCGCTGTCGCGGCTGCACCCCAAAAAAGGCCTCGATATTTTGCTGCAAAGCCTGCAACAACTGCCCGATTGCATTTTGTGGCTGGCGGGCGAAGGCCCGTTGCGGCGCGAACTGGAAACGCTTGCCAAAAATCTGGGCGTTATCGACCGCGTGCGTTTCCTTGGCTGGCGCACCGACCGCGCCGCTTTGTTACGCAGCGCCGATATCTGTGTGTTGCCGTCACGGTATGAGCCGTTCGGCACCGTTATCCTTGAAGCCTGGGCGGCGGGAACACCGCTTGTCGCCTGCGCCAGCGCGGGGCCCGCCGCGCATGTCACGCACAATGTCACCGGCCTTTTAACACCGATTGATGATGTGAAAGCGCTGACCACCGCCTTGCGCCGCGTTTTGGATGATGAAACATTGCGCCGCGCCATAGTCGCCCAAGGTTACGCCGCCTATATCAAAGATTACACGCGCGAATCCGTCACGCGGCAATGGATACAGTTTTATAAATCGCTGATGGGGTAGTTAGGGCGTGAAATCGAATTCAACGGAATTCGTCCCGCCCGTATAGCTGTTGGCATTACACAAAGTGTTCGCCAAAGTCGTTGTCAAATTCGTCCAGCCCGGGCTGGTGAAAACCGCACCCGTACAACCATTTTGCGATGCCGCACAGGTTGTGGCCGCACCATTGGTCCAAACAACGGTCGGACAGGTCGATTGCCCCGTCTGGCAATTCGTCATTTGCGTCAGCAAAGCCAGACAGGCTTTGCGCGGGACATTGTAAAGGGAAAGGCGAAATGTCTTATTATTGGTGACATTGAAGACCTTGAAATTGCTTGCGCTCCACGGATTATCGGCAGTCGCCGGAGCCGCACTATCAACATAAGAGGGCGGAATAGTCTGCGCCGTGATCATACTCGATGTCAGTTCGCCGCCCGGAAAAGTTCTGCCCACCATCAAAGTGGCAATATTCTGCGCCACGGTCTGCACTTCAAGAACCGCATCATTTTCTTTACGCGCTTCGCTTACATTGCCGGACGCATACCAAATCGCGCCGATAACCGCGCCGATAACACCAAGCACAATCGCCAGTTCGGTTAAAGTGAAAGCGCGGTTCTTTTTATGCTGCCTTTGCATTATCGCGCCTTGAACATAAACTGCACAGTATTACTGGCGCCACAATCAGCACTAATTTGTGTGGCCGTATAAGCAGGATTGGTTGCATTCACCGACAACCATTGCGAGGTACCATTGATATTTTCCCATATAATATCAGGCGAAGTTGAAATATTGTTCGCAAAATTAATGCATTGGCTTTGGCTAAGCCCTATATATCCAATGATAATACCTTGCGCAGATTGATAACCCCACACCTGCGCATAGGCTGCTGTCCATGGCGTTACAGGATAGGTTGACGCCGTGTTTGTAACGCATGCCGCGCTGTTCGCCATATCGGCGGGAAAATAATTGGCATTCACGCCTGTGCAGGTCACATCCGTCCAGTCAGCGACATCCACCCCATGCTGGGCATAGAGGGAACGGTAATTATTCAGAATCTGGATAACCTGCGCTTCCGCCCTTTCCCCTTTTTGCGCATCATGCACATGCGCGGCAGCGCTCCAGATCGCGCCCAAAATCGTACCCATCACGGCCAGAACGATGGCCAGTTCGGTCAGGGTAAACCCGCGTTTTGTCTGTTTTACAGGCTGTCGCAGAAACATCTTTGCACTCAAACATTTACAGGGAAACAGCGGCAAGGCTATCATCAAAGCCTTAAGAAGGGTTTAACCCATTCGTTACCAAAGGTTAGCTGCTTGAAAATCCTGATTATTTCCGATGCGTGGAAGCCCCAGCTGAACGGTGTCGTGCGCACGCTGGAACGCACCAGCCAGGAATTGACCCGCATGGGGCATGAGGTTCGCATAACAGGTCCCGACACCACCCGCCTCACCAGTTTTGCCGTCCCTTCTTATACCGAAATCCGCTTGGAATTTTTTGCGCGCGCCCGCCTTGGTAAAATACTGCATGAATTCGTGCCCGATTTTATCCATATCGCAACCGAAGGGCCATTGGGTTGGGCGGCACGCAATCTGTGTTTAAAGCAGGGGCTGCCTTTCACCACATCGTATCATACGCGCTTTCCCGAATATCTGGCGGCACGTTCGCTGCGTTTTCTGGCACAAGCTGTCGAAAAAATCGCCTATGCCCTATTGCGGCGTTTTCATGCACCGTCGGCCAGCGTGATGGTCGCCACAGCATCGATGGAACAGGAATTGCGCGCGCATAAATTTTATAACATCATGCGTTGGTCACGCGGCGTGGATAGGGAAGTTTATACGCCCACAGCCCGCAACGATATTTACGGCGCTCTGCCGCACCCTGTTTTGCTTTATGTCGGGCGCGTCGCGATTGAAAAAAACCTGCCTGCTTTTCTGAATTTAAAAACCACCGGCAGTCTGGTTGTGATTGGCGACGGCCCCGATCTTCACAGCCTTCAACAAAAATATCCCGCCGCGCATTTTTTGGGCACGAGACAGGGCGCGGAACTGGCGGCATCATACGCCTCGGCCGATCTGTTTGTTTTTCCCTCGCTTACCGATACGTTCGGGCTTGTGCTGCTGGAAGCCTGCGCCAGCGGTTTGCGCATCGCCGCCTGTCCGGCACCGGGGCCGTCCGATCTTTTCGCCACTCCCGACACCGAAATGTTCGCGCGGCTGAATACCGATCTGCAACAGGCGGTTGCTGATGCGCTGGCGTTGCCCGACACGCGTTCGGCACCTTGCGCCTTTGCCGCACATTTTTCGTGGGAAGCCTGCACCGCCCAGTTTTACAAACATCTGCAAGCCCCCTCGCCCACCGCCATCCGCAAAATTCGCCGGTGGCGGCACAAAATTGGTACAGGATTGTAAGGCTAGAGATTCAAGAACCACTATGGTATTCCCTGACCTTCACCCTCTGGACCCGTTTTTTAAATGCTCAAAATTTCTTTTCAGGGCGCGCATGGCGCCAATTCCGATATGGCCTGCCGCGCCGTCTTTGACAATTGCGAAACAATCCCCTGTTTCGGTTTCGAAGACGCGTTCGCGGCGGTGCGCGAAGGCAAAGCCGATCTGGCGATGATCGCGGTCGAAAATTCGGTGGCGGGACGCGTGGCCGATGTGCATCATTTGTTGCCGCAAGGCGGGCTGCATATCGTCGGCGAACATTATCAACCCATCCAACATCATCTGCTGGCCGTCAAAGGCGCGAAACTGCAAGACATCAAACGCGTCGAAAGCCATGTGCAGGCTTTGGCGCAATGCCGCAGCTGGTTGCGCGCGCATGACATCCAACCGGTCATCCATGCCGACACGGCGGGCGCGGCGCAAGATATCGCCCGGCGCGGCGATAAATCGGTGGCGGCAATAGCGTCATATCTGGCCGGCAAAATGTATGGGTTGGAAAGCCTGGCAACCGATATCGCCGACGGCGCCACAAACACCACGCGTTTTTTGATTTTGTCGCCAAACGCAAAAGAAACGCCGCCGGATACCGCTTGCATCACGAGTCTGGTGTTTCGTGTGCGCAGCGTTCCGGCGGCGTTATATAAGGCGTTGGGCGGTTTCGCCACCAATGGCGTCAACATTACCAAGCTGGAGTCATATCTGGTCGATGGTTCCTTCACGGCGGCGCAATTTTACGTGGATGTCGAAGGGCATCCCGAACAAACGGGTTTGCGCCTGGCGTTGGAAGAGCTGGGTTTCTTCGCGCATGAGGTCAAAATTCTGGGCATCTATCCGGCCCATCCGTTCCGAAAGAAATAGCCTATTGGCACAGCGCGATTTGCGATTGAAGCGCTGCCTCATAAGATTTTCTTTGGTCTAATTCGATCAAAGCGGCTTTGGTCTTCTCCGCCAAATTCTGATCACCGGTTATATGCAGCAACGCAAAATCCGGTTTCTCTACCGGCGCAGTTCTGCACGCCACCACGACAGGCATGTCAACATCTACCGGCTCCAACACCGGCGGCGGCGCAGCACATGCGGACAGCATAAAGCACAACATCATTCTTTTCATGGCCGCGCACCCAAATAATCCTGAAACAAATTTTGTGCCGCCACGCATTGATCGCCGGTAATTTTTAATTTACGCAATTTATCGGCGGCCAGCGTATAGGCGCGTACTGTTCTTTGCGCTTCGAAGGCTGCCCGTTGCGCCTTTTTCTCGCGTGCCAGCCCCGCCTTTTGCAACGCCACCACGGCTTTATTCTGTTGCGTGGTTTTACTGGCAAAATCGCGATTGGCAATAATACAGGCGGTGCCCAGCGATTGGCTTTGTGCCAGTTGCGTTTTTAAATGCGCATTGGCCAAAGACAACCAGACAAACGCAACGATAATCACCAGCGCGACAAACGCGCCGATGCCCAGCAAAATTTTATTGAGCGGATTCATTGCCTGTTCCTTCCTGTGCTTTTCGTTGCATGCCCTGCCCCCACGAAGCCGCGCCCCCACCGGCCATCAGATAACCAAAACCGCTGCCATAATTTTCGGGGTCAAAATTGCTGTGCAAAATAATCGTGTGATAGATCGCAAGCCCGATAAAGACACAGGCACCCGCGGTCACCAACACCAGATGCGCTTCGACTTCGCTGTTGCGGGAATTAAAAAGTTTGGACAGAAATTTTTTCATTGGTTCAATACCCCGACAATTTCCTTAATGCTTTTGTCCTTCATAAAGAGCGCCGCGACTGCCACCAGAAACGCCCAACCCAGCATGCGGCCAATCGCATGGAACGTAGTGGTCCATGCCGCATGTTTCAAAACACGCAAGCCGCGTAACAAATCACGGATATCGCGAATGTCGGACGCGGCACCGGCATCATTCAACCCAATCGCCTTGAGCGCATCCGATGCACCGCGTTGCGCGAGCGCACCCAGATATTCCGCCTGTTTATGCGCGGCCAATTGGCAAAAATTCGTGCCCGCATATCGGGCGATGACGTTATCCAGTTCGTCTTTCATAAGGTTTTGTTCCACAACCGCGCTTCGGCCGCGCGGCGTCGCGCCAGCCCACCAAAAATTTCGCCATTGGCGCGGTTCCATCGCATCAGTTGCGCGGGGACTTGTTCATACCATCCCCTGTTCAACAACCGCAAAAGCGTGGAGGATTCAAAATTGCCAGTGCCGATATTGAAGCAAAAGCACACAAGCGCGGCAAACTGGTTATCGGACAAGGGAACGGTCACCAAACGCGACACGCTACGTTCAAACAACCGTAAATCTTCATCCAGCAATTGGTCGGCCTGCGCTTCCGTTATCTGCATCCCTGCCCGCACTGTACGGGTATGGCCATAACCAATCGTCCAGATGCGCGACGGGCACAGATAGGGCGACAGATGCAACCCTTCGAATTGTTTGATCAGATCAATGCCATTCTGGTTGATGCGGCGCGGCATCAAAGGGGCATCGGGCGGCATAATCATTTTATAATTTCCTGACGTAAAATCGTTTTTGTTTGGCGCAAACATTTTTAAACCTTGATAATTCGCACGCGCCAAACGCCCGATGCCAAAGTCACCGTGGCGCCCGTTGCATTATTGGCGCGTATCACCGCGCTGTTGGTGGCGTTGACATAGGCGGTGGCCATTACGCCCTGCAAATCATAGGGTGCCGCCACCACAACCATATCGCCCCATGCGGCACCCGTGACCGTGATTGCCGATGATGTGACGCCCGCGCCATTGGTGATGGCGCCCGGATTCCATGTTGTGGTCGCATCGATCTTTGGCGTGTCGAGCAACGCCCAGGCCGAACCTGTGTAATACAAAAGGTGGTTGCCGTTGCGCGACCACACCGCCCAACCGGCAACAGGCGTTTTAATCGACCAGCCGCCATAATAACCCGCAACGCAATTGGCGAACCCCGCCCACGCGCCCGTGGGCGAGGCCGCGATGATATAGGCATCACCCGTGTTGGGTGATGCGGGCGGCGTCGCCAGCGTGTAATCGATAACGGAGGATTTCACCAAAAAATCCAGATCGTTCAGCGCGGCATTATGCGTGACTTCTTTTTGCGCCTGTGATGATGCGATATAGGAGAGAGTGAGGTTGGGTGTTGTGGTCATTTTATCTCCAATTAAATTATCGCCGTTCCGGCATTGCCGTTGCCGTAACGCGAACTGGTTTGATAGATATTCACGGTGAATGTCGTGGGGATGGCGCCGCCCCAATCCGTTGTCTGCTCTGCGGCGGTATAAATAACCGTGGGCGCTGTCAGGCCGGTGAAGGCGCGTATAATGGCGGCGCCATTCATGATATCCACTTCGTATAATTCCTGCGGTTCATCCAACGGCACATCGATATAATCGACCCATTCGGCATTAAGCCGCGCGCGCCGGTTCCATGTCAGGGTTAGATCACCCGTGATGCCCAGACTGCGCATGCCCTTGATATTCACCGGCGAAAAAGGACAAATTGTTTTCATGCCATAGGTGAAAACAACATCTTGCGTGTCGCCCAGATTTTGCCCGCCGGTCAAAGCGCGGAAATCATAAGTTTTGTTCCGGTCGGAAAGAATATCGGGCACAAAATCGACCGCGCCCGATTGCAACAACACAAAATTTTCACCCAAAACATGCGTGCCGGTCGCGGCTTCGGTGCCGCGCCGCCCGCGCAGCAAATTGCCCAGCGTGTAAAGGCCGGGGCCGATCACTGTCGCCGTTTGGAACTGGATAATTTCGGTGCCCAGCAAAGCCGCATTGGCGCCGTTGGTTAAATCTATCCAGCTGCAACTGAACAGTGTGCCTTGCGCCACTTGCACATTGACCGTGTTGGCATTGTCGGGATAAAGCGCGGAACCGTTGGCCAAAACGCTCGCGGCAATGCCGGAAGTCGCGGCTACCGACAAAGACGTTATCGTATTATAAGTTACGCCATCGCTGGAACGCATAACTGACGCGCCTTTCCACCCCGACATGCCTGTGACCGCGACGTAAACGCCCGGCTGGTCATCGCTGTTTTGCAGCAATGGAACATCCAACATGTATAAAATGGACGGCACCGGCAGATTGGTCGTAACAATAACTGCCTGCCCGCCATCGGCGGATGCCGCGCTGTTTAAACTTACGCCATAGCTGTAAAAACCTTCCAGTTGCAACAACCCGCCCGATTGGGTGACAGAAGCGATGCGCAGTAAATTGCCGTTGGATAAATCAATCACATCGGATGGATCGAGCGCGAGCCATGCCCGCGACAGGCTGAGCTTCACCAGATCACGTTCCGCCCATGCGGTATAGAGCCGCGCTTCGGCTATTTGTTTGGCGGTGTCGGCGTCGCACACAACGGGCAACGCGAATTTCTGTACCGACCGCGCCGAAGTCGCGATGCGCCGCGCGCGTTGGGTGTTGACTTCGAAATTGCGCGATGGGTCGATAACATCAACATCCACTTCGCGCGGTAAATCCATTTCCTGTGCCCGCGTAATTTCCAAGGCGGGCGGCGGCGTCTGGCTGTCAGTCGCGGCCCGCCATTCGGTGGATGGCACCGTGGCAATGGCATTTCCACCGCGCAACACCGCCAATAATTGCGCGTTTGTTTCCACCAGATCGAACGGAGTGAAGGCCTGCAACGGTTCGATCGCGCCACGCGCGCTCATCGGGTCTTGCAACACGTAACCCTGAATCAAACAGGTCGATAGCGCCGACACATCATAATCACCCGCCGCATAACCGGCGCGGTTGAGAATATCGGCCAGTATCGCGGCAATACTGCCATTGGCATTACGTTCAATAATACAAAGCTGGCCAATATCGTAACCGATGCCGCCCGACCCCATAAGGAGCAACCGCGCATCGTCCAACCGTGCCGCACAGAAATCAATTTCACTCGCCACACCTGTTACCACGGCTGAATCAACACTGAGCGTAAAACTGCCGCTGCCCAGCGTGACTTCGGATATTAAATAATTATTTCCGAATGCGGGGCGTTGCGCCATCAACAACCGGTCACCATAAAAAACCGGAAATTGTGTGGTGCCTGTGATAAAACTGATCGTAAAAATCTGCCACGGGCGCGTGATGCTGGCCGATGACGCTGTGGGTTCGAACGATACCATGCGGTAATCTTCGGCGTCGCCGTACACAAGCGTGTATTCGGCGCTGGCGGTTTGCACGAAATGCGCATGCGGGCTGCTGCCCGTTCCCAACGCCAGACTTGCCAAAACCGTATAGGCCGCGCCGAGCGAAAGCGCATTGTTTCGCCATATTACACTTCGCGCCTGTAACGTGAGAATGTTGGGCGAAGTCGTGACCCAGCCATAGGCCAGAAGCCCGCCGGCATAAGGCGTAAATTGCGCGCCATAAAAGGGTTTGATGGTGGTCGAATTACCCCATACCGCGGTGAAACCCAGATCGATAATACCGGAACCGGCGCGGGCGAAACTGTGCAACCCGCGGATGCCGCCGACAACATCATCCACCACAAAATGCTGGGCATCGACCCAGGCGATTTGCTTGATGGTCGCGGGGATTGTCAGATTAACGCTGTATATCGCGCCAAAACTTGACGTTTGCGTGTCGTACAAAACAAAGAAATGCGAAGGATTGGTGGAAGTAAGCGCATACAGCGCGACAAAGCGCCCATCGGGTGACAGCGCCCATGATGTATCCGCAATGGATGATGCGGCGAAGGATGCGCTGCTGATACTATTAATCTGTACCGGCGTGTTTTCGGTGACGTCATAAATTTCGGCTTTAAAAACACTGGTGCTGCCTGTGGTCACATAGCCGCCAACCAGAATAGTTTTCGTGTCTGCACCGCTGGCCTGCAACACAAGTGGCATCATGGTGCCGCTTTGGATAGTTGCGGCGCGTTGCGATATGCCCGCATCGACGCTGCCCAGCATGACGGGGTTGGTGGTGACAGACGCCGCGCCGATTTCAAATGTCAGGTTAGGCAGACGATTGCCGAAATTGGATAATTGCAGATTATCGAAAACGATATAGGCCAGATTTTGATAGCCGGGCACATTGCCCGCGCCAAGGATGGATTGCATAAACGCATCGGGCATTTGTCCCGCGTTACCGGTATAGATTGTGACATTATCGAAAATGCCAGATGACCAGATACCGCTTTGATATATGATGGTGCTGTCGGCCCAGATGGTGTTGATAGCGGCGATGGGGCCCGCGCAAATGCCGACCGCGCAATGCGTGCTGTAGGTATAGGTTGTTTCGCTGACGCCGGAACTGCCGCCGCCTTTGCCGCCGACGGATGTGTTATGCTGTGTTTCGATCAGGTCGGTCGACCAGATAACATTGCCCGCCACCCGCGCATTGCCGTAAATAATCGGGATGCCCGCGCCGTAACGTGAATCCTGAACCGACAGATTCTCCAACCGTGGGCCGGTGACTGTTGTGCCGAGCCCCAGCTTGCTGTCGATCATGCCACCAAGACTGCCGGCCAGCGTGCCGAACAAAGCGCCGCCAATGCCGGGCATGAAGGCATTGCCGACGGCAGCGCCAGCGGAACGGAGAACAACAGAAGCCATGTGAAGGAGGGGGCAAGAGAAAGGAAGAATGGGGAAAGAAGACAAGGGAAGACAGAGAGAAAGGCGAGAAATTTGTTCTCTCCTCTTCTCTCCCCTTTTTTCTCGTCGTCTTCCCCGTTCTTCTATTAAAAACGATAAATGCCGGTTAAACGGCGGCGCCAATAATCACCCATACTCGTTTCCACCACTTTGCCCGCGGGGGCAAAGGCGTGGATGAGCGTGGCAGGCGAAGTCGCCAGCGCGACATGTTGCGGATGCCCGTCATAACGGAACAACAGAATATCACCGGCCTTGATCGTGTCGGTTTGTTCCGCGCCATGCGCGAGCAACGCCTGCACCAAACTTGTGCCATCGGGGCGGCGGCCATAATCGGTGCGGTCGGTTATTTTCATGCCCGTGGCACGTAACGCGATGATGGCCAACCCGATGCAATCCAACCCGACATGCGGCAAGCGCCCTTGATGATGAAAGGGTGTGCCAATGCAATCGCGGGCTACGGCAATCATGATTTCAGGATTATTCTTCATAAGAAAATCATTTGCCGTTTAAGACGCGAAAAATCCGGATGTTGAGTCGAACATCGCGCTTTTTTATGTTGGATATTGAAGGATGTTGCCGACGCCGGGGATATAGGGGAATCCGCCAAAATTCGGGGCGTTGCTAAATGTGCTTTGGCAGGTGGTGAATCTTTTATCGCAACCGGGATAGACCATGTAGGTATCGCCGACCTGAATCGCGCTCGGCATTGGCAGCCACAAAGTAAAATTCTGCAGGGCACCATCCCATGTTTTGACTTCCATGCTTTGGCCTGCGTTCAATCCGGTTTGCCATGTTAATTTGCCATAATTATAAACACCCGTTGCGGCGCTTTGCGCATTGTCGGTGAAATTGGCATTGTCGATTATCGCCGTTACGCTTCCGGTTACCGTTTGCGCGGCGATATTGATGCCACAATTGGTATCGCCCAGATCGAACCGGCATTCGGGCGTGTAATAATCGCCGACAGGCCGTTGTAGCAGATCATGCAGCCCGCGCAGTTCGGCGACATAAGAGGTAGTGGCGCGCGTCACCTGCCCCAACCAGCCGCGCCGCAATTGCATCACGCCTTGCGTGATATCGGCCCAGTTGCAGGCATAGACATCGACGCGCGCATCATCATACAAACCGTTGGCGATATCGGCGTCTGTGATATCCGCGCTGTCCAACATGCCGGTGATTTCCAGATTATCGACCGCCAATCCGGCGCGGGTTTCAATCGCGCTGGGCGTCAAGGCGCCGTCGGCCAGATAGGTTGCGCCCGCGATGGTGATGTTCTGATCATGCGTCGTGAACGCCTTAATAATGCCATCGGCGCGTGTGAGTTTGACCAGATAGGCAAGCGTTGTCAGCTCGCCCGATAAATGCGATTGCAAGGCGGTTGAAAGGGTTTTCATGCAAATTAACCTATTTTACCGATGAAACTATTGTTCGGCTTTGGCGGCAGGAAATTTCGTGATAACAAACGTCACAAAGCGCGAAATATAAGGACAGGTTATGAGAGAAAAAGGTTCATTTAAAATCATTGCTAATAAACAGAATGATGGTTTTGTCGTCGATACCGTTGTTGGCGTTCTTCCGGCAGAAAATGAAAAGGGATATCAAGAAGGCGGATATGATTTGGATACTTTGAACCGCGCCGCCGTTGATATTGAAATGTTTGGAAGCCCTGCTGGTTATGATCTGGCCTTAAACAGCGTGAATGCAGCCATTGAATGTTTAAAAGCCGCCGCAAACGCCACACAAAGCGAGGCTCTCCCTTCCCGCAGCACGAGACATTATCCAGTATTCCTCCGGGAGTACTTCCACAATTAAACCCGCAATTCGACAATCGGGATATCGGTTTGATAGGCCGCGTAATTTTCCGCCGACAGCGACAGATAGTCGGTATCGAAGCGCACCGGCACATCAAACAAAAATCCCGCCGTGATATTTTGCCCCGATGCGGGCGCGGTTGCGAATGTCATCAAACCTGTTGTTATGTCTATGCTCCACCCGCTTGAAAGCGGCGTTCCATTCACGCCGATAACGAGGCTGCCCGCCACGGGTTTGTTGATGGCGCGCGTGTGGGTTATGCCGCCGCTGCTGTAATTTTTTACCAGTTGAAACGTTACCGTTGCGCCGTCGCCTGTGGCGATTGTCTGGTCGGCGAATGCGGGTGTTGAGATATTATCTGCGGCGCTTGAATAATCGCTCCAATCCTTTAACCGGAACCCGCGCGCGCGGCCGGCGCGGGCATGAAAGAAATTGAGCAAACCGGCAGCATCGGTGGCGGAGCGCACGCCCGAACGCGCATCGTAAACGCGCCGCGCCTGTGCCCAGTTCTGGTTGCGGCGTTCGTAACCGCTGTCGATCACGATTATTTCGGTCGAAAAATTCGGCCCGCCTTTGGAGCCGAAACCGACGCGCAAAGGAATTTCGATTTCATCGAAGGACATGGGGAACCTTTAAAGGGTATAGTTAGCCTGTTACTCTTGGGTCGATGCCCACACAGGATAAACGGCTTTAACATCACCGATATGCGCACCATAAGTGCGATAGAGTAGTTCGAGCATTAAATCAGAAATATTCCACAGCCCTTGTGGGCTGTCAGCGTTATCAATATCACGTTGATAATTTCCGGGATGTTCTTTAATCGTAAAATCCTGTCGCGCCAGAAAATGTCGCGCTTTACGTGACAAGCCTGCATGTTTTTTGCGCCAAAGGCCGGAATCCACTTCGCAATCGGCTTGGGCATCATTTTCATCCAAGAAGCATTGCACATATCGTTCATGTGGATTTTCTAATATCAAAAAATGTATTTCTTTACCCTGCTTCTGGGGTTGTGTTTTGACGAATTCCAGAAGATCAAACACGCTTTGATGATAGGCCAAAAGAAAAGAATTATAATCTTTTTTATCTATGCTTTCCGGTTGAGATAGAGGAAGCGGTTCGCGTTGCATCACGACCCGTTCGGGTGTTGATGCACAGGCCGATAAGATAATTGTGAAAGCTAAAAGCAAAAATAGGCGAAACACAAAAACACACCCCCCACTACTGGTGAGATAATAACTAACCCCAAGCTTCTGATTGTATATCAAATTTTTCAGAAGCAAATTTTTTTACATCCTCAATTGTTTTCTTGCTTCGCTGATATATTGGATTCTGGCCTCGATAAATAACTAAATTTATTTGCTCTGCTTCCTGTTCAATTACAAAAGAAAGAGGCTGGATTGGCATATAAGATGTAGTCCACTTTGTCGGGTCTGCTGGTGTTTGAACCCAAGACTGAATAGGGATGTCATATTCTTGAAACGCCTGATTTGCAATTTGAGTGAAATTATCCTGCAAATCATCTGTGAGATTAAAGTCGCCCAAATAAGCGTATAGATAATATCCGGCTTTCTCGTCATATTGGATAACGAAACGCAAAGAGGTCATTTTTTTGATTTGAACGAGTTGTTTCATTTATTTATTCCTGATCTCGAAAATAATATCTATGTTGGTCGCCTGCGTCCACCCAATTACCACTTTCATTTTGTTCTTGGATATGAAAATGGGGATCATCGTTTCCAGGATTATTAATATCGAAACGTATTTTCTTGTTATCTTTCATCATAATCGTATCTCCCGCCTCATTAGGAAAGACGCGGTCTGGTATTCCACCAAGATAATCTTCGATGGATTTAGCAACACTATTATAAGTGCTGCCGGAAGCAGCCAAAGCCTCCTCGTCCACCCCACCCATGGCTCTAATGATTGAAAAGACACGCCCAGCTGCTAAGCCAGCAAAAATTGTTTCTATTGGGTAAACCGGTTGTATCGGTGGATCATCAATAACTCCTGTAGAAGAGCCAGAGGTAAATTGGCCATTACTTGGATCATGATTAGGGTTAAATTTATAGCTTGCCTTACCATAAGAGGTCTCTTCTATGATTTGTTTCAACTGCAAAGGCACATAGCCGCGGCTGTTGTAATATAGCGTCGCCAATTCACGAGCGCGGTTATGAATTTGTTGTCTCTTTGTCTGCAAAGTCATATATCCCTCACTTAACGGATACGTTGCCCCAGTATCAATCTGCCGAGCGTGTTACCGGCCAGCTGTCCTTCGCTTTTATAAAAACGATAATCGGCGCTACTTGTTTTATTTGTGGAATTATCCGAATAGTAGTCATCATCATCGTCATCGTCGCCACTGCTACTGCCACTCTGGTTATAGCTGTTGATCGCATAGCGCGTCAGGATGGCGGCTTCGGCGAACAGCAAGGGGCTGTGGTTTGTGCGTGAGCCTTTGATAACGCCGCGCAGAGGCCGGATAACCGGCGCGTGGATGGAGCGCGACAGGCCGGAAATGCTGTCGCGCAATTTATTGATGTCGCGGCGCGTCATGGCAGACTGGCTTTGCGTTTGCCGCAGGGTTGCGGTTGAAAGTTGGTCGATAGAAAAATGTTTTTTCATGTCATGTACTTTGCGTGAGGATGCTGAAACGCACGGCGGCGTGATAGGTGAGGCCGTCGGAATCCAGGCCAAAATCGGCACTGTGGAACTCGCACGATAAAAATACTTGGCCGGTTATTGTGAAGGTGGCGCGGTGCAGCGTGTCATAGACCGCCTGAAAAATATCGCGGGTTTCCTTGCCGCCGCGATAGCGCGACCAGATATTAATCGTGATGATTTGTTCAAAACCGATTTCGGTTTTGGTGTCATAGGGCGCAAGGTTTGTAGGGCCGAAAACGATGTAGGGAAAGACGGCACCCGGCGGCACATGATCATACACAGGCGGTGTTGCGCCCATGATGGATTGCATTTCCGCGCTGGCGGCCAGCACTGCCGCAATGGATTGTTGCGTGGCGAAGAGGGTGTCGGTCATTGCGTCACCCCTTCTTCCACCAGAATGTGCGCCCATTGGTTATTTTCGCCGTCATTAAGAACGGCGCGGATATTGAAGGCGCGGTTGGTATAGACAAGACGCATATCGGTTGTGATTGCCGGATCGGTGCGCCAGCGCGTGGTTATTTTATGCGTCACATGCCCTTCCAGATGACCGGAGGTATAAATTTCATTGCCCGACAAAGGCGTGATATCGCCCCAGAATGTGGCGAGCGTGACCCATGCCAGCGCATATCCGCCCGCGCCATCGGGCGTGGATTGTTCGGATTGCAGCGCGAGTTGTTTGCGAAGATCACCGGTTTTCATTATCTACCTGATATGCTAAATTATAGGAAATTGTCTGCATGTGGAAATGGGCCTATGTTTTTGCGCGACTGTTTAAATATTATCGTTTTGGTGTTCTTCCTGAGCATCTGTGTACAGAATGCAGAGGCGCAAGAAACTTATAATGCAGCTTCTACAGCCGCTGAATCCCAGCTGGATGCCCTTTTGAAGTTCGCGGATGCTGATACGGACATGTCCGATTTTGTTTTGAATATTCCAAAACGCCAATCAACAAAAGATCAACAATTTGCTTCCTATTTCACATCTTCATTCTTGGCTCGCATGTCTTATAAAGAAAGGCAGCTGGTACAACGTGATTGCGGCGGCCATTATATAGAGGGTGAATTATGTGGTATTGATTACAACCCTATTACTTGTGCGCAGGATAATTTGGGCACCTATTTTTATCACACAGAAAAAGAAAATCCCTATAATGCCACGATCTCTTTCTCATACGATCGAGAAAGAAATTTCGCCGTTTATACGTTAGTCAAAACACATACGGGCTGGAAACTTAATAATGTTGAATGTGCTTTTCCTTAAGAATGTCGGTAAATAGTATAACTTGGCTGTTTGCTGCGATAGGCATTCCCCGGCCAAAAATCCCTTTGCTGAAAATCAGAGACCCAATTTTGCCCATTATACATTTCCATATGCCCATCCGGGTGACCAGTAACAGGCTGAATGACCGCCACATCACCTTTCTGGGGTTGATATTCTGGCGCAGGATACGGGGCTGGACTATTTGTTTGGCTAACAACCGGACTAAACCCTGCATTCTCAAGAGACGAGCCGTAATCCTTGGCTGAAATAGAATTCGCAGGTGGCTTTACATTAAGGCCGCCGCCCTGATCAAGCGCATCTCTAACGTATTGTGCGCATCGCCCACCAGATTGCCGGCCAGCGGTTCTTTGATTTAACCGATTAACAGCCCCATCAACGTTAAAATCTCCGCTTGTCCATCTGCCACTGTAAACTCCATTGCCTCCTGGAACGCGCGGTTGGTCAGGACTATATTTTGTGGCTTCAATAATTTCAGTAATAAGCCGAGGAACAAATCCTTTGTATTTATAGTAACAACGAACAAGAACTCTTGCTTTATTGTTGAGTGTTTGTCTGCTTACTCCACTCATTTCAAACTCCAGAATAGCGAATTCTATAAGGCGTTAACAAAGCTTCGATCACTAACGGCACAGGAATAGCTGATGTAATCATTGTACCGCGCGAGCTGGCCGCCGCCGCGGCATCGCCGCGATGTTCGTACCAATGCGCGACCAGTTGGCGGATGGCGGTTTTAATCGGCTCCGGCACCGATGTGCCGTCATCGCCGTAACCGCAGACATAGGTGATGACGATGCCGTTGGTCAGGCGCGATGGAATTGGCCACACAGAACCCGAACGAAGCGCGATGCGCCCGGGCGCACGGACGGTATCGACAAAATAATTACAGGCCGACCACAGGGTCGCGTTGTCGCTGTTGTCGTAATAATTCACTGACGTTACGCTTTGCAATGGCGCGCGGGGCAGGCTTATGTAATTCACATCATCAAGACCCGTGACAGGGCCTTGGCGTTCGCCGTCCCACCATTTGCCAACAGCGCCCGGCCATAAATCCACGACCATCTGCCATGTCTGGGTCACGAAAGCGCGGCCCGTATATTGTTCCGCCCATTGCCGCGCGCCGGTGATGAGCGCGGTTACCAAAGCATCATCGGCGGTTGTGTCGATGCGTGCCTGTTGTTTGGCATCAGCCAGCAAAACAGGTTCGACGGATGGCGGCATGGTTAATGAGAAGGATGTCATGAAAGTAAATCCTTTATTGTGTGCAAAGAGCGCATATGGTAAAAATCCCTATTAATAATTTAAAAAACAGAGGTTTTTATGGCTTTATTTGAATTTACGCCCAACTCTGCCGCTGTTATCCTTTTTAAGGCTCAGGCAGGCGCGGTTACGGGCGAACATCTCATGAATTTGATGGCTAAAGTTTTTGGCCAAGAAATTCTAAGCAAACATATCATCGCGCAAGATCCCATACGCGGCTCTTTGCAGGTGGGAAAAGAGGGAATTGTTAAAGCTATCGTTAATCCAGATGAAACCGATCATCGAAATTATGCCTATACACCGGTCGGAACGCTCAAAGTTCTGTCACTTTAATTTTCTTATAAAAATACCAAATCTTAGGGGGCTGCTCTTTCGAGTAAGCCCCCTAAGTTTTTCTTACTTACTGCGTTGGCGCATTGCGTGGGTAGCCCGCGATAACCGATGCGGTGGAAAGCGCGCCTGTGGTTGCGCCGGTCGTCGTTATAACCACCTGTAAATAACGCAGGCTGCCGATATAGCCGATTTGCTGGGTGGTGTTCGCGCCCGCGCTGCTGCTGACCGCTGCCAGATTGGTGGTGGCGTCGAGATCGGTGCCATAGACGCAAGGTACCCATGTAACGCCATCGGAAGATTGGTTGACCGAAGGCGTGTGTGTGCCGTCGGTGTAAGCGCCGAAAGTGACGATGATGGCGGCGCCGTCATAACCGCGCAGATCGACGGTGGAGCCGGTCGCGGTGCCGTTGACACGCGCGGCGGGCGCAAGGGATTGGGTGACGAATTGAGAACGCAAAAGATCGCGGATAGCCATGGGGATGTCTCCTGGAAAAAGAATGAGGGAAAAAAGGCGAGCAGAGAAAGAGGGAAGAAGAGCAAAGGGGAGCAAAAACCGTTCTTGGTTTTTGTCTCTGATCCCGTTCTTTCTCTCCTTCGCTCGCGCTTAGCTTGCCGAGAAGCTCAGCAATTTGATCGCTTCGAAATTCACGACATCGCCGCCGGTGCGTTTGGTGCAACGGAATTTGATGAAGGGCGCGCCGGTGTAAGGGTCACGCAAAATACGCATCCCTATACGGTCGACAATTGTGTAGCCTTCTTTGAAGCTGCCGAACGCCAGCGAGTAGCTGCCCGATGCCACCGTTGGCATATCTTCGCCAAGCGTGACGGGGAAGCCCAACAAGGTTGCCGGTTGACCTTGTTGCAGACCCGGTTGCCAGATGTAAGCCTGTGTCGTATTTTCCTTGAACTTGCGGATCATATCGGCGACGGCACGCGGCATAACCCATGTGGCATCGGGGTGATAACCGACGCGTAATTGGTGCATCAGATCGAACAAGCAATCGGCAGGGTTGGTGGATGCGAAGGCACCCGTGGCACCGGTTGGCACATATTGCAGCACGCCCCATGAACGGGTCGCGTCCGATACGGCTTGCGCCGTATAGCTGGTGAAGCCGCGCGGCATGCCGATGCCGTCGCCGACCACAAACGCGTTGTTTTCGGCGCGCGAGAATTTGGCCGAGATTTTATTGATCAACCATTCTTCGACATTAATAAAGGCATCATCCAGCAATTTTTGCGTCGCCTTGGGTTGCGCATAGAGTTCATGCACAGGGATGCGGATGCGGCCAATGCCGTTATCAGCTGTGTCGGTTGGTACGCCCAGTTCGGATATCCATTGCGCGACGGGGTCGTTGGTGTCGCGCAGCATTTCGACTGCTTCGGATGAGATTGTCATCACGGTCGCGATCTGGCGCATGGGCGTGGTGTCGAATTGGCGCGTCACGATGCGGTCGGACAGTTCCGGCGGCACCATATAACCGCCTTCGGCATTGTTGATGACTTCGAGCGCTTTCGTGTCCATCGCGGCCAGGTCGTTATCAAAACCTTTGGCGATATATTTCAGGAACGCTTTTTTATGGGTGCTGTCCGTGTCCACCATGCCGGTTCCGGTTTTGGACGGGCGGCGCAGCGATGTTTTCAGATGGGTGATATCGTCTTGCAGACGGTTGATGGATTTATCCATGCGCGACAGCTGGTCGTTATCCAGCACGTCTGACGTTCCGCGATGTTCGATATCGTTTAAACGCCGGTCATTGACGCTTTTATATTCTTCGAAGGCCCGCGCCAGCGTATCGGTGGCGGAGCGGAGTTCGTTGGGTTCGATCATTATGTTCTCCGTTGTTGAAAGTTAGGGGTTAGAGATAGAAGGGGATTAGAGGGTCATTTTTCTGTCAGGATTCTTGCGGCCTGACGCAAACGATTGGCAGCTTGGGAAAGCGCGGATGCATCGAGTCTTTCTCTAACCCCCACTTTCTCCCCTTCTCTCTTCTTTACTTCACTGACCCGCGCCGCTTCGTTGGCGGGAAAAGTGACCAGCGATATTTCAAACAAATCCACATCCGTCAGGATGCGGGCTTTTTGTTTGGCGTCGATGCGGCTGGACACGACGCGGTAGCCAATCGACAGGCCGGTGAGCGCGCCGAGCTTCAGAAGCTCGTACGCTTCCGCGCCTTTTTGCGTGCGGAGCGCCAAGCGTCCTTCGACCATAAGGCCGGAGGAATCTTCGCGCAGGCTCTGCCAGATGCCGATCGGTTGCGTGGGGTCATGCATCCACAGCAGCGCGGGCGTGCGGTTTTGCCGCCGCCATTTGGACAAAGTGCGGGCAAAGGCGCCCGCCGCGACGATTTCGTTTTGTTGGTCGAGTTCGCCAAACACGCTGGCATAACCCGTGAAGATCCCGTCGCCGCCGAGTGTTTTGACACGCAGCGCGCAGGACATGTGTTTTACATCCATGTTGGCCTTTTTGGTTTTAGGTTTTGGGTATAAAAAAAGGCCGGGGTTTCCGGCCTTTGGGGGTTTTCGTTTGTGCGAAAATTATTTCTTTGTTTACGAGGCAGATGCCAAAGAATTTTCTCTCTATTTTTTGGTTATGATTGGCTAAGTTTTACGCCGATATTTTCCAGCTGTTGAACAGGGTTCCAATCTTTTGGTGTTTTAGTGCCTTTTCCGCACCACGGCGCACCTTCGGTTATCCATTTCTGGCGCCATTCACTAAAAGTAAATCCGGAGTTCAAATCACTATAACCAAATTGAAATCCACAAGAAGGACATATTTCGTGCGAAGGACTATTTAAGGGATCATTATTATAGCAAGGCGGTTCGGTCAGATCTGAATATCCGCAAACAGGACAGACATGTTTCATCTTTCGCCTATGGCTTGGATTTCATTGCTGAGATATTGAAAGCAACTGCAAAACCCGTTATTTGCTCCGAAGAATCTGGGGTGAATGTTGCAATAAAATTTCTTGCTAACATCGGAAAGGGTGGTGAAGGATAAGCGCGATTTTGGTTCCAATTATTGATTAAAGGCGTTGGCCCCGGCAATGTTGGCATCCAAGTCTCAATATCGGTGACGACATGACCATTTGCATTTAACCAATCCATAATAGGTAATGCTTGTTCTCGGCACCAGACCCATTCGTTGTCATATTTATGTACGCCTTGCAAAAGATCGGGCGGCAAAAACGTGTACCATTCTTCTCGATGTATAATTTTACTCATCACACAGACCGATCAGTTTTTGACTTTATGGAACCAAACGATAAAACCGACATCGGGAAATGCGCCATTCAGACTAGCCCATTTTTCTTTGATATGCGCAAGAACCTGTTCGGGATCCTGTTGAGGCCAGACTATATAGCTTCCATCTTTTAAGGGATTGGTCGCTAAAAGCCCGCCCTGCAACATGCCCGTGACAAGATATGACATGGCTTGCCAAAATTCTTCCATTTTGGCGGAAGGTATTTTGTAATTTTTAATGCCCAGAACATCGTTAATTCTATTTATGACTTGCCATAGCCCAACATCATCACCATTGCTGTGTTGCAGAAGTCGTTGAAGCGCTTTTTGATAAAGATCGTTCATGCACCACTTTTGATGGTTACTATATCCCGAAAATCAAACTTGTAAATTGTAGTATCGTTACCCTTGTTCTGCAAGCTATGCCAAATAACTATTAAAAGCATTTTGTTATTTTCTATTTCAAAATGGATAATCTCTCCATCATCCGAAAGCATTACTATTGCGTCGTTATCTTTATTATTGATTTTAATTTTTTTGCAATCAACAAAATCAACCGACACAATTTTTGATGTGTTTGCGTCTTCGTTCCAACAGGAAATGGCTAAATGAATATTTCCCTTTGCTAGAGAAAATTCAATAAGAGTTTGGTCTTCAAATTCTGCTTTTCTGATTTTAGCCATTATGCTGTCTCCGTTGGAAACAAATGTATCAAAACCGCATATTTCCGTTAGATTATAATGGTCTTATCGCTCCGAACAATCTGATAAGACTCGTAATTGGATGATACATCACAACATCTCACACTGTCATCATTATCAAACAATAAAAATAATGTTCCATCAGCTTGGCCCAAAGCCTGTGTTATTTTGTGACCAATAAGTTGCATGAGATTGGTAGAAGAAACTGGGGGTACTAATTTTTGCACTTGTCCACTGGCAGATTGATATTCCAGCATCGCTTCGACCACGATTTTGGTTTGAACATCAAAATGCAGTGATATTTGGTTGCCCGTAAAACAGACCATTTCAACAGTCAATCCAACCAAAACGGAAGCATCAAAGTTTTCTGGTAACCCGTACATTTTTTCACCTTTGTTTCTTAAGCTGTCATATCTGCAGGAAATGGCACATGTGTTTCGGGTCTTGTTCCTGGCCGCATAGTAGAAGGATTCATAGGTTGCCAACCACCATTATCCATAGGTTTCTCTAATTTCCAATAGCCATTTGGATATTGTTCAGTCGGCGGCATTTCTCTAACACGCCAACCATCTGGAATATTTTCAGGGGGCATTTGAGGTGGATTCGTGGGTGTCTCAAAATTGGGTGCTGGCACAGGTGTCCCAGAAGAAGGGCTTTCTAATTCCGCTGGCAAATTTTCAAAGATAGGCGGAACTTCTTGCACCATTTGTATAGGCTGTGAAGCAGGCTGTTGCGGTTGGTCATCATCATCTGAGTCAGCGGTATCGGTGTTATCTGTATCATCATCGTTATCGGCATCGCCACCCGGGCCCGAAGTGAATTGGCCGTTTTCGGGGTCGTGGTTGGGGTTGAATTTGGGGTTAAAAAAAGGCGCGGGATGTCCAGCCTCCTTGGTGTTGGTTTGAATTGTGTCGCCGCCTTCGATTTCCGCATAGCCTGCGGCTTGGCGTTTTTCGTTCAAGGTTAAAAAACTGGCTTCGGTAATTTTTTGCCATTGCGCCTGGCGTTTTTCTGTTAGCGCGCTGATGCTGTCGGGGTCGAAATCCAGTTCTGGCCGGGCGCGATACATCGGGCAGAGCCAATGATCGACGCCCGCGATGACGCGGGTGATTTGCGGCAGGATGGTTTCTTCGTAGAACGCAAGTCGGGCTTGTTCAAAATTGGCATAGGTTTGCGAGTCGGGCAGGCCGATAAGTTGCGCGGGCACGCCGAAGGCCAGCGCGATATCGCGCGCGGCGTTGTTGCGGCCCGACAGCCAATCCATATCTTTGGGGGACAGCGACATTTCGCGCCAGTCGAGCCCGCCTTCCAATATCAAGGGCCTGCCTGCGTTGCGGTCGCCTTGGTACAATTGCCCCATTTCTTCGCGCAGGCGTTGGATTTGGTCATCGGTCAATGTCGCGGGGCCGCCGTCTTTGGGTGAGTAGACCAAGGCGCCGGACGGGCGCGCGCCCTGATTGAGCAAGGCCTGATTCCATGCGCCCGACGCGTTATGTTGATCGATGCTTTGCAGTGCCGCTTCCATTGGCGCAAGGCCGTACCAATCATCGAGCGGGTGGAATTGTTTGAGGTGCAGGATGTTGCTTTCGCCCGTGAGCGGGTCGGACGGCCATGTGGTGGTTTGGCCGTTGACGCTGTATTGGTAGGCTTGCGGCAGGCCGGCGGGCCCCGGCACGATTTTCATGCGGTCGGGGCGGAGCGCGTAAAGTTCGACCGGCGCGGCATCATCATGCGGGCGGATCGCCTCCACATAGGCGTTGCCGAAAATTTGCAAATTGGCATAGACGGATTCCATAAAACTGACGCCGTCCTGCAACGGATTGGGATGCGCGAGGATGTCAAGCATTGGGTGGGTGGTGAGTTCGTTGCCTTGATCATCATACAGCACCCACGGAATGGCGGCGGCGGCTGTGGCGATTTGCATGACGCAACGATAGGCGATGGTGTTTTTGCGGAAGCCTTCTTCGGCCAAGTTCGTTAAACGCCGTGGTGTCCATTGCGGTTGGCCGACATTCGACCAGGCTATCATCGGGCCGGCGCGGGAGGTTTTAGTTTCCGGCGGCTTATGTGATGCCTTGCCCCCCGAAGCCTTGGCGAAGGCGGGGCGTGCGAATGCGTTCAGGAGATTGGGGAATCTCATGTGGGGTCACCTGTGTTGGACGAGGAAATGTTGTTAATGAAGAAAGATGGATCCCCGCCTTCCGCCTACGCCAAGGCTTTGGCGGACGCGTCGCGGGGATGACGGCACCGGCAGTTCTATATTTTCGTTTTTCGTAGCGGTAGCCAGTAGCCAATCGCGATGATAGTTTCGACCAGCCATGCGATGCCGAAACGCGCCCATGTCAGGCCGTGTTGGTAGGGAGGCCTCGCATCATTCATAAGTCTGTAACTGGGCACGAAATGGTCGTAGCCATACCAAAGAAGTAAGGCGGAGATTGGCGTGAATAGAAGGAAAAAATCTAATTTGACTTTTTTCCAGATTGCGAGTGAAGCAATTGCAGCGGTTATAGTGAAGATTATAGAAACAGCGCGAGCAATATGAACGACCACGACCTGAAAGATTATCAACGCAACGATCATTTCTATTGTTTCAATAGCTGGATGCCCTTCGAATCCTTTAATGCCGTACCAATAAATCAAACAGCCAAGTTCATAAAAAGCGCCCCCAAAGATGCAAACTAGGGACTGGCCAAGAAGCAACCAGAGGGTTGTCAGCAGAAGAGGAAGTTTGAATTTTTTCATAAGGCTTAGTTATGTTTCGCAATGAGACCTGAAGTATAATCCTGTTAACCCATCGGGATAAAGGTGGATTCGCTGGAATCTGTTCCCCATGTGCCTGAAGTATCGGGGTTACCCACCGAACGATTGTGAAATGCAGCGGCCAGCATTGCCTGCGGTAGGGTATATCCAGCAGCAGCGGCCACAACGCCATAATTATAATTGCCAAAATCGATGTAAGTTTTGTTTATTTTTCCATCGTCGTAAAGACGTTGATAGTCCATGGGGCGGTTTGTATCTAATTGATCGATCATCGCTCGCTCTTTATCCGGCGACATAATATCCCCAGTCAACACAGAAGGTAGAAAACGCATATTTTCGCCTGTTTTTGCATTATTCGATAAAGATACATCAGCAGGCATTAATAAGGGCTGGTTTGTTTTCGGGTTTATAACAGTTGAATCATCACTTAGCTTAACCGGAATTGCGCCTGGATCTTTTTTTCTTGAAGAGGTATTGCTGTCTGCTGCGCTGCCACTTGCCCCAGAGGTAAATTGTCCATTAACCGGATCATGATTTTGGTTAAATTTGTGCAAAGCCTTGGCAAAAATGTCCGGCGATGCCGTTAGCGCTGCGACTTCGTTGATGATCGGTAGAATACGACCTTTGCGAAGATAGAAGGCAAAAGCCAAGTTGACGGCCTTTTCATGCAATTCTTTTCTTTCTTTTTCGAACATTTTGGCGGCCTATAAAAACCGGATTTTGGGTTCGCCGCGATTGGTTTCGGAGAGTTCGGTGAGTGCCCAGACCAGGGCATCGACGCGGTCGGGGGATTTTTCCATGCTGCCATCCGATGTAAAACGGCACATCTGGTCTTCCAATAACGATAGCGCACCGACATGACGGACGCGGCCTTGTTCGTACAGTGCGGCCACCGGCAGAGCGCGTTCGACTTTGTTGCGCAAAGCGCGGACGGGTTTGAACAAAATTTGTGGTGCCTTCTGGCGCAGGATTTTTTCCACCAATTCGCCGCCGGCATTGACTTCTGCCACGATCATTTGCGCGCGCATATCGTTATACAACATGATGGCGCGTTCGGCCCAGCCATCGGGCGCGAAGCGACCCGACCAGTCTGACAGCACATACAATAATCCATCGGCCCCTCGCGCGGCGGCGATGATTCCGGTTTCGTCGGATGTTGCGCGGTGTGACATGGCCGGGTCTATCGCCACGATAACGCGGCGAAGTTCTGGCACGGTATCGACGCGGCATTTGTCGATTTGCGCGCGGTTCCACAGGGCGCCTTCGGTGTCGGTGAGCAATTCGGCGTCCAGTTCCTGCCTGCCCAACCGCGTGCCCGCATAACGGTTTTGCAATTGTTGCATGACATGGGGCGAGAGGTTATCGGCGTTATCCGACGTGCGTCCGTGGGTAAGATGCACATCGTCATTTTGGCGTTTGAAAAGGTCGCGGAGCATTTCATTATTCCTTGGCGTTGTTGTGATAATCACGCGCGGGTCGTTGCCCAGACGCAGGCCGAACCAGAGTTGGTCGAAGGCTTCGCGGCCTCCTTTAGTTCCTGGCCACGCGCCCAGTTCGTCGCACCAGACGCGGTGATGTTGCGGACCGCGCAACCGTTCGGGTTGATCGGCAGAGAAGAGTTTGATGCGGCTGCCATTCGTCAGCCAGATTTCGCCAAGCGAGCGGTTCCATTTTTCCACACAGCTGGGCGGGATAATTCTGAGCAGGCCACTTTCGCCCTCCACACAAGTATCGCGCGCGTCGGCATAGGTGGGTGCTATCACCCCGATGCGTACATTGTCGTTCCACAGCGCGAAGTTCGCGATGTCTTGCGCACCACTTAAAGTTTTTCCCCAGCCCCTGCCCGCCATGATCAACCAGACGCGCCAATCACCCGTTGGGGTTATCTGTTGCGGTCGCGCCTGCATCACCCAGCGCGCGCGTTGCACGAAAGCTTGCAAGTTTGAAAGCGGCAAATTCGGCAAGAAGTCCGCGCGCCTCTGTAAGAGCGTGGTTACGTTCGATAGCTTGTTGCTTTTGTTCTTCATCGGATTTCTTTGGCGCGAAGCGTTCGAGCAGGATTTTGGCGGCCGCTATGCGCGAGGTGTCGCTTTCGCTGGACGTCATCACGTCTTTTAACGTGGACAGCATTTCGTTGGGGTTAAGTTCGGTTTGTGCGGTTTCTGTGGGTGTGGTTTCGGTCATTTTGCGCCACGCGTTTTTTGTCAGGATTTTTTCAGGTTGCGGCAAGATATCGCTTCTCGGCGCAGCCTGAAGAAATTCTGAAGGGGAATTGGAGTATTTTACGGTGATGTGAAAAATTACACCCCCACCTGCAAAAACTAAGACTTACGCCTCAAGAGCATAAGCCTAAGTTTTTGCTTCCTCCCCCATAAAGGGGGCGGAACTCCCGTTTGTTCGTTTCGTCGTTAAAAGAGAAAAATTTTTGGGATGACGAAACGGCGGTGGGGGTGGTTTCGGATGCAGCTGTCCGTAGGACTGTCAATACGCCCATGCAGGGGGCGTGTCAAGGGATATTTCACATTATTTTATAAATAAGTTGGATTTATCAGTTACAAGGAAATGCCGGCAACTGGTAAAAGAGATGGGAACCTTATAACTGTTTGTTATATATAGATTAATAGGAAAGTTTTAAGGGCGTGAGGCGTGATGTGCTAAAATGGCTTCATCATTTACAGAGGAATTTTTTATGAACGAAGACCAAGCTGTGGTTGTTCGGTTTGCCGACGCCCAAAAAGGCATAACCCAAATAACGTATAACAGTAAACATGATATCACTGTCGTATGTGTTGGAAACTCTCCTGACGAGGGATTGTCGGAAGGTTTGTCGCAACAGGATGATCTATGCGTTAATGCCGCGCTTGTGGGCACGTCTTTAAAGGATATGCCTGAGATCGTTCCACCGACTGTATTATCGAATTCTGTGACCTATTTTTTTCGTAGCGCCGCAGAACCTGTCATCCAAAGGCTTGAAGAAAAATTTGGCCTGCTGACAGCGAATCAAGCTGCGGAAGCGCGCGCAAGGATTGCAAATTTTCAACAAAATAGCAGTAAATTGGCACAAGATTGAGTGAAAAAGAGATAAATAACCTCTTGTTAAGGTATTCTGTGCCATATATTATTGATTCGCGTGATTAGGATGATCGCGCTTTTACAAAAACCTAGGATAGGGTTATACCTCTCGGCAACGAGACTCGGTAAAACGAGCATAGAGGAAACCCATGATCGATAAAATTGGCAACAACCCGTCTGTGATTTCAACGCCCCGCCCGCAAACATCGGCGGCGGCGAACGCTTTGCGCACCATTTCCACGTTGAATGCTGTTGCACAGAAATCTTCCCGCGCTTCGGGTGGTGGTTCTTCCAGCCCTGCGGTCAAAGTTTTTTCGATAAACCAGACCGCAAGCAATGCCCCCACCAGCAACCAGGTGCCGCGCGGCAGCCTGGTGGATGAGCTGGTTTAAGGGTTATTGCGGTTGGGGTGTATTCGCCGCTTTTTTCGCAAAAAATGCGCGTGCTTTGGTCGCATCATAATCGCCGTTGGCGATTTTTCCGCACATACCCAGAAGTTTGATATAGGCCGCGCCGCCTTCATTGATATGGTTCATGTAACCGATTGCCACAGGGATAGTTATAAATGGCTGCGCAGGTTTGCATGTGCCCGGTACTTTGGTATCGGTGTTGGTATCAATATCGCATTGTTGCGTGGCAATGGCGCCAGCCGCAGTGAAAGATTCGATTTTGGCGGTAATAGTTGTTGAACCATTATGCAGATCAATCGCCTTGGTTGCGACATAGGTTCCATTAAAATCCTGTATCCGGTTTGCCATATTCTGGCTGTCATTACGGCGTGCAATTTCGCTGTAAGTGTTATCGATAACCGGTTTTCCATTGGCGCCCGGTTTCCATGCGAAGAGCGCAAAGTCGCCCGTTTGATCGCGTTCGGTGCCCGTATACCAAGCGGCATAAGGTGCAAAGTCGTAGGATACGGGAGATGTGTTTTCGACGATGGCGGTGCGCGTGCGGCAAACATCATTTGTTGATTGCGCAACTGCGGGCGCAGTTAAAGATGTGGCGGCCAAGGCAAGCGCGAGATTGGTTCCGATATTTTTCATTTCAAAATCCCCATAAAGTAATGACAGGTGCAATTTACAGGAAAATGGGTTGCCGTTCTATGGGGTAATTAGTTTCGACGGGAATGAGCGTATTAACCATAAATGTCAGGCGTTTTTATGGTGTCGGCCGGTTAGCCGATAGACAAAAGCCAGCTTGTGCAGCCCGTTTTGCAGGGCGGGCAGATCGCGCGGCGCGGGCGGCGCATCGTGGCAGACGGTTGCTATCACCGCGTTTTGGTTCATGCCGAGTTCGTGCACCGCTTTGCGCCAGCGTTTATAGGCGGCTTCCTGCGCATCGCTGCGTTCATATTCGCCGTGGAAAAAGTCGCGCGCGTTCGATGCGCCGGAATAGCTGCCGGTGACATGGGCGGACAAGGAGGCCGCGTGGTAGTCGGCCTTGAAACGTAGCGCGGCCTGAACTTGCATCGAGTCGATGAGGCGGCGTAGCGCGAGGACGTCGAGGATATGTTCTTCGGTCGCGCGGCAGGCGAGGATGCCCGCATTGTCGGTAAATTCCAATGTGCGGCCGGAATGTTGCCAGCGTTCGGGCGTGCCGTGGTCGCCACCGATGGAGATTTTACGGAAGCGTTTATCGGCGGAGACGGGTGCGCGTTTTGGTTTTTTGGTGGGGCGTGTGGGCATTGATACCTCCTGTAAAATGAGAGGTATATGATTTATCCCATCAGCGATTCGCTGTCAATGATTTTTCCCAGTATCAGGGATTTGTGCCAGACAGTCGGCACGGGTGGGGCGGAAATCATTGGCAATCCACCAGTTTTCGATTGCTTTTAGCGTGTCCCCAACCTGTTTGCCGGCGGGGGTGCCGAGACGGATGATGTCTTCGCCACGGAGGGGAAGTGTGGGATTTTCCCATGCGGTGATTGTTTGGATTGCCGAGCCAGTATTTTCGCCCGTGAGGGGGAGCGCGCGACGGCAGATGTCTGCACCAAAGCGATAAAGTAGCGGGCGCAGTTTGATGGGTGCGAGATTGCCGCGCAGCAAGGCGGGAAGTTTGGCGAGTGAGGTCAGCGCTTCGGTATCTTTGTTCGACAGTTTGAGGCGCGATGCGGTTGATGCCGCGATGGTTTCGTCTTCAGGCAGCAAGGCGGCGAGTGATAACAGGCCATCACCGGTTTGCGCAAGCGCGGCGAGGCGTTGAATGTTGGTGGCATGAGGCGAGATATATTGCGCGATATTATTTTGCAGCATGGTTTCCCACACCGGCGCGGGGTTGGTTGGTGCGGCCAGTAGTTTAAGTGTTTCTTTGGCGACGCGTTCTGCCGACAAAGTGGGGATAAGGTTGGCATTGGTGCGGCAGGCGACGAGGCCATCAACATCGACATCCTTTCCAAACCACGCGTTGAAACGAAAAAAGCGCAAGATGCGCAAGACGTCTTCGGTGATACGCGCATTGGCGTCGCCGATAAAACGCACGCGCCCCGCCTGCGCATCTGCGGTGCCATTGAAATAGTCGTAAATTTTGCCGGTGTCATCCATCGACAGCGCGTTAAAGGTGAAATCGCGCCGCGCGGCGTCGGCCTGCCAATCATCCGTGAAAGCCACCGTGGCGTGGCGGCCATCGGTTGCGATGTCGCGGCGCAGCGTGGTGATTTCATACCCCACATGATCGACAACCGCCGTTATGGTGCCATGCGCCAAACCTGTGGGAACGCATTTAATGCCACGCTGCGGCAGAATTTCCATCATTTGTTGCGGCAGAACCGTGGTTGCCATATCGATGTCGCCGATGTCGCGTTGCATCGCCGCGTCGCGCACCGCGCCGCCTACTATGCGTGTTTCGCCCTTTTCCCTTAGCGAATGGATGATTTTGAGAACGGCGGGGGTGAGGATTTGTTTCATGCGTCAGATAATATTTTTGTGGGTGGCATGTTCCAGCATCGGCAGATCATGCGGCGCGTTGCCATAGCCGTGGATTTCATCAAATGGCCCGTTGGCAGCCAGCCATTCGGCCACGCGTTCGGCCTTGCGCAGGCGCACGCAATTGCCGTTGATCATGTCGCCTGTCAGGACATCTTTGTCCATGCCGATATCGGTGCAGATAAGCGCGTGGTAGGGCGTGTTGCGCAGCAATTCGGGCAGATACAGATTAAGCCCGCCAGAGGCGATGACGATGATATCGCCGCGGTCGGCATGTTCGCGCAGCGACAACATGACTTCGGGGTTTTCTTTTTGCCAATGACGGGTTTTGATGGCCGCCTGTTGCACGCTGTCCCGCGCCCTGCCCGCCAGAATTTTTTTCAGCAGATAGTCTTTGATGAAATGGCGCGGGTCCGTAACATCGCCGCGCAGGCGGTGGAAACCCAACAGCACAAGACCCGTTCCCAGCGTTGCATAGAGTTTGACGCGGCCACCCACCGCCGCCAGAAAGGGCATGAAGCTGTCGCCCGTGATCAGCGTGTGGTCGTAATCGAAAATGGCGGCTCTTTTAGGCATTGGTGGCTCTTGGCTTTTGGAATAAATTCAGTATATCCTCTGCTCTCCTGGTAAACAAAACCCTAAAAACACATGTTACAGAATCAGCCGGCGCACCGTGGATCTTTGATAGGGCGTTTTATGAAACGCGCTTTTGTGGCTGGGGTTGTTCTTGGTGGCGTGGCCGTGGTGGGGATAATCGCGCCAGGGCCTGCCAGTGATAAACAGACGATTATCGTGGCCCACGGCATGCATACCGGCGAGATTGCGGCGCAATTGGCCGGGCAAAAGGCCGTTTATGCGGCGCCTTTGTTTCATATCGCCGCGAAGTTTTTGGTGGGCGGCGCGTTAAAGGCAGGCGAGTATGAGATTGCGCCGCATGCAAGCGCGTTGGCGATTGCCCGCATGATGCGCGATGGCAAATCGGTCGTGCGGATGTTTACCGTCGCCGAAGGTTTGACCAGTTTTGATGTTGTGCGTTTATTGGATGCCGACCCTGCCTTGAGCGGTGCGGTGACGGTCACGCCGCCGGAAGGGTCTTTGTTGCCCGAAACCTATCGGTATGATTTTGGCGATAGCCGTGATGCGATTATTGGCCGCATGCAAAAAGCGATGCAGGACAGGCTCGGCGAAATTTGGGAGAACCGCGATATGGGCATTGGGTTGCAGGCGCCGCATCAATTGGTGGTGATGGCGTCGATTGTTGAAAAAGAAACCGCGAAGCCGGATGAACGGCCGCGCATTGCCGGTGTTTTTTATAATCGGTTGCAGCAGAATATGCGCCTGCAATCCGACCCCACGGTTATTTATGCGATGACCGACGGGCGCAATGATTTGGGGCGGCCCTTGACGCATGAGGATTTGGCGTTCGCGTCGCCGTTGAACACATACACCAGCGACGGGTTGCCGCCGCAGCCGATTTGCAGCCCCGGTGTGAAGGCTTTGCAGGCGGCAGCGCATCCGGAACATAATGATTTTCTGTATTTCGTGGCCGATGGCACAGGAGGCCACGCCTTTGCCGCCGATCTGGCGACGCAGGATGCCAATATTAATCGCTGGCACCAGATGACGAAACATCCATGAGTCTCATCGCCGATAATCTGGCGCGCATCAAAGCGCAGATAGGCGATGCGACTTTGATTGCGGTCAGCAAAACGCAAGGTGTGGATGAGATTGGACAGGCAATAGCCGCCGGACAGCATGTGTTTGGCGAAAATTATGTGCAGGAGGCGGCGCAGAAATTCCCCGCCCTGCGCGCGCAGTATCCCCATATTGTGTTGCATTTGATTGGCGCGTTACAGAGCAACAAAGCGGCGGACGCGGTTGCATTGTTCGATGTTATTCAGACGGTGGACAGGGTTTCGGTGGCGGAGGCTTTGGCCAAGGCCATTGCAAAGACAGGGCGGAAACCGCGTTTATTACTTCAGGTGAATATGGGGGATGAACCGCAGAAGGCGGGCATTGCCGTGAGCGAGGTTGAGGATTTTTTGGCGCATTGCCGGGATATCGGGTTGGAGATTACCGGCTTGATGTGCATTCCGCCGCAGGGGCGCGATGCGCGGACGTTTTTTGGGGCGATACGCGGGTTGGCCGACAGGTTGGGTATGCCGCATTTAAGCATGGGGATGAGCGCGGATTATTTGGTGGCGATTGAATGTGGTGCGACGGAGGTACGGGTGGGTACGGGGGTTTTTGGGGAACGGGGTTAAAACCTTTCTGTACACAAACAGAACACCCCCACCTGCAAAAACTAAGACTTACGCCCCAAGAGCGTAAGCCTAAGTTTTT
>JAMFSS010000002.1 GCA_026225415.1 Alphaproteobacteria bacterium | reverse complement strand
TCGAACCGCCGACCCGGTGATTAACAGTCACCTGCTCTACCGCTGAGCTACCAGGGAATCGGGGGCTATGTATAAAGCCCACAGCCCCGAAGCGCAACACTCTATTTTTTAACCTTAAAAATCAATTTTTACTGTCCGGCATTGGCTTTATCAGGGATTGCTGATAAGTTGCCTCAGGTTTGCGGGCATGGCGGAATTGGTAGACGCACAGGACTTAAAATCCTGAGTCCTCACGGACGTGCCGGTTCAATTCCGGCTGCCCGCACCAGTCTTCGCCCTTCGGGCTACGCCTGGCGCAGCCACAAATTCACAGAATGGTTCTGGAAGGTTTTAAAAAGAAAGCTTGAGGTCGTTGTGAATTTTTTGGAACCAGATATTACTGAGGTTCTCGTCGGGCTGGCAGCTGACGTTAATCGATTAACTGATGTTATTAAAAATCAGCAGTCTTTATTTGAAAATTTAATACCTGTTTTGACAAATGTTGTAGCTCTTATAGTTGCTGGCCTTACTTTCTGGTCTTCAAAATATCAGCAAAAAACATCTCGGGATATTGCAACACAACAAATTCAAGCCACTCAAACGATAACTATTGCGCAAATTAATGCCAATTTGGTTGCCGCATCTCGAAAAGAGTGGATTGAAAAATTGCGAATGAGCATTTCTCGGCTTCTTGCTCTTACTACAGCTATTATGCATCAAGAATTAATCAAAGAAAAATCGGTTGAACAAGAAGTGTTGGATGAATTTGTTGAGAAGCAGACATATATTGAACTTATGTTAAACCCTAATGAACCAGAGCACAGAGATTTAAATAGAGAAATGTTGGTTTTTACAAATATATGCTGGGATGAGCATGATAAAAAGGGTGAAAATGGTGACGAGTATGTTTTTAGCGAAGAAAACTCAGAAAAATGGATAAAGGCTCGCGATTCTTTTGTTGAAAAAGCAAAGCACATTCTAAAAGCTGAGTGGGATAAAGTTAAGGAGCTAAAATGACAATTATGGATAAAATCCTCATTCTCGATTTCGGTTCGCAAGTGACCCAGTTGATCGCGCGGCGTGTGCGCGAAGCCGGCGTGTATTGCGAAATACAACCTTTCAACCGCACCGATGAACAGGTTCACGCCTATAATCCCAAGGGCGTTATTCTGTCGGGTGGGCCATGTTCGACATTGGACAAAGACAGCCCGCGCGCGCCCCAAGCGGTGTTCGATCTGGGCGTGCCCGTTATGGCGATTTGTTATGGGCAACAGACAAGTTGTTTGCAATTGGGCGGCAAGGTCGAAGGCGGCCATGCGCGTGAATTTGGCAAGGCGACAATCGAGATTAAACGCCCGTCGGCATTGTTCGACGGCGTATGGACAAAAGACAGCAAGCCACAGGTGTGGATGAGCCACGGCGACCGCGTGACGCAATTGCCCGAAGGTTTTAGTGTGGCGGCGACCAGCGAAGGCGCGCCATTCGCCATCGCCACCAATGAAAAACGCCGCATTTACACGACGATGTTCCACCCCGAAGTGGTGCATACGCCGGATGGCGCAAAGCTGCTCAGCAACTTTGTGCATAAAATTTGTGGCTGCGGCAGCGATTGGAGCATGGCGGCGTTTCGCGCCACCGAGATTGAAAAAATCCGCAAGCAAGTCGGCAAGGGCAAGGTTATTTGCGGCTTGTCGGGCGGTGTCGATAGCGCGGTTGCGGCTGTGTTGATCCACGAGGCGATTGGCGATCAATTAACCTGTATTTTTGTTGATACCGGCATGATGCGTGAAGGTGAGGGGCAACAGGTTGTCGATCTGTTCCGTCAACATTATAACATTCCATTGGTGCATGTGGATGCGGGCGAGAGGTTTTTGACGGCCTTGCAAGGCGTCAGCGACCCCGAGAAAAAGCGCAAAATTATCGGCGGTTTATTCATCGATGTATTCGATGCCGAAGCGCATAAAATTCAGGATGTCGCGTTTTTGGCGCAGGGCACATTATACCCCGACGTTATCGAAAGCGTTTCCTTTACCGGCGGCCCCAGCGTCACGATCAAATCGCATCATAATGTCGGCGGTTTGCCCGAACGTATGAAGTTGAAACTGGTCGAACCATTACGCGAATTGTTCAAAGATGAAGTGCGCGTTTTGGGGCGCGAATTGGGATTACCGCAATCTTTCGTTGGAAGGCATCCGTTCCCCGGGCCCGGTTTGGCCAGTCGCGTCCTTGGCGAAATTGCGCCGGATCGTTTGGCAATTTTGCGTCAGGCGGATGTCGTGTATCTGGATGAAATCCGCAAGGCCGGTTTGTATGATGAAATCTGGCAGGCTTTTGCCGTGTTGTTGCCAGTGCGCACGGTTGGTGTAATGGGTGACGGGCGGTCTTATGATTATGTTTTGGCGTTACGCGCCGTGACTTCGGTGGATGGCATGACGGCCGAAGCTTATCCGTTCCAGCATGAATTTTTGGCGCGTTGCGCAACGCGGATTATCAATGAGGTGCGCGGTATTAATCGCGTCACCTATGATGTAACCAGTAAGCCGCCCGGCACGATTGAGTGGGAATAAGGACAATCTCGTCTGTTAACCGTAGATCGCGCTTTTTAAAATTTTTGCAACGCGCGTATGTTTAATACGCTTGCCTTGCAAAAATTTAAAAAATCACGATTTTCAACACAACATCCGAAATCGTCTCAAGCATAAATCCCTATGATTTTTTCTTTTTCCAGTAGGTGAAAGCGCGTTTCTGACGCGTTTTGACAAAGGCTTCGGCTTGCGGGCCGGTCCAAGGGCCGTCGTAATCCGCCATTTCTGTTTTGCCTATCCACCAGCCTTGTCCTGGCAGACCATCTGACTGACGAACCACCAGCACCGCGAGGCCGGGCGCTTTTTCTGCTTCAAATGCCGTATCGATGACATCCATCGTTTTACAAAGAGTGCGCATTTTGGGGCGCGTAAAGCGATGCCCCAGCCTTTCCAACGTTTGGGAGTAGGACAAGGCCAGCCCTGCGTGCGCGGCGGCGATAAGCAGGGCACGTATACGTTTGACATCGCTGAGCGGTACCGGCGAAGATGCGGCGGGTAGTTTAGTTTGGCGTTGGGCGGGCATTGTTTTCGTTTGGCATATAAACTGATTGTATTAGGATAGGCTGATTGCAAAACAGAAGGCAAGACATCATGAAATCGACCAATGTAAAAGCCGAAAAAGACCTGATCGAAGTCTTACTGGCCTTGAAAGACGCGGATGAATGCCGCCGTTTCCTGCGCGATATTTGCACGCCGAAGGAGATTAAGGATTTGTCAGAACGCTGGGTCGTGGCGCGGATGCTGGATGAAGGCAAATTATCCTACCGCGAAATTCATGCGGAAACGGGGGTAAGCGTCACCACCATTGGCCGTGTCGCACGTTTTTTACAGCAGGAAAATTATCAGGGTTATCGCGCGTTGATCGACCGGTTGAAGAAAAAGTAATGTGACTTTTTAAAATCCAAACATGTGATCAAGGCTGAACGCCTTATCGGCGCTGAGCAACCCGTGATAGCCGAATAAGCGGCATGTGGTATCGCGTATGATGACATAGGGCGCTGTGCCTGCATTTTTCAGCTGATCTTCCGTGAAGATTTCGCTGACTTTCCACAGTAATGAACCACCACAGGCGATACGTACCGTTTTCTTGGCAATTTCTTTGCCTTCGCTGGAATGGAGCGCCAACACCGTGTCCGATGTGGGGTGCCACGGCAGGGATGCCGGATATATCAGATGGCACATTGTATCATAAGGTTTCGCGCCGACGCGCAGGAACAAACGTGTGCTGAGGCCGGGTGCGCGACCAGCATAGGATTGGGGTTCGTTTTTATAAGTCAGAACGGTGTTGAAAACATGCGCGCCGAAACTGGTTTCCGCCGCATGGCCCGATGTGCGGTCATGATAACGGAATAAGGCGTGCAGCCAGCCATCGGCTTCAACGCCCGCATCGAAATCATAAATAATTTCCAGATGGCCATAGCCGCCATCCAGTTTTTTGCCTGCGAGAATTTCATTGATTTCCAGCGCGACGGAATCGCTGCGTTTCAAATTGCCGAATTTATGTTCCAGCGCGAGCTTGCCGCGCGCATCATATATTAATGCTTTCACGGGTAAATGTTTTTGTCCCGTCGCCATCGGTGTGGGCAGTGCGATGGATGTATAGCGGTCGAGGGGCAGAATAGGCGCAGGCAGGATGAATAATTTGCCGAGCAGGCCGCCAAGTTCCGCCAGTTTGGGGTCGGGTTTCAAATCCTCGCGTTCCACATTGGGATGTGCGATGCGCATATGGCCATTGCTTTTGGTAGTGATTTCATAACGCGGGCGCACAAAATTTTTGCCTGCCTGAATTTCGATCTGTTGCGGCCAACGCGCTTTGGGCAGTAATTCAGCGACATCAAGTTTGTAGGTGCCATAGGGCGGAATTTTTTTATCGAGATAGATGATTTTATCGCTGCCCATCAAATTTAAACCGATTTCACCTGCGGGAATTTCGCGCGGGTGGCTGTTTTGCAGCCACAACACAACCGTTTCATCATCGGTCGGTGCTGGCAATCCCGCATAGTGGTTGGCGGGCCACGCGTTGGCGTCATGCGTGCAGGAAAGCATAGTGGCATCGTCGCCATAGGTGTCGAGCGCATATTTCACAATATCATGCCCGGCCGCGCCGACGGTTTGCAGGAAAAGCTGGCCGGTGAATTCGGGCAAATTATAGCGGGCGCGGATTTCCGCGCTGTCAAACACGATGCTGGCATTGGCGGCTGGCAATGTTTCAAACCATTCGGCCAGTTTTTTGCCCGCGCCGTCGATCAAATAACACCACATGCGCGGCGCGATGCTGCCATAATTGCTCCAGTAATTCGTGGTGACGATTTTGGTATGGTGGCCTTCGCTGTCGCGGAAAAACGCGAAATTGGTGGCGAAATTGAGGTTGGCGCAATAGGTGCGGCGGTCGCTGAGCATTGCATCAGGCAGGCGCAACGCGTCAAGGCTAAGGATGCGCGTGGCGGGCGGCGTGAAAAGTTTGATATGGTCGACAAAGCGTGTGGCGTCAAACGCGGCCACAAAAATATTTTTGCAGACGGATTCTTTCAAGGCTGTGACGGGGTGCGCCTTGTTGCCATTCCAATCTTTGCCGACTTGTTCGGTGTCTTGCACGAAATAACCGATAATTTCGATGCCGTTCAGGGGAAAAAACTCGGCAAAGCTGTCGATTTGACCCAGCGGATCATAAATTGCGACCGGCCCCGTTTTTAAATTGCCCAGCAATTCACGCGCTTTGTCCGCGCTGAGGGGATGCGTCACGGCTTTGTAAAAAGCATTGCCGCCGCCGGATTGGTTATTGAAAGTTTTGATTTGGAGAGACATAGAGAATCCTGTGGTTTCTGATGCTGAAAACTAGCAAAAACCCGCGCCAATACCAAATAGTCTATTACACAAAAAATGGTCGCCAATCTTGCGACGGGCGACCATTAAAATTTTTGGAGAGAGGCTTAACCGCCCACGCCTTCGGGGGTTATGATTGTTGGTATATATCTTAAAATAGGACGTTTTGTTCCGCCCCATCCTTCGTTTATGACAGTTTCGGTGCTGCTTCCGCCAACACTTTCGATGATTTCTTGTGAGCCGGAATCGTTTGTCAAATTTTTGCCATTCATCATGGGATTCTCCTTGACTTTAAGAACTGTCAAAATGTTGCGCCCATTTTAAAAAATAGGCAAGAGGCGCAAAACCCCCTTATTCCGGTGGAATAATTGCCCAGCCCATCACAATGGGCGGCACATCGGCATAGGTTAACCGAGTCAATGTCAGCGGTGGTTGAACCTGACCTTGAGGAAAAGTAGATTGCAGGAAAGACGGTTCATCATCACTTTTGGGCGCTTCTCTGCCGCATTTGATACACCAGACTATAACCCCGCCAGATTTTTTGAAATCATCCTGATTAATCCAAGGGCTTATGGCCGCGTCGCCTTCCATATAAACAGAGGGACGGTCATCGGCGTACCACGCCACATTGCCCGCCGGCCACACATCGCCGATAACATAACGCAAAGGCGTGTTGTATTTGACGTGCCACGTATCCACGATAATTTGTGACAATTTTTTGCCCGGGAATATCGTGCGTTTCGGTTTTTCCGTCACATAAGGCGAAAGGGATTCATTGGCCGAGAAAGCCAGAAGCCCGACAGAAAAAACAACCAGCCACATCATGCCAAAGCGTCGCATATCAACGGGCGTCAAAGCGGGGCGCAGAAAAACAACAACCCACAGGCCGGTAAAATTCCAGAACGGCGTTTGCCACATATCGCGTATATGGTAACCGAATATCAACGACGCGCAGAACATTGTGATAAAGGGGCCAAAAGCGGCGAAGGTCAAAAACACGCGATCGAAAGATGGCGCCGGTGGTTGGCTGGGCGAACGGCGACGGTCATACAAAACAATGACCAGAACCATCGCGAACATCAAAGCGATAAGCTGTCCGGCGACCATCAGGCCGGTCGTGACAAGCGCCGAATAATGGTCGGAGTTGCGTTCCAATCTGCCTTGCGTATATTGCAAAGGCAGGAAATGATTATGGATAAGCCAGTTCAGATGCGGCAGAAAAACAATCAAGGCTGTCGCCAGCGAAAGATAAGGGCCAAAGCCCAGAAGCCGCCGCCGCCCATCGCGATGACAGGGTAAACACATGCCCAGCATCAACAACAAAAGGCAGGTGCTGTATTTTGAATACATACCGAGCGCGCCCCAGATGCCCAGCAATATCCAATCGACGGCTTTGTTTTCCTTGACCGCTTTATGGAACGACCAGCCGATCAATGCCCAAAACGGAATTTGCAAAACATTGGGATTAAATTCCGGCGAGGTGAAATTGTAATAGATAATGCCTTCCAACAGCAAAACGCCGATCAGCGCGGTGCGTTCATCCGTGATGCGCCGCCCCGTTTGCCACACCGCCCAGAACGCCGTAATAATCGACAACTGGCTGGCCAGATAGGGAACCCAACGCGCGCGGCCTGTGATGGTGAACAGGCTTTCCAAAATCCATGCCTGCATAGGCGGGTGTTTATGTGTGCCCATCAACCATTCTTTGCCCCACGCATAGCCTTCGATCATATCCAAAGGCAGGTTGGGGCTTAAAAGGCTGGGGATGGCGGTCCACAGCACAAGATGCGTGACGACAAAGGCCCAAAAGAGTCTTTTAGGCATTGCGCTGATATAGGTGATGAGGGCGGACAAGCGAGACATAACTGATTCCAAAGCTATGTAAGTAGTGATGGAAATAGGCTGGAAAAGCAAGTGAAACAGGGGCAGTATAGAGGTTGCAAAACAAGCCATTCATACGTTTGCAATCGCGACTAAATGCTTCGGAGTTTCATGAGCAAAGACATCACCACCCTTATCAACCGCATCGACGCCATCCCCACCGTCAAACTTTTTGGCCGTGTGGTGGGCGTGCAGGGATTGTTGATCGAAGTTGCGGGCATCGAAGGGCATTTGTCCGTGGGCGCGCGTTGCAATGTTATTGCGCGTGGCGACCGCCATGTGTTGTGCGAAGCGGTTGGTTTCCGCGATGGGCATGCCTTGATGCTGCCCTTTGCGCCCTTGGAAGGTGTTGGTTTGGGTTGCAAGGTCGAAGTCGGCGATGCCCAGCCGGTGATAGCGCCAACGACCGAATGGTTGGGGCGTGTTATTAATGCGCTGGGCGAACCGATTGACGGCAAAGGGCCATTGCCTTCGGGCAACGCATCGCGCCCGGTGCGCAGCCCTCCCCCCGCAGCGCACACCCGCCAACGTGTCGGCGGCAAACTTGATCTGGGCATACGCTCCGTCAATGCCTTCGCCACCTTGTGTCAGGGACAACGCATGGGCGTGTTTGCGGGCTCTGGCGTCGGTAAATCCACGCTTATGTCGATGGCGGCGCGTTATACATCGGCCGATATTTCGGTGATCGGGTTGATCGGCGAACGCGGGCGCGAGGTTCAGGAATTTATCCTTGATGATTTGGGCGAAGAAGGTTTGGCACGAAGCGTGGTTGTTGTGGCGACATCCGACGAAGCGCCATTGATGCGGCGGCAGGCGGCTTTTATGACTTTGGCGCTGGCGGAATTTTTTCGTGATTCTGGCAAACAGGTTTTGTGTTTGATGGACAGCATCACGCGTTTTGCGATGGCGCAACGCGAAATTGGATTGGCGGCGGGCGAACCGCCGACCACCAAAGGCTATCCACCCACGGTATTTTCCGAACTGCCAAAATTGTTGGAGCGCGCCGGGCCGGGCGAACAGGGGCGGGGCAGTATCACGGGGTTGTTCACGGTTTTGGTGGACGGTGATGACCATAACGAACCGATTGCCGATGCGGCGCGGGGCATTTTAGACGGGCATATTGTGCTTGACCGCGCCATTGCTGAACGCGGGCGTTTTCCGGCGGTGAATATTTTGCGCAGCATTTCGCGGACGATGCCGGGATGCAATAACGAAAACGAGAATCTGCTGGTGTCGCGTGCGCGGCGATATTTGGCGGCTTATGAAAATATGGCCGAGATGATCAAGCTGGGCGCGTATCGCAAAGGCAGTAACGCCGAGGTGGATGAAGCGATTAATTTCTATGCGCCGTTGGAAGATTTTTTACGGCAGGGTAAGGAAGAGCATACTGATTTTTCTGCATCATATTCGCGCCTTGCGCAAATTCTTGGGGTTAGTTGGCCGTGAAAAGCCTGCAAACACTTATTAAATTGCAAAAGACTTATGTGGATGAACAGAGGCAACATCTGGCGCGGTTGTATGATCAGCTGGAAGCTATCGAGCGCCGCATCACGGAAATGGAAATTATGAAAGCGCGGGAACAGGCTGCCGCGCAGGATGAGGCCGCGCGTGCGACCTATGGCGCGTTCCTGAAAGGCGTTATTATCAAAGGCCGCGCGTTGGAAGAAGAACGCAAAGTAGCGGCGCAGGCGGTGAAAATCGCGCAGGATAAATTAGCGGAATTATTCGAAGAACAAAAACGTTATGAAATTGCCGAAGAGCAACGCATAGCGGTTGAGAATGCCGAAGAGCGCCGGCGCGAAACTATCGATCTGGATGAAATAGGTAGTGTGATGCATGAACGCAAGCGCGGTGACTAGGTCACAATGCCCTTAACCGGCGGTGGTTGCATCACCATCCAATGACGCCGCCCTATCTGGAAACTCAACGTCCCCGCGTAACCCACGGCGCCGACAGCGCGGATATAGGCGGCGCGAAGTTCGTTGTGTAATCCGTCAGGCAGGTTGGCTTCGCTGCGCAAGACCATATCCAGTTTCTTATTCTGCACAAAACCATCGACCTGCATATTGCCCAGCTTGCTGAGCCGCATATCGATAAGAAAACGCACAGTATTGGGGGCGGCATTTTCCGGTGCGCCTTCTTCGCGGCGCGCATCGCGGTCGCTATGCACATACAAATTCAAAGCCTGAAATTGTTGTTGGGCATAAAGCGGAATGGGATAGGCTTTCCATTCGCCCACAACCGGGTCTTGCACCGGTTGACCGGCTTCGCTTAGGTTGCGCGATAGGCTGTTGACCAGTTCCGATTTGCCAAAGCGCGTCAGCGTTTCGACTGCATCCTCACCCAGCCAGCCGCGCACATTGCCTTGTTTGAACGCATTAAACAAAAACATCAAAGCGCCGGGCAGAGCGGCAGTGGGTTGCGGAATGGATGATGCGAAAACCTGTGCCGCAATTTGTGGCGAGATTTGCGCCAGCTCGGCAAGCGCCTGGGGCAAAGTGGGGAAATTATTTGTGGTGGCTGGCCGAATGACAAGGGCGGCCGTGTTTTTGGCCGGATCGACGGTGATGATGATTTGCGTGCCGACGGGCGACGAAGCGGGCGCTTTGACAAACAAAGTGGTATCGCCTGCTTTCAGAACCAGATTGCCGTTGGTGCCGATGGCGGTAACCGTCGCAAGCATCTGGTTGGGGGCGAGTGGTGGCGGCGTTTCGTTGGATGACAAGACAGACACCACGCGCACTGTTACTTGCGCGCCCGGTTGAAGCAAGGCGGGCGCGGTTGTTGGTGCCACCGCTTGGGGTGTTGGTTGCATGTTGGCGGTGGGTTGTTGTTGTATCGTCGCAGGTGCCTGCGCATTTGTTTGGTTTGGCACAGATGGAGATTGTTGTGCGGCCTGAGGTGGCGTTTGCGGAGTTGGGGTTTGTTGGTTGGGGATTTGCGGCGGCTGAGTCACGGGGTTGGCAACGGTGGTTGGTGCAGCGGTTTGCACAGAAGGAAGCGTGGCAGGATTCACCGGCGCAGAAGCGGAAGATATCGTAACGGGTTGTGTGGCTACGGCAGAGACAGCGGGGGCAAGATCCAAAATCTGGGGCGCAGTCGTTAAAGCCGATAATGGTGGTGGTGCAATATTATTGGGCAAAACCACCGCCGGAAATTCATTGCCCGCCACAAGTGGTGTCGCAGATGTGGGGGACAACGGGGGCGGTGTATTGGTAACCGGCGCGGGTGTAGCCGTGGATGATGTGGGCAGCAAAAGAACGGCCTGTGTTGGTGGCGAACCGGGTTGAATGGTCAGCGTCAACGGTTTTTGCGTCTGTACCAAATTCATCAGCTGTTGGGTCAGGTTTTGTTTTTCCGCCGCGCCAAGCTGCTGCGCCAATGTAACCGTGATGTTGCCCAGCGAGGTGGTCAGGGTGATATTCGCGCCGCCATCAGAAACCGCAACCGGCGTTGCATTGGTTTGGATAGAACGGGTTAAATCCGCCAACGCTTGCGATACATCGGTGACGGCAACCTGAATAGCGGTCAGCGCCGGTGTTGTTGCGGCGGCGGGAAGAGGAGGCGGTGCGATAGCGTTAATATCAACCATAGCAATGGATTAGCACGTTTTGTTGGGTTCTGAAACAGGGTTGACACTCTTTTGACCAATATCATAGGTTGTTTTCATACGAGGGGTGGTGCACACCACGATTTTTTAATTACATAAGGAAGAATAACGTGAAGAAATTTGATATTAAGGCTGGCGATATATTTGATGCCAAGATGCTTTTCCGTCAACTTCGGTGGGAACTACAGCGCTCTGACGGTCAGAATTCTTCTGTCATAGAATGTTCTCGTGACGGCGGGCAATTCCAGTGCACTCGGTTTGTGGATGCTGCGGTTATGGATAGCTGGTTTGCGCCCCCACGCCAGCAATATGTTGTGACTCGTATGGGGCGTGAAGCGGGGCCTCGCGATTGCGGGGAAACACCGTACCTTGTAGAGGTTGTGCAGGCTACTCCTTATGTGAATGGAACGCCTGATACCAGTATAAAAATAAAACTTCCTACATGGTCTTTGAAATCTTGGCGTTTGCTTGGACATGATGCTGAGGTTGCATCTTATGCTGCAGGAGTAGAATTGTTGGCGCAACAAGCCGCTGTGGAATTAAAGGATACTGCTCGAATCCTCAATGATGTTCTAGCCGTGGCTAATGAACTATCGTTAGTGCACAAGGTAATAGAAAGAGCCGCAGAGATGGAAGCGCGTCTTGCAAGAAGCAAGCAAGGTTTCCCTGCCGCTACTAGGGCTTAAGCTTAAAAAGTAATGGCTACAACCGCAACTGCGCCGCTATCGCTTCGACATCCGAAGCGGCATCGGAAGCGGGCGAGCGGGTCAGCAAGGGCGTCTGGGCGCGGATCGCTTCGCGCACTTTAGTATCGCGGCGGATAACGCCCGCCAGTTCCGGCGTGTAATGCAGGAAATTTTCGCATGCCTTGCGGATGGTTTCAAACGTCTTTTGCCCTTCGTTCGGTGTGGCCGCCATATTCACGACGATACGCATTTCGGCCAACGGATTTGCGGCGCGCCCAAGCTTGATAAAGGCATAGGCATCTGTCAGCGATGTCGGTTCATCCGTCACCATCACAAGCGTATAGGCGGCGGGGCCGGCCATTTGCCGAACGGGCCGTTCGACACCTGCGCCTAAATCGACTACCAGCACATCGTAATTTTTCGCCAAATTAATCAGGTCGTTGCGTACTTCGGAAAGTTTTTGCGACGCGAGCGTGGCAAGCGAGCCGGAGCCCGAACGTCCGGCCAGAATATCAAAACCCCCTTCGGGATATTTGGTGACAGCAGATGCCAATGATGACGAACCTTCCACAACCGCGCCCAAATCCTTATCGGGTGTTATGCCCAATTGAATATCGACATTGGCCAAACCTAAATCACCATCGAATAACAAGGCTTTTTTGCCCATTTTCGCCAGCGCATGGCACAAAGTGATGGAAAACCATGTTTTGCCCACGCCACCTTTGCCGCTGGCGACCGCTATCATATTCGGGCATTGCAACGACGATATCGGTGTTGCTTGCTTGTCGGTTTTCAGGGGGATGGGGTCGGTCATTGGGCGCCTCCATAAACGGATTTGGATTTTTCTGCGGGTTGTTCTGCGGCGTTTTTCTCGCCGGGTTTTTTCAATATCATGCGCGCAAGTATCACGGGGTTGAGCGGCGCAAGCGCTTCGGTCACTTTGTGGCTCGCGCTGAAATTCGCCAGAGGCAAACGCGCATCATGGGCAAGGCGCAACAGGCTGCCCATGCGGCGCATGCTGTCTATACGCGTGATGATCAGGCGCGATGCGCCCAAATGTTTAAACTCATGCGCCAGTTCGATTGCTTCAACCGCATCCAAGCCCGCTGGCAACACAAGCGCCGCATCGCCAACAGCCGAAATATATTCACGCGAAATTTCGCGCTCTGCCGCATCGAACGGATTGCGGCCAGCGGTGTCGATGAAAATCGGGTTGCCCTTTTGCATCGAAATAATGTCGCGTAAGGAATGCCAATCTTCGATTTCTACCAGATTGAGTTTAAGCAAGCGCGTGAAGGCGGCGAGTTGCTCCATCCCGCCGGCACGTTCCAGATCGGTGCTGATGACAGTCGGTGTCTTTTTGGTCATAATCGATTTGGTGGCAAATTTGGCGATACAGAGGGTTTTGCCTGCGCCCGGTGGCCCCACCAGCATCAATGGTTTGTCTTCGTTGACCGGCGTGAATTTAAAATGCATGTCAATCGCGGCGCTGAGCGCAAGCAAAGCATCATCATTGGCGAATTGGGTCGATGTCGCCATCAGTTTTTCTGCCAGATTTGTCGGTACATGATGGCGGGTCAGGGCTTCGGCGATAATTTCCAGCGATTCAGAAGAATCTTCGACAGGCAGGGATTGTCTGGTAGCGGCGGGCGACGATACGGGAACTTCGTCAATCGCCGCCGTAACGCGTACACCCCCGGTTTCATCTTCGCGGGTTGCCACGATAATCGCGTTTTCGCCCAATGCTTCGCGAACCGCCCGCATCGCCTCGGTAAGTGTCGCACCATGGAATGATTTAAGCCTCATGCTGTGGCCCCTGTAACTTTTAGGAGATTAAAGTCAACTTCGATAACTTTTACATAAGACCCAGCTTTAAGTACCGAGTCAGAAAAACATTCAAAAGGTATGGCAACGATAGATGGTTTTTCTATTTTTATTAAGGCTGTTTGTCCCACATGTAAATCTTTTAACAAATGCCCTTCGCTGCCAACAAGTTCCCTAAGATTAATATCCCCTGGGGTCTTTTGTTCATCTAAATATGTGTTGGACATTTTTACAAATAATATTCGCAGAACAGCTATCAGAAGAAGGGCGCCAGCAAAAAAATCGGGATCTGGTAGCGAATTAAAATCTTGATCAGTGAATAGAAAAAATAAACGGCGTGAATAATAAATCTCGGAGTAGCCCAAAGATTCGCCAATGAGGGCAATGCCCAAGCCAATCCATGTATAATCCCATAAACGCTTGGCAAAAAAATCTTCAGCCCAACTGAAATCTTGTTTGGAACATTCAAAGTAGATAAGCGCAATGCCTACGGATGCTAGCGCAATCTTCCAGATGACAAGAGTGGTTAGCATGCGAATGCCTCAATTTTCATATCTGTCCCAAAGTTTTAATTTTTGCTTTTGGATGAATTTCATTTTGCGATAACACCGTTGTCGAAGGCCGGAACCGTTCGACCACGGAACGCACATAACCACGAATGGGGCCACTGGTCAGCAGCACAGGGGATTCACCCATGGCGGCGAAGCGGTCATAGCTTTGGCGGATGGATGTGATGAATTGTTGCAACTTGCTGGGTGGCATCGCCAATTGGCGATTGTCGCCTTCACCAATAACATATTCGGCGAAGGCCTGTTCCCATTCCGGAGATAATGTCACCATCGGAATATAGCCCACATCATTGGTGTTGGCATCTGAAATTTGCCGCGCCAGACGCGTGCGCACATGTTCCGAAATATTGGTCAGGTTACGCGTAACGGCGGTTGCTTCGGAAATGCCTTCCAATATGGTTGGCAAATCACGCACCGAAATACGTTCTGCCAGCAAATTTTGTAAAACGCGTTGCAAACCGCTGATGGTGATTTGCCCCGGAATAACATCGGCGACCAGTTTTTGTTGCTCGCGACCCAATTCATCCAGCAGTTTTTGCGTTTCGGAATAGGACAGCAATTCCGACATATTATCTTTGACCAGTTCGGTCAGATGGGTGGTGATGACGGTTGGTGGGTCGACAACGGTGTAACCTTTGAACAATGCTTCTTCACGGTAGGTCGGGTCGATCCATGTGGCGGCCAGACCAAAGGTTGGTTCCTGTGTCGCTTCGCCGGGCAAAGTGATGGTTTGCCCGCGCGGGTCCATAACCAGCAACATGCCGGGACGCAAATCACCACGACCGGCTTCAATTTCCTTGACGCGCAACACATAAGAATTAGGAGGCAATTGCAAATTATCCTGTATGCGCACCGCAGGCATGATGAAACCCATATCACCCGCCAATTGTTTACGCAGACCCTTAATCTGATCGGTTAAACGTTGGCCTGCCTCGCTGTTGATAAGGCTGAGCAAGGCATAGCCCAATTCCAAACGGATCATGTCGATGGACAAGGATTTAGCAATCGGTTCTTCGGCAACAGTCGCCGGTTTGTTTTTATTGTCCGTGGTGAGTTGGTCACTGACACGGTTTTTGGCTTGTTGAATGACCATATAGCAAGTGAAACCGGATAGAGCGCTGAGCAACGCAAAGGGGATGAAGGGCATACCGGGCAGTAACGCCAACACGCACAACATGCCGGAACTCATGCCCAGCGCCATCGGATATCCCGCCAGCTGGTTGAACAGGGCTTTGTCGGTTGAGCCTTGCACATTGGTTTTTGTGACCAGCAAACCGGCGGCGACGGAAACCAGCAGGGCAGGGATTTGCGTGACAAGACCATCGCCGACCGTCAGACGAACATAGGTGTCCGCCGCCTGCAAAATAGGCATGTTGTGACGGAAGGTGCCAAGGACGATGCCACCGATGGCATTAACAAAAGTGATGACCAGACCGGCAACGGCATCACCGCGCACGAATTTGGCAGAACCATCCATCGAACCGAAAAAGCTGCTTTCGTCTTCTAGTTCTTTGCGGCGTTTGCGCGCCTGATCTTCGTTGATAAGGCCGGATGACAGATCGGCGTCGATAGCCATTTGCTTGCCGGGCATCGCATCCAACGTAAAGCGCGCCGCGACTTCGGCGATACGGCCCGAACCTTTGGTGATGACCACGAAATTGACAAGCGTAAGAATGGCAAAAACAATCACGCCGATGATGAAATCGCCGCCCATGACCAGAGAGGCGAAAGATTCAACCACATGCCCCGCCGCTGCGGTGCCTTCGTTACCGTAGGTCAAAACAAGACGCGAGGTGCCAAGGTTAAGCGTAAGGCGGATAAGGGTTGCGATAAGAAGGACGGTCGGGAACGAGCTGAATTCCAACGGTTTCCCGATGAACAACACGGTCATCAAAATCAGAACCGCGAAGGTGATGGAAATCGCCAGGCCGATATCAACCAGAAACGGCGGCAACGGGAATATCAAGCCCGTTAAAATCATCAACAGGCCGATACCAAACCATACTTCGCCACGTTTGAAGAAGCCGCTAAACGGGTCGGATGCTGTTGTGGATTGATCGGTCATTAGGGTCTAGGCCTATAAATAACGTGGGTTCTGCGCGGTCGAAAATGTTGTCCGGCTAGCCAAAAAGCGCAGAGCGTATCGCGTGATACGGACAAGCTTTTTGGTGACGTCCGGGCGGCATTTTCGTCGCGCCCTACGGGTTTGAATAGGAAAGCGAACTGCAGCGTTGACTGCACTCGCCGTACATTAAGTACGGCATCGTTTGTCGCCTTGCATTTCGTTTTCCTATTCAAACAGAACCTCACGTTATTTATAGGCCTAGACCCTAAATCCAACTGATTTAAGAAACAGCGCGTTCTTCGTTTCCGCCCGGCACAGGCACGCCTTCATCACCATATTGCTTGAGCTTGTTGCGCAAGGTGCGGATGGAAATACCCAGAATATTGGCGGCATGCGTGCGGTTGCCCAAACAATGGCTGAGCGTGTCGATGATCAGATCGCGTTCGACATCGGCCACGGTGCGGCCAACCAAACCGCCATTGCTGTTAATGCCTGATGCGGCCTTAACAACCAATTCGGCTGGTGACACGGCGGGGGCAAAACCCTGACCCGACAACATGATGGATTCAGGTTCAATCTGCGGCGTTTGCGACAGAAGAATGGCGCGGTGCATGGTGTTTTCCAATTCGCGCACATTGCCGCGCCAATGATGGGCTTGCAACGCGGCGGAGGATGCAGACGAAATCACTTTTTCCGGCAGACCGTTAGCTTTGGCATATTTATTGGCAAAGTATGTTGCCAGCGCCACGATATCGGCAATGCGTTGGCGCAAGGGCGGTAAATGCAAATTGACGACATTCAAACGGAAATACAAATCTTCACGGAAGCGTTTGGCTTTCACTTCTTCTTCCAGATCGCGGTTGGATGTCGCGATAAGGCGGATATCGATTTTAATCGGTTGCGTGCCGCCTACGCGGTCGATTTCGCGTTCCTGAATCGCGCGCAATAATTTGGCCTGCAAACGGATATCCATTTCGCTGATTTCATCCAGCAATAAGGTGCCGCCATTGGCTTCTTCAAATTTACCGATACGGCGGGCGACGGCACCCGTGAACGCGCCTTTTTCATGGCCGAACAATTCCGACTCCAGCAAATTGTCGGGAATGGCCGCGCAATTGACGGAAACGAAATTGCCTGCGGCGCGGCGGCTCTTGCGATGGATATAACGCGCCATCACTTCCTTGCCGGTGCCGCTTTCGCCGGTGATGAGGATCGAGGCATCGCTGCCGCCCACGCGGTCAACCATTTGCAGCAAGGGCTGCATCGATGCGTCTTTGGCGATAAAGGTCGAATCTTCTTCGGCAACCGCTTGCAAAACGGCGGCAATCAATTCGGCATCGGGCGGCAAAGGCACATATTCCTTGGCGCCCGCGCGAATGGCGCGAACGGCGGCGGATGCGTCATTGGTCACGCCGCAGGCGATAACCGGAACCGTAATGCGTTCGGATTTCAAACTGTCGATCAGTTGCGCAATATCCAGCACAACATCGCACATGACCAGATCGGCGCCCTGGCCATTCCGCAAGGCGTTTAACGCGCCTTGCACGCTGTCGATATGGGCGACTTTGGCGCCGCGTTGGGTCGCTATGCGCCCTGCGGTGCCAAGGGGGCCTTCAAGTTGTCCGACGATAAGAAGACGCATAGTGTTTTGTCCTTGTATCCTGTTGTTGCAGAAGGGGTTAGGGAAAAGGGTGAGCAAAGATGAGTGTTATCGGTGAGGTCGACCCTCGTTTTTGCTCGTTCTTTTTTCTCCTTATCCTCTTCTTCCTTATCCGATCCTGTCCGATTTGATGATTTCGGTCATGGTGATGCCCAGGCGGTCTTCGACCACCACGACTTCGCCACGCGCCACCAAACGGTTGTTGACATAAATATCAATCGCTTCGCCCACTTTGCGGTCGAGTTCGATAACAGCGCCGCGACCCAGCTTCAGCAAATGGCTGACCTGCATTTCGGCTTTGCCAAGAACGGCGGCGACTTCGACCGGGATGCCGTAAACGGCGTCCAGATCGCTGGAGGTAATCGGTTGCCCGTCGCGCGTGTTTTCACCGGCATTGGGTTCCAATTCGTTCAGCGTAAAACCTTCTTTTTCATCAGCCATAGCGGTCTCCTTTTAATTGGTTGGAAGCAGGGTTTGTTCGATGCTTTGCATCGTGGAATCACTATTGCGTTCAACGCCGCCATCGGCCCATTCAATCCGGCAATCGCCCGCCTGAATTTCGGCATCGGCCAACACGATCACCTTACCGGAATAGGCGCGTTGCGTCGCAATCGCCTGAACCCGTTCATTGACCGCGTCAAATTCGCTTTCCTGCACACGCACGACCAAACGTGGTTCGCGCGCCATTTCGCGGATGCTGTCATTGAGCAGGGCTTCGATTTCCGCCATGCCGTTACGCGCCGCAAATTGAGGCAGGATTTTTTTGGCAATCGACAAAGCCAGCTTGCGCGTATCGATTTGTTGTTCTTCGGCCAATGCCGCCATGCTTTTGATCAATAGACCCATGCTGGCGTCGATTTTGGCGACCGTCGCATCCAGATGCGCGGTCTGCGCGTCCTTGCCGGCTTTTTCTCCTTCGACAAACCCAGCATCGAAAGATTCTTTTTTCAGCGCGTCATATTGTTCGGGTTTTAAGATAACGGGTTTGCGTTCCTGTGCGCGATGCACAATGGCGGCGTCGTCGAACGAGCGGTCGAACATAAATTTGCGGGGTTGGGTATCCGCCGCTTCTTTGGGATCAATAGACAAGTTCATCTTCTGCGCTATCCTTTGCTATGACAATTTCGCCCTTGGCCGCCAGATCCTTGGCGACGGCGATCAAATGGGTCTGCGATTCCTCGACATCCTTCAAACGCACAGGGCCCATGGCAGCGATATCTTCCTTAAGCAATTTACCGGCACGTTCCGACATATTGCCAAAGAACAAATCCTTGATCGCATCCGATGCGCCTTTGAGGGCGGTTGGCAATTTGCCTTTGTCGGCCACACGCAAAATCGCCTGTATAGCGCCGCCATCCAGTTTTTGCAGATCTTCAAAGGTGAACATCAGGCCTTTGATTTTATCTGCGGCATCGCGGTTGCGTTCTTCCAGCGCGGTCATAAATTTCGCTTCGTTGGCGCGGTCAAGATTATTGAAAATTTCGGCCATCATTTCGTGGCTGTCGCGGCGGTTGGTGCGCGCCAGATTGCTCATGAACTCGTTGCGCAAGGTGCGTTCGATATCGTCGATAACGTCTTTTTGCACCGATTCCATGCGCAGCATGCGGGTGATAACTTCCATCGCAAAGCTTTCGGGCAGCTGCGACAGAACGCGGGCGGCGTGATCGGGCTTGATTTTGGAAACGACCACGGCGACCGTTTGCGGATATTCGTTTTTCAGATAGGCGGCCAAAACCGCTTCATTGACGTTGGCCAGCTTGTCCCACATCGTGCGGCCGGCGGGGCCGCGGATATCTTCCATAATATTGCCGACGCGATTTTTGTCCAAAACCTTCATCAACAAACGTTCGGTGGATTCCAATGTGCCGACGGTGCCGCCCGATGCCGACATGGATTCCGCAAACTCCATAAACAGTTTTTCGACAAGGTTGGAGCTGACATTGCCCAGATTGGACATTACCTGTGACAGATCCTTGATTTCATCATCGTTCAGATGACCGAAAATACGCGCTGCGTGCTCTTCGCCCAACGACAAAATGAACAGTGCTGATTTTTCCAGCCCGGATAGGGATTTTACATCTTCACGGAGGCGGGGTGCGGCCATTAGCGGTTCTCCTGATACATCCAGTTGCGCAGGATAGCGATTGCTTCATCGGGGTGCTTGTCTACAATTTCGCCGACCTTACGCAACGACGATGCCTTGACCCGTCCTTCGACACGGGAAATATCGATCATGCGTTCGATTTCGGATTCGCCTTCAGGCTCGCCCGCGCTTACGCCGCCGGGTGCCGATAATTGCGCAACCCCGCCGCCGTAACTGCCACCCGACAACAAGGCTTGCTGGTCAGAGGAGACAGAGCCCGCGCTTTCCAGAATTTTGCGCAAGATAGGGCGCACCACCAACAGCACAACCAATAATCCGATGATGGCCAGCACAAGCGTTTCGGCGACATGCAGAAGTTCGGCGCGCGGCACGCCCATCAAATCAGTCGGGCTGCCCGCGTCCTTGGTGGCGTCGGTTTGCGCGAATTGCATATTGGTGACGTCAATCGTGTCGCCACGGTTGGCATCGAAATTAACCGCAGAGCGCACAAGGTCTTTAAGCTTGGCCATTTCTTCGTCTGTGCGCGGCGTGTAAACCTGCTTCGCATCTTTGCCTTCGCCTTCGGTTTTATAAGAACCATCGACAACAACCGCGACAGATAGATGACGCACCTGACCGCCTTCGCGAACCTGATTGCGAACCGTCTTGTTGATTTCGTAATTGGTGGTTTCTTCGGCGTGATTGTTTTTGTTGCCGCTGGTCGCGGGTGTACCCGATGCGATTTGTTGCGGGTTGGTCGGTAAGCTGTTGGCGACCGAAACGCCGCCGCCCGAGGAGCCGCTATTGCTGTTGTCGGTGGATTCTTCCGTGGTGCTTTGCGTCGAACGGATAACCTGGCTTTCGGGGTCATAAATTTCCGAACTGGTCGTGATGCGGTCGAAATCCATTTCGGCGGAAACTTGCGCGCGCACTTTGCCATAACCCAAAGTCTGGTTCAGTAAATCTTCGACTTTGCGAACCTGTGCCTGTTCATATTGGATGCGCATATCGTCATTATCGCCACCACCACCGCCCGCAACGCCGTCACCGGTTGGGCGCGCCAGCAAATTGCCGCGTTCATCGACGATGGAAACCTGATTGGGTTGCAGTTGCGGCACAGCCGCCGCAATTAAATGTTGAATGGCTGCGATTTGCTCGCGGGATAACACGGCACCATTGCGCGTTTTCAGGAAAATGCTCGCGGTTGCGGTTTGTGCGGCGTGGCTGAAGAGTTCGCGCTGTGGCAACACCAAATGCACTTGGGCGCTTTGGATGGAATCTAATGAGCCAATGGTACGGGCAAGTTCGCCTTCAAGGGCGCGTAGGTGGTTGATATTCTGCACGAAGCTTGTGGTGCCAAAGCCTTCTTTTTGGTCGAAAATTTCATAACCGATCGAACCGCCTTTGGGCAACCCGTCGGACGCCATCATCATGCGCACCTTGCCGACCTGATCGGCCGGTACGCGGATAAGGGTACCGTTATCATCGACCTGATAAGGAATTTTCATCGAGTCGAGTTTCGATGCAATCGCGCCGCTGTCATGCGTGTCGAGTTCGGTATAGAGCAACGCGTAGGGTGCCGTTGAAATACGTGTGGTGATAAAGCCCAACATGCCAAGCAGGCTGAGACCCACAATAGCGATAGCGGCGAGGCGCAGGGGGCCAAGATTACGCAAGGTTTGCAAAAAAGCGTTCACGTGTATCTCCTGCACTTAAGATGACGAAACTTCGGATGAAGTTTTGGATGTCGTAGAAACCACTCGCCTTAATCATTGCTAGGCAATTATTGCCTACTCAACCCCTCAATTGGTTAAAGGATAGTCCCAATTTTATGAAAACTTGATTAATTAAACCGGCAAATATTGCCGACTAACCCCGAATTTGTGCTTATCCCGCAACAGTTTTTGGCCAATAAACCGATAACATATTGCGAAAGCGGAATAATTTTTCCGTAAGCCGTTAACCATATTTAGGATGATTCTTGTGTTGCGACAACAAGGAATTGCACATAGGTTCTCCGCAGCGAACACATATTCATGGAGAGTTTTATGATGAAACAAATGAAGAGGGCATCTTTGTCGCTCTTGTCGCCACTTTTATTGGCGGGATGCGTTAAACCGTTTCAAGTTACTGGTGTGGATGCCAGCCAGGCTGTTGACCCAGTTGAAGATGCTATTATGCATAAACAGGCCTTTGTCGGCGCTGTTTACGAAGTCCCTACGTTGGATGGAGGCAAGGCGCAAATCAAAATTGATAGTTTGTTTATGTCAGTCAATGAAGTTTGTGCCAATTCTTCTGTTACGCTTCCTGCGCCCGATAAACACGGGCCTTATAAACTCGACAAGATATGTGTCCCGAGGGGAAATCTCTTGTCGCCTATTCGTAGTATGTCGGATGTTCCTGCGCTGAAATAAGCCCGCAGGATATTGTCATAAATAAAAAACGCGGGGGTGTTGCCACCCCCGCGTTTGTCTTTTTATCCGACGGAAATTAAGCCGAATAATACATATCGAATTCGACAGGATGGGGCGCCATACGGAAACGGTCCCATTCTTCGCGTTTCAGGTCCAGATAGCTGTCGATGAAGTCATTCGTGAACACGCCGCCTGCAAGCAGGAAGTCGCGATCTTTGTCCAATGCATTAATGGCTTCTTGCAGCGATCCGCAAACGGTCGGGATTTTGGCCAATTCCTTAGGCGGAAGATGGTATAAATCCTTGTCGGATGGGGCTCCTGGATCGATCTTGTTCTTGATGCCGTCCAGACCGGCCATAAGCATTGCTGCGTAGGCCAGGTATGGGTTGGCCATCGCATCGGGGAAACGAACTTCCACGCGCTTGCCCTTGGGGTTTTCCACATGCGGAATACGGCAAGACGCCGAACGGTTGCGCGAGGAATAAGCCAGCAACACCGGCGCTTCGTAACCCGGCACCAGACGCTTGTAGCTGTTGGTCGAAGGGTTGGTGATCGCGTTCAATGCCTTGGCATGTTTGATGATGCCGCCGATGTAATAGAGCGCGGTTTTCGACAGGCCCGCATATTCCTTGCCCGCGAACAAAGGCGTGCTGCCTTTCCAGATGGATTGATGCACATGCATGCCCGAGCCATTATCGCCAAAGACGGGCTTTGGCATAAAGGTCGCGGTCTTGCCATACATCGCCGCGACGTTATGCACGACATATTTATAGATCTGCATATTATCGCCGCATTTCAGAAGCGTGGAGAACTTGATACCAAGTTCATGCTGTGCCGCCGCGACTTCGTGGTGATGCTTTTCAACTTCCACGCCCATCTGCTTGATGACCGAAACCATTTCGGTACGCAGATCCTGGCCGCTGTCGACCGGATTGACGGGGAAATAACCGCCCTTGGTGCGTGGACGATGGCCCAGATTGCCTTCGGGATAGGCTTTGCCGCTGTTGCCCGGAACTTCGGTCGAGTCGAGCGCAAAAAAAGTATTGTGCGGGTCGGTTGAAAAACGCACATCGTCAAAGACAAAAAATTCGGCTTCGGGGCCAAAGAAAGCCTGCGAGCCTGTGCCGGAGGAAACCAGATATTGTTCGGCTTTCTTTGCGATCGAACGCGGACAACGTTCATAAGGCTTGTTGGTGTTGGGGTCGTAAATATCGCAGAACACGGCCAATGTCGGTTCGGCATAAAACGGATCCATCACGGTCGTGCTGACATCCAGTTTTAGTGTCATGTCGGATTCATTGATGGCTTTCCAGCCCGAGATGGAAGAACCATCGAACATCAAGCCTTCGTTCACTGCCGCTTCGTCAATCGTGTCGACATGTTGCGTGACATGCTGCAGCTTGCCGCGCGGATCGGTAAAGCGCAGATCGACATATTGCGCACCGTGTTTCTTGATAAGGTCAAACAGAAGATTCGATTTAGCCATTGGGTTAATGTCCTTTACGGGTGGGGCAGGAGGGTTTGAAAACAAAGCAAGATTCGGGCAAATGTTGCGCCGCAGCGAAATCCTTACACAACTCTGGGCGCTTGACAAATTTGCCGGATTTCTGTTTATTGCACCCCATGCCGTGTTGCCTGTGCCCTTTAGAATCAAAGAGGTAGCAGGACGGGTTGATAAAATAGATATGCGAGGGTTGCGTGCCGCCTGCCTATTATTGTATAGGGCTGGCGGTTTTGTTTTCTTGCAGACCAAAAATATGGCGGTCGTAGCTCAGTTGGTAGAGCCCCGGATTGTGATTCCGGTTGTCGCGGGTTCGAGCCCCGTCGATCGCCCCATCCTTCGCTGGCTGCGCAAGCTTCGGATGGCGCGGCCATCCGCTTTTTGTTAACCCTTCAAAATCGAAACTGCGGTTTCGCTAAATATCCAAAAGTTAAATCAGGTCGTTTTTTTAAAACAAGGAACTGCGCTCTCTTAAAAGAGTGGCGTTTCGAAACTCTGCTTGTGCTTTCGACTCGTTTTTTGAAGTTGCGGTTTCGGTTGCAAGCTGTAGCTTGTGTTTTCGTTCCGACTTCCTCCCTCCTTTTATATATGTGACCTCATGACCCAAAGCACCCGCACCGAAACCGACTCCTTTGGCCCTATCGATGTTCCTGCTGAACATTATTGGGGCGCGCAGACGGCGCGCAGCCTGCAAAATTTTAAAATCGGCGGGCAGACGATGCCGGTGCCGTTGATCCGCGCTTTGGGTGTTTTAAAAAGCGCGGCGGCGCAGGTGAATGTCAAACTGGGCGTGATGGATGCGAAACTGGGCACCGCGATTGCGCAGGCTGCCGATGAAGTGGCGGGCGGCAAATGGGATAATGAATTTCCGTTGGTCGTGTGGCAAACAGGGTCAGGCACGCAAACCAATATGAATGCCAATGAAGTTATTTCGAACCGCGCCATTGAAATTCTGGGCGGCGAGAAGGGCAGCAAAAAACCCGTTCATCCCAATGATCATGTGAATATGGGGCAAAGTTCGAACGATTCATTCCCGACTGCGATGCATATTGCCGCCGTGTTGCAGATTTCCGATTTTCTGATTCCGGCATTGGAGCATTTTCACAGCGCGATGGATGCCAAAGCCATAGCGTTTAAGGATATCGTCAAAATTGGCCGCACCCATTTGCAGGACGCCGTGCCTTTAACTTTGGGGCAGGAATTTTCAGGCTATGCCGAACAATTGCGTTTAAGTATTCAACGCGCCAAGGAAGCCTTGCCGCGCTTGTACCCGTTGGCGCAGGGCGGCACGGCGGTCGGCACCGGATTGAATGCGAAAAAAGGGTTTGCCGAAGCGTTTGCTGCGCAAGTTGCGACAATGACCGGCAAGCCTTTCATCACTGCGGCGAATAAATTTGAAGCGCTGGCTTCGCATGATGCGTTGGTGGAAGCGTCGGGCATGTTGAACACGCTGGCGGTTTCTTTCATGAAGATTGCCAATGATATTCGTTTGCTGGGTTCGGGCCCGCGTTGCGGGATTGGCGAAATTAATCTGCCGGAAAATGAACCGGGTTCGTCGATCATGCCGGGCAAGGTTAACCCCACGCAATCCGAAGCGATGACCATGGTCGCGGCACAGGTGATGGGCAACCATATGGCGGTGACGATTGCCGGTTCCAACGGGCATTTTGAATTGAATGTGTTCAAGCCGGTGATTATTCACAACGTCTTGCAATCGGTTCGTTTGTTGGGCGATGCCGCGCGCAGTTTCACCGATAATTGCGTGGTGGGGATTGAGCCGAACTTGGCGCGGATTAAAAAACTGGTTGGCGAGTCTTTGATGTTGGTTACGGCATTAAACCCGCATGTGGGTTATGACAATGCCGCCAAGATTGCCAAGAAGGCTCATCACGAAGGTACGACATTAAAGGAAGCGGCGGTGGCGTTGGGATTGTTGACGCCTGAAGACTTCGACCGGTTGATTAAGCCGGAAGAAATGGTGCATCCGTTGTAAGGTAAAAATGTCAAGTACTGCTAAAAAATTCTGTTCTAATGCGCTTGTTTCTATCTGGCGTAATGTGCATTTTTTTCTTTTTTTCTTTTTCATTCTTTCGTTGCTCGTAATATCAACTGCATGGTTTGTGCAGATTAATAAGAGCGAGCTAATTCCAGGGTTCTGTGTAAGCGTTATTGCGCTTGGGCTGACGTACTGGGCGTGTATTTATAGCAAAGAAAAATTTCGATTAGATTTGCTCGATAAAAGATTTGAGATTTACACCAAGACATTAGAATTTTGTAGCCGTGTGGCCGCTGGGGGAACTTTACAAGTTAGGCTGAATAATCAAAAAAATATTGAGAGAGCGATTAAGGCGGCACATGAAAGTTTTAGAGGTATTGGTTATCACAAAACTCGTGCTTTGTTTGGCAATGAAATTTGGGATTTATTTGATAAATTAAACGATAGCTATGCTGCCTTGATCGCATATGGTGATGGATCCAGTAATGACGAGGAGGGGCAAAAATTTGCTAAACTTACCTCTGATGCACTTTTGGACATTATTAGCATAAGCAATGATCTGCCAAATCACTTTAAATCTTATGTCTATTTTGGAAATTATAAGAAGTAACTTATATGAAACGCTCGATCCGCATTGCACAGCACAGCACCAGCATATCGTTGGAGCCCGAATTTTGGGATGAGCTGAAGGCGATTGCGGGGCGGGATAAAATTTCGCTCAATCAATTGGTGGCAACTATCGACACAGGGCGTAAGGGGAATTTGTCGAGCGCTTTGCGGTTGCATGTGTTGAAAAATCTGAAGGCGCAACATGGCAATTGAAATTGGCATTGATATTGGCGGCACCAAAATCGCGGCCGCAGCCTATGATAAAGACGGGCGCGAATTGGCACAGGAGGTTTTGCCGACGCCCGCGAGTTATGACGCGTTTCTTGATACATGCCGCAAACTGGTCGCGGTGTTGGAAGAAAAAAGCGGCAGAGCCACCAGCATTGGCGTGTGCGCGCCCTATGCCGACGAAACCACAAACGCCAATGTGCCTGCATTGATCGGCAAAAATCTGTCCGGCGATTTAGAAAAAATTTTCGGTCATATAATTCCTTTTGCCAATGATGCCAATTGCGCGGCTTTGGCCGAAGCGACCGAGGGCGCGGGCAGGGGCTATGCGTCCATGTTCGGCCTTATCCTTGGCACAGGCGTGGGTGGCGGTTTTATTTTGAATGGCAAGATTATGGCGGGTGCCAATGGCATGGCGGCGGAAATTGGCCATTTACCTTTGCCGCATTATGAGCCGATTGATGGCAGCCGTGTTCTATGCGGATGTGGGCAGACGGGGTGTATTGAAAAATTGATTAGCGGGTCGGCGTTGGCGCGGTTGCATCATCAACGCACCGAAAATGATGTAAGCGCCAAGCAGATGGGCGTGTTGGCCGCCAAGGGCAACAAAGATGTTTTGGAAACGCTGGATGCCTATTACACGACGGTGGCCAAAGCGATGGTCGCCATTTTGCACAGTTTTGATCCCGAAATTGTTACCGTCAGCGGCGGGTTGAGCAGTTTGCCCGGGTTGTATGACGAAGTGCCCAAACGGTGGGGACGGTTTGCGGTGAATAAAAATCCGGTTACTCAATTGGTGCCTTCGGCGTTTGGTTCGATGGCCGGATTACGCGGCGCGGCTTTATTGGGCAAAAGAACTTAAGCTCTGGCGTCCCCGGAATCCTGTTGCTTGCGCGGGTAGGTTTTGTTACTAGGGCGTCAAATTATTGCAAAGAAGAATAATATATTGAGGTTATTATGAAGAAAATCGTTAGCGGTAAAAGAATTTGCTCCGAAGCAAAGCTATATGCAGAAGCCGTTGAAGCCCACATCGATGCCATGCGTCCGCTGGAGTCTGCCCAGCAGAAGGCTTTAGCCAGATGGGCTGAAGGTGAAAGCCTGTCGCCCGAAGAATATGGCTTTTTAAGAAAGCATAACAAGGCTGTAGCCGCTCTTAATTTCCCTTGACCCAGCGGCCAGAATCCTTCAAAAAGCGGGCATGCCAAGCTTAAAAGACCTCAAAAATCGTATCGTCAGCGTCAAATCCACACGCAAGATAACCTCGGCCATGAAAATGGTGGCCGGAAGCAAGCTTCGTCGTGCGCAGGATGCGGCTGAATCCGCCCGCCCTTACGCCGACCGTATGGCGCGTATGTTGTCGACCTTGGCGGGTAATTTGACCATTACGCAATCGACGCCGCGCCTTTTGTCGGGCACCGGCCACGACCAAACGATATTGCTGGTTGTATTGACCGCAGATCGCGGACTGTGCGGCGCATTTAACGGTTCGGTGGTACGCGAAACACGCCGCCAGATTCGTGAATTGGAAGCGGCGGGTAAAACCGTGAAGTTGCTGTGCGTTGGTCGTAAGGGGCGTGATTTGTTGCGCCGTGACAATGCCGACAAGATTATTCAATCCTTTGAAAATCTGGGCCGCAAGGGTTTGTCGTTTGCCGATGCGGATATTGTGACGACGGAAATTTTGTCACGTTTTGCGGCGGGTGAATTTGATATTTGCCGGTTGGTTTCCAACCGTTTCAAATCGGTCATTGCGCAAATCGTGACCGTCAAACAAATGATCCCGTTCGCCGTAGAAAAAGCCGCCAATGAAAACACCGAAGCGCAAGCGGCGGTATGCGAATTTGAGCCCGATGAAGAAAGCATGTTGGAAGCGTTGTTACCGCGTGCGTTGGGCGTTGCGATGTATGGCGCAATGTTGGAAAACAGTGCCGGATTTTACGCCTCGCAAATGACCGCGATGGATAACGCCACGCGCAATGCGGGCGACATGATCAACAAGCTGACATTGAATTACAACCGCAGCCGTCAGGCCGCAATCACCAAGGAACTGATCGAAATCATTTCCGGCGCTGAAGCCGTTTAATAGAGGAAACAAAGATGACCACCACTTCCAAAGGCCGCATTACCCAAATCACAGGCGCCGTCGTTGACGTGCAATTCGACGGGCAACTGCCTTCGATTCTAAGCGCTTTGATCACCGAAAACGAAGGCAAGAAACTTGTGCTGGAAGTGGCGCAGCATCTGGGTGAAGGCACGGTGCGTACGATTGCCATGGATTCAACGGATGGTTTGGTGCGTGGCCGCGAAGTGTCCGACACGGGCGCCCCCATTATGGTGCCGGTTGGCCCCGAAACATTGGGACGTATTTTGAACGTTATTGGTGAACCGATTGACGAACGCGGCCCCGTCAATGCCAAGATGACTTTGCCAATTCACCGCGAAGCGCCGGAATTTTCCGAACAATCGACCGAACAACAAATTCTGGTTACGGGCATCAAAGTTGTCGATTTATTGGCGCCTTATTCGCGCGGCGGCAAGATTGGTTTGTTCGGCGGTGCGGGCGTTGGCAAAACCGTCCTCATCATGGAGCTCATCAACAACGTGGCGAAGGCTCACGGTGGTTATTCCGTGTTCGCCGGCGTTGGCGAACGTACCCGCGAAGGTAACGATCTGTATCACGAAATGATTGAATCCGGCGTTATCAAAACCGACGGCCCCGGCTCCAAAGCTGCATTGGTGTATGGCCAGATGAATGAACCCCCCGGTGCGCGCGCACGTGTTGCCTTGACGGGATTGACCCTGGCTGAATATTTCCGCGATCAGGAAGGCCAGGATGTTCTGTTCTTCGTCGATAATATTTTCCGTTTCACACAGGCCGGTTCCGAAGTTTCGGCTTTGTTGGGCCGTATTCCTTCCGCCGTGGGTTATCAGCCAACGCTGGCGACCGATATGGGCCAGTTGCAGGAACGTATTACGACGACGACCAAGGGTTCGATCACATCCGTTCAGGCGATTTATGTTCCGGCGGATGATTTGACCGATCCCGCGCCGGCCGCATCCTTTGCGCATTTGGATGCGACCACCGTTCTGTCGCGTCAGATTGCCGAATTGGGCATTTATCCCGCCGTCGATCCTTTGGATTCCACATCGCGCATCCTCGATCCGCGCGTGGTGGGTGAAGAACATTATCAGGTCGCCCGTTCGGTGCAGAAAGTTCTGCAAACCTATAAGTCGCTGCAAGACATCATCGCGATTTTGGGCATGGATGAATTGTCGGAAGAAGACAAGCTCACCGTCAACCGCGCGCGTAAGATTCAACGCTTCCTGTCGCAGCCTTTCCATGTGGCCGAAGTGTTTACCGGCAGCCCCGGCGTTTTTGTTCGCATCGAAGAAACCATTCGCGGCTTCAAGGGCATTGTAAACGGCGATTACGATTATCTGCCGGAAGGCGCGTTCTATATGGTCGGCACGATCGATGAAGCCGTTGCCAAGGGCCAGAAGATGTTGAAGGAAGCGGCATAATGTCCGACAGTATCCTGTTTGAACTCGTTTCGCCGGAGAAGCTGTTGATCAGCAAGCCGGTCGCCATGGTCACCGTACCGGGCGGCGAGGGCGAATATGGCGTGCTGGCGGGACATTCGCCGCTTATCACCACCGTCAAGGCGGGTGTGATCGGCATTTATGCCGATGATATGGAAGTTTTGTCGGAACGTATTTTTGTGGCGGGCGGCTTTGCCGAAACCACGCAGACACGTTGCACCGTTTTGGCCGATGAAGCCATTCCCGTCAAACAACTCAACCGCGTAGCTTTGGAAACCGAAGCCAAGGCTTTGGAAGGCAAAATCGCTGCAACGCCCGAGGCCGACCGCGATGCGTTATTAGCGTTGCAGGAAATCGTCACAGCCAAGCTGGCGGTTGCGGTTTAGGAAGTATCGTGCGGTAAGAGCTGCACGAATTCCCCTCCCCTTGCGGGAGGGGTTAGGGGCGGGGTCAATAGGTCAGAAAAATGATCGATCCATCAAATTTTGCCACGCATAAAAACAAACCAGCAGATTATCGCCGCGCCAAACAGATGCGTCGTGAACCAACAAATGGTGAAGATATTTTGTGGTATGAGCTTCGTGTTGCTACAAAAGGCTTGCCCATAAAGTTTCGTCGTCAATATCCTCTTCATCCCTACATTGCAGATTTTGTATGCTTGAAGCTTAGGTTGGTGGTTGAAGTTGATGGTGTTTCGCATGATCTACGGCTTGAAAAAGACAAAGAGCGAGACAAACATTTATTAGGTATGGGCTATACAGTTATGAGGTTTGTGAATTCTGATGTTGTGCAGAATAGGGGGAATGTTGTTTCTGCCATTCTTAATCGTGCAAATGAAATTCTAGCTGGTAACCTGTGACCCCGCCCCTAACCCCTCCCGCAAGGGGAGGGGAATTCGTGCAGTTCTTGTTGAAAGTTACTTCACTAATTCCGTAGCTGCTTGTATCGCCGCCACCAAACTATCCTCCCGCGCAATACCTTTGCCAACAATGTCTTCCGCGGTGCCGTGGCTGACGGAGGTGCGGATAAAGGGAAGACCGATAGTGACGTTTACGGCCTCATACCCCGCCAGTAATTTAAAAGGGATAAGCCCCTGGTCGTGATAGGTGGCGACAACCGCATCATAGGGGGTGGTGCTGGCATCGAAGTCGCGGAAAAACGCGTCCGCCGCAAAACATCCCTCAAGCCGTGACGCGCCCACGCCATTCACGGCATGGATAACCGGCATGATATATTTCTTTTCTTCTTCGCCGCCCACTTCGCCGCCATGCGGATTGGGGGCGAGGATGGCGATGCGTGGTTCATCAATTTTGGCGTGGTCGCGGAAAAAGCGGATAAGGGTCTTAAGCGGGCGGGAAACTGCGCTGGGTTTGGCAAGCGCCGCCGGAATATCGGCGAGCGCAATATGGCGCGTGAGAAGTAGCAGGCGGAATTTTTTATAGATGAACAGCATTTCGGCGCGGGCATCCGGCACGTTGAAAAAACGTTGCGCCAGATTTTCCAATATTTCCGTATGGCCGGGATAGGCGTGGCCTGCATCTGCCAGATTTTTCTTGGAAATGGGGCCTGTGACCAACGCATCGGCCTCGCCCGCCGCCAACATTGTGGCGGCATGCACTAATGCCTGATACGCGACCGCACCCGGTTTATCGGCCAGGATATCGTGATATGTCACATTGGCTTGGGGCAGGGTGATCTTCAAGTCAGCGGCTGTTTTCATCAAGCCGTCCAGTGCGCCAATCACGGCGAATGTTGTATCGGGAAATGCGCCGATACGCGCTAAAGCTTTGGCGGTGATTTCCGCGCCGATGCCGGTGGGGTCGCCGATTGTTAAAGCAAGTTTTGTCATGCCATCCTCAATTTCTTTCTTCGCCACAAAACCATAATAACAAAAGACGCATTTACCATAAAAATCCAAGATGGATAAAATGTTGTTGTCCAGCTTACTATGTTCATGGCGAAAACAGATGTTAGGTATTGTGAAGCATTTAAGGCGAAAGTAAGCATGTTTTCTTCAAAAGGATGAAGCCATGATTTTCTGAGGGTTGGATAGAAGCCCAGCGTATCAATTGTAGCCACCATAATAAGCGCACAGAAAATATTTTTGGTCATCAGCCAGACAGGAATAATCAGAAGTGCCGCCACAAAGCTGATTAAATCCGACTTGGTAATTTTTTGTTCGTTTTTAATGGCGGCGATAATGGCAATCGCAGCACAAACAAATGTTATCAGGCCATTTATCCATGAACCTGAACCGGCGCCCGCCTGGCGCTGCGCAATAAAGGCAATGGCGGCCAAAATGCCCCATATCGTCCAGCTGAACGCATGAGGTTTTACTTTGCCGGAAATAATACCGGCAAAATAGGGAACATAGCTGAACACAGCAAGAAGAAGAGAAAGGTACCCCCAATATTCGGGTTGAATAGGGGGCCATGCGGTTAACTTGCTTTCTTCACCGGCAAGGCGAGGCGAATATGCAATTCGCGCAAACGCGCTTCATCGACGATATTCGGTGCTTGCATCATCAAATCTTCCGCCGATTGGTTGAGCGGGAAGGCGATGATTTCGCGGATATTCGGTTCATCCGCCAGCAACATAACGATGCGGTCGATGCCAGGTGCCGAGCCACCATGCGGCGGCGCACCCAATTTCAAGGCCGACAACATGCCGCCGAAACGTGCTTCGAGGTCTGCCGCGCTGTAACCGGCGATTTCAAACGCCTTATACATCACCTCGGGCAGATGGTTACGGATAGCGCCGGATGAAAGTTCGATGCCGTTGCAAACAATGTCATATTGGTAGGCTTTGATCGTCAGCGGATCTTGGTTCTTCAACGCGTCCAAACCGCCTTGCGGCATGCTGAACGGGTTGTGGCAGAAATCGACCTTCTTGCGTTCTTCGTCATATTCGAACATCGGGAAATCGACAATCCAGCAGAATTTAAAACAGTCTTTTTCGATGATGTCCATATCCTGCGCGATTTTGGTGCGGGCGGCACCGGCCATTTTCGCGGCTTTGAGCTTTTCATCGCAGACAAAGAATACGGCGTCGCCATCTTCGCAGCCGGTAAGGGCGCGAAGCTCTTTTTGTGCTTCCTCACCCACGAAACGCGAGATGGGGCCTTTGCCAGCACCGGCTTCGAATGTGATATAGCCCAAACCGGGGGCGCCGATTTCTTTTGCCCAATCATTCAGCTTGTCAAAGAAGCTGCGTGGACGTTCGGAAACTTTGGGTGCGCGGATGGCGCGGACAACGCCGCCTTTGTCGATGGTGCCGCGGAAGGCGCGGAATTCAACCTCAGCGCGGGTGAATACCGAAGTTACATCGGTGACCAATAACGGATTACGCAAATCCGGCTTATCGGAGCCATATTTCAACATCGCTTCATCGTACGGGATTTGCACGAACGGGTAAGGCGAAACCGACCATGGTTTTTCTTTATTAAATCCTGCAAATTCCTCGAATAGCCCATGCAACACGGGGCCGATAGCGGCGAATACGTCTTCCTGCGTCACATAGCTCATTTCAAAATCGAGCTGATAAAACTCGCCGGGGCTGCGGTCGGCGCGGGCGTCTTCATCGCGGAAACAAGGCGCGATTTGGAAGTAACGGTCATAGCCAGCGATCATGAGAAGCTGTTTGAACTGCTGTGGCGCTTGCGGCAACGCATAGAATTTGCCCGGATGGATGCGCGATGGCACCAGAAAATCGCGCGCGCCTTCGGGTGATGATGATGTTAAAATCGGTGTTTGATATTCTTTGAAACCCTGATCCCACATGCGGCGGCGGGCAGACGCGATAACATCCGAGCGCAAACGCAAGTTACGTTGCATCTGGTCGCGGCGCAGATCAAGGAAACGATATTGCAGACGCGTGGCCTCGCCGGTTTCGGTGTCATGTTCGGCATTGACCTGCAACGGCAAGGGTTCCGCCGCGCTTTGTACCGTGAATTCGGAAATGTCCAATTCGATTTCGCCCGTGGGCAATTTCTTGTTGGCTGTTTCATCGGGGCGCTGGACGACTTTGCCCGTTACCGTCACCACGCTTTCGTTTTTGATATTTTCGACCGAACCCAGCAATGGGCTAGAGGTATCGATCACGCATTGCGTCATGCCGTAATGGTCGCGCAAATCGATGAACAGCAGGCTTCCATGATCGCGTTTACGATGCACCCAACCGGAGATACGGACGGTTTGGTCTTTGTCTGCCAAGCGTAACTGGCCGCAGGTGTGGGTGCGATAGGGGTGCATGAAATAAAGGCTCTAAGTTTGGGTTTAAGTAACGGGGGACACTAGCGATTTAGGGGGCTTGCGTCAATTTCATCCATGCCGGAATCTGCGGCCAAAGCTTGGCATTTCCGCAAGTTAGGGGCATTTTTTCATCCAAAGATTTTTGCACCGCTTCGATGCGTAGCAAGGCCAAGCCCTGATCCCCCGCAATAGAGCGTATTTCACCCGATTCTTTATCCAGATTCGCACCCAAAAGAGGCGATTCTCCCTCGATTCTTACGGGAAAGAATCGTTTTTTGGCCAGCCCGCGATAATGCATGCGTGCGGTGAGTTCCTGTCCGATATAACAGCCTTTTTTCCAATCGACCCCGTTCAGGAAATCGAAATTGCCTTCGGCGAGGGTGGATTTCTCCACCTCCAAATCGCGGCTGCCATCGGCCACGCCTAACCCTATCCTGAGCGTGTCATAGGTGGCGAAATCAGAAACGGCAACGCCGTCTGGCGTTTGGCCTTTGGCGATAAATAACCGCGAACCCAATTCCGGCAGGCGCGGGTCGGATAACGCGCCCGGAAGGATACCATTCCATACCGCCCACATATCAAACGCATCGGCCAGATTTTCAAAAGTAACTTTTGACCGTAATTTATAAGCGTTGAGGCGGCGCAGCAAATCTTCGGCGCGGGCGCTCTCGCAATCGACCAAAAACGCATCGCCCCCATCCACAATAAACATATCATGCAGAAATTTACCCTGGGGCGTGAGCAGGGCGGCATAAACGGCCTTTGCCACCTTTGCCTGCGCCACATCATTGCTGACGATATTTTGTAAAAAGCCGAGCCTGTCCGCGCCGCCTATGCGGATAAGGCTGCGGTTTGATAGTCTGGTTGCGAAGGGTAAGATCATGGGTCTAGTCTAGCCCCACCGTTGAAAAAAATAAACAAAATGGCTTGGCCTCTTTCTTGCATTGCTATTTATGGTTGATTTTGGGTCTGTTTACCCCTGACGAGGGGTAAAAGAGAATCGCGAAAGGTTTTTGCTATGAAATATCGGTTTTTATCCTTAACGCTTGCGGCAATGGCCTTGTCGGCCTGTACGGGCCCCATCATTATGGGGACGGATGCAGCCATTATTTACACCACCAAGCCCAATGAACCGCCGCCCGCCGACCCCAATTTGCAAGTTCCGCCGCATGAAAGTTGGTGCTACAGCACGATGGGCGATACCGAATGTTATTCCAAACCGCAAGATGTGCCGCCGTCGCGGCTGGTTATGGTTGATCCGCCCAGCCATTACCCCATCGATTTGCCGAGTTATGAGGAACGTTTGCATCCGGCCGCCACACATTATGCCAGTGAGCCGCCTGTGTTGATAAGCCAGTCGCCCGCCGCCGCCAATGAAGTTGTGCAGCAAAAACTGCAACCGGTTATCGTGCCTGCGCCGCAACCTGTGGTTAAACCCGTTGCCAAGAAGAAGCACAAAAAGAAACATAAAAAAGCTGCGGTAACGACTGCGCCGGCGATAGCCGCGCCGCCAGTTGTTGCGCAATAGCCGTCGCGCAATAAAGCGTGTTGTTATTTTGGATAGCCGGGGGGCAGGCGCGCGCCTTCAAGAATGGCACCCTGAAAATCGACGCCTGTCAGATCGGCATCCGTAAAATTGGCGTCGGACAAATCCGCGTTTCGGAAATTGGCTTTCTGCAAATTGGCGCCCGAAAAATTGACATAACGCAAGATGGCGCCCGAAAAATTCGTGGCCATAAGGCGGTTTTGTGGCAAAGCGAGGGGTTGCAATTTCGCTTTCTCAAAACTCGCATTGTTTAAACGGGCATTGACGAAATTTGCACTGCGCATATCGCAAAAATTGAAAAGCGCGTAACGCAAATCGGATTCATGAAAATCCAACATTTGAAGATGGGAATACGAAAAATCGACACCATAAAGCGTGGCGCCAATGGCCCGCATCATTGTCAGAATGGCGCGGGTAAAATTTTTGCTGCCGCGTAAATCATAGCCGCTGATATCCATTTGGGAATCTTGCGCGCCGTTGCTGGCCACCCAGTTCTTATGCATCGTTAAAAGGACATCGATCGGGTAGGGTAGTTCTTTGACTGTCAACCCCGCAGACATTTCCGTCAGGATGCCCGCTTTGTTTTCCGCCGAAACTTCGCTGAGATTAATGGCTGTGCCGACAAGCAACGCGCCGCGCAGATTGACATCGACCATATCGCAATCACTGAAATCGGCGTTTTCCAGATTGGCGTCTTTGAAATTGGCGCCCCGCATAACCGATTTTTGCATCTTGACGCTTTTCATCGTCGCGTCGCTGAAATTGCTGGCGGTGGCGACGGCGCCCGACATTTTCGCGTTGCTTAGATTGGCACCACTTAAATTCGCGCCGCCTTTATCGGCGATGGTCAAGTTTTCATGCGCTTCTTTCAATTCACCCGATACGCTGGCATTGGCTAATGACCCTTCGCGCAAATCGATGCCGGTCATATTGGCGCTGACCAGATTGGCGCCGCGCAGGGACGCACCGCGAAAATCCGCGCTTATCAAACTGGCGCCGTGTAAATTGGCATTACGCAAATCGGCGCAAAACAGAGTGGCGCGGTCAAGTTTGGTTTCGCCAAAATTCACATCGGTCAGGGTTGCGCCGGTAAAATTGGCATCCGACATGTTTTTTTTTGCAAACGAAAGCCCGCTGAGGTCATGGTTGGATAAATTGGCGCGCACGCCGCCCATGCGGCCTGAAACGAATTTCTCATGCTTTTTGATGATAACGTCAAGCTGCGCCTGTGTCAGGCGCGGGGGCTGTATGTCTTCAGGTGTATCCTGCATGGTGCAATAACTGGGATAATTTTAAGTGAGCTGTAAATATGCCATGGAATGCTTAAGGATTTACCAAATTGTGGGACATGAAAAGACCAAAACAGAGGCTTTTGGCAAATTTTTTATAAAGAACTGATGAGGATTTGGGGGCTAGGCGACCTTAAGAAAAAAGAGCGTCCCGAACAGAAAAACACTCGCAAGGGCGATGAAAAGCATAAATCCATCATGTTCGATATAAGAGAGGGCGATCAGGGCAGCGATAATCGCAGGCGGCACATTGATAAGCGGAAGGGGCACCAGCAATGAAAAGACTGACATCATCATCGCCAGAAACGCCACGGGGCGGCGGGTGTGTATGAGCATAATCGGCCAGCGCGGCCTGACCAGACTTTCCAGCTGTCGCAAGGCTGGAACCACATGCCGTTCCAACCTGACCAGATATTTGGTGGGCAAGGGGCGTGTCATATAGCGTTGCGGCAGAACGGGGCTGGGGTAGCCCAGGATGATTTGCCCGGTCAGGATAATCATAAGGATTTGCGCAACGATCGAAATGACGGGCAGCAATGCGATGAGCGCGAGGAACAACAGAATAAAACCGAAAGAATGTTTCGGTAATTTTGTGACCAGCCAACCGAGGGTAAAGCTGTCACGCGGGGCTTCTGCTATCAATTGTTGCAGCAAGAACGACATATGCAGCTGTTCGTTTTCTTGAAGGGCGGGCGTGGCAACGGTCATCGGTTATTTTTTCTCGCTCATCAACAGTTTGTTGCGCATGTCTTCATCGGCATCGGGGCCCAGCCATATATCGGAGAAAGCTTTGATAAAGGCTTTGTCGTCCGACCATAAAATAATTTTGTCATTAAAGAAAAGCGGCGATTTATTTTTATGGGGCAAATTGAGGCTAACGATGACATCGCCTTCTTTTATATCCGCAAGAGCTCCGTCCAATGTCTGGTGCCATTGATTTATTATTTCATCGCTGGCGGTATTTTCATCCCGCAAATTGTCGGTGACGGCATCGACCAAAGTGTCTTTGGAAAGATCGCGCAGATAATGCATTTCAAGGGCGTAGGGTTTTTGGTCGTTAAATGTGCCGTCTGTTGTCCAGAGGGTGATACGATAAACGCTGAAACCGTATTTGCGATAGGTCGCAGTGCCCATGGGGATAAGAGGCTTGGCGGTTAGGGTTTGTACCGCGTGGGGCAGGGATTCTGCGGCGAATGCGGAGGCTGTTCCCAGAAGAGTGATTACAAGAAGGAGGCGAAAGATGTTTTTCATGAGAAACATTTTGCCCTTTGTCCAATAAGTAGGCAATGGGTCATAGCCCGCCTACGCCAAGAGGCTACGGAGGGCATTTTTTGCGCTTTGCGCAAAAAATGGTTGGGGCGGGAGGGATCGAACCTCCGAATGACGGAATCAAAATCCGTTGCCTTACCGCTTGGCGACGCCCCAATAAGCCCTTTAAGAATCCCGTTTAAAGGGTGGAACAGGGGTATAGCCGCCAATTTCTTTCTCTGCAACCCCATATTAATACCCCGTTAAGGGCTTTTACACTTCTTTTTAAGGATAAGGCGTTACGGATAGAGAATACAGGAAAGGAAGTTCCCCATGCCCGCACCCAAACCCACCAATCTTTTAGACCGCACTTTTGATGAAGGCGTTGCGTTGACCCAGGAGGTTCGCAACTATATCGCCTATCATGAACAGGCGGATCGCCGCGAGTTCGAGCTTTCGCAATGTTTGCATCTTGGTTATCAACATACCCGCGTTTCGGCGCGTCTGATTCAGGTTATGACCTGGTTATTGGCCATGAAGGCGTTGTTGTCCGGTGAAATTTCGCCCGAACAATTTACGGCGCCCCAATATGCTTTGACCGACAGCGATGAATGTTCGAGCGACAAAGGCGAGGGCGATGAAAATGTGCCCGCAGGTTTGCGTGATTTATTAACCCGCAGCCATGCTTTGTATGACCGGATCAAGCGTTTGGATAACATGGTTCGCACCAAACTGGATGCGGGCGAAGTACCGAATTTCGGCATGCTGTCAGCCGCGCCTAACGTTACGTCAATTCACTAATTACCCGTTTCCTCCCAGCCCCTTCCTGTGCAAGCGGGAAGGGGTTCTTTTTTGCCTGCGGATGCCGTAAGAATGAGGCATGACCCAAGCATTTCTCAATATCGAAAATTCCGCCACAGGCCGCCGTTGGGTGGCGCGGGAATATGACGAACGCACAGCACAAGCGTTGGCACAACGTTTTGGCGTGTCGGATATTGTGGCGCGGTGTTTATCGTCACGCGGCATTGGGTTGAAGGATGCCGGTGGTTTCCTCGACCCCAAATTGCGCGATCTTTTACCCGACCCGCGCATTTTCAAAGATATGGATAAAGCCGCCGCGCGATTTGTCGATGCGGTACAAAAGGGCGAAAGCATAGCCGTGTTCGGTGATTACGATGTCGATGGCGCGACATCATCGGCGTTGTTGATGCGCTTTGCGGCATCGCTGGGCGTGCCGTTGCGGCTTTATGTGCCGGATAGGATGCGTGAAGGTTATGGCCCCAATGAAAATGCCATGCGATTGTTGGCGGGCGAAGGCGTTGGGTTGACCATCTGCGTGGATTGTGGCACCACGGCGCATATACCCTTGGCCGCCGCGCGGGATGCGGGAATGGATGTTATCATCCTCGACCACCATGCGTCGGAACCGATTTTGCCGCCAGCGGTTGCGGTGGTGAATCCCAATCGTTTGGATGAAAATGGCGAATATGGATATCTGGCCGCCGTTGGCGTCACTTATCTGTTTGTGATTGCCGCCAATCGCGCCTTGCGTGATGCGGGGTATTACAATGACGAACGCCCGCAACCGGATTTGTTGCAATGGCTTGATCTGGTCGCGCTTGGCACCGTTTGCGATGTTGTGAAATTAAACGGGCTTAACCGCGGGTTGGTGGCGCAGGGTTTAAAAATCGCCGCGCAAAAACGCAATGCCGGTATCGCGGCATTGGCGCAGGCATCAGCTGCAAAAAATATGGATACCTATGCGGCGGGGTTTTTGTTGGGTCCGCGTGTCAATGCGGGCGGGCGCGTGGGCGAGGCGTCGATGGGCGCAAAATTACTGTCTACGGATGATGAATCTGTGGCGCAATCGCTTGCCAATCATTTGCATGCGTTGAACGCCGAACGGCGCGAGATTGAAGCGCGGGTATTGTTTGAGGCAGAAAATTTAACGCTGGCCAAAGATTTGCCGATGGCGTTTGTGGCGTCTGAAAATTGGCATCCGGGTGTGATTGGTATCGTCGCGTCGCGGTTGAAGGATAAATACCGTCATCCGGCTTTGGTGGTGGCGTTGGAAGGTGGTATTGGCAAAGGGTCTGGCCGTTCCATCGGCAATATTGATTTGGGCGCGCATATTATCGCGGCGCGGCAGGCGGGATTGTTGATTAATGGCGGTGGCCATAAAATGGCGGCGGGTTTTACCGTGGCGCGGGACAAAATTGACGCGTTGTGTGATTTTCTGGCGGAACGGATTGGCAAACAAATTTTGGCTGAGCCTTTGGTTCCGACTTTGACTTTGGATGGTCTTGTGGCGGGCGTGGCGTTGCAACCGGAATTCGTGCGGCAGATAGAAAAACTGGGCCCGTTTGGCACCGGCAATTCCGAACCGCGTTTTGCTTTGCCCGATTGCAATATTATCCGCGCCGATGTGGTGGGTGAAAAGCATGTAAGCGTTGTGTTTATGCAATCAGGCCAGCGGTTGCGCGGCATCGCGTTCCGCGCGATGGAAAACGAACTGGGGCAGGTCTTGCTGGCGCGTGGCCGCATACATCTGGCCGGCCATTTGCGCATCGATGAATGGCAGGGCGTTGAGCGGGTACAGTTGCATATCAGTGATGCGGCTAGTGCAGTCTGAGAATAGCTTGAAAGCTTCCTTGCCCCCTGCGTGGAAGGTGGGGTTTGAAATCAAAAGCATATAAGGGGCCTTCGTCGTTTTCTATGCAGCGCTTAAGCGTTGCAATAGCGCCCGGATAAACAATGCGAACCGCGTCGGGCATGTCGTAATCATTGAGTTTATGGCGATAGCCATCAAGAGAAATGACGGTTGTTCCGGCTTGCTTTTCATGGGGTGTTGTTAAAACAGGAAGGGTTGGGAAATAACCGTCAAGGATAGAAGGCCACTCGCAACCTTTCTCCGCCAGCAAAACAACATGATCTGTTTCCGTTTTTTGGCTGGCAATGCAAACAATTTCAAAGCCCTTGTTAGAGGTGTAATGAAAGGCTCTCCATTGAATGCCGACTTCAGTTTGTTTTCTTTTTTCTTCTGTTACAGCCAATAGGGCTTCGTCAGCCGCGTCATGAATTTGATCAAGTATAGGGATTAATTTTCTTTGCTCTTCTAAAATATGGTCTTTGCCGTCTGTGATAATTTTTCGTCTGAGGTAAGCGACCCCGTTAATGGTTTCGACTTCAAAAGGTTTGCGAGCCGTATCTGAACCAAAAGGGTCTGCCCAAGGTGTTTTATTCGGTACGGTTGGAGTTAACATCAAATCTCCTCTGTAACATTGCCACTAATTAATGATGACATGCTAAAATGAGTCTCTCTTTCTTGACAACAGGATTCTTGTCAAAACCGGCGGATGGCACTCGCCAACCTTGCTTCCTATGGTTAATATGAGCCGTTCCTTATTGAGGCAAGCATGACCAAGACCCTTACAACCGGCGATCTTGTCCCCTGGTTTGATGCGCAGACATTGGCCAACACCACGCATAATCTAAGCGTTATGGCGGGGCGTTGGGTTGTGTTGTTCTTTGCACATGATTTGGCCGATGAAACCGTGACGCGTACCCTTGCGGATATTATCGTCACTTTGGGGCGCGCCTTTACCGACGATCACATGGTTTGTTACGCGGTTTTGACCGCGCCCACGCCGATGGATGCGCAGTTGGCCGCGGCGAGCCATCGCGGGTTAGGTTTCATCAAGGATTATGATGGCGCGATCACGCGTCAGTGCGGTGCCGATGCCGCGCCAAAACTTATGGTCATCGACCCAATGCTGCGCGTGGAAAGAGTTTTTGCACTAGGCGGGCAGGGCGCGGGGGCGCCGGAAATTTGTGGCTATCTGGCCAAATTGCCGAAAACCGATGATTTTGCCGGCGTGCCTTTGGTTGCGCCGGTTCTGGTTATACCCCACGTGTTCGAGCCGGAATTTTGTGAGGAATTAATAAAGCTATATCAAGAAAATGGCGGCAAAGATTCCGGTTTCATGCTGGATAAAGACGGCAAGACGATGACCGTGATCGACCACAGCATGAAGCAACGGCAGGATTTTGTGTTATATGATCCTGTTATTCGTTCCGAAATTCGCAAACGCATCACGCGCCGTGTTGTGCCGATGATGGAGCGGTTTTTTCAATATCGCCCGACGCGCATGGATCGGTATCTGGTTTCCTGTTACGATTCGGAAACGGGCGGCCATTTTTCGCGCCACCGCGATAATGTGAATGTCGGTGCGAGGCATCGGGTTTTTGCTGCTTCGTTTAATTTGAATGCCGATTATGAAGGATGCAAAATTTTCTTTCCCGAATTCGGGCAAAAACAATATGCAGCGCCCCATGGCGGCGCGGTGGTTTTTTCAACCGGCGCGTTGCATCAGGTAACACCCGTAACCAAGGGCAAACGATACGCCTTTGTGCCGTTTTTCTATGGCGAGGCAGAAGCAGCATTGCGCTTGCAAAACAACGCGCATCTGCATGATGATGAGGGGCGTTATACGAACGAAGACGACCGGCTCACCGATTAAAAGCCGTAAACCCAAAACCCAACTTCCTGTTCGGTGAATCCGTTATCGCGGTAGATGTTACGTACTGGCATATTGCGGTTAGTTTCAATAATGCGGCCGGAAAGTTTTTTGGCTTGGGTTAGAATATAGCGCATGAATTGATGTTCGACACCCATGCCCAACACGCGGCAACTGATCGCCAAACCCAAAATTTTGTTGTTTGAAATAACAGCCGCGCCCACCAAGCCATGTGCGCCGAAACGATCGGTGACATCCAGCGTGTAAACATTCATCGCGGCCAATTCTGTGGCCGTAAATTTGCGACCGGTTGTGTTGAATTGGGTAGTGCGTTGGAAGATTTCTTCGACACGCGAGAACCGCACGGCATCGTCCGACAGTTTTTCCATACGGCATTGGATGTTGAGTGAGGTGATATAATCCGCCTCATCCTTAATGTCGGCGCGTAAATGTTGCCGTTCCAATTGTGACTTCACCAATGTGCTGCGTTGCGCGGCTTCATCAGTGATAATTGGTAATTGCAAGCGCGGGTCATTAAGCAGGCGGCGACGCAAAACAAACGGGTCTTCGCCCCACACTTCGACTTCGGGTAAAAATTGCTGCACGCGGTCGCGTTCAACCGGATGGTCGTCAATGAACAGAAAACTGTCGAGCGCAAAGCCGAGTTCGTGGGCGATGGATTTTATGTTATCAACCTTGTCATTCCAATTGACTCGCCATGTCACAAAATCATCAGGCGTTAGCAAGCGTTGCTGCGGATAATGCGCCGGATATTTCCATAATTCACGCACTGTGGCTTCGTCATTTTTGCTGACACATACCAAAACAATGCCGCGTTTTTTCAAACATAACAAAGCTTCATGCAGCCCGAAATACAAACCGATATGGGAAAAAGGCCCGCTTATTTCGGGCGTCCACGCAAATGGCGCGCCGGTTTCCGCAAGTACGCCCGGCCATAAAGTACCATCGAGATCAAGGATAACGCATTTTTTACGGCCTATGCCCAACGCGACAGTCATTGCATCGATATGCGTTGCGGCCAACGAAGCCTCGCGTAAATAAGGATTGCCGCCGACCGATTGTGCCAAGGGCGTGGTGTCGGGGAAAATGTTATGAACGGCGGCGCGTTCGCGTTCCGGTCTTTGCAATAACCAGCCGGGCGAACCGAAATGCGTGAAATCAACCAACCCGTCATCCAGCAAATTTTCATTGCCGCATGCCGCCATGGCCGCCGCGATATCGACCACATAAACGCCCGGCATCGTCGCGGCCAATTCGGCCAGCGACACATTGGCCATACGAAACCGCGTACGGTGCCCCGTTAAGCCCTGTTCGGCAAAGCCCAAAGGTTGAACGGTCGGTTCGGGCAGATTATCGATAAGAATAGGCGCTTGTGATTGTTCGCGTAATTGGGTAAGCAAGCGATGCGCCTGCATGATATAAACCGCATGCGGTGTTTGCCCCGGTTGCGGCGTGTCCATCACATGATGTCGCGCGCGCAACGCCCCGATAAAGATAACATCATGTTTATGGTCGCTGGCAAAACGCACATCGTCGGGGAAAGTCGCGGCGATGCGCAGATCAATGCCGTGTTTGGCGGCTTCGCGGCGCAGAAAATCGCTTTCCATTTGTATGTCGCAATCGCCGAACAGCAACGCATCGACGCGTTTGGCGTTCGCGCCCAATTCATCAATAGTTTGCGATGCACCGACAGACCAATAATCGCCCACGCCGGTTTTATGGACGCGGCGGTATTGTTCCAGCATCTCGCTTGGATCGCGCCCGTGGGTGGGGGCAAGTTGAGCCGAGATTGTCGCTAATTCCTGTTCCGGCGTTTGGTCGGTTAAAATGCCGCGTTCGACCAACCCTGCAATGGCGCGTTGGATGGCATCGGGGGTGTAGGGGATCAGGGATGCCAGACCGCGGCAGGCTTCATTCAGTTCATGCGGCACAGCAAAATAATCCAGCAACGCATTGACTTCTTTGTCAGCGGGCAAACGCATCGCGTTGGCGGCATGCACAATAAGGATGCGACCATCGCCGACAGGCAGTTGATGAATAAAGCGCGACCGGCGGAGGGGCATGGAGCACAAACAGAAAGGGCGGGAACAAGTCCCGCCCAAGATAGGTGGTAATGGTTGGTTTATCAACCCGCTGGTAAAAACGAGGCAAAAAAGCTCTTGTCATTTTTGCCTGAAGGTTGCGCCGGTTTAATATTAAACCAGTTATAGGCGACTTGCGTGGCAGCTTGGTACCAGCCGGTGCTTACAGATGGATTGGCGTGGGGCGTAGCAGGTTGCGCATGTGCCAAAGCTTGCGTGGGCAGGGCAAGTTTGGGCAAGGTTATGCGGCCATCAAGGGCGGCAAGGAACAAAGCGCGATGCTCGCGGGCTGCCGCAAATTGCCCCGCAAGCGTTGGGTCGAGCGCGACATCGGCCTGAACTTTATGATTCAGGTCGGGAAACATATTTTCATATCGGGTCATTTGCTTGTTGTAATAATCCTGTATCGACATTTGTACGGCGCAAGATTTTTCGATATGGGTTTTGGTCACTGATCTGAATTGCGGTTTGGTTGCGGATTTTTTATGCGCGGCCACAGTTTTTGCCGGTTGATGGGCGGCGCGAGATGTAACCGCGTGTGCATGATGCGCCGAATGGCTGGTAGGGACAGCCACCTGATGCGCATGGGATATTTTTGCATGCGACGCATGAGTAGGCTTGGCGTGTGTCTTATGCGTAGTGTGCGTGGGTGCTGTATGATGTGTGTGATGCACCGCGACAACATGTTTGGGGTGTGCTGCCGCATGTTTGTGTGTTGCAGTTGTGTGTGGTTTGGCATGAACGGTATGGGCATGCGCAACCGGCGTCTTGTGTAAATGCGCGCCTTTGGCTACAGGTTTGTGTGAGATATGCTTGGGGGTCGCTTTGGCGTGATGTGTGCCACCAACAACGTGTGTTGCCTTGTGGATTGCGTGCGCGTGTTTGGCGGTTGTCGCATGGGCGGGCAAAACATGAACCGCCACCATTTTCGTTATACGGACGGTTGTGGTCTTCGTACGTTCGCAATAGGCGCCGTTTTGTTCGGCCATATATTTTTTGGGGAACACGAACGGGAACATAGGCAGGTTGCCTTTGCCTTCGGCGCGCAAATCAGTGATTTTCGCGGCCATGTGGGGTCCAAGGAAATTGACCAAATGCTCTTCAATATGTTTGCCAATAAGTGTTTGCGCCTGCTCAAGCGTCATATTGAATTTGGCTTCGGTATGCGCATTTAAATCGCGAACGTCTTTTACATTGCTGGCGTCTTGTAACAACATATCAACCAATATATTGCCGCTGAACGAAAAATTGGTTTTGTTAAGCATGCGCTTGGCAATCGGATCATGCGCGACCAGATCTTTATAATGATTATAATGTTTATTTCGCAAATAGGCAGAAAGCGTTTCCAGATCTTGCGCCCGTTCCATCATGAAGATTTGGCTGTTCTGGTCGGAAAGGGTCGCGGCGTAAACGCGTAATTTTTTGGCATAGGCGAAGCCGTCATTATGCACCAGAGAAACAAACTGATCGGGCATATCCTGAAACGGACCGCGTGCGCTATGCTGAACTTTTTTGCCGTTTTGGTGATAGACGGTATGATTAAAATGCTTGGCGTCACCATTTGTTTCAAATGCGATCGTCAACATGATATCCATCGGATCGGAGCCGTTCACGGCGCTGATATTTAAAATATCCTGCATCAATTCCTTGTTGCTCATGATCCTGTCGATGCTGTTCAGGAAATTTCGTTTATCGGCCGTGGTCGGTTGGGCAGAAATGGAAACACTGTGATAGGCAATTTTAACAACCGGTTTGACGGCTGCGGCTTTGGCCTGTGGTTTTAATTTTGGTTTGGTGGGCGCGGGGGATTGAGAAACGGTATGCGTCGGTTGAAAAAGATAGGGGGCAGCAAGAACGCCCAAAGCCACCGAACCCGCAACCGCGAGAAGGGGATGTTTGGCCGCGCCATTTTGCAGGCCAGTGCTCACTGAATTAAGAGTGGCCGTTTTCTTGCGGTGTTTTAAGGACTGACGAAACGAATGGCTCTTGCCGCGTTGCAGGACATAGTAACCTTCACCCGATACATCGAGCGGGCGGCCTGCGTAGGGATGCGAGCTCATGTCTGTCATATATAAAGTCCTCTAAAATGTTTTTTTATAAACGCCGTAATGAACATGCAGAATATACAGCAAGAAATACTTTCAACCTAGGTGATTGTGCAATTTCAATGGGTTGTGGCCAGTTTATGACCTTATTTAACGCCAACTGCACCGCGCAGATCAGCTTTCTCAAGCTTCGCGCCGCGCAAGTCAGCACCGGTTAGGTTAGCATCCAGAAACACAGCGCCTTCCAAATCGGTGTCGCGCAGATCGGCACCGGCCAACATCGCGCGGTCGAAATGCGCACCGCGTAAATCGGCGCCGCGCAAGCGCGCATCCTGCAAATGCGCGCCGGTGAAATTGGCGGGCCAGAAGGTCGGTTTAAGCGTCGCCGTGATCTGCATCGGCGAAAAATCGGTATTTTGCAGATCGGCGCGGTCAAGGCGCGACATGGAAAAATTGATGCCGCGGCAATCGGCCTTGCTGAAATTGGAATCCGCCGCGTTACAGCACGACATGTCCGACATTGTGAAAATCGCGCTGCGGAACGATGCGCCGGTCAGAAGCGATTTCTGCAAACTCGCGGCCTGCATCTGAACGCCATCCAGAATAACATTCGATAAATTAATGCCGACCAAATCGGCGCGAACGCCGTCGCGTCCCAAGGTGTTGACCCATACGCGGTGATTGGCGATGATTTCCTTGATGCTGTATTCAAGGCTTTCCAAGGTGCGTGACATCTTGGCTTTGGTGAATGTCTCGGCCTTAAATTCTTCGACATGCACAAGGCTGGCGGTTAAATCCGCGCCGTCAAAGGTCGCGCCATCCAGATTAGCGTGCAGCAAAATGGCCGAGTTCATATTGGCGTTGGTGAAATTGCAGCCGCGTAAATCGGCGCTTTCAAATGTTACACCTTGAAGATTACTTCCGGCGAAATTCACGCCGACCAGTTTTGCGCCTTTGAAATTTGCGAGGCTGAGATTGGTTGAAAGTTCAATCGCGCTGGAAAATTTGGCGCGTTGCGCGGTGGCATTGCGGAACACGGCTTGGCTGAGGCGGAATTTGTCCTCGCCGATATGGACGGGCATGATTTCGCCGCCGCTCTTATGTTGCAGCAAAAGCCCATCGGACATATTGGCGTCATCAAGTGTGGCATTAGTGAAATTTACGCTTTGCATCTGCGCGCCGCGCATATCGGCCTGGCTCAGGTCGGCTTCCAGAAACGAACTGTTATTGAGGGTCGAGCCGAAAAAATTCGTTTGTTGCAATTTGCAATAAGAGAAATTCGCGTGATTAAGAAACGCGCCGACAAATTCTGCCGAGCGCAAATTCTTTTTCGAGAAATCGATTTCATGGCCGGTGCGCATCGTTAAATCGAGCCGCTTGCCGCCCTGAATGCCACGGATATAGCGTTGATGCTGCGCCAACAATTCGGCCATTTCGCTTTGCAGGACGACGGGCATCGGATGCGAAACCGTGGTTGTGAAAAAGTGACCCTATTCAAACACAGGAAGATGAATTTCTTGTAAAGGCCATAAAATCAATGTTTTAAAGGCGAAAGGAGACGCCAGTATAGAGATTATAATCCGGGCTGGCGCGGTTCAACCCGATATTGGTGCCGACATCGAATTGCAAAGCGGGCATCGCAAGCCATTGCAAGGCAGGGCCAACGGTATAGTTCGGCGTTAATTGGCCGCCATCTGCATATTCGCTGCTGAGCGTGACCGAGCCGGTGATGCTGTCGGTAAAAACAGGATGGCCGAGCGTGCCGAGCATTTGATAATCGCCATGTAAATTATTATCGGCATTATTTTTCAACATGCCGAGTGCGGGTTCCAGCGTCACCGCCCATTTATCGGGCAGGTTGATATCATAGGGCGCGTTGAGTGTATATTCCGCGACTCCATTGCCGATAGTGTTGCATGCGGTTGGAAATTTCACGACGGGGATAAGCGCCAGCGCCGTATCACCGCCATCATTGCCGAACAAATTTATTTTACTGCCGAAGGTGAAATCGCCAAAGCCATGGCCGTTTGTGGTTGTGTCCGTTGTGCGGTCTTTCTGGCTGGCGAAATTGAACAACGCCATAGAGGTTTCAAGATCCGCCCAATTAGTCAAACCGATTTTTAATGTCGGTGCGATGACGCTGTAGCCATTGCTGGTTTGAGCATTGGATGAGAAGTGATCGAATGTGTGCGTGGCGATATCGGATTCCAACTGGAAATGTCCGGCATCCACCGTGTTCGCGCTGTGCGTTTTGCCCGGACGGTCGGTGCTGAAATCCCGCATCTGGTCATCGGTCGTCGGATTGAACAAAGTGTAGCCCGATTTGTCCGGCGTATCGGCATCAGGCGCATCATCGGCATGTGCCGCAGAGACAAGCAAAAACACCAACATTCCGCCCATAAGCAATTGCGCAGAACGCATGGGTAAGCCTTACTTTTTGCGGAACATATCGAGGCTGATGATTTCGCCGCGTTTTTCTTCGGGTTTTTCTGCGCCTTCGGGTGTTGGCGCGTCTTCGCCTTCATCGTCGCCGTCATCGCCGCTGTTCTGAAATTGCAGGGCGAAATTCACCGAAGGATCGGCAAATGTGGTGATGGATTCAATCGGCACGACCAGATTTTCTTTGATGTTGTTGAAACTGAGCGTGACATAGATCGCATCATCTTCCAGTTTCAAGCCGAAAAACTGGTACTGCAACACGATGGTCATTTCATCGGGATATTGCTTGCGCAAATAATCGGGCACCTTCACGCCCGGAAATTTGGTCAGGAAGGTGATATAGAAATGATGCTCGCCCGGCAGGCCTTCACGCCCCACGCTTTCAATGGTTTCGCGCACGACATCGCGCAACGCGGCTTCGATCATAAGGTCGTATCGTAGAAGATCTTCGGACATTTAAAGAAGCTAGGGGTCAGAGTTTAGGGGAAAAAAGAGAGATAATCTCTTAATGAATTCTTGTTCAAACTAAAGGGCGCATCAAGAAAAGCCAAGTGCAAAAAGCGGGCTATTTTCTCTAACCCCTTTTTTATCTCTGATCCCTTTTTTAAAGATTGGGGGGCTTCTGTTGCCCGGTGCCCCCCGGACCGCGATCAAGTAACTATCAACTCAATTTCGCTAGGCGAAATTAAGCAGCGATAGCAACATTGCTCATGTCAACATTGTCGTTGGCATTTATCAAATTGACCCGATAACGGCGGAATCATGCCGGGCAAAAACTCGGTCTTTACTACACACGTCGATCCTGTTTCGCCCCCGCCTTACTGCACGCTGCACGTTTCGCGAGGCATGCCTTTGTCGGGCGTGCCCTTCGAAGCTCCCCGAAGGGGGGCGTAGTAGGGTGGAGGCGCCGGGTACCGCCCCCGGGTCCGTAGTGTCTATTCCACAAAGCGTTTATCACCATAGTCGGCAAGCCGACGGCCTATATATAGCATAGGTGGTGTTAAGAAAAAGTGGGATTTACGGTTTTTCTTTAAATTCAAAGGGATGAATTGCGTTTTTAAGCCGTTATATCGGCTCGTTCTCGCCCACACCGCGGTTGGTGCTGGTCAAAATATCCATCGCGTCGGCTAGTTCCGGCTGTTTGCGCATCACTGCGGCTTCGCCTTCGCGGATGGCTTCTTCGGCGCGGTCGAACTCCAACAAACCAAAATGGCCAAGGCGCGGCGCTATATGCACGTCGGGTGGGTCACCCGCCAAACGCGAACGGGTGATGCGATCTTGCATGATGTTCAAGGATGATGTCATCACGCCGAAAACGCTGGGGCCATCATAATCGCGCCGGAAAATTTTGCGCGTGATGCTGCCCATCAATGATAATTTTTCATGATGGCCTTCTTCTTCTAGCGCTTGCAGCATATCGAAACCAGCGGCAGTTGAATAACTTGCATCCTTACTGCGTGATTTACCGATCATATCGGCGTTTAAATTTATGGCGATAACCATGTCGGCACCCAAAGCGCGACAAGCGGCAACTGGCAGGGGGCAGACCAGCGCGCCATCAGCCAGCCAGCGGTTATTGATTTTTGCGGGCGGAAAAATGCCGGGTAATGAAAATGATGCGCGCATCGCTTCAATCAACTCGCCCTTTTGCAGCCAGATTTCGTGACCAGTAACAAGGTCGGTCGTCATGGCGGCATAGGGCACCGAAAAATCTTCGATACGCGCATGCCCCATATATTTGCGCATTTCATCCATCAGCTTTTCGCCGCCGATCAAGCCGCCGCTGCGCAGGCGCATATCCAGATAGCTAAGAATTTTGCGTTTGTTCAGCGACAGCGACCATTCTTCGAGAGAATCGAGTTTGCCCGCCAGATAGCATCCGCCCGCCAAAGCACCGACTGAGCAACCCGTGATAACGTCGAATTCAAAACCCAGTTTTTTCAGGGCGCGGATGGCACCGATATGCGCCCAACCCCTTGCCATACCGCTGCTAAGCGCAAGGCCGATTTTGCGGCGGCGGGGTCTGGGTTGGGTATTGGTGGCGTCCATAAACAGGCTCCAAAGACAGGCTTTTAAAATTGTATAATCATCGCAACTCAAGAATTGGCAAGCTATTTACTGGCAAAGTATCTTTCTCTGCTTTACTTTTGGGACTTCCCTTGCCAATTCTTGAACTGCGATTGGTGTATCTTAATCACTATGATAGCCGAAACTGTTTAACAACCCTTTAGAAAATTGTGCCTGTGCCCGACCAAACCCCACAATCTGCCAATCTTTCTGTGCTGCAGCGCGGTATAACGCGCGGTACGGGCGATCTGTTGCGCCGTCTTGTTAAAAATTATTTGAAGCCCCACCGCTATGCTTTTATCGCGGCGATGATATTCATGACCGTGGCTGCTGTCATGCGCGGCGCGTTCGCGCACATGTTGCAACCTATCACCGATGGCATCAATGGCCGTCGCGGGTTGCCTTATATGATGGAACTTTCGGGTATCGTGCTGGGCATTTTTCTGGTGCGCGGCATATCGGTTTATATCCATACTATTTTTATGAATCGCGTCGGGCAACGTATCGTGGCGACAGTGCAGCAGGATATGTGCGCGCATTTGCTGGATGCCGATTTGGCGTTTTTCCATGCCAACGCGTCGGGCACGTTGGTGTCGCGCGTTACCAATGATGTCACTATTATGCGGTCTGCTGTTAATGAATGCCTGCTTAATTCCTTTCGCGGCGGGTTGGAATTACTGTCGCTGATCGGCGTGATGTTTTATCAGGATTGGCGCTTGTCCTGCGTCGTGTTCGTGGTGTTTCCTTTGTCAGGTGCGTATGTCGCGCGTATGGGCAAACGGATACGCAACATTTCATCGAACACGCAAAATGCCACCGGCGATTTATCGGCGCGGCTGAACCAGATTTTTCAAGGCATCCGCCATGTCAAAGCCTATGGCAATGAGCCGTTGGAAATTGAGCGCGTGCGCGGCATGACCGAAACTATTTTCAAACTATCGTTGAAGAGCGTGCGCATCGGCGCATTGACGGGGCCGCCGATGGAGTTTCTCAGCGCGTTCGCGGTCGTGGCGCTTTTGCTGTATGGCTACACGCAAGTGGCGGCAGAGCAGGCCAGTGCAGGCGATTTGATTGCCTTCATTACATCATTTTTATTGGCCTATGACCCCATGAAACGTATGGGGCGCGTTAATGCCCAATTTCAGGCGGGGCTGTCGGCAGCGGACCGCGTGTTTACCTTGCTGGACGTTAAACCGGAAATTATCGACAGGGCCAATGCGCAACCACTGGCGGTATCCGATTATTCCATTGCATTGGAAAATGTCGGTTTTGCCTATGCCGATGGCACGCAGGCGTTAGAAAAACTTACTATTCATGTGCCCCATGGAAAAACGGTGGCGATTGTCGGTTCCTCCGGCGCGGGCAAATCGACCATTATCAACCTTATCCCACGTTTTTATGAAGTGAAGATGGGGCGCATTACGATTGGCGGCGTCGATCTGCGCGATGCGACGATTAAGAGCCTGCGTGCCAAAATAGGGTTGGTCAGTCAGGAAACGGCTTTGTTTGATGACACAATCCGGGCCAATATTTCCTATGGTAAATTGGGCGCGTCGCCACAAGAGATTGAGCAGGCTGCTCAGGCGGCATTTGCCGACAGTTTTATTCGCGAGCTTCCCAATGGCTATGACACCCAAGTGGGCGAGCATGGCGTGAAATTATCGGGCGGCCAGCGCCAACGTATCGCAATCGCCCGTGCGATGTTGCGCAATGCGCCCGTGTTGTTGCTGGATGAGGCTACATCCGCGCTGGACAATGAATCGGAACGCGCGGTACAGGCCGCCTTGAAACAGCTGCAGCAAGGACGTACCACCATTATCGTGGCGCACCGCCTGTCCACCATTGTCGATGCGGATATGATTGTGGTGCTGGAGCGCGGGCAGGTAGTCGAACAAGGCGCGCACAATGAATTACTGGCCAAGGCCGGTATTTATGCGCGGCTCTATGGAATGCAATCAACAGGGGTAGCGGCATGAAAAATATAACGCGCAAGCATTTTTATCGCCGCGCGGGCGGGTGGATTGTGACCCTTGCGCTGGTTTATTGCGTTTTCACGGGGTCGCTCTTTGTCATGCAAAGGCATTTGATGTATTTCCCCGACCCCACGCGGTTCAATCCACAAGAATGGGCGTTGAAAGAACTTGAACCGTTGGACGTTGTCAGCGAAGACGGCACGCCAATTACCAGCTGGTACCGTCCTGCGTTGTCGCGCGACAAGATGACCATTGTTTTCTTTCAGGGCAATGCCGGCCATTTGGGATATCGCAATTACAAAGTGCGCCCTTGGTTGGATGCTGGCTATGGCGTGTTGATGGTCGGTTATCGGGGCTTCGGTAACCCCGGTTCGCCGTCCGAAGAAGGTTTATATATGGATGCGCAGGCATCCATCGATGCCGTTCGTGCCAAAGGCGTGCCTGATGGCGGGTTGGTGTTTTATGGCGAATCGATGGGCACAGGCGTTGCGACGCAAATGGCCACCGAATATAACGCAGCCGCTCTTATCCTTGAATCGCCCTACACCTCTGTGCCGGATGTCGGCGCGGATCGTTATCCTTTGGTTCCTGTGCGTTTGTTGTTGCGCGATCAGTTTGATTCCATCGGCAAGATCAAGGATGTGCACATGCCATTCTTGTTATTGCATGGCGAGATGGATCAGGTCGTGCCGATTAAATTCGGCAAGCGTTTGTTTGATGCCGCCAATGAACCGAAACAGGCGGTTTATGTGCCCGAAGCCGGACACAACAATGTCTATAATCTGAAAGTTCAACAGATCGTTTTGAACTTTATCGGCAAATTGCCAACGGATGCTTTGTTGAACAAACCCAACTGATTATTGATAGGCGCAGCTTGATTTTTCGGTACCGTCATAGGTAATGACCATTTGCGTCACCTGCCTTGTCGGCGCGGCACAGCTGATAGGTTGCAGCGTGATAACATATCGGTTGCCCAGTTGATTGATAAAACCGCTGCCCGGCGGCAATTTATTGGCGGTGCAGAGCGCTTCGGCGGCCAGCATGGAACCCTGAATAATGCCATCATAACGAACGGTGATTTGTGGGGACAGGCCGCCATCGACGATGCCGCCGCCTCTATCGGTTTGGATAAGGCCACTGACCGACAAATAGCAAGCGGCACCGATTTGATCGCGGCTCAGGCCAAGCTTGTCGGAAATCTGTGCAACATCGTCAGAGCCGAAAACCGAACGACCGTTGATGGAAATATTCAACGCATAGGGCAAATTCGCGGTCGCCTGTGACAAAGCGCTGGCATTATCGGTTTGGTGGAGAATGCGTGTGGGGGAAGCACCCGCGGGCAGGTTCTTTGCGCTTTGGTCATCAATAGGCGACAGAATCTCATTGAGATTAACGGCAGACTCGGATGTTTGCGGCGCAGCCATTATCGCGGGTGTGGGCGTATAGGCCGGAGCTTGTGTCGTTGCGGCGGCGGGTGGCGAAGTCACAGTTTGCGGTGTGGAGGGTGCAGGCGGTGGGGCAATACCCAGATTAGGTGCCGATGAAGTATCATTGCCCGATGATGGCAGCAACACATTCCCCGTTGCCTGTGCGGCGTTTGCAGTAAAAAGGGCGGCGCAGAAAGCGGCGGTGATAAGGGGCAGGGGGCGCATGAAGTCTCTCCAGCTAGAAAGATACTCTATCAAGATTCGCGGAATCTTGTTAAGGAATGGATAATTCTCTTTTGGCAGGTTTTCATGCTCAAAAAACACTTTCTGGCAATCGCGGCTATTCTTGCGGTGGTGATTACACTTTATCTGGAGTGGACGGGGCGGTCGCAGATGCCCGATAACCGTCCTCACTATGCGCTTTCAAATGTTACAATAACCCATTCTGATGGCAACCAAATCGCCTTTAAAGCGGAAGTGGCTATAACGCCCGCCGAACAGGCATATGGCTTGATGTTCATCACCTCCTTGCCCGAAGATCAGGCGATGATTTTCCCATACAGCCCCGCCCGTGAGGTGGCTTTCTGGATGAAAAACACGCTTATTCCGCTTGATATGCTGTTTGTGGGCAGCAATGGCGCGATAGGCGCCATAACGGAAAATGCGCGGCCACAGGATATAACACCGATAGATTCACAAATACCCGTTGTGGCCGTCATCGAAATTGGCGGTGGTTTGGCCGCCAAAGATGGTATAAAAGTTGGCGATAAAATAACTTCCCCCGCGCTCACTCCATAAGGAAATTCTATGTCCGATAATTACACCGACCGCAATCTGGCTATGGAAATCGTCCGCGTCAGCGAAGCCGCGGCTTTGTCGGCATCCTTGCTTGTTGGGCGCGGCGATGAAAAAGCGGCAGATCAGGTGGCTGTTAATGCCATGCGACGTTCATTGAATGTGTTGGACATTACCGGCACTGTGGTGATTGGTGAAGGCGAACGCGACGAAGCGCCGATGCTCTATATCGGCGAAAAAGTCGGCACCGGCAAAGGGCCCAAGGTTGATATCGCCCTCGATCCGTTGGAAGGCACAGCGATTACGGCGACAGGCGGCGCCAATGCACTGGCCGTTATCGCGATGGCGCAGGAAGGCGGATTTTTGCACGCACCCGATGTGTATATGGACAAAATCGCGGTGGGCGGTGGGTTACCTGATAATTTGATTGATATTAATGCTTCGCCCGCCGAAAATATCCGCAATCTGGCCAGGGCCAAGAAGGCCGAAATTTCTGACTTACAAGTTTGCATTTTGCTGCGTGATCGTCATGCCGAACTCATCGCCAAAGTGCGCGAGACAGGCGCCCGTATTATGTTGATTGGCGACGGCGATGTTTCGGGCATTATCGCAACGGCGCAAGAAGACACCGGCGTCGATATGTATATGGGCGCGGGCGGCGCGCCGGAAGGCGTTTTGGCCGCTGCGGCATTGCAATGTATTGGCGGGCAAATGCAGGGGCGTTTATTGTTCCGCAATGATGATGAACGTGGACGCGCGGCCAAGGCAGGCATTACCGATCTAAGCCGCGTTTATGGTTTGAACGATCTGGCGCATGGCGATGTGATGTTTTCGGCAACGGGCGTGACCAGTGGCGCGATGCTGCGCGGCGTGCGTCGTTTCGCCGGTGGTGCGATAACCCATTCGGTCGTAATGCGTTCCAAATCCGGCACTGTCCGCACGATAGAGGCGCATCATAATTTCAACCGGAAGCCTTTTGTGGATTAAGGGCAGTTATGCTTTGCCCTGTGCCGGTTTTTATTGGTGTGATGATGGTGATGCGCAGGTTGGGTGGGTATTTTGGGTAGCGTGATACAAATATTTGTCGATCCTGCAGCCAGAGTTATGCTTCTGCCTTCTGATAATTTTTTAAAATTATCGGCTGGCAAGCATCCATTTGCATTATATGAAACAAGTTTTAATATGATTGTTTGAGGCTTTGTTTCGCCTCGCGCATCTTTACTCCAATAACGTTCATAAAAATAGCTGCTTGCCATATTGAGGGGCATTCCGGGAAAGAAAGCCACGGCAGTGCCAGTTATAACGCCGACTGTTATGCCTATTTTTTTGCCTTGCCCTCTGATGACATGAGCAAGGGTCTCATTTGTCGTTCTTGCGTGCCTCCGCAAGTTCGCGATTTGATGTGTCAAAGTTCTGGCTGTTCTCGCGTTCTGTTGTGCGACTTCTTGACTAACTATTGTTGCATTTTCGATAGATTCCGTGCGTGCTGTAATCGCTTTTGCGGCTTCTCTAATTTCCAAAGTTGCGGCTTGAAGTTCAACAATACCTATTTCAAGACGTCCATTACTTTCTTCAATATTTGACAGAACACTCATTTGCTCTGTGCGTCTTCTCTTGCCAACAGATTTTACAATTTGCTGTACGTATTTCTCATCCTGAAGAAGATTCGCAATTTCATGAGGTTGCACCCCATTTTCTAGGTTTGCTCGAAGCGAGAAGTATGCCGAAGCTGATGCTACAATCCGGTTTTTGGGAACTGCATTTGTAAATATGCGCCCAGTCTCTCTAATTATAAATTCCCAGCTAATTCCTTCTGGCATAATGACCTCAAAATGAATGAGACCATTGTATGCAATATCACTTAATGATTGTTTAATTGCTGGTGTTTTGTGCGCTCGGCATAACGTTCTCGTGCCGCTTTTAGAATGTCTGGCATATCTTGCTCAATAAGCAAAAAGGCGCGATTATCTGCTTCATCAAGCAGCGCGCAAATTTCCTCGACGGCCTTATCTGTGTGAGTGCCTGTTGGATTGCCTTTGGTCATCGTAACCCTAGCCTCTCCGTTTTGGGCAGGGATCGCGCCTGCCGGTAAATCTAACGGAAACTTCTTTAGCATTTTATGGCCTTTTTGGCAAAAATAATTATTTTCACAAAGCTGTTTGTGTGATTTTACACAGGGCAAGTTGATAAGGTGTTAATTGCCCTTGTTAATTTTTTGTTTGCTTGATAGTAAATGAGGTATCATATTACCATACACAAAAAACACACGTTTTTGCTTTATTTGATTGACTCATAGGGTAGGGAATAGCTACAAAGCGCACCTAACTTAAGGAGATACCAATGTCAGGCAGAATTCGCGTTGCGAAAAGCGTGCAAACCATAAGCTTCAGCTTACGGCACCAGGATGTTAAGAAGAAATGGGTTATCGTCGATGCCGACGGTGCCATTTTGGGTCGTTTGGCGGCCTCGATCGCAACCTTGTTGCGCGGCAAGCATTTGCCGACCTTCACCCCATCGGTTGATTGCGGCGACAATGTCATCGTTATCAATGCCGACAAGGTCAAAATGACCGGTCGCAAGATGGATGAAAAAGAATTCCATTACCACACCGGCCATGTCGGCGGTATCAAGACACGTACACGCGCCCAAATTCTGGCCGGTGCACACCCTGAACGCGTTATCGAAAAGGCAGTGGAACGTATGTTGCCACGCGGCCCGCTCGGTCGTCGTCAATTGGGCAATCTGAAAGTCTATGCCGGCACCGAACATCCGCACGCCGCGCAAAATCCTGCGACCTTTGATTTCGCCGGCCGTAACAACAAGAACAAGAAGAGAGGCTAAGTATTATGGCAACAACCCGTAAAACAACAGGCAGCCTCACCAGCATCAAATCCGCTGTCAAAGAAAAAGCAGCCGCAACCGAAGCCGCAGCAACAGGCGTAGCCGTTGTTGCAGCAGACGAAGCACCCAAGCATGTGAAGAAGGTCGATGCCCAAGGCCGCGCTTATGCGACCGGCAAGCGTAAGAACGCCATCGCCCGTGTATGGATCAAGCCCGGCAAAGGCAAGATCACCGTCAATGGTCGCTCGGTCGAAGTTTATTTCGCCCGTCCTGTTTTGCAAATGATCGTTAACCAACCTTTCGCCGTCGCCGACCGTAATGGCCAGTTCGATGTCGATGTCTTGGTCAATGGCGGCGGTTTGTCCGGTCAGGCTGGTGCCGTTAAACACGGCATTTCCCGCGCTTTGACTTATTTCGAACCCGAACTTCGCGCACCTCTCAAGACCGCCAAGTTCCTGCGTCGTGACGCTCGTGTTGTCGAACGTAAGAAATATGGCCGCGCCAAGGCTCGTAAACGCTTCCAGTTCAGCAAGCGTTAATCGCCAGCTGGCTTTTCGATATAACGGGGGAAACGAAAGTTTCCCCCGTTTTTCTTTGCGTCCTTTGTGCGGCGCAATAATTGCCCTACGATTCTTTTTGCGGTTTCTTTATCTCCGCTTCGGTCTTCCGGCTTGCGCGTTACCATTACACATGATTCTTTTGCAAAGGGCACACGCATGAATGTCGGTTACAGGGATTTCGCGCGGGTAGTTGTCGAATGTATAAAAATGCAGGGCGTTCTGGCAGAGTATAATGAATGCGCCAGAAACAATGGCCGCCGCCAACCACCTATCCTTCGCTCGCAACTTGCTGTTATCAAACTTTACGCCGACAACATTAAAAACTTTAACGGCGAAATAGCTCTGTCTCATTGTCGCGATGAAATTTACCAAACCGAAGCGTTGCCCAACATTCTTGCGAAAAACAAAATTGAAACCTATTTAAGGCAAGCGTTTCGGGGTGCTATTAACATTGACCCTCAAAAAATCGATGAACAGATAGAGCGCGTCAATAACCCATGGCGCAGATATGTGGTGCCGCAAAGCAAAACCGAAACGCCCCCAACTCCCGATTTCCATCAACAACCCGCCCTTGCGGCATTGGCGATGTAACAATACCGCAACACCGTAATTGCGGCGCACCCGACAAAAAAATTCGCCTTTTATTTTTTTGTTTTCAAGGCAAGAATGTTAGCCCTTCCCACCCTTAACTGTCTCACAGGAAAAATTTATGAACAGCGCCTATATTGATTTGGTCGATGAAATCACGGATTACATCAGAAAATACGGCCCCCAGAAAAACGTCGCGCCAGGGTCGGAAAATGGCGAAACAAGGAATGGCCATAATTTTGGCGCGAACTCGCTTCAGCATACCGCAGATACAAAATGGTTGCGTGATCGCGCCTTGGCAATCGACTCTTTTGATATTGTGGAGGCCGAAAACGCGTGCCGCGAAGGCATTCACAACATGCAGATCATTCCCTATGTTTCGCGCCGTGAAACGCTGACAGCAGAACGCATTGAAGACAGGCTGCGCGTGGCGTTGGCTTATGCGGCGGGCAATAACCTGCAAACATTTGTTCTGCCTTCTGTAAAAACTGTGGCAGAGCCTGTTAAGCCCGCTGCCCGCGATCAGGCGGTCAGGCGTGCAGTTTTAGGCATAGCGGCAGGCCTTGGATTCGGAAGCGGCTATTAATAATCGCCCTTTGTAATGCGGCGGGATTGGTTATAATCGCGGCTCCCTTGGAGTTTCGATTATGACAGCCAGCCCCCTCATCCTTGCCTACCGCGGCATCATACCCAAAATCCATCCGACTGCGTTCATCGCGCCGGGCGCGGTTGTCATTGGCGATGTGGAAATTGGCGCGGAAAGTTCCGTTTGGTTTGGCTGCGTCATTCGTGGTGATGTTAACCGTGTGCGCATCGGCGCGCGAACCAATATTCAGGATGGCACCGTTATTCATGTAGCATCGGGCGAACAACCCGTAAGCGCCCACTCCAAAATCCCCACCGACGGTTACCCCACATTAATTGGTGATGATGTCACCGTCGGCCATATGGCGTTGCTGCATGCCTGCATTGTTGAGAGCAACGGCTTTGTCGGCATGAAAAGCATTGTGATGGATGGCGCAAAAATTTCCACCAACGGCATGTTGGCAACGGGTGCCATGTTAACGCCTGGTAAAATTGTTGGCCAAGGCGAATTATGGGCAGGCAGCCCGGCGAAATTCTGGCGCAAACTAACGCCGGATGATCTGGCGCAATTCCCATTGCGCAGCGGCCAATATGCGCGATTAGCAGAAGAATATAGAAAAGAAAGTAACTGATATGACAGACAACACATTGCACCCCCGCGAGATAGGCCGCGTCAACTGGCTTGGCATGCGCGTTCTGATTGGCAAGGAAATTGGCCGTTTTCTGAAAGTTTATGCCCAAACGATTGTGGCGCCTGTCATGACGACGATGTTGTATTATATCGTGTTCACCTTTGCGCTTGGTGGCTCACAAAAAACTATCGGCGATGTGCCCTATATCGATTTTCTGGCACCTGGTTTGGTTATGATGTCGATGGCGCAAAATGCTTTCGCCAATACCTCCAGCTCGATCGTTATTTCGAAAATTCAGGGCAATATTGTCGATGTGTTGATGCCGCCTTTGTCGGCTTTTGAACTGACCGCCGGTTATGTTATCGGCGGTATCGCGCGCGGGTTGGCCGTTGGCGCGGTTTCCATAACCTGCATCGCGCTTGTGGCTCATTTGCCAATCAGCAACGGCTTTTATCTGGTCTATCACGCCTTGATGGGTTCGATGATGATGGCGCTTATCGGTGTTTTGGGCGGGTTATGGGCAGAAAAATTTGACCAGATGGCGGCGGTGCAGAATTTCATTGTTATGCCCGCCACGTTTTTGTCGGGCACTTTTTACACCGCCGACCGCTTGCCGGAAGGCTGGCGCTTTCTATGCCACCTCAATCCATTTTTTTACATGATCGACGGTTTTCGTTATGGCTTTATTGGTGTGTCTGACGGCACGTTGCATATCGGCTTGGTTGTTATGCTTATTGTTAATGCCGTTTTGTTGCTTGCTGCTTATGGGCTGATAGCCAAAGGATACAAGTTAAAATCATGAGCGACTTTCCCGCCCTGCTACCTGTCTATGCCCGCGCCGATATTCATTTTGAACGGGGTGAGGGTGCGTATTTGTATGATGATAAAGGCCAGCGCTATCTGGATTTCGTCATGGGTATCGCGGTTGCATCCTTGGGGCATTGTCATCCGGTGCTGGTCGAGGCGTTAAAGAAGCAGACCGAGACATTATGGGCGACATCCAACCTTTATAAATCGCATGGCGGGCAAAGGCTGGCCGAACGGTTGGTGGCACTGACCTTTGCCGATACTGTGTTTTTCCAAAATTCCGGTGTCGAGGCGTGGGATACCGGCATTAAAATTATCCGCAAATATTTCTCACACAAAGGCCAACCCAACCGTACGCGCATCATATCTTTTCAAGGCTGTTTTCATGGCCGCAGCATGACGGCAATTGCGGCATCGAAGACCGAAAAAATGGTTGGCGGGTTTGGCCCGTTGGTCGATTGTTTTGATCAGGTTTCCTATGGCGACATCGATGCCGTACGCGCCGCCATAACGCCCGATACCGCCGCGATAATGGTGGAGCCGATCTTGGGCGAAGGCGGCATGAAGGTTGCGTCGACAGAGTTTTTGCAGGTGTTACGGACATTGTGTGATGAACAAGGCTTGTTGCTGTATTTTGATGAAATTCAATGCGGCATGGGGCGCACCGGCAAATTTTTCGCGCATGAATATGCGGGGGTAATGCCCGATGTGATGTGCATTGCCAAGGCGTTGGGCAATGGCTTTCCCATCGGCGCCTGTCTCGCCACGGCTCATGCGGCGCAAGGCATGACCGCAGGAACGCATGGTTCGACCTATGGCGGCAACCCGCTGGCAATGGCTGTGGGTAACGCCGTTTTGGATGTGATGACACAGCCGGATTTTCTGCCCCATGTCACGCGTTTGGGTGATTATTTTGAACACGTATTATTGGATGTTATCGCCAAGCATCCCCAAATATTTTCCGAACTGCGCGGGCGCGGGTTGATACGTGGATTGGTGTGCATAGTGCCGAATACGGATATCGTTGCGGCATTGCAGAACGAAAAACTCCTGACCGTGGCGGCATCGGGCAATGTTGTGCGTTTGTTGCCGCCGCTTATTGCGACAGAGGCGCAGATTGACGAAGCCATCGCTATCCTGCACCTTGTAGCTGAAAAATATGTTGCCCAGAAAATGGAGAAAGCTTCATGAAAAAACGCATCATCCTGTTTGCACTGCTGGCGGTCACGGCCTGTGCCAGCGACGACAAGCCCAAGAAAACAGAAGACAAACCCGACAAAGCGGCGAAGGTTGAAAACAAAACCAATGAGCTGATCTGTCCGCAGGTCGCCATTTTGCAACCCGCGCAGGAAACATTGGATTACGGTGGCGAGAACCCCGATCCCGCGCAATTGGTGGCGCGCGCCAAAATGCAAAGTATCGAAGGCGATTGCGGTTATCAGCCTAAGGGCATTGATATCAATTTCACACTGCATATCGCGGCATCACGTGGGCCGCGTTTGGGCGGGGACAAAGTCGGCATGCCGTTCTTTATCGCGATTGTGGATCCATCGGAAAATATCATCAGCCGCCAAACCGTCACCGCGCAATTCAACTTTGCCGGTTCCAAAACCGCGACGGATGACGAAGCGTTGCATGTATTTATCCCGCTGCCGGACAACGCGCAGCTGGGTGGCCCTGATTATCGCGTGTTGACGGGGTTTAAATCGGCTAAGCGGTAGGTTGTGGTGTGGTCACGCCCCGAGGCATGGCGCGTCTTTGCACGTCAGCATGTTCCGGCACATAAAGCGTCACGCGGTCGCGGCCTGCTCTTTTGGACATATACATGGCGCTGTCGGCTTCGGTCATCGCATGTGTAACATCGTTATCCGACAGGCTGGCGCCAATACTGGCAGTAATAAGGGTATTGCCTTTGTCAGATAATTTACCGCCTGGCGTAATGCGGCATCCCTGCTTGATCGACTCGCGAACGCCATTGGCGATCACCTCCAAATTCTCTTGCAGGGCTTGTTTATCACCAGAAATGGCAATAACCATTTCGTCGCCGCCTTGCCGCCCGCATATAAATTTCATATTGGGGAATTTCGCGCGTTTCATCGCCGTGGCTGCGGCTTTTAAAATATCGTCGCCGGCTTCATGCCCAAATGTATCATTAGCCTCTTTGAAATTATCGAGATCGATAAACAGAACGGCAATGGCGCGTGCAGGTAAATTGCCACTTTGCAAAAGGCTGATATTTTGCGTTTCAGCGAGCGCGACAGTTTGCTGGAAGCCTTCGCGGTTCAGAAGTTTGGTAAGATCATCACTCATATTAAGCGTCAGAAGTTCGGCATATTTTGTGAACAGGGTGGCGTAATCCGATTCCATTTTCGTCATGATGATATTGACCGCTTCATTTTCAGAACGAACACGATTGACGATAGCATGCGGGTTCTTCGTCCGCAGCGGAGGAGCTTTTGATGAAGGAATTTTCGTTCCCATGAGCAATCTTCCCGTTGAATACAGAAAGACTATACCCCGAAAAAATTACTTTCTTTCTAAAATACGAAAATTATATTCAAATCAATGCGTTATCCGCCGCCATAAGACTGCACAAGGCTGCCCGAAACCAGATACCAGCCATCCACAAGCACGAAAAACACGATTTTGAAGGGAAGGGAGATAAGCGAGGGCGGCAACATCATCATCCCCATCGCCATCAAAATAGACGCCACAACCATATCGATAATCAGAAAGGGTAAGAATAACAGAAAGCCAATTTCAAACGCGCGGCGCAGTTCCGATATCATAAAAGCGGGGATAAGGGCGCGGATCGAAACATCGCTTTGCGCGCCATCCACTTTCTTCGCGCCTTCTGCTGTCTTGGAAGGCGTGGCGGGATTTTGCGCGGCGGGAGCACCCTTGTTGGCATTGGTGGCGATGACCTCATCATTCGCCTTGCCGATTTCGGTGAACAAAGCCAAATCCTTTGGCCGTGTGTGCTTCAACATAAAATTTTGAAATGGTTCAAAGGTTCGTTGAAACGCGGTTTCTTCGTCCAGTTGATTATTCATCAACGGCTTTACGCCATTTTCCCATGCCATATCGAATGTCGGTTGCATGATGAACATCGTCAAAAACATCGCGAGGCTGATCAATACGATATTCGGCGGCGTCGTTTGCGTGCCGAGCGCCGTACGCAAGAAAGACAACACCACGATAATACGCGTAAAGCTTGTCACCATCACAAGGATGGATGGCGCCAGCGACAGAACCGTGACCAGCATAACAATCTGGATGATATGGGCGGTCGCGGTCGGGCTTTGCCCCATATCGAAATTAATCGATTGCGCCAACGCCATCTGCGGCACAAAACCGACCATTAACGGCAAAAGAAATTTGAAAAAGCGCATCATGATATTTTATCGGGGGCAGGGGGTGCGGGCAGATTCGCCTCGACAACTATATCCTGACTGGCGTTCAAGAGAAGCAAATGTTCGCGCCCGTCGCAACGCACGATAACCACGCGTCTTTTGCTGTCCAACGCCAGATTTTCAATAATTTTCAATCGTCGCGCCTGTTTTTTGCCATAGGGTATCAACAACCCTTGCGTGCTGACATATTTCAAAATAAAGGCCAGCCCCGCCAACAATAACGCCACAACCGAACAGGCAAACACCAACCGCAACCACGAAAAATCAACAACCTCATGCATGGTTTTTAACCTGTGCTTCGTGAAACGCGCGAATTTCGGCTTCGATAACATCCAGCCTTTTCAACAGCTGCTCCATACGCTCAAAAAACTGTTGCTGAATCTCCGGCTCGGCATTTTGCATCGATATACATACTTCCGACACGCGTTCATCCAGCCCTGTGAGGTCGGGCATAAACCCGTCGCGCAAAATCGCGCCGACGGCTTTCATATATTCGTCAATGCCGTCAAATTCGCGTGCCAGATTTTGTACGATGGTGCTCATACCTTCTTATCCTCGTCTATACCGATACGCGCATTCGCTTCATAAACCCGCGCCAGAATTTCGGCCACCGGCACAATGGCCTCGCTGGGGATGGGGGTGTCGAGATCGAGCGTCGCCAATAATTGTGCCAGATCGGCATCGGCGCGAACCTTGATTCCCTTGGTGAAGGCCATTTCCAGAATTTGTTCCGCTAGTCTTCCATAACCGGATGCGATAACCTTGGGCAGGGAATCAGGGCGGCCACCTTCTTTGCCGCCAATGTTTCCTTGCAGGGCAACGGCAATTTGCCGCTTTTCTGCGGTTTTGACAGGTTGGATATTGGGTTGAAAATCCTTGTTTTCGTCCATGGGCTGTATTCTACACCATGCCGGAATAAAGGCAATTAACCTGTTCTTAACGGTCTGGGCACACAATGTTACGGTGGTGTAACGGCCATCTTTCGTATGGGGCTATCATGAGTTCTTCCCTTGGCATTCTCGACATTCTGACACAGAAATTGTCGTACCTGAATCAGAAGCAGGGCGTTCTGTCGGAAAATATCGCCAACACCGATACGCCCGGCTACAAACAATTGGAGTTAAAGCCCTTCAGTTTTGGCGATGCCATGAAGCAAGCCAATATGGGGATGAGCGTTACCGACCCGCGCCATATCACGCCGGCATCCATGGCGGGCACCAACGCGCAAACCGTGAAAAGCAAAGATGTCGATGTGACCGCCAATGGCAATTCGGTCGATATGGAAGGCCAGATGATGGAAATTTCGAAAACATCCGCCGACTATCAAACGGTTGTCGCGGTGTACCACAAAATGACCGGCCTTCTTAAAATTGCTATCAAAGGAAGCAGCACCTGATGTCTTCTACATCCGATATGACCGATGTGTTCGCCATCTCCGGCTCTGCGCTCAAGGCGCAGGATCAACGGATGAAGGTGATCGCCGAAAACATCGCGAACGCCGGTAACACAGGCACGACACCGGGCGGCAAACCCTATCAACGCCAAACCATCACGTTTAAAAACGAATTCGACAAGGCGTTGGGCGCGTACAAGGTCAAGGTTGTCGGGGTTCAAGCGGACAAATCCGATTTTATCAAGAAATATGACCCGACGCACCCCGCCGCCGATGCCCAAGGCTATGTGTTGACGCCGAATGTCAATCCGCTGGTCGAAACCATGGATATGAGTGAAGCCGGTCGCGCCTATCAAGCCAATCTTGATGTCATTGCCGCGTCGCGGACAATGTTGATGAAAACAATTTCTCTGCTGCAATAACGGGGGTTTTTTATGATTGTCGATCCATCCAGCGTTTTATCGGCCTATAAAAAAACCGGCGGCGTTATCGATAGTGCCGATGCAGGTTCGGGTTCTGACGCCACCAGCCTGGCCGGCGGTCAAAGCTTTGGTAGTTTCGTCAAATCGTTTTTGGGTGATGGCGTTGCGGGATTGAAGGCGGGCGAAAATGCTGCCGCCAGCTCGGTAACCGGCAAGGCCGATTTGGCCAGCATCGCTACGGCAATCGATAATGCCGAAGTGTTGTTGACAGAAATCACAACCATCCGTGATAAGGCGATATCGGCCTATCAGACGATCACCAGCTCGGCGATTTAAGCGGATTAAATTGAAAAAGGGGATCTCCGCAAAAGTGGATATCCCCTTTTTTTATCTCTTGTGAATTTAAGCAATGGAACTTATGTCGCGATATCAATCGCGGTGCCCCGAATGGTCGACGCATTGGCACTGGCCAAGGCGTTATAAACAGGCGAGGCGGCGCTGGAAGCATCCGTTTGATCGGAATCCGATGAGGACGAGTCCGAACCCGAAGATGCGGTGACGCTGGTATCTGCCGTCGTGTCTGGCGTCGGCGCAGGGGATGGTGTCACCCGGCGCGGTGTATAGGCAGAAAGTACGGCGCTGATATTCGTGGCTGTCATAACGACACTTTCAAACGACCCTCTCAGGCCGCCCCAAAATATGAGTTTGCTTTATGATTCGCACTCTACCATAAAGTGCCTAACGAATAGTAAAGCTCGCGTCGACAGTGCAAGTTATTGATATTAATATATAATTCTTAGGTTTGTTTCGTCTGCCAGAAGAAAAACACACCGATTGCGGCGATAACCAGATAATCCATAACGAGTCTCCGTGGTTGATTTTGACCCATTCTAGGCCGGTTAGAACTGGCTTTCAAGTATCGACAAAGTGGGCGCAAAGCCTTGCGTAATGGTGACCGCCAGACCCGCGCATTGGGGCAGGGTGTGCGCCGCAAAGAATTTTGCCGAAGCGATTTTGCCAGCCAGAAAATCCGCATCGCCGGTTCCCGCGTCTAAATCTTCCTGTGCCAACACGGCCATACGCATCAGATAATAACCGCCCAATACATTGCCACACAACCGCAAGAACGGCGTGGCCGATGCGGCGGCAATAACGGGGTTTTCTTTCGCATTTTTCAAAAACCATTCGGTCGAAATTTTCATGGCATCCAACGCATTGCGCATTTGGGCGTATTGCGCATTTTGCGGCAGGGTGCGCAGAAAATTATCGACTTCTGCCACCATCAGGGCAAAAGACAGCCCGCCATCGCGCAACAATTTACGGAACACCAGATCATTGGCCTGAATACCGTTGGTGCCTTCGTATATCGCCAGAATACGCGCATCACGCATATGTTGCGCCGCGCCGGTTTCCTCGATGTAACCCATGCCGCCGAAAATTTGCACGCCTGTCGATGTGACTTCGTTGGCCAGATCCGTCAGCCATGCTTTGACAATGGGGGTCAATACATCAACACGCGCAGCCGCCGCCTTACGCTGCGATTCATCTTCGTGTAATTTCGCAACATCAACCGCATGGCCACAGCTATAAGCCAAAGCCCGCGAAGCCTCGATCGATGATTTCATCACCATCAACATGCGCCGCACATCCGGGTGATTGATGATTGTCACCGGATGAGCTTTGTTATTTTCAATCGGGCGGCTTTGGATGCGCGTCTTGGCGAAATCGCGCGCTTGTTGATAGGCGCGTTCCATCACGCCTAACCCTTGCACGCCCACGCTGATACGCGCATTATTCATCATGGTGAACATGGCGGCGATACCGCCGCCTTCGCTGCCCACCAGATAACCAATGGCGCCTTCGTTGTCACCGTAAGCCATCACGCAAGTCGGGCTGCTATGTTGTCCCAATTTATGTTCGATAGAGACAACGCGCACATCGTTCAATGTGCCGAGGCTGCCATCTTCATTCACTAAAATTTTGGGCACCAGAAACAGGCTTAATCCGCGCGTGCCTTCCGGCGCATCGGGCAACCGCGCCAACACCAAATGCATAATGTTGGTGGTTAGGTCGTGATCGCCATAGCTGATAAAAATTTTCTGTCCCGAAATGCGGTAATGATTATCAGCCTTGATCGCTTTGGTTTTAACAGCACCGACATCCGAACCGGCTTGCGGTTCCGTCAAATTCATCGTCGCGGCCCATTCGCCGCTGACCATACGCGGCAGATATTTTGTTTTGATGGCTTCGTCGCCATGCACCGACAGCAATTCAATCGCGCCCTGATTCAACAATCCGCACAGCGCCAAACCGATATTGGCCGCCTGCATCATTTCATTAACCGACATCGCCAACAGCCACGGCAAATTCTGGCCGCCAAATTCTTCTTCCACCGGCAAGCCGTTCCATCCGCCATCAACATAGGCCTGATAGGCTTCGCGGAAACCGGGGGGCATAGTTATTTTGCCGTCAGTGAATTTTAAACCCTGCCTGTCGCCAATCTCATTCAACGGCGCGAATTTCTCCGCAGCGATTTTGCCTGCCTCATCCAGTACGGCATCGGCCATGTCCATATCGGCAAAGCCGATCAAACGGCTGAGGACAAAACGAATATCGGCAAGCGGCGGGGTAAAGGGGATGGGCATGGGAACTCGCTGAGAGGGGACTGTCTTCACCCTAGGCCTAAATCGTTAACACACCCTAACCGTAAGTTTGGCACAGCGGTTGCAACTATGGGGTTAGATTAGGAAAGGAGAGCTCCTGCAATGCCGTCCATCGATGCCATAAATTCAGTTAATCCTGTTGTAAATCAACAGGATGGCGCAAGCGCGGCCTCGAACGTCATTAACGCGATCCGTAATGCTGCCAGCCAGACAGGGGTCAGTTTTTCCTATCTGATGCAAAAAGCGTCACAAGAAAGCGGCATGGACTCCACGGCCAAATCCGGCAGCAGCAGCGCGGCAGGGCTTTTCCAATTCACCAGCCAGACCTGGTTGCAAATGGTCAAAGACCATGGCGCGCAATATGGCCTGTCATCACAGGCTTCGCAAATCACCGCAGACAGCACAGGCCGCCTGCATGTGGCCGACCCCGTTGCGCGCCATGCTATTCTGGCTTTGCGCAACGATCCGCAAACCTCGGCTGAAATGGCGGGCGAGCTGGATAAACAAAATGCCGCCGTGTTGAAGCAAAATGTTGGCGGCAAAATTGGCGGCACCGAATTATACTTGGCGCATTTTCTGGGCGCAGGCGGTGCCAGCGATTTTCTCAGCACCCTGCATAGCAGTCCCACGACTACGGCGGCATCGGTGTTGCCCGATGCGGCGGCGGCCAACCAATCGATTTTCTACAGTAAATCCGGTCAACCACGCAGCGTCGCCGAAATCTATCAACATTTCGCCCAGAAATTCGATAGTAAAAACCCGAGCGCGACAGCAACTACGCAAGTTGCCAGCGCCACATCAACTTCAACGCATGCGCCGCATTATGCGGCACGCGCCGCGGCGGTTGCGGCAGAGGCAGAGGCGACACAAGCCGCTTCAACGGCGGCATCTTATACGATGGCATCGTCATTGCCGACTTCTATTGCCAATTTCACGCCTGTATCATCGCTGCAATCGAGCCCTGTTTTGGCCGCGAATTCAGGTATTAATATAAGCACAGCAACCAAGGCGACAGACAGCACGACCCGCGCCGCGCTGGCCAGCTCATCGACCTTGTTCAACACAATGGTTCTGGGGCAATTGCAGAATATGGGGGCTAATGTCCATTCGCCCCTCGGCGCTTTGAATGATTTTGACCACAGCCGTAAAGCAAATGCTTACGCAACAGCCTCTGTGGCCTGATTTTCGCTATATTTGCGCCGCACCCCAAAACAGCCTATAGCTATCGCCTTTGAAGCCAATAGCGAAGTAAGGCATTTAAGTTAATGAACAGCATACGTAAAGTTTCCCACCCCACCAATCGTCCCCCCGAAGATGCCTTATGGTTTTTATCGCTTGGCGGCGCCGGCGAAATCGGCATGAATCTCAGCCTCTATGGCACCGCCGGTAAATGGCTGATGGTCGATTGCGGCGTGACATTTGGCGATGACACGACGCCGGGCGTCGATATCATCATGCCCGATATTACGTTTATGGAAGACCATGTCGATGATCTGGTTGGGCTTGTTGTGACCCATGGGCATGAAGACCATATCGGCGCGATTGAGCATCTCTGGTCGCGATTGAAATGTCCCGTCTATGCTACCAAATTCACGGCGGAACTTATCCGCAATAAACTCAGCTATGGCAATCTACAACGCCATGTGCAGATTATCGAAATCTTGCCGGGCGGGCGTTTCGATGTTGAAGATTTTAAATGCGAATTTATCCCCATCACCCATTCCATTCCTGAATCGCAAATGCTGGTGATTGAAACCAAGCATGGCCGCGTGTTGCATACCGGCGATTGGAAGATCGATCCGGATCCCATCGTCGGCCTCGTCAGCGACGAGAAGCGATTAAAGGAATTAGGTGCCGAAGGCGTGTTGGCGGTGATTGGCGACAGCACCAATGCGTTAATTCCCGGCCATTCGGGGTCGGAACGCGAAGTGCAGGACGAATTCCTGCGTTTGTTCGGCACCATCGACCAACGCATTGTCGTCACCTGTTTTTCCAGCAATATCGCGCGTGTAAAATCTATTGCCGTGGCCGCTGCCAAAGCCGGACGCTATGTAAGTTTGGTGGGGCGCTCTTTATGGCGCAATGCCGAAGTAGCTGAAGAATGTGGCTATCTGCCAGAGTTCAATAACTTCCTATCCGAAGACGAGGCGATGAATTCGCCGCGCAACAAGATTGTCATTATCTCAACCGGTTGCCAGGGCGAACCCCGCGCCGCTTTGTGCCGCATTGCGGTTGAAGACCATCCCGAAGTCGCGTTGGATGCGGGCGACACGGTTATTTTCTCGTCGCGCGATATTCCGGGCAATGAAAAAGCCATTGCACGTTTGCAGAATAACCTCATCGCCAAGGGGTTAAAGATTATCACCGCGCATGATTTGCCTGTGCATGTGTCCGGCCATCCGGCGCAAGACGAACTCACCAAACTCTATCAATGGGTGCGCCCGCATCTGGTTTTGCCGGTGCATGGCGAAGCACGGCATCAGGCGGAACATGCCCGTATCGCCAAAGAATGTCAGGTGAAACACACGATGATTCCGGCCAATGGGCAGATTATCCGTCTTGGCCCCGACAGCCACGAAGTTGTCAATGAAGTCGTCAATGGCCGCTGGGGGCTGGATGGTAAAAATCTACGCCGTCTGGACAGCAGCATTGCCAAAGACCGCAAGAAAATGGCTTACAGTGGCGCGGCGGTCGTGACGTTGGTGATGGATAGCCGCGGCAAGGTTATTCACGACCCGCAAGTATCCTTGATGGGCGTGATCGACGAAGGCAACGAGAATGGCTTGCAGGAAGATTTATCGGCCATCGCGCATGACGCGGTTGAAAATATGCCCAAATCAACCCGCATCGATGATGCCGCCGTGCGTCACGCGGTTTCGCTGGCGGTTCGCAAACACATCAACGCCCATCACGGCAAAAAACCGATGATGGATGTGCATGTGGTGCGTGTATAAAAAAGGCTGGGGAAACATCCCCAGCCCTTAATTCTAACTCCAGCATTACTCCATTTTATTCTGCCGCCGCGCCCTCATGCGGATGGCGCGCATCCGCAGGACGATATTCCTGCATACGCGTGGCGCGCAGACCCATCACGCCGTGATGATCCAGCAAATTCATCCATGAATGGAATTCTTCTTCCGACAAACGATACCGTTCGCACGCTTCGTTGAATGTCAGAAGGCCGTTGCGCACTGCCGCGACAACTTGTGCCTTGCGGCGCGTGACCCAACGTTTGGTGCTGGTCGGGGGCAAATGGTTTAAATCCTTGGCGCGGGACAGGCGTACAATTTGTACCTGTTCGCCGGATGTCGTGAATGCCGGGGCTCTGCTCATAATAAAACTCCTTACAAAAAAATCTGATCGAATAAATTGAATGTACGCGTCATCGTTTAAAAATTTGATAAGGGAGTATAGTTAAATTGTCTCAAATTGTATAGAAAAATTGAATTAATCTAAGGTGTTAACGGCACATTATGCTTAATTTACAAGGTGTTTGTGTGCAATTGCGAAAGGATAAAATGACGTTCACCGAGCGTTTTTCCGCCCGTTGAAACTATTAATTTGCCGATTTTTTTTGCCGCCACGCGCCGCGCCATCCACAGAATCAAACTGACCCATAAAGGCGCATCGGGCATCGATGCGAATTTTTCTTCTGCGTCGAAATCATAAGGATGCGTGTAGGTCCACAACACTTCATGCGGGTCGGCCTTGGCCAAAAACTGGCGCACGATAAACATTGGCATCGTGTACAAATAAATCCCCCCCAGATAAGGCACACGGTATTTGCCCATTTGCACCACGGGCAAAGGAAACTCCATCATACCGTTCGGCCATACAAAAGGCGTGCGCGATGCATTCGGAAAACCAAACAAAGAAAATTCGGTCGGCATAATGCTGGAAGAATAACGGAAACCCAACTCGGCCAGAACATCCAAACACCACAGGCTTTGCGGGGTGAGCGAAAAACGCGGGGCGCGAAAACCAATCACACGCTGTCCCGACACTTGTTCCAGCTGGTCTTTGTCTTCGGCGCTTTCACGGCGGAAACGCGCCGGTTCTTCCGCGGTTAGCGAAACATGATTATGGGAATGATAGGCAATTTCATGTCCGCGCGCGGCGATGTTGCGCACAAGATCGGGCGCGGATTGCGCAACGCGGCCAATGGTGAAAAAGGTCGCCTTGCATCCCACCGTGTCGCACAAATCCAAAATGCGTCGTGTCATGAGAATATAACGACCATCCGGCGCATAAACGCCGGTCGGGTCTTCAAGGTCGATGGTGAAGGTGATGTCAGTCACAAGCGGGCACGCGCGGGGCTAGAGAAATTATTCCCAATGACCCTGTTCAAATGACCAGCCATAATTATGCTGCATCCAATGGGCAGACGACCAAACGGCGGTGGGCGACGGGCGTGGAATTGTTTTACCCGGCACCCATGCAAAATCGTGACCCGACAGAACCCAATAGCCGGGGCGCCAGATTTCTGTTTGCGGATTCGACATAAACGGAATGGCTTCCACTTGCAATGGCGCGGGCGGCGGTGGATCAACCGATACCATAGGTTCCTGATTTTCGCTGCTACAGGCCGCAAATAAAGGAAGGGCGGCGATAAGCGCAAGCATCAAACAAAGGCGTGCGAAAGTTTTTTTATTCATGAGAAAAGATACCTTAAATAACGCTGATTTTAAAATCCTCGATAACCAGATTGGCCAATAGTTTTTCGGCCATCTGCTTTGCCAACGCAACAGCCTTGTCCTTGTCGCTTTCGGCCAGTTCCAATTCAATTACTTTACCCTGACGCACATCGCCAACGCCGCCAAAACCCAGATTGCCGAGCGCATGGCCAATCGCTTTGCCTTGTGGATCCAGAACGCCATTCTTCAACATCACATCAACGCGTATTTTCATTAGGCTTTCTCATTCGCTTCGGCGGTTACATTTTCGGGCATAATACCCAGACGTTTCGCGACTTCCTGATAGGCTTCTTCAACCTTGCCCAGATCCTGACGGAAACGGTCTTTGTCCATCTTGTCATTGGTTTTTACATCCCACAAACGGCAATTATCGGGGCTGATTTCGTCGGCCAGAATAATGTGCAGCTCGTCATTATCCCACAACCGGCCAAATTCCAATTTGAAATCCACCAGTTTTAATCCGATGCCAAGGAACAAGCCCGACAGATAATCATTGATACGCAAGGACAAAGACATAATCTCGTCCAGCTCATGCGGGTTGGCCCAACCAAAGGCGGTGATATGTTCGTCCGATACCATCGGATCGCCCAACTCATCCTTCTTGTAATAAAACTCGACGATCGAACGCGGTAACACGGTGCCTTCGGGAATACCTAAACGTTTGGCCAAAGAACCGGCGACGATATTGCGCACAACGACTTCGATGGGGATGATATCGACCTTGCGGATAAGCTGTTCGCGCATATTCAAACGCTTCATGAAATGCGTCGGCACGCCGATTTCACCCAGCTTGACCATCAGATATTCGGAAATGCGGTTGTTCAAAACGCCCTTGCCGGTGATGGTGCCTTTTTTCACATTGTTAAAGGCGGTCGCGTCATCCTTGAAATATTGCACAAGGGTGCCGGGTTCGGGGCCTTCGAACAAAACTTTGGCTTTGCCTTCATACACGCGGCGACGGCGGCTCATGCGGAAATTCATTTCTTTTGATCCTGCGGGAATCTGTGGGCGGCCCATTTACCGCCGCCTTGCTTATAGCAAGATGCGAACCGTAAAACAATCTTCTTAACATGCTGATTTTATTGGTTTTAGGTGACTATTGTGTGTGCAGGGACACGATGAAAAACTTTATCCAGTATTATGTCGCTTTTGAACACAAATTTGACAAGAAGTTACTGTTTAAGAAGATATCACCAGTTGGTGGTCTATTTTATAATGCCCAACGCAAAGAGAGATTATCATGAATACGTTCATCCCTACAGTAGTCCCTGTTGAAATCGATGAAACCCCAACGATTTACCAAATGAGCGATGCATGCCGCGCAGCAGCCGCCGCAAACATCCAACCAACAGCCACATTAAGCCCTTTGGTTGTTTCGGATAAAACAGGTTCAACGCGTCCAGAAGCTCGCGCTTCGCGTCGTCCTTCACGTTTGCGTACTCACGCTAGATAATACAGGATAGCGGCACGATTTTCTTGTGTAATTACGCAAGAATAATCGTGCCGCTATTTTTTTGCCTAAATTACCCCGCCCGCAAGAGCGGCACAGACGCATCCTTGTTGAACAAATAAAGCAAAATGCGCAAAGCCTTGCCGCGCTCGCTGTTCAATTCAGGGTCGCGCGATAAAATAAGCGCCGCATCATCATGCGCGATATCCAACAAATCACGGTCACGCACCAGATCGGCCAGACGAAATTCGCGCAACCCGCTTTGGCGCGTGCCCAATACTTCTCCCGCGCCGCGCAAACGCAAATCTTCTTCGGCAATCACAAATCCGTCCTGCGTATCGCGCATCATTTTCAGCCGCGCCTTGGCGACCTCGCCCAGCTTGCCGTGATACAGCAACAGGCAGTGTGATTTATCCGCGCCGCGCCCCACGCGCCCGCGCAGCTGATGCAGCTGCGCCAGGCCAAAACGTTCGGCATGTTCGACAATCATGACGGTCGCTTGCGGCACATCGACGCCAACCTCGATTACGGTTGTGGCAACCAGTATTTTCAACGCCCCCGCCGAAAAATCGCGCATCACCTGTTCTTTTTCTTCGGATTTTAATCGGCCATGCACAAGGCCGACGACATTATCACCCAAAAACTGCCGCAATAATCCGGCGCGTTCGGTGGCGGCTGCTAAATCCGATGTTTCGGATTCCTCGACTAATGGGCACACCCAATAAATCTGCGCACCCTTGGTAATTTGGCGTTTGACGCCCGCAATAACTTCATCCAGTTTCGCCATATCAATCAGGCTGGTGTCAATCGCCTGTCGTCCAACGGGTTTATCGGTCAAACGCGACACATCCATATCGCCATAAGCGGTGAGCGTAAGCGTGCGCGGAATAGGTGTCGCAGTCATCGCCAGAATATCGACGCCTTTGCCTTTGCCCGACAATAACAAACGTTGATTGACGCCAAAGCGGTGTTGTTCATCAATTACGGCCAGACCCAAATCCTGAAACGCGACATCTTGCTGAAACAACGCATGCGTCCCGACAACCATTTTCATTTCACCGGATGCCAGCGCATCCAAAACCGGTTGCCGCACCGCAGCCTTGCCACGCCCCACAAGCAAACCAATTTCTATGCCAAGCGGCGCCAGAAATTGCGACAATTTCGCGTGATGTTGTTTCGCCAGAATTTCCGTCGGTGCCATCATCGCCGCCTGTGCGCCGGATTCCACCGCTTGCAACATCGCCATCACGGCAACGATGGTTTTGCCCGCGCCGACATCGCCTTGCAATAAACGCAACATGCGCTTGGTCGATTTCATATCACCGGCAATTTCGGCAATCGCCTGTCTTTGGCCGCCGGTCAGCGAAAATGGCAGGCCGGATTCCAGCTTGGCGGTCAATTTTCCTGTCCCTGCAAAACTGCGCCCCTTGATTGATTTATTATGCGTGCGGATAATGGTCAGCGATAATTGATCTGCCAGTAATTCATCGTAAGCCAATCGCCGCGCATATTTACTTCGCGGTGCTTCTTCGCCCGGTGCCATGGGCAGGGGGCTATGCGCTGCCAACACGGATGTTTTCCACGCATCCCATCCCTCGCGCTTCATCAAATGCGGGTCGTTCCATTCCGGCAGGTTCGGTAATTTTTCCAAGGCCTGTGCAACGGTCTTGCGCAACATCTTGCCACTGATGCCACCGGTGAGAGGATAGACGGGCTCAAATTTGGGGATTTCGGCGGCGCGCGCGATAGGCACTGCGTAATCGGGATGATTCATTACCCACAGAGCGCGATACCGTTCCAGCAATCCACTCACCACCACTTTTTCATTCGTGGGATAAAGTTTGGAAAGATAATCACCCTTCACATTAAAGTAAGTCAGCACAATCTGGTCGCTGCCATCCTCGCCCACAATGCGATAGGGCAAATGGTGCTGCGCGGGCGGATTATGTTCAACGATATTTAATGTCAAAGTGGCGATGCGGTCGCGGTCGGCATATTTCAATTGCGGCGTGTAACTGCGGTCGATAACCCCGCCGGGCAAATGCCATAATAAATCCACCACATAATCGCCACATAGTTTTTTGTAGAGGGCGGACAGGCGCGGCCCCACGCCCCGTAACGAGGCGAGGCTTGCAAATAAAGGATAAAGGATACTAGGGCGCATGATGTCTGGTATTGTTGAAGGTTTTATTATAGAGACTGTTTCGGCTTTGGGGAATTCACTATGTCTGAACAAAATCGTATCGAACGCCTGCGTTACCGCAGCTGGCACCGTGGCACCCGCGAGATGGATCTGCTGATGGGCAGCTTTGCCGACGCCCATCTGGCCGGTTTTACCCCCGCGCAACTGGATGAATATGAAGCGGTTTTGCTGGAAATCGACCCCGATCTTTATAATTGGATAGCGGGTATAGAGCCATTGCCCGCGGACAAAGGCGGCGAGGTGCTGCGCCTTCTGTGCGCGCATCATTATGCCAAAAAATCAGGTTAAGAAATGTTCGGAAGTAATTGGAAAATAGGGGAAACAGGGCGCGTCACTCTGGCCGGTATGCCAGAGGGGCATGATGCCCGCGTGTTGGCCGAAAGCGCCGCGCGTTGCGTCGGCACGCCCCTTATCCATGTCGCGCTTGATGATACGCGCGCGGCGGTGCTGGCCGATGCTTTGGCGTTTTTCGCGCCGCATACCGAAATCCTTACTTTTCCCGCATGGGATTGTTTGCCCTATGACCGCGTTTCGCCGCACAGCGATATCACGGCGCAACGCATCGCGACTTTGTCGCGCGTGCGCCAAAAATTCAAACAGCCTTGCATCATCATCACGACCATCAACGCGATTGTACAAAAAACTTTGCCGCCGGATGTGTTGGAGCAAGTCAGTTTAAACGCCGCCGTTGGCGAAACATTGTCCGTGGAAAAACTGCGCCTGTTTCTGGCGCAAAGCGGTTATGTCAATGCGGGCACGGTGCGTGAGGCGGGCGAATTCGCCGTGCGCGGCGGCATCGTCGATCTCTTTCCGCCCGGTTATGATGCGCCGTTGCGGTTGGATTTTTTTGGCGACGAGATCGAGAGTATCCGCGTTTTCGATCCATTAACGCAAACTACCACCGACAAAATCGACCGTTTCCATCTGGGGCCTATCGCCGAGGCGATATTATCAGAAGCCAGCATTGCGCATTTTCGCGGCGAATATCGTAAATTGTTCGGGGCGATAACCGACAGCGACGCGTTGTATGAAGCGGTTACACAAGGCCACAAATTCCCCGGTGTCGAACATTGGTTGGGGTTGTTTTACCCGCATCTGTTCAGCCTGTTCGATTATGCGCCGCAATCGCCGGTGATGTTCGATTATCAATCGGATGAAGCGATAACATCGCGCCTGCAACAGGTTGAAGATTTTTATCAATCACGCTTTTCCATGTATCAGGCCGCCAAACGCGCGAAAAAACGTGATGGCAGCGTGCCCTACAAACCTGCGCCGGTTGAAAGCCTGTATCTGTCACAAACACCCTTAAACGATATTTTTGCGGGCAGGGCGGTTGCGCAGCTGTCCCCCTTTGCCGTGGTCGATTGTACCGGGATCGATTGTCAGGGCGCGCGCGGGCGCGATTTCGCTTCGGCGAGAGTCTCAGGAAAAGAGTCGGAAATCTATTCAGAATTACAGACTTATATAACCAATCAACAAAAACAAAACCGCCGCACTTCTATCGCGTGCTACTCGCAAGGTTCTGCTGACCGTATGGCGGGGTTGTTGCGCGCGCATGGCGTATCGGCGCAAGAGAAAGTTGAAAATTACGAGGCGCTTAAAAAACTCGATACCAAACTTGTCGGGCTGGTCATCCTCGGCCTTGAACATGGCTTTACCTCACCTGACCTAACGCTTGTCACCGAACAGGATATCCTGGGCGACCGTCTGGTGCGCGCGCCAAAAAAACGCCGCGCCGCCAAACAATTCCAGATCGAACTTGGCTCGCTCAACCCCGGCGATTTTGTGGTGCATAACGAACATGGTATCGGGCGTTATGAAGGACTTGAAACGGTCACCGTTCTTGGGTTGTCGCATGATTGCGTAAAATTGATTTATGACGGCGGCGATAAATTATTCGTGCCTGTCGAAAATCTGGATTTGCTGACGCGTTATGGCGGTGCGGAATGCGGCGCAGTGTTAGACAAACTCGGTGGCCTTGGCTGGCAACAACGGAAATCACGCGTTAAAAAACGCCTGAAAGACATGGCCGAAGCTTTGATGAAAATCGCCGCCGAGCGTGAAATCAAACAGGGCGAAATTATCGAAGTCCCCGAAGGCACCTATCAAGAATTCGCCGCCCGTTTCCCCTATGCCGAAACCGAAGATCAGGAACGGGCGATAACCGATGTGCTGGGCGATCTGGCCAGCGGCAAACCGATGGATCGGTTGGTGTGCGGTGATGTCGGTTTTGGCAAAACCGAAGTCGCGTTGCGTGCCGCTTTCGCCACTGTGCAGGCCGGGTTGCAGGTCGCGGTTGTGGTGCCTACAACCTTATTGGCACGGCAACATTTCAATAATTTCACCAACCGTTTTCGCGGTTTTCCGGTGCGCATCGCGCAATTGTCGCGCATGGTGCCGGTGGCCGAGGCCAAACAAAACCGCGAAGATTTAAAGGCTGGCCGCGTCGATATCGTTATCGGCACGCATGCCTTATTGGGTAAAGAGATCGGCTTCAGCAATCTGGGGCTCATGATTATCGATGAAGAACAACATTTTGGCGTCAAACAAAAAGAGCGGTTGAAAGAATTTCGCGCCGAAACGCATGTGTTGACCCTTACCGCAACGCCCATTCCGCGTACCTTGCAATTGGCGCTGGCGGGTGTGCGCGAACTCAGTCTTATCGCAACGCCGCCGCTCGACCGTCTATCGGTGCGTACTTTTGTGCTGCCTTACGATCCGCTGGTGATCCGCGAAGCGATCATGCGCGAACATTATCGCGGCGGGCAATCATTCTATGTTTGTCCTTATGTCGAAGACCTTGCGGGCGTGGCCGATGCGTTGCGCGAACTAGTGCCCGAGGTAAAAATGGTTATGGCGCATGGCCGCATGACGCCGACCCAGTTGGAAGACATCATGACTGCGTTCGATGCGCGGCAATATGATATTTTGCTGGCGACCAACATCATTGAATCCGGTTTGGACATCCCCAATGCAAACACCATTATCCTGCACCGCGCCGACAGGTTCGGTCTGGCGGGATTGTATCAGTTGCGCGGGCGCGTCGGGCGCGGCAAGCTGCGCGGTTATGCCTATCTTACCTATCCGCCAATAACTGCCTTGTCGCAAACCGCGCAACAAAGATTGGAAGTCATCCAAACTTTGGAACAATTGGGCGCGGGCTTCCAACTGGCCAGCCATGATATGGATATTCGCGGCTCCGGCAATTTGCTGGGCGAAGAACAATCAGGCCATGTCCGCGAAGTCGGTGTCGAGCTGTATCAACAAATGCTGGAAGATGCCGTTGCGGCGGCACGTTTGGGCAGCAATGCCGAAGAAGCGGCGCAAGACCGGTTTACGCCGCAAATCAATCTGGGGCTGTCTGTTCTTATTCCCGAAACCTATGTCACCGATCTGAATGTGCGACTTGGTTTATATCGCCGCTTGGCGGATATAGCGGAAGACGCCGAAGTGGAACCGCTGGCGGCAGAAATGATCGACCGTTTCGGTCCCTTGCCACCCGAAGTCGAAAACCTATTGCAAACGGTCGCTATCAAACAAATCTGCCGCAGGGCAGGTGTGTCGAAAGTCGATGCCGCCGAACGTGGCGCGATTATCGCGTTCCACAAAGACCGTTTCGCCCAACCGGAACGGTTGATTTCATGGATAGGCCGTCAGTCCGGTACCGTTGCCGTTCGCCCCGACCAAAAACTGGTTATCATGCGGGCATGGGATGATGTCGCGGTGCGTCCTGCGGGTGTGAAGAAAATTTTGGAAGAATTGGCGGGGTTGGCTGTGTAGGCCGGTAACCAGCCGTTAACTTTCCCGGCCTATGCTTTTCTTATGTACCGTCTCATTCTCATTGCCGTTCTGACTTTTGCGACAGCTCCGGCCTTTGCAGGCCAACCGGAAGCCCGTGAAACCGCGCGCATCAATAACTGCAACCCCAAGAAAATCGATGTGTACCAAAACCAGTTGGGAAGCGCGGGCAAGGTGATCTATCAGGTCACCTGCACCTTGCCCAAAACCACGGACACAAGCGCCAGTAGCGCTGCGCCCGATACGCTGCTTATTTCCTGCGACCAATCTTTGTGCGAACTCCTGCGCCCCATGGCCGCAGATAAAAAATAACCCCATCCATCCGTAAAGGTTGACTTTTAACGCGTCACGGGTGTACAGCCTGTCCAAAGGTCGGGCGGTTCTCGGCCTCTTTCAATCTATAGAGAGAACAATGGACGGCGACAGTAGCGGCTTTTCGTCACAGAAAACCCGCCTAACATTATCCGAAGTTATCCTGCCCCGCGCAGGAAGGTAACCGTCCAACGGCTCCCTTCCGGCAGCAGGTCTGCATGGAAGGTGAGCAATGACAAATATCTATACCCACATCACATCTCTGTTCACGGCAAAGCAAATTGCCACGGAACAAAGCGGCAAAATCACGGATATGCTGTCCGAAGTGGCGTGCCTGTCACCCGAAGACGCCTTGGCCCGCATGGAAACCAACGCCGATGGGTTGACGGTTGAGCAAGCCGAAACGCGTACCGAAACTTACGGCAAAAATCAGGTTATCAGCGATAACCACAGCAGCACCTCGAAGCAATTGCTGCGTCTGATCATTAATCCGCTCAATATCATGTTGTTGATACTGGCTGTGATCAATTTCGTTTTTCTGGATGATTTTGAATCCGGCTCTATCGTTTCCCTGATGGTCATCCTCAGTGTTGGTCTGTGCTTTGTGCAAGAACGCCGTTCCAATGATGCGGCGGAAAAACTGCGCGCGATGGTCAGTACAACTGCGTCCGTGTTGCGCCGCGCCGATGATGAAGAACAAGGAACAGAAGGCCGCGATGCCCGTAAATCATCGCGCCTTGAATTGCCTATCGAAGATTTGGTGCCGGGCGATATTTTATGGCTGTCAGCGGGCGATATCATTCCCGCCGATGTGCGGTTATTGTCGGCGCGTGATTTATTCATCAACCAATCGGCTTTGACCGGTGAATCCATGCCCGTGGAAAAATTCCCGACCCTTGTAACGGGCGCGGATAAAAATTTTCTCGAGCTCGCCAATCTGGCATTCATGGGCAGCCATGTGACCAGCGGCACCGCCAAAGCGGTTATTCTGGCGACAGGCGGCCAAACCTATTTCGGTTCATTGGCGCATTCCATCACCGCGCAGCGCGTAACGACCAGCTTTGAAAAAGGTATCAACCGCTTTACCTGGCTCATGATCAAATTCATGGCGATTATGGTGCCGCTGGTTTTCCTTATCAACGGTTTCACCAAACATAACTGGATGGAATCCTTTGTCTTCGCCATGTCGGTTGCGGTCGGCCTGACACCGGAAATGTTGCCGATGATTGTGACGGTCAATCTGTCCAAGGGCGCGCTTGCTATGTCGCGCAAGAAGGTCATCGTCAAACGCCTGAATTCGATCCAGAATTTCGGCGCGATGGATGTGTTATGCACCGACAAGACAGGCACATTGACGCAAGATAAAGTCATCATGAAAAAATCGGTCGATCTTCAGGGCGAGGATAATGACGCGGTTTTGGAATATGCTTACTTGAACAGCTTTTACCAATCCGGCTTGAAGAATCTGTTGGATGTTGCCGTTTTGAACGAAGTCGATATCCGCAAAGATTTGCAAATTGATGATCAGGCTTATGCGAAAATCGACGAAATCCCCTTCGATTTCGTGCGCCGCCGCATGTCTGTCGTGGTCGGTAAAAAGGAAACATCCGAACATATCCTTATCTGCAAAGGCGCGGTCGAAGAAATCCTCAATTCCTGCACGCGCGGCGAATTGAACGGCCAACCGTTCGATATGACAATGGCGCATCGCGACGAAACTTTGCAGCTCGCCCGCGATTTGAACGAGGATGGTTTCCGTGTCATCGCGGTCGCGCACAAAGACATGCCGCCCGAACAATCGGTCTATGGCGTTAAGGACGAAAACGATATGACCCTGATCGGTTTTATCGCTTTCCTCGACCCGCCCAAGGAAAGCGCCGCGCCGGCAATCGCCGCTCTGGAAAGCCACGGTATCAAGGTCAAAATCCTCACCGGCGATAATGATATTGTCGCGTTGCGCATCTGCAAGGATGTGAATTTGAAAGTCGAAGGTGTCATGCTGGGCGCAGAAGTGGCCAACATGACTGATACCGAATTGGCGCTCCGCGTCGACAGCACGACCTTGTTCGCCAAACTCTCGCCCGCGCAAAAGGCCCGCGTGATTGCAGCGCTACATGCCAATGATCATGTGGTCGGGTTCTTGGGCGACGGCATCAATGACGGCCCTGCGCTGAAAGCCGCCGATGTCGGCATTTCGGTCGACACTGCCGCCGACATTGCCAAAGAATCCGCCGATATCATCTTGCTGGAAAAAAGCTTAATGGTCTTAGAGGCTGGCGTATTGGAAGGCCGCAAGGTTTTCGGCAATATCACCAAATATATCAAAATGGGCGCCAGCTCGAATTTCGGCAATATGTTCAGCATGCTGGGCGCCAGCGCCTGGCTGCCGTTCCTGCCGATGCTCCCCATTCAGGTTCTGACCAACAATCTGCTGTATGATTTTTCGCAAACGACAATCCCCACGGATAATGTCGATGAAGATTATCTGACAGCACCACGCCGTTGGGATATCAGCCATATCGCGAAGTTTATGATATTTCTGGGTCCCATCAGCTCGATCTTCGACTATATCACATTTGCCGTGATGTATTTCGGTTTCCATGCCAACACCGAAGCGACTGCGCCGTTGTTCCAAACGGCGTGGTTTGTGGAATCTATTTTAACGCAGACGATCATTATCCACATCATCCGCACGAATAAAATCCCGTTTATCGAAAGCCGCGCCAGCTGGCCGTTGATTTTAACCACAGTGATTATCTGCACGATTGGGATCATGTTACCCACATCGATTGCGGCGCACAGCCTCGGTTTTGTCGCATTGCCCACCATCTGGTGGCCAATTCTGGCGGTGATCGTCGGCAGCTATATGGTTTTGGCTCACATAGTTAAAACCTGGTTTATCAAGCGTTTTGGGTGGAATTGACCGGTTTTCCTAGTGAAACTAATGAAGTCAGGGTATAGAAATCGGGGTGTAAAAACCCCGATTTTTTTAGCAGAAATTTTTTATAATGATGAATTCAAAAGAACCGCGGCGATTTAAACAACGGCCCCGCGTGCCCGTTTATGCCGCGATCGATGTTGGTTCGCACAATGTCCGCATGGCTTTGTATGCTATCGAAGAAGGCACCGCCCATGCCACCCATCCGCACAAAATAAAAGCATTGAACGATACACATGAATGCAATCTGGGGAAGGGCATTAAAACCGATAACCCGATGTTGAATAGGGAGTATCTGGCCAATGCGATAGACGCCGTGTCATCTTTTCGGCGTGTTCTGGAAGAACATAATATCAAACCGGAAAATACCTGCGCCGTTATGACCGCGGCCATTCGCGCCGTAAGCGGCACAGAACGGGGGCAAGAGGATATCGCGCAACTGGCCCAAGCCTTTGGCGGCCGCCCCATGTATATTTTGACCGGCGAAGAAGAAGCCATTTTGGACGGCGAAGCCATCAATATCGCGGCGAAGTCCTTGCGCGATTTTGACGGCAAAAGATGCAGTGCAGCCTTTGCGGCAATCGGCGGCGGCAGCATCCAGCTTGGCGTGCTGTCCTCCTGGGGGCAAATCGAAAATCCGGTTTCACTGCCTTATGGCGTTTATCCCCTTATGGAAGAAAGCGGCGGCGATATCGAACGCGCCGGTAAAATCCTGAATGGTATTCTGCTCGACCACTACCCCATAGACCGCCACAAAGTTCTGGTTGCGCTTGGCCGCAACTGGCGTGCTGTGGGCGATGCAGCCTGTGACAAAGGCTCGCAAATTCTGGAAGGGGACGATATCAGGAAAAAATTAATCCAGATGACGCATCGTGAAAGAGATTATTTCGTCGCCAAGGGCGGGCGCGTCGAAAAATGCGCGGATACGTTGCCGCTCGCGGCGGCGATGTTGCGCCGCGTCGCCAAACATTTTGACAGCAAAAAATTACTTTTTCTTGATGCGACTATCCGCGATGCCATCGCGCATCAAATGCACGCGTATCGCATGGATAATGCTAAGAAGAAGTCGCCGGGCTTAGGACGACTTTTTTCCCACTTAACCCCATAACCACTTCGCCGCGTTTCAACGCAACGGCCAGATTGCCGAATAATTCGCGCCGCCAACCGCGCAGGGCGGGACTGTCGGCATTATCGCTCATGGCGATATCCTCCAGATCATCCGTGGTGGCGATTAACTTGGTTGCCACGCCATGTTCTTCGCTTACCTGTTTTAACAACACTTTCAACAGATCGATCACGGCGCCGATACCGTTCGGCACATGGCGGCGTTCTTCACCTGTGGGGCATTGATCGTTGGGCAACGCCAGTGCGGTTGCGACGGCATGCAAAATTTCCTGTCCCTGACGGCTCTCGGCGAAACCGTTGCTAAGCCCGCGAATACGCGCCAGATCACCCGCAACCTGTGGCGGATGATAGGCGATTTCCAGCAAAGCCTCATCGCGCAACACGCGGCTGCGCGGCACATTGATGCGTTGCGCTTCGTTTTCGCGCCATGCGGCCAATTCCTGCACCAACGCGCATAAACGTGGCTTGTCTGTGCGTAATTTCAACCGTTTCCACGCGCTGCGCGGATTAATGGCATAGGTTTCGAGGCTGGTCAGCACCGCCATTTCTTCCTGAACCCATTCGATGCGGTTATTTTTTTCCAACATGGTTTTCAACCGCGTATAGACATCGCGCAAATAAATGACATCGCCCAATGCGTAAGTGATTTGTTTTTCCGACAAAGGTCGATGCGCCCAATCGGTAAAGCGGCTGGATTTATCAATCTTGGCATTGGCCAAAGACGAAGCCAGCGTTTCATAGCTGGCCGACTCGCCATAGCCGCAAACCATAGCGGCCACTTGCGTGTCAAACATCGGCGTGGGCACGCGGCCGGTCAGATTATAAAAAATTTCCACATCCTGACGCGCGGCATGAAAAACTTTTAAAATTGAAACATCATTCATCAAATCAAACAAAGGGGTCAAATCGATACCCTCGGCCAAGGGATCAATCGCGACAGATTCATCGGCGCCCCCAACCTGCACCAGACATAGTTTCGGCCAAAAAGTGCGCTCGCGCATAAATTCGGTATCGACGGTTACAAAGGCCGCGCCTTTTTGGCGGGCGCAAAAAGCGGCGAGTTCCGGGGTGGTGGTGATAAGGGACATTTCAATTTAACCAGTTGCATACTCTATAGCTTTAGCAGCTATCCCCGCCTTGCCACAACCCCACCCTTGGCCTATATATTCCCTGTCCATTTCCAACAGGGATTCTCTATGAACCAGCCAACGCCTCCAGCCGCCCCCGAAAACGCCATGCCGATGTTTTATGCATCGCCGCGCCCGCTCGACCGCGTTAAGGACGGCAAGATGAAGCTGAACCGCCCGACCAATTTCAAATTCGCGGCGAAAACCAATGCGATCCCCTTGCTGGTGGATGAATTTCCGTTGGCCGCGGCCTATTACCCCATTGTGTTCGCCGACGGGCCTTTGCCGGTTCCGGCGGCGGTTGTGGGTTTGAAAAACGATACCAATCTGTTTGTTGGCAAGGATAATGCGTGGGTTAATGGCGCCTATCTGCCAGCCTATGTGCGCCGTTATCCTTTCATTTTGATGGATGACCCCGATAACAAACAATTCGTTTTGTGCATCGACGAAGCCAGCGATTTGTTGAAACCCGAAGGCGAATTTCCGTTGTTTGAAGGGGAAGAGCCCAGCGGCTTTACCAAAAGCGCGATGGAATTCTGTGCCGCGCTGCGCCAGCAAGGCGACAGCACCGACGAATTTGTGAAGGCGCTCAAGGAAAATGATCTGTTGATGCCCAACAATGCCGAGATTGATGCGCGTGACGGTTCGCGGTTACAGCTCAGCGGTTTTCTGATCATCGACCCGAAAAAGTTCGATGAGCTGCCCGACAGCATTATTCTGCAATGGCGCAAAAAAGGGTGGCTGGCATTGGTTTATGCCCAGCTTCTGTCGTCGCATCGCTGGCAAAATCTGGTCGATTTAATGCAGAAGTGAGGGAAGAGCGAGCAGGGTGGAGTAAGGTTGAGAAAGAACAGAGACAGAAAGAGCATAACGCCATGAAGTCCCATCAGTTTGTTCCCTCTGTTTTGCTCGCCTTGCTTCTCGTTTTTTGCTCCCCTGCTTTTGCGCAACAAATCGGCATAGCCCTCCACGGCGCGCCGAAATACACCGCCGGTTTCACGCATTTCGATTATGTGAACCCCGACGCGCCCAAAGGCGGCGAAGCGCATTTCAGCGCGTTGCAAAGTTTCGATACCGTCAATCCGTTTACATTAAAAGGCGTTAGCGCGGCAGACGCAGGCATCGTGTTCGAAAGCCTGATGGCCTCCTCGCTCGATGAACCTTCCACCGAATATGGATGGATTGCGCAATCTGTCACCGTCGCGCCCGACAAAACATGGGTGTCGTATAAATTGCGCCCCGAAGCGAAGTTCAGCGACGGCTCGCCGTTAACCCCCGAAGACGTTATTTTCTCGTTTGAAACTTTGCGCGACAAAGGCCACCCTTTTTACCGCAGCTATTACAAAGACGTGGTCAAGGCCGAACAAACAGGGCCACACGAGGTCAAATTCACTTTCCGTGATGCGACCAATACCGAATTGCCAATCATCATGGGGCAACTGCCTGTCTTCTCCAAAAAATCATGGCAGGGCAGGGATTTTGCCGCCACAACACTCGACCCGATTATCGGCAGCGGCCCCTATAAAATCGATAATCTGACACAGGGGCGCAGCATCAGCTATGTGCGCGATAAAAACTGGTGGGGCGCCAATCTGCCCGTGAATAAAGGCCGTTATAATTTCGATCGCATCACCTATGATTATTACCGCGATGCGACTGTGGCATTGGAAGCGTTTTTTGCCGGACGCTATGATTACCGGTTTGAAAATATCGCCAAACATTGGGCGCTCGATTACGACACGCCAGCGGTTCAGCAAGGATTGATTAAAAAGAGCGTGCTGAAAAATGAATTACCAGCAGGCATGCAGGCCTGGATCATAAATACCCGTCGCCCCATTTTTCAGGATAAGCGCGTGCGTGAAGCGTTAGACGATGCGTTTGACTTTGAATGGTCGGATAAAAACTTTGCCTATAATTCCTATACCCGCACGCAAAGCTTTTTCGATAATTCCGAACTGGCGGCGACAGGTTTGCCTTCGCCAGCGGAACTGAAATTGCTGACACCGCTCCGCGGCAAAATCCCCGACGACGTTTTTACGACAGAATATAAAGAACCCGTATCGGATGGCAGCGGCGATAACCGCGACAATCTGCAAAAAGCTGCAGCGTTGCTGAAAGACGCAGGCTGGACATTGAAAAACGGCACGCTGGTTGACGCCACCGGCAAACCGTTTGTCTTTGAAGTGATTATTGACGAGCCGATGTTTGAACGCTGGACGCAACCCTGGTTCCGCAATCTTGAACGGTTGGGTATCCATGCAACCATGCGTACGGTCGATGCGTCGCAATATCAAAACCGCATGAATAATTTTGATTTTGATATGACGGTTGCGGTGTTCGGCCAAAAATTATCGCCCGGCAATGAGGAGCTGGATTATTTCGGTTCGACCCGCGCCGATGTCGAAGGCAGCAATAATTTGATCGGCGTGCGCGACCCGGCGGTCGATGTGATGATCGATAAAATTATCCACGCCAACAGCCGCGAAGATCTGGTCGCCGCCTGTCGCGCGCTTGACCGCATTTTATTGTGGAACCATTATGTTATTCCCGAATGGCATATCGGCACTTACCGCATCGCCTATTGGGATAAATTCGGCATGCCGCCCTCAATGCCCAAATATGCATCACAAGGGGCGGTCACCGATGGCTGGTGGATCGACCCCGCCAAGACTGACAAGATTAATGCGGCGCAGAAGCGGTAAGGTGGCGTTACTCCACCGTCACGCTCTTCGTCAGATTGCGCAGCATATCGACATCTTTAAGCAATGTAGATGGAAACATTAAGAATGTGGTCGGTTGGCGACAACGGCAAATTTAACGCCCAACGCATGCAAGACGGAATTGATGGTTTCAAAACGTGGATGTGCGCCAGAGCTTAAAGCCTTATACAGGCTTTCTCTGCCCAGTTTCGCATCCTTGGCGATTTGCGTCATGCCTCGCGCCTTTGCAACATCGCCCAGCGCCGCAACAAATACATCGGGGTTTGCATCTTCAGCAGCGGCAGAAAGATATTCGGCAATAATTTTGTCATTGTCCAGATAAGCCGCGATATCAAAATTGGCAAAAGTTGTTTTTTTCATTGTTTGTTTTCCTTAAATTGTTTGGCCAATGTCTTGGCTTGCAGGATATCTTTTTTCTGTGAGGCTTTATCACCGCCTGCCAATAGAACATACACAACGGTCCCGGTGCGGAAGTAATATACGCGGTATCCCGCGCCGGCATGAATGCGCATTTCTGAAATGCCATCACCAACAGGTTTGCAATCGCCAAAATTGCCGAACACCGCGCTTTGAATCCTTGCCAATATGCGGGCTTTGGCTTTCTGGTCGGACAGCGCCAATAACCAATCGTCAAAAACAGATGATCGAATAAATTGGTTCATAAATCATTGTATCCAACTAGATACATAAAAGCAAGCCTTATTTATTACTCCACCGTCACGCTTTTGGCCAGATTGCGCGGCATATCGACATCGGTGCCTTTGGCAATGGCGGTGTAATAGGCCAGCAATTGAATAGGAACGGCATAGAGCAAGGGCAACACGGCATTGTCGGCGGTCGGCACCGCAATGCTGTGGAAAAGTTTTGCGCCACAATTGGCGATACCCATTTTATCGGAAATCAAAATTACCTTGCCGCCGCGCGCTGCCACTTCCTGCACATTGGATGCAGTTTTTTCATACAAATTGTCACTAGGCGCCAAAAAAACCACCGGCATATTTTCGTCAATCAAGGCAATCGGGCCGTGTTTCATCTCACCGGCCGGATAACCTTCGGCATGAATATACGAAATTTCTTTCAGCTTCAACGCGCCTTCCATTGCCAGCGGGAACAGTAACCCGCGCCCCATATACAAAACATCCCGCGCCTCGCTGATGTGATGCGCCAATTCCTGAACGTGATGTTCGTCGCGCAACACGGCATTAATCTGCGCCGGAATTTGGTGCAGGGCATGGATGATTTCCTTGCTGCGCTGAGGCGTAATACCGCCCCGCGTCTGTGCGGCATCTAACGCCAAACACAATAACACCGCCAATTGCGTGGTGTATGCCTTGGTCGATGCCACGCCAATTTCGGGTCCCGCCAAAGTCGGCACCACAATATCCGATGCGCGGGCAATCGAGCTTTGCGGCACATTAACCACCGCCAAAATTTTCTGTCCCTGTGATTTGGCGTAATTCAATGCCGCCAAAGTATCCGCCGTTTCGCCCGATTGCGAAACCACAATCGTCACGCCGCCTGCGGGCATGGGGGCTTCGCGGTAACGGAATTCCGATGCGATATCAATTTCCACAGGCAAACGCGCCAATTGTTCAAACCAGTATTTGCCCACCAAACCGGCATAAGACGCAGTACCGCAACCGATAATTGTCACGCGCGGAACCGTTTTCCAATCAAACGGCATTTGCGGCATTGTCAAAATATCGTCGGGCGTCACAAGCGTCGATAGCGTATCGCCAATAACGGCGGGCTGTTCAAAAATTTCCTTCAGCATGAAATGGCGATATTGCCCTTTGCCAATCATCGCGCCCGACAAAGCGGTGATGTGGATTTTACGTTCCACAATCTTGTCACCCGCATCATGGATAATGGCTTTGTCCTTATACACCTCAACCCAATCGCCTTCTTCCAGATAGGCAATGCGGTTGGTAAGCGGCGCAAGCGCCAAAGCGTCCGAACCCAAAAACATCTCGCCGTCGCCATAACCCAAGGCCAGTGGGCTGCCGCGTCGCGCACCAATTAGTAAATCCTCATGACCCGCAAAAATAATTGCGACAGCAAAAGCGCCTTCCAATCGTTTCAACGAAATCGCGGCGGCTTCCTGCGGCGACATGCCCTGGCGCAAATAATCGCTTATCAAATGCGCGATTGTTTCGGTGTCGGTTTCCGATGCGAAAACGCAACCCTTCTTTTCCAGCTCGTTGCGCAATTCGCGGTAATTTTCGATAATGCCGTTATGGACCACGGCGACTTTGTCGGTGCGGTGTGGATGGGCGTTGGCTTCGGTCGGTTTGCCATGCGTTGCCCATCTGGTATGGCCGATGCCCATTGTACCTGACAACGGCTCGCCCACCAGTTTTTCCGCCAACCTGTCCAGCTTGCCTTCGGCGCGGCGCGCATCAATCTGTCCGCCGACCAACGTGGCGATACCCGCGCTGTCATAACCGCGATATTCCAAGCGCCGCAACCCATCGACCAGTAAAGGCGACACAGGGCGCGAGCCGTTAATTCCAACAATACCGCACATAGGGGACACTCACGGGTTAAAGAAAGGGCAGGGGCATATTACCCAAAAACAACAATTGCCAAATTCAGTTTTGACGACATAATGTTACTAGATACATGAATCTAATCATAAAAAACCTAAGGAGAAGTAAATGTCGATAGCCAAGGATTTCCGTGACTTTATCGCCCGTGGCAATGTCGTCGATCTGGCGGTCGGTGTCATTATCGGTGCCGCGTTCGGCAAAATCGTTTCTTCTCTGGTCGCAGATGTTTTAATGCCGCCGATTGGCTTGTTGCTTGGCAAAATCGACTTTTCCCAGATTTTCGTGCCATTGAACGGCCAGCATTACGACAATTTGATCGAGGCCAAAGCCGCCAAAGCGCCTGTTATGATGATCGGTTCTTTCGCCAATAATATCGTCGATTTCCTTATCGTCGCTTTTGTGGTGTTTCTGGTCGTGCGCTCGCTGGCGCGTTTTATGCCGAAACCTGTTGCAACCAAAGATTGCCCGCGCTGCACCTCGGCTATAGCGCCTGCGGCAACCAAATGCCCCAAATGCACAGCCGATATCTAATAAAAGCTACAGTGATTAAAAATGCCCCGTTTTAAAGCGGGGCACTTTTTTGTGCGTTAACCAAGAAAAACATCCGATTTCCTTTTAATGAAACTATTTCCGGCCTGTATCTTGGTTTTATGATCACGGCACTTAAAAAACTTTCTCCTCATTTACACATGCTATTCGCGGCAGCGGCAGCTGTTGTTTGCGCTATTCCGTCGCATGCCGATGAATCCCCCTCGGTATTACAAAATCTGAAAATTCTTTCCGCCAAAAAACCGCCGCCACCGCATCATTACAAAGGAACCATTGTTTTGGATATCGGCCATGGCGGCAAAACATCGCCCAATAAAAATGACTCGGGCGCAACAGGTTATCTTCAAGTCGCTTGTTCAAAAAAGAAAAAGCACAGATGCAGCCCACAAGAAATTGAAGTCATGGAAGTCGAACGCAATTTTGCTTCGGCGCTGATGTTAAAATCCGAATTGGAAAAATTGAATTATCTGGTCGTGTTAACCCGCACGACAGAATGGACGAATGAAGTCGACAGGATTTTTGGCACCGATGACGCAACGCCAATGGCAATCGCCAGAACCAGCATTTTGCCGGGTGCCGATGCCTTCATCGCCATTCATCAAGATGACGAAGTGAGCAAACAGAGCATCGTCGATCATCCGAATATTTATTATTCCGCCTGTGGCCGTAATACAGACCAAACATTTGCCGAACTGGTGGCGGAAGGATCAGGCGGCGTTGCCAAGCGCAACTGGCGTGGCATTGGCGTTCTGAGCCCGCGCTATCACAGCAAACAACCGTTGAATAAAAATCTTGATCGCGTAGCCGCCCTTTTCGAAGAGTCTGATTTAGAAAATCAGCATGATTTGAGATCGATCACCAATCCCAAATTTTTGCTGCAATTGAACAAAAGGCTGGCCGCGGGCATCGACTTCGCGCTGTCCAATCCCGCATTGTTGAAAATGCGCGCGGCATCATCGAACATCATCGGTGTTTGCGAAAAAAACCAAACGGAAGAAGCCAAAGTCGATGATGCGCCGTCAACGCCAACAGTCGCGGCGGCAGAACCGAAACCAGTCGATAATACTCCGGCACAGCCCGCACTTCTGCCATTGCCGGACAGCATCGCGCCATTACGACCCGACACATCAGACAAACCGGATACAGCATCTGTTTCGCAGATGCCGCTTCCGTCGCTTTAAAATTTTAAGAAAATATCGAAGGAGAAAGAAGTTACGACTTCTTGCTTTCCTTGATCTTGCCTTCTTTGAAAACAACATGCTTGCGTGCGACGGGGTCGTACTTTTTCAGCTCAAGCTTATTGGTGTTGTTCTTGGGGTTCTTTTTGGTCACATAGAAAAAGCCCGTGTTTGCCGAGCTGACCAGTTTGATGTCGTTCTTTGCTTTTGCCATGTCTCTAAATCCTGAATGTCGTGTAACAGGGGCGCAATGTCGTGAAAACGCCCCCCAATGTCAAGATTATTCGAATAAATCCTCCGATTCAGGGGCTTGCCCATCCTCACCCTTGCTTGTTTTAAGGGCTTTAAGCGCCCGCGCCCGCGCGGTGGCATGATCCACAATGGGTTTGGGGTAGGTTCTGCCCAAAACCACCCCCGCCTTGGCAAGGACATCCGCGGGCGCTTTCCACGGCTCGTGGATGAATTTTGCGTCCATTTTGGCCAGTTCCGGCACAAAGCGCCGGACATAATCGCCTTGCGGGTCAAACTTTTCACCCTGCAAAGTGGGATTAAAAATGCGGAAATAGGGCGAGGCATCGGCGCCACACCCCGCCACCCATTGCCAACTGGCGGTGTTGCTGCCCAAATCGGCATCGACCAGCGTATCCCAAAACCACGCCATGCCTATGCGCCAATCGATAAGCAAATCTTTTATCAAAAACGACGCGACAATCATCCGCACGCGGTTATGCATCCACCCCGTTTGCCACAGCTCGCGCATGCCGGCATCGACAATCGGGTATCCCGTCTGGCCGCGTTGCCATGCCGCCAACCCTGCATCGTCATTCAACCACGGAAATTGCATGAAGGATTTTTGCAAAGGCTGGGTCGTAAAATCGGGAATGGCGCACAGCAAATGCCACGAAAATTCGCGCCACAAAATTTCCAGTAAATAACGATGCGCGCTTTGGGCGCAGGCAGGGGACGCATCCTGCGCATGATGAATGGCGTGCCAGACCTGGCGCGGGCTGATATGGCCGAAATGCAAAGAGGGAGACAGGCGCGATGTGCCAGCGATATCCGGTCTGTCACGGGCGGTTTTATAACCCATCAAGTTGCTTTTGATGAAATGCTGCAACTGTCTTCCGGCGGCTTTTTCGCCAACATGCCAATCATCGCCCAAGCCCTTGACCCACCACGCAGTTTTGGGGATCAGCTTCCAATCGACCAAATCATCGCTTGCGATAGCTTCGATGCCCTTGATCTTTTTAGGTGCTGCCAAAGTGTGTGCGGGGGCAGGGGCGGCGAAACAGGCTTTGGAAAACGGCGTGAAAACTTTGAACGGCGTGCTGCCACCGGTTTTGATCTGCTCCGGCTCGAACAACAAAAATCCGGGATGAACAACAACCTCGATACCGTCTTCTTTCAATGCGGCGATAATCTTCGCGTCACGCGCGGCCAGTTCCGGTTCGTACCGCCGCGCCCATGTCACGGCTTTGGCGCCCGTTTCGGCAATCACGCGCCGTAAAATATCAAGCGGTTTGCCGTGACGCAGAATCAATCCCGCACCGCACGCAGATAAATCGGAGCCCAGATTTTCAAGCGCATGATGCAACCACCATTTCGACGCGCCGCCTTCGTCATCATTGCCATCGCGGATATAAAGGGGAATCACGGCTTCACCGCGGGCAATGGCCCCTGTCAGCGCGGCATTATCGCCCAACCGCAAATCGCGGTAAAACCAAAGGATGGAAGGCGCGTTTTTCATTTATTTACAAGTGACAAGGAGGTAAAACTAAGTTAATTCTTTAGCACTCTCTTTTCCCTCCGCAAAGGTATGCTCGTGCTGAAATTCATCACCCGTTTTTTCGCCGTCATCGGCTTCGCTGTTGTCGCTCTGGTTGTACTGGTCGGGGCATTGATCGCACGCGCCCAAACCCATGTGGAGCCTGAACCCAATGCGGTTATCTTGACGCTCGATTTCAACCAGCCGATTGTCGAACAAAACGATCCTTCGCCTTTTAATCTGGCGTCAGCGGATGAACCCGTAGCGTTGCTGGATATCCTTCGCGCCATCGATATCGCCAAGGATGATGCGCATGTCAAAGGCATTGCGGCGCGTTTTGGCGGCGAACAACCCGATCTGGCGCAGGCGCAGGAAATCCGCGCGGCACTGGCGCGTTTCCGCAGCAGCGGCAAATTCACCTATGCATTTGGGACAGATTTTGGGGATTTTGGCACCGGCAACCGCGCCTATTTTCTGGCCAGCGCGTTCGAGAATATCTGGCTGCAACCTGTCGGCACCGTCAGTTTAACGGGCGTATCATTGCAATCGCCGTTTGGTAAATCGGCTTTGGATAAAATCGGCATCATCGCCGATTTCATGCAACGCGAAGAATATAAATCCTTTATGGAAATGGGACAGCGCGACAGTTTCTCGCCGCCCGTCAAAGCCGAAATGGAAGTGATGGTGCAAAATCTGGCCGACCAGATCGCGGGCGGCATCGCCGAAAGCCGCCAATGGGATATGGCGCATGTCAAAGACATCATGGCGCGCGGCCCCTATACGGATGAAGAAGCGAAACAGGAAGGGCTGGTCACCAAACTGGCTTATGCCGATGAATTGGATGATGAGCTGGACGCCAAGGCAGGCAAGGATTCCAAACAGGTCGATGTCGGATCCTATCTGGATTACACCGATGGTGGTGCTTCCAAAGACGCAACCAAAATCGCGGTGATTTACGGCACCGGCCTTATCACCGACAAGGGCGGCGAAGGCGGTGGTTTAATGGCCGACAAGGTTATGGGCGCCGATGATATCGCCAGCGCGTTTGACGATGCCGCCGATAACAAAGATGTGAAAGCGATTTTGTTCCGCGTCGACAGCCCGGGCGGAAGCCCCGCCGCATCGGAAACCATTCGCCGCGCGATGATCCACGCCCAGAAAAAAGGTAAACCGGTTATCGTGTCGATGGGTGAAACCGCGGCATCAGGCGGTTATTGGATTGCGATGAATGGCGACAAGATTATCGCCGACCCCGGCACATTGACCGGTTCGATCGGCGTTGTTGCCGGAAAATTTGCCAATAATGGCTTGCTGCAAAAACTGGGCGTGTCGTTCGACGGCGCATCGAGTTCGGAAAATGCGGGCATGTGGAATCCTGAATCCACTTTCACCGCGCCGCAACGCGCCCGCGTCAATGCCTTGCTCGATAACGCCTATCACGCGTTTGTCAGCAATGTGGCTTCAGCGCGTAAAATCCCGATGGAAAAAATGCCGGATATCGCCAAGGGTCGCGTATGGACGGGTGACCAGGCTGTCAAAATTGGTCTGGTCGATGAATTGGGCGGTTATGATGTTGCGTTATCCGACATTCGTAAAATCCTGAAGCTGGAGGGCAATGCGCCGGTGGATTTGGAAACTTTCCCGACACCGCCAAGCCCTGCGGAACGCATCATGAAACTGTTCCACCATATGGGGGCGGAAAGCGCGTCGTTTTCCGATGCGTCCGCGACATTAAACCGGATGCAGGTTTTGTTGTCGCCCTTATTGGGCGGCGCGCAAATGGCAACAAGGCCGGTATCGGCGCAAATGAATGTGGGTATCGTACATGAGTGAACCCGTACCTTTCGTGATTTTGGCCGCAGGCGGCACAGGCGGCCATATTTTTCCGGCGGAAGCCTTGGCGCGTGAATTATTGGGACGTGGCTATCGCGTCGCCCTGATGACCGACCAACGCGGCACGAAATTCAGCGATGATTTGTTGGTGCCCGTTTTCCGCACCCGCGCCAAAAGTCTGGGCGCGGGCGTTATCGGCAAAATCCGCAGTGTTGTTGAAATGGGCATCGGTGTTTTGCAGGCGCGTCACCGTCTGGGCAAATTGCGTCCCGATGTGGTTGTGGGTTTTGGCGGGTATCCTTCGGTGCCGACACTCTATGCCGCCGCGCAAATGAATATTCCCATCATTTTGCATGAACAAAATGCGGTTTTGGGGCGTGCCAACCGCGTCATGATGGAAAAGGCGCGCATTATCGCGACATCGTTCCCGCAGGTCGCCGGACTCAAACCCTCATCGAAATTGCGGCTGGTCTATACCGGCAATCCTGTGCGCCCGTCCTTTATGGCGTTGCGCGGGACACCCTATGCGGGGCTTTCCGACGACGGTGCGGTGAAAATTCTGGTGATGGGCGGAAGCCTTGGCGCGCGCGTGTTCAGCCATGTGGTGCCGCAAGCCCTGGCGTTGATGCCCGAACATTTGCGCCGCCGTATTATTATCTCGCAACAATGCCGCAAGGATGATGTGGAATCTGCGCGTTCGGCGTTTGCCGCCGCCGGTGTCGATGCCGAACTTTCGACCTTCTTCCGCGATGTGCCGGAACGTATGGCCGATGTGCATTTGGTCATTTGTCGCGCGGGTGGATCAACAATTGCCGAACTCACTACTATTGGACGTCCATCCATTCTCGTTCCTTATCCCCATGGTCATGCGGGCGAACAAAGCGCCAATGCGGAAGCGGTAGCGGAAGCTGGCGGCGCATGGATTATCCCCGAACAGGCCTTTACACCTGAAGCGTTGGCGATACGTCTGGAATCGCTGATGGCCTTGCCATCAACCCTCACCAAAACGGCGGCGGCTTCCCGCGCGTGGGGCAAGGTCACGGCGGCCGACGCGTTGGCCGATTGCGTGGCCGACATTGTTAAATCTTCCCGTTCTGTTTCTTTTTACTCTCAGGATTTCGCCGCATGAATTGGACTCACGCCACAACCCGCACGCATTTCTCGCCGCAATCGGTCGGCACGATTCACTTCATCGGCATCGGCGGCATAGGGATGAGCGGCATTGCCGAGATTTTGTTTAATCTGGGTTACAAAGTACAGGGCAGCGACCAAAGCGACAACGCCAACGTCAAACGATTGCGCGACAAAGGCATTAATGTTGCTGTCGGCCACCGCGCCGAAAATGTGGAAAATGCCAATGTGGTGGTGGTGTCATCGGCCGTCAAACGCGACAATCCCGAAGCGGTTGCGGCACGCGCCGCGTTCCTTCCCATTGTGCGCCGCGCCGAAATGCTGGGCGAACTCATGCGCCTGAAATGGGCGGTTGCGGTCGGCGGCACGCATGGCAAAACGACGACCACATCCATGGTGGCGTCTTTGTTCGAAGTGGCACAACTTGACCCCACGGTTATCAATGGCGGCATCATCAACGCCTATGGCACCAATGCGCGTTTGGGCAGCGGCGAATGGATGGTGGTGGAATCGGACGAAAGCGACGGTAGTTTCACCAAACTTCCGGCCACGGTCGCGATTGTCACCAATATCGACCCCGAACATATGGATCATTATCAGGATTTTGACGCGGTGCGCCGCGCCTATGAAACCTTTGTCACCAACATCCCGTTTTACGGTTTCGCCGTTTTGTGTGTCGACCATCCCGAAGTGCAAGAACTGATCGCCCGCGTCCAAGACCGCAAAATCGTCACCTATGGTTTTTCACCGCAAGCCGATATTCGAGCGACCAATATGGAAGCGAAAATGGATGGCACCCGTTTTGACGTAACTATCGCCGATCGCAAAAATGACACGACGCGGGTTATTGATGGAATCTTCTTGCCCGTTATCGGTCAACATAATGTGCAAAATGCTTTGGCCGCGCTGAGTGTCGGTATTCAGCTGGGTTTCACCGATGCCGTGTTGCGTCTGGCCTTCGCGAAATTTGAAGGCGTCAAGCGCCGTTTCACCCGCACCGGTACCGTAAACAATATCACGATTGTCGATGATTACGGCCATCATCCGGTTGAAATCGCCGCGACGTTGAAAGCCGCGCAACAGGCCAAAGGCGAGCAGGGCAAAATCATCGCCGTCATGCAACCTCATCGCTATTCGCGCCTGCAAAGCCTGTTCGGTGATTTTTGCAAAGCATTCAATGACGCCGACAGCGTAATTGTTTCCGATGTCTATGCCGCGGGCGAACAACCGATTGAAAATATCAACCGCGATACGCTGGTCGAAGGCCTCCGCGCCCACGGTCACCGCGATGTCTATGCCTTGCCCGATCCCAAAAATCTTGCGGCAATGGTCGCCGACATCGCACAGCCGGGTGATTATGTTATATGCCTTGGTGCGGGCACCATAAGCCAGTGGGCCTATGCCTTGCCGGGTGAGCTGGAAGCGATTGCGCAATCGCCCGCCAAAAAAGCAAATTAACATGCCCCATATCGGTATCCTGGAAATGGGTTGCCCGTCCTATATCGTGACGCGCCAAAAATACGGAAATTACACGGATATGTTCCGCGCCTATTTCGCAGAGCATACAGAAATTACTTTTTCTGTGTTCAGCATTTACGATGGTGATGCGGTGCCAAACCCGCAATCGCTGGATGGCTGGATTATTTCCGGCTCGCCTTCTGCGGTGTACGAAGATCATGCGTGGTTGCCGGCGATGCGCGATTTTGTGCGCGCGGCGTTGGCGGCATCCATTCCCACACTCGGCATCTGTTTCGGTCATCAACTTATGGCGCAAGCCATGGGCGGCGTGGTCGAAAAATCCGACAAAGGCCGTTGCATCGGCATTCACAGCTACGGTCTATCCGAAGCGGGTAAAAAATGTCTGGGTCTGGAACAATCCTTCATCAATCTGGCGGCGATGCATCAGGATCAGGTTGTTGTCGTGCCGGACAGTGCAATCATTCTGGCTTCATCATCCTTCTGTCCTAACGGCGCATTGGCCTATGGCCGATTTGGCCTGTCGTTTCAGGCGCACCCCGAATACACAGCCGATATTGGCCGCGACACGACACGCGGCTGGCAGAAAAAAGCCGCCGTGGATGTAACGCTGTATGAAAAAGCATTGGCGTCTTATGACTGCGAACCATTGGACTCGCCCAAACTCGTGCCGGCGCTCAGCGAATTTCTTAACCGCCGCCATGCCCATGTTTGAAAACGGCGCTCTTATCAACCAATTGCCAACCGTGCGCGGCAAGCTTATCGCCAATGCGCCGCTGGCCGACCAAACATGGTTTCGCGTTGGCGGCCCTGCCGAAGTTCTGTTTCGTCCGGCGGATGAAGAAGATTTGGCTGTGTTTTTATCTGCATGTCCGCGTGATGTTCCTGTTACCGTTATCGGCGCAGCCTCCAACCTGCTTATTCGCGATGGCGGCGTGCCGGGCATCGTCATTCGTTTCTCTCCAAGCTTTGCTACCATTAAACCCGAAAATGATTTTCTTCGCGCGGGGGCTGCGGCTATAGATCTGAATGTTGCGCGCGCCGCGCAAAGTACCGGTTTGGCGGGTATGGAATTTCTGTGCGGCATACCGGGAACCATCGGTGGCGGGTTACGCATGAACGGCGGTTCTTATGGGCGCGAGTTCAAAGATATTGTTGTATCGGCGGACATCGTCACGCGCGACGGGCTGCGCCAAACTTTGACACAGGATGAAATCGGTTTTTCATATCGCCACACAGACGTGCCGGATGATGTGATTTTTGTGTCGGCTTTGCTGCGCGGCACGCCAGACGAGCGTGACGCCATCCAAACCCGCATGAATGAAATCCAAACATCCCGCGCCGACAGCCAACCAATACGCGAGAAAACCGGCGGCTCAACCTTCGCCAATCCGGAAGGTCATAAGTCGTGGCAGTTGATCGATGCGGCAGGTTGTCGTGGGTTAAAAATGGGCCAGGCGATGATGTCGGAAAAACATTGCAACTTTTTGATCAATACCGGTAACGCCACAGCATCCGATATCGAAGCGTTGGGTGAAGAAGTGCGCCGCCGCGTGCGCGACCATTCAGGCATTGAATTGCGATGGGAAATCAAGCGGATCGGGATTCTATAAACTTATGTTTATTAACTATAATTTGCTTTGTTGCAGACAATGATCAATCTGATAAAGTTTAGACGTAAATTATCAAAATAATTTGAGCCATTTTGTAGAAAGCAAACAATATGACAGACCCAGTCGAACGTGGAGATGCCGCCTACAGTCCTTTGGCCACAGCAATCAAAAGATTGCTGGATGAAACGCAATTTTATGACCGTTCAAGCTGGGCGTATTTTTGTTCCACGCGCGAAGAGAAATTGGTCAATTGGATAACGGACAAAGCCGTCCCCAGAGGTGATCAGCTGCGTATGGTTGTCAATATTTTACAAAGGCGTGGCGGCGCTGCGGCGACGGATGGGCTTGAAGCGTTTGATGCTTTACGCGATCTGCCCGGGTCAGAAATTTCACCTGTGTGGATGCCAGAGTTTGGTAACACTTTGGCCGATTACCTGAAGCCGATTTCGTTGGGGGAGCTGGGCAGAGAACTTCGCGCTATGCCCTTTGCTCGGCAAATAGCTTATATGCGGGGCTGAGTTGCCAACCTTATTCTAGCCATTTCGCAAGCGGAGTATGCGCGTCATCCTGCGCCGTAATAAATCCATGCCGCATCAGGAAATCGATAATCACCAGATTGCAGTTGAATTTGAATTTATTGGTGTCGCGCACAATCGCCGCGACTTCGCGTAACGGCATAAGATCAAACCGCGCGACTTCGCCATCGGTGTTCTGCGGCACAAAATCCTGCGGCAATTCCAGATCATAAATAAATAAAGTATCGGTGCGCAACCCGTCGCTGCGCTGCATGCGGTAATCCATTGTCCGCGCCAGTTTCGCCGTCATTGCCAGCGCTTCTTCAATGCCCGCTTCCTCTTTGGCTTCCTTGCACAAATTTTCGCGCTCGCTTAATCCAATCGGTTGCCCGCCGCCAATCAGATTATCCAGCTTGCCGGGGTCGGCTGGCCGGTCGTCAGCGCGTGTGCCGACCCATAAATAAATGCCATCCGCTTTGCGCACATAACCATTGACATGCACGCCCCACGCCCGCACGCCAAACCACGGCACAGCCACGCGATCGATTTCCGCAATCGGCGTATCGCCCCATTTTTCGACAACGGCATATTTCTCATTGCGCAGATTTTTCTCATAACGCGCCGCAATCCATTTTGTCGCCTGCATCAACGCCTCGCTGCGTGCGGCGTAACTGTTAAACTTTGCATCCAGCGCAATGCCGTCGGCGTGCGGCACAAACAACCTTGTTTCGCGCGGTAACAATCCCGCCAGTTTGGTGGTCACATACCCAAACCGCCGCCCATCGATGAACAAAGGCGCAAATTGCCCCATGTCGCACTTATTGCATGCGACAAAATGACGAACATAACAGGCGTTTGGATCGGACATGGTTTGGGGCAGGGGTAAGAGAAGACACTAACAGATGTAGAGGGTGGGGTTGATTCTGCAACCCGATAAATAAGCCCCAGATTCAATTTGCAACGCGTCCTCCTTCATGCCTATCTTTCCCCGCCCAAACCCGAACCGAGTATCCGCTATGACCTATATACAATCCCTTATTATCGCCATTTTGCAAGGCGCTACCGAGCTTTTTCCGGTCAGCAGCCTGGGGCACGCCGTCATCCTTCCCGGCCTGTTGGGCTGGTCGGTCGATCAAAAATCGCCTGACTTTCTGCCTTTCCTTGTGGTGCTTCATCTGGGCACCGCGGTCGCTTTGTTGCTTTATTTCTGGCGCGACTGGGCGGGTTTTGCCTGTGCCGTTCTGGGGCGCGGCGATGCGGCCACCATTAAACGAGAACGTAAAATCTTTGCATTGGTTTGTGCCGCGACACTGCCTGCCGTTATCCTCGGCTTCGCGCTTGAACATAAACTGCGCGATATTTTCGGCACGCCGGTGATTGCCGCCGCGTTCCTGATCGTCAACGGCTTCATCCTGTTTTTCGGTGAGCGTATCAAACATGCGGGCAAAAAGAACCTCGATGAAGTCGGTTTCAAGGCCGCGTTTATTATCGGTGCCTGTCAGGCGCTTGCGCTCATTCCGGGCATTTCGCGCGCGGGTTCAACCATGGTCGGCGGCGTTATCGCAGGCCTGACCCATAAAGAAGCCGCGCGTTTTTCCTTCCTGATGGCAACCCCCATCATCGCGGGCGCGGGCGTGCTGGAAGTGCCTAAAATGATCAAGGCGCATGACGCCATCGCCTTTGATGGCACTATGGTTATCGTGGCGGGTATTGTGGCGGGGGTCACGGCTTATGGCAGCACGTTGGTTCTTATGCGGTATTTTAAACATACCGAAACCAGCGCATTGAAACCCTTTGCCATCTATTGCTGGGTGGCCGGTGCGATTGCCTTAATAATGTTGTCGTGACGCCCTTATTTTGACATAGAAACAGCGCCTAATAAACCGTCAGATAACAGGAGGTTTGCCATGAAGCGTTTTGCCCTTATCACTCTCGCCGCCCTTGTCTGCATTGGCGTTGCACCCGCGGCACAGGCGCGCGATCATTTTTCGGTCGATATCGGTGGCCGCGGTTATTATGGCGGCGGTTTTTACAACCCGTATTACGCGCCTTATTATGCGCCCTATGCCTATGGGTATGGCTATCCCGGATATTATGCGCCCGCGCCCACGGTTATCTATCAACAACCGGCGGAAACCGAAATCATCACCGCACCTCCTGCGCAACCGGCGCCACTGGCCGAGCCGGTCCCCTTGACCCGTCAGGCTGCGCCGCAAGCCGTTCCGACCTATATCGATTCCAAAGGCCGCACCTGCCGCCAGTTCCAATCGGTGATGGATGGTGCCGCCGTCAACGGTACGGCATGCTTGCAACCGGATGGAAGTTGGCGCACTGTTGGGGAATAAGTCCAGCGTCTAGAATCTTTCCTGCGGAGCCTTGATGAGAATTTCCCCCTCGCTTGTTTTTGGTGTGGCGTTTTTGTGTCTCGTGACCTATGCGGCGCATGCCGACACCTCGGCGATACGCAGCGAGAATAACGCAATATGGATCGCGGGCGGTGAATCGCTTTTCAGCTATCAGGAATCCGTAACGCCGCTGCCCGACAGCGAACATGGATGGCTGGGCTCGGTCGCGGGCGGCGCGAGCATGATGACCAACAACAATATCTATCTCGATCTCGACGGGTCGGTGAATTGGGGCGATGCCCATTATAACGGCGCGTATTTCAATGCGCCCGCGACATCGCTGCAAGGCACCACCAGTGAAAGCATCACCAACATCGACGGCAAAGTCGGCAAGGGTTTTCCGCTTGGCGGGATGGTTATGCTCACCCCCTATCTCGATTTGGGGTACCGTTATTGGGATCGCAATCTGGGGGCAGGGCAGACGGAAGATTATCAGAATTTCGACAGTTTGGGCGGGTTGATGTTTCAAATCGCCCCTATCAGCAAGTTGGTGCTAACCGCCTATGGCGCTGTGGGCACTACCTTTGGCAGCAAGATGACAACCGACAGTACCGATTTCGATTTGGGTTCCGCCGGTGTTTATAAGGCGGGATTCAAAGCTGGTTATCTGGTCATCCCGAAACTGGAAGTGTTCGGCACATTGGATTACGACCATTTCCGTTATGCGCAAAGCCAGCCGCAATATGATGCGACCATCAACGGCTATGCGCAGGAACCCGGCAGCCATACCGAAGACACCGCGCTGCGTCTGGGTGTCGCGTATCATTTCAAGTAATTCGGTTTTACAATGCAAGTTTCACAACAGAGGGAGAGGCTATGATGAAAAACTACAAATCCTTACTTGCAGGCGCTTTGTTGCTCGCGACCCTGTCTTCGGCTGCTTTTGCCGACAGCTTTAACCTGACAATCGGCACGCCGCCACCGGCACCCGTTGTTGAAGCCATTCCTGTCGCGCCCGGCCCCGATTATGTTTGGCGCCCCGGTTATTGGCGTTGGGTTGATGAACGCCATGTCTGGATCCCCGGCCATTATGCGCAACCCCCGCATCCCCACGCCGTGTGGGAAGCGCCCCGTTGGGATCATCACGAAGACGGTTATCATTTCCAGGAAGGCCATTGGAAGTAATCTTTCTTTCCTCTCCTTTTGGGAGAGGAAGCAAAAACTTGGGCTTGCGTTCTTGGGGCGCAAGCCCTTAGTTTTTGCAGGTGAGGGGTAACCCTGTATGTAGTTTTCATTTTTTCGTGCAACAAGACACAGGTTCAAAAATGCCCGCATCACCCTATAAAAATCTTAAACAGCTCGGCAAAAAAACGCCCGTTCCGCAATCACCGGAACAGGCGGTGCTGGAACGCGTGCCGCGCCCGTTCCCCGAACATGATTATATGGTGCGGTTTGTGTGCCCCGAATTCACCAGCCTGTGCCCCTTAACCGGCCAACCGGATTTCGCGCATATCGTGGTCGATTATGTGCCGGGCAAATGGTTGGTGGAAAGCAAATCGTTGAAATTGTTTTTCCAATCTTTCCGTAATCACGGCGATTTCCACGAAGCCTGCACCGTCGGCATTGGCGACCGGCTGATTAAAACCATCGCGCCCAAATGGTTGCGCGTTTCCGGCTATTGGTATCCGCGCGGCGGCATGCCGATCGATGTGTTTTTCCAGAAGGGCAAAGTGCCCGCGGGCGTGCATGTGCCGGACACCGGCGTGGCGCCTTATCGCGGGCGCGGTTAGGGCGCGTCAAAAATCCCCGATAATCCCTTCATTTTGCACTGTTTTTTCGTGCCTGAAGGTGCAGAAAAACCTAGTGTTTAGGCGTCCGTTTCGCTACACTCAAACCCAGATTCGCCGCCCCCGTTTTTGTCAATTTTGGCAGGGGTTTACCGGCGTTTCTTCGTCGTCAAAACAAGGTCAAAAAATGAGTAATGCTGCCGTGGAAATTCCCCCCGTTGAAGTCACCGCTAATACCCAGGAATATGGCGCCGATTCCATCACCGTTTTGCGCGGCCTTGATGCTGTGCGCAAACGCCCGGGCATGTATATCGGCGACACCGATGACGGTTCCGGCCTGCATCACATGGTTTATGAAGTTGTCGATAACGCGGTTGATGAATCGCTGGCAGGGCATTGCACGCGCGTCGATGTAGTTATTAATGCTGATGGTTCTTGCACCATTCGTGATAATGGCCGCGGCATCCCGACCGATATTCATACCGAAGAAGGCATCTCTGCTGCCGAAGTCGTAATGACGCAGCTTCACGCAGGCGGCAAATTCAATCAGAATTCCTACAAAGTTTCCGGCGGTTTGCACGGCGTCGGCGTTTCGGTCGTTAATGCCTTGTCCGAATATCTTGACCTGCGCATCTGCCGCCAAGGCGGCGAATATACGATGCGTTTCCGTCACGGCGTTGCCGAAGCGCCGTTGAAGCGCATTGGCGATTCCGACAAGACGGGAACCGAAGTCACGTTTTTGCCGTCGACTGCGACATTCACCAAAACGGTTTTTGATTTCGACACGCTCGAACATCGCTTGCGCGAATTAGCTTATTTGAATTCCGGTGTGAACCTTAATTTGACAGACGCGCGTGGCGTCGAACCGAGATCGGTTCAGCTTTTCTATGAAGGCGGACTCAAAGAATTCGTTGCCTATCTCGATAAATCCAAAACATCGGTTCATCCCACGATTTTCGTGCGCAAGGAACAAGAAGGCATTCTGGTCGAATGTTCGATGCAGTGGAATGACAGCTATCACGAAAACATGCTGTGCTTCACCAACAACATCCCCCAAAAAGACGGTGGCACCCATCTGGCCGGTTTCCGCGCCGCGTTGACGCGCACCGTCAACCAATATGCCGACAAGGCCGGTATCGGTAAAAAGGACAAAGTGGCATTGTCCGGCGAAGATATGCGCGAAGGCCTGACCTGCGTTTTGTCGGTGAAGGTTCCCGACCCCAAATTCTCGTCGCAAACCAAGGAAAAACTGGTTTCATCCGAAGTCAAACCCGCTGTCGAAGCTGTCGTTGGCGAATTGCTCGGCACATGGTTTGAAGAACATCCTAGCGACGCCAAAAAGATTATCGGCAAGGTTGCGGAAGCCGCACAGGCGCGCGAAGCGGCGCGCAGGGCGCGTGAGTTGACCCGCCGCAAAGGCGCGTTAGACATTAATTCATTGCCCGGCAAACTGGCGGATTGTCAGGAGCGTGATCCGGCTTTGTCTGAAATCTTCATCGTCGAAGGGGATTCGGCAGGCGGTTCGGCCAAGCAAGGCCGTTCACGGAAATATCAGGCCATCCTGCCTTTGCGTGGTAAAATTCTGAACGTCGAACGCGCGCGTTTCGACAAAATGTTGTCGTCACAAGAAATTGGCACGCTGATTACTGCAATTGGTTGCGGCATCGGGCGCGAAGAATTTAACCCTGATAAGGCGCGATACCACAAAATCATCATCATGACCGATGCCGATGTCGATGGTTCGCACATCCGCACTTTGTTGCTTACTTTCTTCTTCCGCCAAATGCCGCAACTTATCGAACGCGGCTATATCTATATCGCGCAACCGCCGCTCTATCGCATCAAGAAGGGCAGCGCGAAAGAACGCTATCTGAAAAATGACGAAGCGTTGGAAAACTATCTGACCGAAACCGGCGTGGAAAATGTCACGCTGACTTTGCATGATGGTAAGATTTTACAAGGGGATGAGCTTCGCAAGCTGGCCGAAAAAACCCGCGTGATGAAGGCGGCGATTAAATCGCTGGCGCGCAAAGTGGGGCATCAGGCTTTGGTTGAGCAGGCTGCTGTCGCGGGCGCTTTGTCATCGGCGCTTACTACCAATGCCGAACATGCGACGAAGGCGGCGGAATATGTCGCCAAACGTCTTGATGCTTTGTTGCCTGCGAAAGAACGCGGCTGGAAAGGCGAGGCCACAACAAGCCATAAAGACAAGGGGGGCGGCATGTTGTTTAGCCGTACCAAACATGGCGTTATCAGCCGCTTCACGCTCGACAGCGATACGCTGCGTTCGGCCGAGGCCCGCAAGCTGGACGGCATGACAGAAGATTTGCAGGCGTGGTTTCAATCGCCCGCCAAATTGGCGATCAAGGACAAGGTGACGCAAATCACCGGCCCCGTCGCGATGATCGATGCGATTTTCGAGCATGGCAAACAAGGTTTGGCGATGCAGCGTTACAAGGGGCTGGGCGAAATGAACCCTGAACAATTGTGGGAAACGACGCTCGATCCTTCCATCCGCACCTTGCTACAGGTGAAGGTGCATCAGGCAGATGTGGCGGAACAGGTCTTCTCGACCCTGATGGGCGATGTGGTTGAACCGCGCCGGGAGTTCATCCAAACCAATGCGCTGAACGTCACCAATATCGATGCTTAACTCTTGCGACGAATAGCGCTGCGGATTCTGGCCAAAGGTTTGTCGATGCCCGTATACATCGCGGCGCTGAGCGCAAGGCTGGCGGCGATACCGCCGACCAAAGTGGCGATGGAAAAATTATCGAAACTATTGGCGATCAAAATACCGATGACATAGTGGTTGAGATAGAGCGGGTAAGAAAGTTCGCCGAACATTTTATCAATGCGCTTGTCTTTAATTTTGGTAACCGCCAGTTTAACCAGCGCCACTAGAATAAGTGCCAATATAACGAATTGCCCGAAACGGTTGGCTGCGATTACGGTAAAATCCTCGGCATCACATCCGGCGAAATGCCACAGCATTTGCGCAAAGGCGGGTAGCAAAATCCACAAAGCCTTTCTGTGTCCGTGAAGATAAAAAAACAATGCCCCACCGAATGCGAAGTAGGAACCGTAAGCCAGTTGTTTCGGCAACCAACTAAACTGCGTAAACGCGGCGGCCAGAATGCCGATATAACCCGCGACGGCAAACCAGAAATTTTGTGGCAGTTTCGTGGTCCGCAGCAAGAAAGGCGCAAACAACCCGACAAAAAATACCGTCAGGTAAAACATGGTTTCGGTTTGCAACGCCCAGGCATAGGGAATGAAAGGATAGGTCGTGTCGGTCATGTTGACCTGAATGGGTGGTATAAGCGAGAATATATTCCGCGCCAGATTGCCTGCATCAAAATAGGATGCGCCAATGGTATGGCGATCTAAACTCAATGCCTGTCCATTCGCATAAACAAAATACAGATGCGCCGACAGGGACAGCACAAGCGCCGCCGCATAGCCCGGATAGATGCGCATAAAACGGTTTTTGATATAGGCGACAGGCCGCGCCTGATAATTATGGTAATAGGCCTCACAGATGATAAAGCCCGACATGATAAAAAACCCCAACACCGCAACATTGCCGGGCGCAAAAGGTGTGACGATTTGTTTGACCCAATCGGGCGCGATGTCGGAACAGAAATGCTGGATCATCACCAGCATCGCCAGCGTGAAACGCAACAGGCCGAACGGGCGATAATGGAAGCCCCGCAAGACTGTCACATTGTCCGACACTTAACGATTTCCGCGTGCCAGCAATGACAGTTCCGGCTGGGGATCGTTGGAGTTCATGTCTGTCAGGCGGATGGGATAGTCGCCGCTGAAACACGCGTCACAGAATTGCGGCAAAGCGCTGTTGCGTTTGGTTTCGCCCATCGCGCGGTATAATCCATCAAGCGAGATAAATGCCAGACTGTCGGTGCCGATGAATTTGCACATTTCTTCGACCGTGTGTTTATGCGCCAGCAATTTATCGACTTCAGGCGTATCGACGCCGTAAAAACAGCTGTGCGCCGTTGGCGGGCTGGAAATACGCATATGGACTTCTTTGGCACCCGCGCTGCGCATCATCTCGACAATCTTGACGGATGTTGTGCCGCGCACGATGGAATCATCGACCAGAATAACGCGTTTACCTTCGATGAAACGGCGGTTGGCGTTATGTTTCAATTTCACGCCCAAATGGCGGATATGGTCGGTTGGTTGAATGAAGGTTCGGCCAACATAATGGTTGCGGATGATTCCGAGTTCGAACGGGATGCCGCTTTCTTCGGCATAGCCGATGGCGGAAGGCACGCCGGAGTCGGGAATGGGCACGACGATATCGGCATCAATGCCGGATTCGCGCGCCAGTTCTACACCAATATTTTTGCGCATTTCATAGACCGAACGTCCTTCGACCGATGAGTCGGGACGCGCGAAATAGATATATTCAAACACGCAGAATTTGCTGGGCGCCTTGCCGAACGGGCGCAACGACTGGATGCCGTCCTTGTCGATCATCACCATTTCGCCGGGTTCGATATCGCGCACGAAATCCGCGCCGATGATATCAAGCGCGCATGTTTCGGATGCCAGCACATAAGCATCATCAATTTTGCCCAAGACCAGCGGGCGAACGCCGTTGGGGTCGCGCGCGCCGATCAACAAATCTTTGGCCAGACACACCAGCGCATAGGCACCTTCGACCTGGCGCAGGGCTTCGATCAGACGGTCGACGGGGCTTCCGGATCGCGACAGCGCCATAAGATGGATGATGGTTTCTGTATCGGTTGTGGAGCGGAACAGGCAACCGCGTTTCACCAGCTGTTTGCGTAGCGTGAGCGCATTGGTCAAATTGCCGTTATGGGCGACGGCAAAACCGCCGAAATCAAAATCGGCAAACAAGGGTTGAACGTTGCGCAGTGCGGTTTCACCCGTGGTTGCATAGCGCGTATGGCCGATGGCCGAATTGCCGGTCAATCTTTTGACGATACTTTCGGAATTAAAATTCTCGCCGACATGCCCCAACGCGTGATGCGCGTTGAAATGTTCACCGTCATGGCAGACGATGCCCGCGGCTTCTTGCCCGCGATGTTGTAAGGCGTGTAACCCAAGCGCGGTCATGGCGGCCGCGGAATCTTTGCCGATGATGCCGAAGACGCCGCATTCTTCTTTCAGCTTGTCGTCATCAAATGGATTGGTGCTGAACTTCATGGCTTGGTTCCTTGTTGCGTTGCGCTGGTGGAGGGCACATCTGGCGTCGATGACGGTGCGGGTGTTGAAAGCCTGTCGAGCATTTGTTGCTTGGCGGCTTTTTCGCCGTCCTGCATCGCGCCTTCGGATTCCTTGATCTTCTTATCGATCATTTCCTTGGGCACGATGGCTTTTAATTTATCGGCGAAAAACGCGATTGCCGGACGCGTTTTGGCATCGACCAGCGTATCGGGTGGCGCGTTACGGTCTTTGTCTTGTTGTTGTATCGATTGCGGTTCGTCAATATCGGGCCACAAAATCATCACCGCGCCCAGATAGATAAGGCTGACGACCAGGACGCCGCGCGCGAGGCCATAGAGAAAACCCAATGAACGGTCGATGGTAGTTAGCGCTGGATGTTTGATAAGCCCGCAGATAAAATTGCCGGCAACCATCAAGATAATCAGCGCGACAAGAAACACGGCCGCCATCGCCATCCATTCGGCGGCTTTGTCGTTTTTGATGTAATGATGCGTGGTGGGCAGGGCAATTTTATAGAAGGTGGTGGCGGCGAAGTAAGCGCCCGCCCAGGCGATGAGTGAAAAAACCTCGCGCACAAATCCGCGCAACAGGGCCAGCAAACCCGACAGCAAAACAATGCCGATAATTATGTAATCAAGATTATTAAAGCCAGTATGGGGTTCCATGCGCCGCCTGTGCTGTGATTGCGGCTTGTTCTACCATAAAAAATGGTAAAGTTAATGCTTTCTTCTGGTAATTTTTCAGGCTCTCTTTATTTGCGGCGCAGCTTCAAACAAAGGCAGTAATTCGCTGAGTTGCCTGATTTCGGTAGTTCGAAGCATGGGGGCGGTGCCTGTTTTTCGCGCCTTGTCATTCTGGGGCATAATGGCTTGCTCGAACCCCAGTTTCAGGGCTTCTTTCAGGCGCAGATCGGGCTGGCTGACCTGGCGGACTTCGCCGGACAGGCCGATTTCGCCAAAGGCGACACATGCGGCGGGGACGGGTTCGCCGGTGAGGGAAGAGAGCAGTGCGGCGGCCACGGCCAAATCGGCCGCGGGTTCGGTGATTCGGAATCCACCGGCCACATTCAGATAAACATCGTTATTGCCGAACGCGACCCCACATCTGGCTTCCAATACCGCAAGAATCATCGCCAATCGACCCGAATCCCATCCGATAACCGCGCGGCGCGGCGTTCCGTACGCTGTGGGTGCGACAAGTGCCTGAATTTCGACCAGAACGGGGCGCGTTCCTTCCAATCCGGCAAAGACTGCGGCACCCGACATGTCTTCGCGGCGGTCGGCGAGGAACAAGGCGGAAGGGTTATGGACTTCCATCAATCCTTTGTCGGTCATTTCAAAGACACCGATTTCATCCGTGGGGCCGAATCGATTCTTTACGCCGCGAAGGACACGGAATTGATGGCCGCGGTCGCCTTCCAGATATAAAACCGTATCAACCATGTGTTCCAACACGCGGGGGCCGGCAATGGTGCCATCTTTGGTGACATGGCCGACGAGAATCAGGCTGATTCCCCGTTTCTTGGCGATTCGGATGAGTTCTTGTGCGGATGTGCGCACTTGCGCCACTGTTCCAGGTGCCGAATCGAGCGTGTCGACATACATGGTTTGAATCGAATCGATGATGAGAATATCAGGGGAATCGTTCGAATCGACAGAGGCGACAATATCTCGCACCGACGTTTCGCTGGCGAGCGAGCAGGGCGCATCGGCCAAACCCAAACGCGCCGCGCGCAGGCGCACTTGTTCAATCGCTTCTTCGCCGGAGACATAGGCGACTTTGTGAATGGCGGCAAGTTTGCAGACGACTTGGAGGAGGAGGGTTGATTTGCCGATTCCGGGATCACCGCCGACCAAAGTGGCGGAGCCTTTGACCAAACCGCCCCCGACAACGCGGTCGAACTCGCCAATGTTGGAAAAACGGCGGGGTATGACCTGATTATTCTCGCTTTTGAGCGGAACAAACTCGATTCGGTTCGATTTCGACCGATTCTTGGTGTCATTCAGGCCTTTCGGGGGGCCTGCATTATGGGTTTCTTCGACCAGACAATTCCATCCGCCGCACGCTTCGCATTTGCCAGCCCATTTAGGATAGGATGCGCCGCATGCCTGACAGGCGAAGAGGGTGGTTGGTTTGGCCATGAGTAGATCCTATACCGATGTTCACCTTTTGTACATAATAAAATACGTGGATATCCTGTGCTTTTTTACAGTTCATTCATCGCCTGGCGATTAAGATACGGAAACCATATCAGGGCATATTTTTTAAACGGATAGGTGCATGGAAAAGAAATTTAATTGGCTGAATGTGCCGCGCCCACAATCGAATGATTGTTTTGCGCTCGTGCCCGAAGATTGCGGCGCGTCGGACAGGTTTATGCTGACTGATCATACATCTGCATCCTTCTCCAGTCTGCCTGTTGCGGTTGACGGGGTTGAAAGCTGGGTTTCGATTAGCGCGCATCTTGTGCAAGAGGCGGATCAAAGCTGGCGTTCCGAGACCAAGCAGGTTTCTGTCTATCAGGAGTATCAGGAGGCGGATGGCAAACATTATCGGTTGTCGCATAATGAGGAAGGTTCTTATTTATATAATATCGGCGCAGATGGGTTCGTTGAGGGTCTGGTTTCCCCGCAATTTCAATCGAAGCAAACATTTGATGAATTGCTGTGCCATACAATGGTCGCCGTGATCGAGGCGCGCCGCGCACCCAAAGTGCCGCCCATTCCGGGCGCAGCTGTTGCCGTTCTGAACAAATAGATTGTCGAGTTATGGCCTGTCCGGGAAGATGGGGCGGGGTGATTATGTTTGTCTTTTGATCATTTGGTTCCTTTTCCTTTATTCTCCAGTTTCCCTTGCATAAAAAAAGACGCTCCCATGGGTTCCCCGCTTGCCAAGGCGGGGATGTACAACGCCCGAACCGATCGACATCGTTTCTCCGCGCCCGGGCGCTCGGAGCAATGTTACCTCGGCTCGTCACCGCTTGATGATCCTTATCTAAGCGGTAAGGGATATATCCTATATCAAATGTGGGAAAAATACAAGATTTATTTTTGAAGTGGGGAAATTAAATGCTTTTTAAGGCTTTGGGAATAACCTGACCAAAATCCCACTAGGGTCACGAAGCGTTGCGATGCCCGTTTTTGTCGTCGGCACACGCGGCTCATCGTCACCGCCAAACTCTTTGATGAGTTCGGCTTTAATATTCTCTGGATGGTTAACTGTAACCCCTATCCACAGACGATCTTCAGGGGGAAGTGGTTTTTTGGGAGCCGGATATATTTCTACCGGCATCGATGAAACAACCGTGGCGTAATGGGGCAGCCCCTTTTCACCGTGTTGTTCAGGCGCAAAATCGTAGCCTAGCCGTTCATAAAAACGGCGCGTAATTTCAACTTTTGAATCGTTGAGACATAATGTCAGAAACATTTTTTAACCCAAAGAGCGACGCACACTCCCCAATCGTAATCATTGGCGCTGGCCCTTCAGGGCTGGCTACAGCAGTAACATTAACGAAGCATTTACTTTCATGCAAAGTCTTTGATAAGGCGTTAACCAAGTCTGACGCGACAAAAGCAACCGGATTGCACCCCGAAACCACCCAATTCCTTATCGAATGTGGGGGTGCGGATAAGATATTGAAAAATGGGCATCTTTTGCTTGGCAACAAGATGTATGCCGACCAGCAACTGGTGACGGAGGAGATTTTCGATAATGGTACCGATGATCTGTTGGCCAGCAATATATCGCTCGAGCAGAGCATCACGGAACAGATTTTGGAAGCGCATCTCAACAATTTGGGCGTGGGGGTGGAACGCGGCGTTGAATTGCAAAATGTGACGAGTGACACCACGGGAGCCACCCTGCTTCTAAAAAACGCGCAGCAACAATGGCAACACAGAGCCGGCCTCGTTGTCGGGGCGGACGGCATTAACAGCACAACTCGCACCAGCCTGAATATCGAATGTCCGGGTTCGACAAGCGAGGCTCTATCCTTCGCCATTGATTGCGAAGTTTATGGCCGCGAGCTTTCGCATGATTTTTGCCACAGGTTTTTTCGCGTGGGGGAAACCATAACGCTTGTACCTATGCGCGGTGACAGAAATTTTAAATTAACGGGAAAACTGCCCGGTGATATCACCCGCGAAACACCGCAAGATGAATTGATTGCGGCTATTCAACAACTGGCGGATTACCGGGGCGGCATAGAAATTATCCCGCGCACTGGCCGACAGATAGCGGTTTATCGCATCAGCAAACAAATTGCCGAAACTTTTATTCGCCCCAGCGCAGTTCTGGTAGGGGATGCAGCGCATGTTTTTCTGCCAATCGGCGGCAACGGCCTAAACACCGCCATTGGTGACGGCATAACGCTCGGCAAATTATTAGCATCCTTTCCCGCCGAACAAGCGCTCCACGAATACAACGCCCAGCGCATGGAATATGCCCATCAGGTAAAGGCCGACGTGATGGAGCGGAAAGAGAAATGGCACTATCGGTCATTGCGCCAACGCCTTGATGCCAAACTGGGGGTTACGTCGATTGCGGAGAGGCAATATAAACTTTAGGAAAGTCGTTGTTTTGATGCTGACATTAAATAACCCTTAGGGTGCGTTAGATCCCGACTTTCGTTGGGATGACGAATCAAGTTCTGGATGTGGGTACGCTTCAAGCGTCACTGCTGGCTGTTCGCGGCAATTATAGCGGTAGCATCAATGGATTTTTCAGAATCTTGCTTACCATTATGAAACATTTTAATCGTTGGCTCGTTTTGAGGGAGCGCCCTAGTAGCTGAAATTTTTGTTTCTTTTGCAACTCTAGATATATACCTGTTTACCCCTTCGCCCTATCCGCAACGATCATCGCCTGCATAATCTGGTCGCCAACATCTTTGACGGCGGAGGGGGAGTGGGACAAAAACAGCGTGTTAGTTTTGTCGGTTTGGCCGATAGATTTCAGCATATCGAAATATTGGGTGATGAGGACGAGCTGCATCACTTCGGCTGTGCTGGTATCGCCGACGCCTTTTTGGAAAGCTTCGATAGAGGCTTGCAGCCCTTCGATAATTGCTTTGCGCTGGTTGGCGATGCCTTGGCCTTGCAACGCGTTGCTTTCGGCTTCCGCTTCGGCCTGTTTGACGATAAGGGTTTTTTGCGCTTCGCCGCGCGCATTGGCCGCGACCTGTTCGCGTTGCGCGGCGTTGATATCGTTCATGGCCGATTTCACCTTGGCATCGGGCACGATATCGGTCACCAGAACATTGACGATTTCATAACCGAAACCGGCCATATCGGCGTCGAGTTCCTGTTTCACCGCCGATGCTATGCCTGATTGGCTGGCGAAGACTTCGTCCAATGTCATGCCCGGCACATGCCCAAGGATGACTTGTTCGACATAGGATTGGATTTGTTGGGCAGGGTTGGAAAGTTTGTAAAACGCGTCATAGATTTTTTCGGGTCGCACGCGGGTTTGCACCGAAATGGGGATGGTCACGAAAACATTGTCTTTGGTTTTGGTTTCCATCGTCAGGCTGATCTGGTTGATGCGCAGGCTGATGCGGCCCGCGACCATATCGATAAACGGCCATTTCCAATTAAGCCCCGGATTGGCGACCGCCAGAAATTTGCCAAAGCGCGTGATGATGGCGACTTGGGCTGTGCTGACGGTGAAAAAGCTGCTGATAGCGACGATGGCGACCAGAAAGACGAGGGCGATGAGGAGGGGCATAGGGTGAGCCTTTGGGGGTGAGGGATGATATAGGTTATTCCTTCTGAATGTCATTGCCAATAGGCGTTTGGGGGCTTAAATTCGCGTCGTTAGGGTTTTTCTTATCGGATAAAAGCAAACCCCCTCACCTGCAAAAACTAAGGGCTTGCGCCTCAAGAGCGTAAACCCAAGTTTTTGCTTCCTCTCCCACAGAGGGGAGAGGAAGTCCTGTTGCAAAGCTTGTTCTCATCCGATAGGTAGGCATTCTAATTTCTGCCTCTTCTTCACTCCATCCGTAGAGTAAAAACATGTCCACACAATATGATCTTATCGTTATCGGTTCCGGCCCCGGCGGTTATGTCGCGGCTATTCGCGCGGCCCAGCTGGGCATGAAAACCGCCTGTGTGGAGATGAACCCGACTTTGGGTGGCACCTGTTTGAATGTGGGCTGTATTCCGTCCAAGGCTTTGCTGGTGTCTTCGGAAAAATATGCCGATGCGATGCATGGGTTGTCGGCGCATGGCGTGCGCGTGGGTTCGGTCGGGTTCGATCTGCCGACCATGATGGGGCACAAGAACAAAGTGGTGAAGGACAACACCGCCGGTATCGAATATCTGTTCAAGAAGAACAAGATCGATTGGTTGAAAGGGCGCGGCAAGATTGTAGCGGCTGATCAGGTTTCGGTTGAGGGCGCGGATGGCGCGAAGACCTATACAACCAAGAATATTTTGATCGCGACGGGTTCGGAATCGATGCCACTGCCCGGCATTGCCGTGGATGAAAAGCGCATTGTGACGTCGACCGGCGCGTTGTCGCTGGATCCTGTACCAAAGACGATGGTGGTGATTGGTGGCGGCGTGATCGGGTTGGAGTTGGGCTCGGTGTGGCAGCGGTTGGGCACGCAAGTGACTGTGGTGGAATTTGTCGACCGTATTTTGCCGACGATGGATGGCGAAATTTCCAAGACGATGCAGAAGGTTTTGGCCAAGCAGGGCATGCAGTTCAAATTATCGTCCAAAGTCACATCGGCTGTGGTTGATGGGGCGCAGGTATCGTTGGTTATCGAACCCGCTGCTGGCGGCGCGCCGGAAAAGACGGTTGCCGATGTTGTGTTGTTGGCAATTGGCCGCCGTCCTTACACCGAAGGGTTGGGGTTGGAAGGCGTGGGCGTGAAATTGGATGAGCGTAAACGCATTGCGGTCGATGCGCATTTCCAAACCAATGTCGCGGGCATCTATGCGATTGGCGATGTGATTGCCGGTGCCATGTTGGCGCATAAGGCCGAAGATGAAGGTGTTGTCTGTGCCGAAATTATGGCGGGGCAATCAGGCCATATCAATTATGATGCCATTCCGGGCGTTGTTTATACTTGGCCGGAGGCGGCTTCTGTTGGGAAGACGGAAGAAGAATTGAAGAAGGCGGGCGTTGCGTACAAGGTGGGCAAGTTTCCGTTTTCGGCCAATGGCCGCGCGCGCGCGATGAATGAAACGGAAGGGTTTGTGAAGATTTTGGCCGATGCGACGACCGACCGCGTGTTGGGCGCGCATATTGTCGGCGCCGATGCCGGAACCATTATTGCCGAACTGGCAATGGCGATTGAATTTGGCGCGAGCAGTGAGGACATCGCCCGCACATGCCATGCGCATCCGACATTGAACGAGGCGGTGAAGGAAGCTGCGCTGGCGGTTGATGGGCGGCCTATTCATATTTAGTTTTTGATGGGATGTAAGCAAGTCGACCCCTCACCCTTGAAAACTAAGACTTACGCCTCAAGAGCGTAAGCCTAAGTTTTCAAGCCCTCTCCCTCAAGGGGAGAGGAAAAGGAAGCAAGAAAAAGAAAAACCCCGCATTTTGTGATGCAGGGTTTTTTATTGGGTCGCGAAGAAAGATTACTTGTTCTTCTTGGCTGAAGCTGCGCTGGTGGTCAGCTTGATCTTTTCTGCTGGTGCCGCTTCGGCTGTGGGTGCCTCTGCTTCGCCTTCGGCTTTCTTGGCGCCGGTGATGCCAGCAAAACGCTTGTTGAACTTGGCCAACTGGCCGCCGCGATCGACCATGCGATGCTGGCCTGTCCATGCCGGATGGGTCTTGGGGTCGATATCCAAATGCAGCTTCGCACCGGCTTGGCCATAGGTGCTGCGCGTCTTGAATTCGGTGCCATCCGTCATGAGGACGGTGATGTCGTGATAATCGGGGTGGATGCTTGCTTTCATTGTCGTAGCTTTCTGCGTAAGAAATTCTTTGCAGGTTTTAGGGAAAGGACGTTGAAAATGCAAGCATTACCCGCAGAATAGGGTAAAATAACGAAATATAACCCATTTGGAGGCCTTAATGAGCCGCGCTTACTGTGAAATGGCCCCCGACCACCCCGTTCATGCTTCCTATCACGGGACGGAATATGGCTTTCACTCTGCCGATGAAACGGTGCTTTTTGAACGGCTGGCGATGGAAATTATGCAAGCCGGGTTGTCTTGGGAGATTGTGTTGAAGAAACGCAAGGCGTTGAACAAGGCGTTTGGGCGTTTTCGTGTGGCGACGGTTGCGGGGTATGGCGCAATGGAGGTGAAGCGGTTATTGGCGGATGAGGGGATTATCCGCAACCGGTTGAAGATTGCGGCGATTATTCATAATGCTGGTGTGGTGCTGGAAATGCGGAAGACGCATGGCGGGTTTTCGGCGTGGCTGGATGCGCAACATCCTTTGGGCAAGGCGGAATGGGTGAAGTTATTTAAAAAGACTTTCAAATTTACCGGCGGCGAAATTACCGGCGAATTTTTGATGAGCCTTGGTTATTTGCCGGGTGCGCATTGGGAAGGATGCGCGGTTGGGAAGAAATTGGCGAATTAGCCCGCAATGAGTCGCGGAGCCTGTGACGGACGCGCAACAACGGATGGCCTGTTGAGTATTTCATTCGTGAAATCTTCCGCTTCGTCGACCGAAGTGGCGAGGAATATGCCTTTGCCCGATAAGGCATCGTGCGAGTATGCCATAAGATTAGTGAGGTCCTCGCCGAGCAGATAGCGCATTTCTTCACCCTTGGGCGAAGATTTCCATGGCGATTGTTTGATGCCTGTGAGCATTGGGTCAATGAAGATAAGGGGCTTGTCTGACAAGATGCCCATCCCATCTTCGACCACTGTGCCGACGCCGCCATAGAGGCTGTAGAGGATATCGGCAAAGCCGATAAGGTCGATAGCGCGCGGCGCGATGGTACGGCGAAGGATGCGGTGATGAATGCGGCTGTCAAGTCCAGCCACTGTTTCCATTTGCTCCAGATCATGAGTGGAGGAAGCGAAAAGATACTGTCCTCCATTGGCCAAATATGATTCCATAAATTGCTTGCCAGGCAATTTGTTCATGCCGCCCCAACCTGCGGCCATATCCTTACGTGCGAGCATGGACGAAAGATCCGCCGCGACTTGCACGGAGCCAAGATTTTCATGATTGGCGCTCATGAAGCCAACACCAGTGAACATGCCTTCGGGTTTCTCGATATTTTCCGGATAGAAATAATCCGGGGCTGCTTGATGCGGGCTGCGGATGATATTTTCCGACAAATGCCTGACGAGGATGCGGTTCGCTTTGTTGAGCGCGTCTTCGTCATCGCTTCTGAGTTCATGAAAATATTGGTCGGATTTTAATGTGACGCCGGCTATGTCGATGATTTTGCGGCCTGTCGGGCTTTCGTTATGCAGGCAACGGGGATAATTGCCAACAAGACCGGCATCATCCAGGCGGCGCGAGGCGCGTAACGTCCTGTTAAGGCAGCCTTTGAGATTGTTGATGATAAAAGATGTCTGACGCCCATAGCGCGGGTCGATTTGTCTTGCGGTTTTCATGCTGTTGATCATGACGGCATGGATCAGGCGTCCTTCGAAACTTTCCGGCTTGTGGGGCGGGACGACGATGATATCCGCCGTGCGCGGTTGTGGGGCGGCGTAAGACGGGAATTCTAGCGATAAAAGACCGGCGGCTTCGTCAAAGCTTGTGGGGATATAGCGTTTGAGTTGTGTGCCCTTGAAAATGGCGGGGGCTTTGCCTGGGGTAACCTGAACCACCAGAACGTCTTGCGCCGCCGGACGGTGGGCAAGGGCTTTGCGCGCTTTGACGAAATTCTTGCTGATGGGAATGGGTTGGGAGTCGCGGGCAATGTCGATAAGGAGTTTTTGAAAGACAACAGCGCGGAAGCTTTCATGACGCAGATAGTCGAAAAAATAGTTGCTGATAGGCTCATCGGGACGGACGGATGTGCAGAGCAGTTGTTTGGGATAGATGCTTTCTTTGTCTGGTTTGCGCAGAGGTTTATCAAGCCCATCGGGTGCATAAAGAAAAACTTCGGTAATGGCTTTGACCGGTTCCCTGTCTTGCATCTTCTTTTCTTCGTCGAGGCGCATCCATGAGCAGCTTACATCATCGATGAGGGGGACTGAGTCAAAATTCTTGTATCCGCTTTCATGGGCGGTTTGTCGGAGGAGGTCGTAAAATGCGTAGGTTCCGATGGCGTTTTTGATGATGCCGTAGTCGACGAGCATCAGATAATCGATATCCTTATGGTTGTGCGTTCTGGTATTTTTCAGCAAGTCAGGATTTGCGCCTGCGGATACAAGTTTTTTCAGGAAGAGTGGCGCGAGAGAAAGAGGAATACCCTGAATGCTGTCTTCGCTGAACAAGATAGTTGTATGCTGATGGAAGGCAACACCATGTCTGCTGGCACCTTTGACCAATGCCCTGTGTTCTTTAGTGTCGGGATTGCTGAGGGTGATACGGCCCTCTTCCGCCGCCGCGCGTTTAATAATGGCGTTGGCTGCCGAACTTTTTCCATCCTCCAGGGGCGCGGAGTGGGGGCGGAAATGTACAAGGGGAAAAATAGCGAGGGGGAAGCCGTAATTTTGCGTGAAGTAATCGCCGATCACCGAAAAATTGAATGGCTTTTCATCGGTGTGGGTGGCGATAACAAATGTAAATCCGGGGTGGTTCCGCAGATCGCTCAGGGAAAAGCCGGTTTCGCCACGCATTGAACACCTAAAAAATAAGCAATAATGAAAAACTTATTGCCTATTTATACATGCGCCTTGTGCGATGCAATAGATTCGTTTGCTTTCATCGGTGATTCTTTGGTTAACGCGCTATCGGTATCACACGCCGATAAGGAGGCGTTCGGGGCTTTCGATGCATTCCTTAACGCGGACAAGGAAGGTTACCGCTTCGCGGCCATCGATAACGCGGTGGTCGTAGGACAGTGCCAGATACATCATCGGGCGGGCTTCGACCTTGCCGTTAATCACAACGGCGCGTTCCTTGATGGAGTGCATGCCCAAGATGCCGGATTGCGGCGGGTTGAGGATGGGGGTCGACATGAGCGAGCCATAGATGCCGCCATTTGTGATAGTGAAGGTGCCGCCCGACAGATCTGACATAGACAGCTTGCCATCCTTGGCGCGTTTGCCCAGATCGCCGATACCTTTTTCGACTTCGGCAAAGCTGAGCGCATCCGCATCGCGCAACACAGGCACGACCAGACCGTTGGGGGTGCCGACCGCCACGCCGATATCATAATAGTTTTTGTAAACCAGATCGTCGCCTTCGATTTCCGCATTAACGGCGGGAAGTTCTTTCAACGCCTGAATACAGGCTTTGACAAAGAACGACATGAAGCCGAGTTTGACGCCGTTCTTTTTCTCGAACGCGTCTTTGTGCATATTGCGCAGCGCCATAATCGCGGTCATATCCACTTCGTTGAAAGTGGTCAGCATGGCGGCGGTGTTTTGCGCTTCCTTCAAGCGTTGCGCGATGACCTTGCGCAGTTTGGTCATTTTCACGCGTTCTTCGCGGTCGCCTTTGGCGCGGGGGCCGGTGGGTTGTGGTGCGCGCGCGGCGGGTGCGGGGGTTGGAATGGCGGATGGGGTTGCGGAAGGCGTAAAGGCCACAACATCTTCCTTGGTCACGCGGCCGCCTTTGCCGGTGCCAGGAATTTCGTACGGATTCAGGCCGCGATCACCAGCTTGTTTTTGTGCGGCGGGCATAAGGACTGGCGCTGTTGCAGGCGCATTTGCTGCGATAGGTGCCGCTGGCTTGGCGGGAGCCGCTGTGCTGGCGGAGGCGGTGGGTGAGGATACCGCAGCGGCGCCTTCCTGAATGACGCCCAAAATGGCACCGACACCGACATTGCTGCCTTGAGGTGCCTTGATTTCGCTGATGATGCCTGCGGTTAGCGCGTTGACTTCGAGCGTTACTTTATCGGTTTCCAATTCGACCAGCGGTTCGTCCATGCGCACCTGATCGCCGACTTTTTTCAGCCATTTGGCAACGGTGGCTTCGGAAACGGATTCGCCCATGGGGGGAACGACGATTTGAACGGACATTGTGGCCTCAGCAGTGGGGGTCATTTGAAGGCGTATTGATAGCGTGAATCGCGCGAAAGTCAAAGCGGGGAATTAAGGGTGAAGGGGAAATTTATGGCGCACAAAAAAGAGGCGATGCCGAAGCACCGCCCCCTTATTTGCTGTTTGGCAAGCTTATAATGGGATATCAAACCCGACTTTGTTGGGTGACGGGGTTACGCCCGTCTTTGCTTCTACGCGTTTTATTTGGGATTCAATTTTGGCGGCTTTGGCGGTTTTGCCTGCATCCAATGCCTGACGTTCTTTGAGCGCGAGCAGTGTTTCGCGTTTTTCGGCACCGCGCAGGGTACGGCCATCGTAATCTGTTTTGCGACCGATCAGCCCCAAGCCAAGAAAGCCTTTTGTTCTGTGGACATTATGGCCGTCGAGGATGGCCGCGGCTTCGGGGCCGAGGCCGGCTTGCGCAGCTCTTAAACCCGCGCGTGTTGTGGTGGGTTCCGGTGGCAATAGAGATTCAGGCGCAGGCGTGTTGCCTTTTGGTTGAGGCGCGACGGCGATACCGGTTGCTGCACTTGCTGGCGCTGCGGCTTGTAACTGCTGAGGCGGCATGATGAGCAAGTCGATCACGGCGCGTTGGCGCGCGGCTTCACGCATTGGAAGCAGGCTGGTGGTTTTATCGATGTGCCATTTCAACACATCGCCCACGGTGCCATCCAGCGCGGTACCGTTTCGTGCCATCAAAAGCTTGACCTGTTTCGAGGTCATTGCGGGGCCGAATTCCTTGCTTTGCAAAAGCATGGCGACATTATCGCCGTAGCGGCCTTTTTGCGCCGCCGCCGAAATTTTATCCGCTACCTTGGGATCGATATAGGCGATATCGGCAAGTACGGCTGGCTTGATGCCTTTGACCGCATATTTTGGCGTGCTGTATTTCGCAAGCAATTCGCGTTGATTGGTGATGCCCAGAATGGCGTTGAATTTGGCGTCGTGTAAAAGCAGGCTGACTGCTTTTTTATTCGCATCTGTGCGTTTGCCGTTCATGTAGTCGATGGCGGCTTGGTAGATATTCGGCGTAAAGCTTTTATCGTCTTTGGCTACGCTAGACATCACAGGCGCATTGTGATTGTTCCATCCCATTGCGCGATAACGATCGCCATAACCCTTGAAGATGGCTTCCGCATCTTTTGCGTTGCCAGTTTGAATGGGTTTTTCATTGCTTGCGGCCAGAACTTCCAACAGGCCGGGGGCGAATTTCGGCGGATGGGTGCCGACAATGTGCGGGCCTTGTTTGGCGTAGTGGTCGAGCAGGTGCAGCGCGGTGTTGTCGGCGGGTCTGTCCGACACCTGCATCAGGCCGCGCGAATGGGGGCTGGTGGGGTTATCAAGCGTTGGGTCGCCGCTGGCGTTTTCGCGCAAGGCGGTTGCGTAATAGGACAGGCGGCGCGCATCATCGGGGATACCCAGATCGGTAAGGGCATCGTTTAAGCCTTTAAGGCTGTCTTTGTCATAGCCGCTGCGCATCGTGTAAACGGCGGAGTTTGGCGCGATGCCTACGGGCTTGCCGGGTTTGCCGTTGATGTAATTATAGGAGGTGTTGGCGTCTGCCAGTAGTTGCTTGTCATAAGCGATCTGTCCCGCATTTGGTGTGGGGGCGGATTTCAAGGTGTGGTGGCTAGGGCGATGTGTTGCGGCCATTGTTCGGTTCCTTCTAAAATATCAGGGTCGTGGGTTGATTAATTCTTTTGACATTATACCGCTGGCGGCGGTGGTGCCGCCGGAGCCGCAGGCGACGACGCGTGATGATGGTGGTGATGATGGTGATGATGTTTGTGATGATGGTGCAGGTGATGGTGATGCCCTTCATGCGCTTGTGCGGCTTTTAGATTATGATGAGCGTGATGATGGACAGGTTCCGGCGGCATGACGCCTTCAAATTTTTTGTCGTTATGATCGATGACTTCTTGTGCCGTCCATGCGCCATCGGCGCCGAAAACGGCAGGGTTGTTGGTTACAACGGCATCTGCAACACCGTTATCTCTGGCAAGTTGAAGGGCGCTTTCGGTCGAGCCGTTTTCTTTGGCATGCGCAATGATGCCGGCCATACCCGGATGGACATAGGAAAGATAGGCGCGGCCGGGATGCGCGGAGTTGCCACCGCAATCCTGCAAAATTTTAGAGCCCACGATGCCGCTGAACATCGGGTCATACATTGTTTTCAGAAGGGCTTCATGCGCGGCATGCGAATGGTCGCCTTTCATCCAGTCGAGCGCGGCTTTGAAACGGTTGCCATATTCCGGTTTTGAGAAAATGCCTTCCAATTCTGTTCTATGTTCCTCCAGTTTTGCGGTCAGGGTAGCGGGTGCAATCTGCATAAGACCGCGCGAGACAACGCCGCCGTTGCGGCCATGACCATCGGCGAGATTGTCGAGTTGAAAAGGATGGCGCGCTTCGTGGTTGGCGACTTCGAGCAGCAATTTTGAGTATTTCAAATGCGTGACAGTGGCTGCATCCGCCAGAACCTGATGCAGTTGATCGATGGAATAAGATGCGATGCCCGATGTTTGGCCGGTGATTTCCGCTGCATGATGATGGTGCAGAACGCCCTTGGGGTGGTGGCGATGATTGTGTGCGTTCATGTCAATCAACCTTTCAAAGTTAGCTTATGGATGGCGCTGCAATAGCGGGCTGTGTCGTAGGCGCCACTGTCGATGCGGCAGAGGCAAGGCTCGTTGAGCGAAGGCTGGCATGATGGTGGTGATGGTGATGTCCTGCGCCGTTTGTCGGAGTGTCGGACGCGGCGAGTCGAGTGCCGTGTAAGGCTTCCGCTTGTGCGGCTAAAGAAGGATTGCGGAAATAGGCTGTGCGCGATTCCTGTGTACCTTGCGTCACGCCAGCCAGCACAAATCTGTTGTTGCCTTGTGTAGCGTCTGAGACCCAACCGGTTTGTTTGCCGGTATAGATAGCAACATGACCCGCGTCATGTCTTGGGGGGCAGGCGCCGATCACCATAACATCGCCAGCCAGCGGTTTTTCACAAGTTTCCATTCTTTCAAAGCCTGTTTTTTGCAAATGGGTGGGAAGGTCTTTTGCAAAATGCGTTCTTGGAACGTGAATGCCTGCTTCGTTTAACGCTGTTACAACGTTGTGGGCGCACCAACCGCCGAAAGTATGCGCGGGTTTTGTTCCAACGGGATGGCCAGCGTCATTAAGTCTGACTTCAGTCCCCTTGATGGCGTTGGTCACAAGTTTCGTCAGCGTTCCGGCCAGCGTATGAAGTGTACCAGCGGCATGATCTGATTTCATCGAGGCCAAGTGATGCCGATGCCCGTGATGACGATGATGGTGGTGACCGTGATGAGAGTGCGCGTGGTGCATGGCCAATAGCCTTCTAAAAAAATGAATATAGATTGTATTGTAACTAAAGACGGTTAACGGTCAATTAATTGCATAGCCGGAATAAAGACTAAATATGGGTAGTTGGGTGGTTATTTTTCAGCGTTTTCAGGCGGCTGGGGTGGGCAGAAGAAGGCGGGTGGAAGAAGGTTGCAGCCCTGTGGGGGGTGCTGTGGGCGGCGTATCGGTTGTGGCGTTGGGGATGGTAAGCGCAAAACCGGCTTTGACCGCTTGGGCGGCCAAAGTGGGGTTGCGGAAATAGGTTGTTTTGGCGGCCTGTTCGGCTTTGGAGACACCGCGGAGGCAGAATTTATCGTCATATTGAATACCGTCGGATACCCAGCCGCAGCCTTTGGGTGGATCGCCGGTATAGACGGCGACATGGCCATAGGGATGTTCGCCGGGTTTTGGTTTTTGTCCTTTGGGGGGAACCTGACCGATGCCTGCGATAACCATCACATCACCCGCAAGTGGTTTGTCGCAATCGCGCGGCACAAATGAATTGAAGCCCGCCGCTTTTAAAGGCGCGGGTAAATCTTTGGCATTGGCCGATGTGACATGGACGCCTGCAGCATTAAGCGCCGCCACGACATTATGTGCACAATAGCCCGCCAGTTTCGTGGTCGGTTTTTTGCCAATGACCGGATGACCCGGTCTGTTACTGTAGAGGTTGCTGGTGCCAGCGATCACGCCACTTACGAGTCTGGTCAAAGCATTGTCGGCCAGATAATCTTTGGTGCGTGCCCAATAACCTTCGGGTTGATGCGCTTCGGGTTGGGTTTGTGGGGGCGCGGCGGGTGTTGATGCGGTGGTGGTGGCTGACTGGTTTTTGAGCGCGGCGAGCGGCGCGGCGTTATTGCCGCTGCCGATGGGAATAGAGCTGTTGAAATCTGCGCCCATATCAAGCCGCCTGTTGGAATAGAAATATGGTTTATTCTATGCCAACAGGGTTAAGGGCGGCTTAATTGTCGGAAATGCTGTTGTTTTTGTTGATCAAGGGGGTGTGGAAGGAGGGGTTTTTACCATTTATCCTTAAAAGGCAAGCGGCGTTACCCCTCACCTGCAAAAACTAAGGGCTTGCGCCCCAAGAGCGCAAACCCAAGTTTTTGCTTCCTCTCCCTCTGGGAGAGAAAATCACCTTTACTTCGCGGTCAGAGCCTTATCCATGATTTCGGCCTGTTCTTTGATGTGGCGTTTCATGGAGCCGGTTGCCGTCGATGCGGATTCCACGCGACCTATATAGGTAGGACGTGAAATGCGGTGGTCGACTGCCGCCAGCGTCGCTTCGATACGGCGGTCGAGGAAATTCCACGCGCCCATATTTTGCGGTTCTTCCTGGCACCAGACGATATCGGTCGCCTTGCTGTAGCGCGCCAGTTCTTTGGCCAGATGTTTTTGCGGGAACGGATAGAATTGTTCCAAACGCACGATTGCGATATCGGTGATTTTGCGTTCGTCGCGTGCCGCGATAAGGTCATAGTAGATTTTACCGCTGCACATCACGACGCGGCGGATTTTTTTATCTTCCGCAATTGTTTTCAGATTTTCAGGAATGACGCTGAGGAAGGTTGAGCTTTCCGCCATATCGGCCAGAGAAGAAACGCAGGCCTTGTGGCGCAGAAGCGATTTCGGCGTCATCAGGATTAAGGGCTTGCGGAAATTGCGGCGCATCTGGCGGCGCAGGATGTGGAAGTAGTTGGCAGGTGTCGAACAATTGGCCACCTGCATATTATCTTCGGCACACATTTGAAGATAGCGTTCAAGGCGTGCCGAGGAATGTTCAGGGCCCTGGCCTTCATAGCCGTGCGGCAGCAGCAAAGTAATGCCCGACATGCGCAGCCATTTGCTTTCGGATGACGAGATGAATTGATCGACGAAAACTTGCGCCGTGTTGGCAAAATCGCCGAATTGCCCTTCCCAGCAGACGAGCGTATTGGGTTCGGCCAGCGAGAAGCCATAGTCGAAGCCCATCACAGATGCTTCTGACAAGGGGCTGTCATGTACGTCATAGGTCGCTTGTTCGGTACGGATGCCGTTCAACGGCACATAACGGCCTTCGTCATTTTGATCGACAAGAACAGAATGGCGTTGCGAGAAAGTGCCGCGTCCGCAATCCTGACCCGACAAACGAACCGGCGTGCCTTCGGTAAGCAGGGTGCCGAAAGCGAGGGCTTCTCCTGTTGACCAGTCGATGCCTTCGCCGCTGTTCATCATTTCGCGCTTGGCTTCAAGCTGCTTGGCGATTTTGGGGTTGACGGTAAAACCATCGGGCAAGCGGGCCAGCGCATTGCCGACTTCTTGCAAGATGGCCAGCGGAACGGCGGTTTTGCCGTCGCGGTCATCGCCCGATGCGACTTCGAGGCCTTTCCATTTGCCTTCCAGCCAATCGGCTTTGTTGGGTTTGTAGCTGGTCGCGACTTCAAAATCTTTTTCCAGACGGCCAAGGAAGTCTGCGTTGATTTTGTCGGCTTCTTCTTGCGCGATGCTGCCTTCCGCCACCAGTTTGGCGACATAAACTTCGCGTGTGGTTTGTTGATATTTAATCTGGCGGTACATTTTGGGTTGCGTGAATGCCGGTTCGTCGCCTTCGTTATGGCCGTGGCGGCGGTAACACACCATGTCGATCACGATATCGCGTTGGAATGTTTGACGATATTCCGCGGCGAGTTCGGACGCATACACAACAGCTTCGACATCATCGCCATTCACATGGATGATGGGTGCCTGAATCATTTTGGCGACATCGGTGCAATAGATGCCGCTGCGTGAATATTGCGGGCTGGTGGTAAATCCGACCTGATTATTGATGACGAAATGCAGCGTGCCGCCGGTGCGGTAGCCACGCAAAGCGGAGAGTGTCAGCGTTTCGCCGACAATGCCTTGGCCGGCAAAGGCCGCATCGCCGTGGATGAGGAGGGCGACGACTTGTTTCAGGGATTCTTCGTTGACCGCAGTGGCACCGGCGCGTTGTTGTTGCTTGGCGCGCACGCGGCCTGTGACGACAGGGTTGACCCATTCCAGATGCGACGGGTTGGGGTTCATCGTCAAATGGACGGTCTGGCCACCAAATTCGCGGTCGATGGAGGTGCCGAGATGATATTTGACGTCGCCCGAACCTTGGACGGAGTCGGGATAGGCGGATGTTCCCTGAAATTCCGAGAACAAGGCTGTGAATGATTTGCCCAAAAGATTGGTGAGGGTATTCAGGCGGCCACGATGCGCCATGCCGACGACGACTTCGCGCAGACCCATCGTCGCGCCTTTGGTGATGGCGGCTTCGATGGCGGGGATCATCGCTTCGCCGCCTTCAAGACCGAAACGTTTGACCCCGACAAATTTGGTGGCGAGGAATTTTTCGAACGCGTCGCCCGCGGTCAGGCGCGTCAGGATATTTTTCTTGGCATCATTCGCGAAACCGGCGCGGCGTTCGATATTGTCTTGCAGCCAGCGAACCTCGTCATAATTTTGGATATAGGCGAATTCGAAACCCATTGTTGAACAATAGATGCTGTGCAGCTTGGCCATGACTTCGCGCAAGGTCGCGTTGTCGAAACCCAACGCGCCACCCAAAAAGATGGGGTGGTCGAAATCCGTATCTTCGAAACCGAAAGATTTGGGGTCGAGCTGGATATCTTCCAAGGTCGGGATGGCGGTGAGGCCGAGCGGATCGAGGTTGGCGAGCAAATGCCCGCGTTGGCGGAAGGCGCGGATCAGCCAGACTATACGCACCGAGTCCAGCACATCGCGGTTGGGCGCGGGTGATGTGGAGGCCGATTTGGCGAAGGCCGCCGCTTTGGCTTCGTTTTCATTAGCGATAATTTTGGCGGCTTTGGATGGCGCCCAGCTTGCGCCCTTGATTTCGGACAAGGCCGCACGGGCATCTTCGTTCAGACCGTCGAAAAAGCTGCGCCAGCTATTATCGACCGAACCCGGGTCTGTGGCGTAACGCTGGAACAATTCCGCGATGAAATCGGCGTTGGCGCTGTAAAGGAATGAATTCTGGGCGGTCGATTGCGAATTGGGCATGATATGTCAGGCGGCGCCTGTCCTTATATAAGGGTGAGGAGGGCATAATAGCCCCTTTGCGGGAGAAGTTAAGAGGGATTATTGTGCCGTATGAAACAGATTCTAAATGCTTCCAATCTTTCGGGGTTGTCTTCTGTCCGTCACGCGTTTTTTACGCGGGAGTGGGGTAATGCCGGTTTTTCGGGACAGGAGAATGAGGTTGATGCACATGTGGCGCGGGATGCTATGGCCGCGCATCTTGGAGTTGCGGGCGATAATTTATTAAGCGCCTATCAGGTTCATTCGCCGAATGTTGTAATAGTGGATGATGTTTGGGTTGCGGGCGACAGGCCGCGTGCCGATGCTTTGGTCACGGCGAAAAAGGGAATTGCCTTGGGGATTTTGACGGCGGATTGCGTGCCGATTTTGTTTGCGGGCAACGGCGTGATTGGCGCGGCGCATGCCGGTTGGCGTGGGGCTGTTGGCGGGGTGATTGAGAATACATTGGATGCGATGGAAAGGCTGGGTGCGGTGAGAGCGGGGATTTATGCCGCGATTGGCCCTTGTATCTGGCAGGCATCTTATGAAGTGGGGGCGGAATTTCCTGCGTCGTTTTTGACGGAAAATGCGGACAATGCGCGTTTCTTCACGCCGTCTTTTAAATCCGGCCATTATCAGTTTGATTTGCCTGGCTATGTGGTGGCGAAGTTGCGGGGGCTGGGGGTTGCATCAGTCGCAGGTTCGCCCGCCGATACATGCGCCGAGCCCGAACGGTTTTTCAGCCACCGTTATTCGACGTTGCGGAATGAGAAGCGGGGCGGGAATATTATGTCGGCGATAGTATTGATATAACAAATGGAACCAATAATCCCCCCACCTGCAAAAACTAAGACTTACGCAGAAGAGCGTAAGCCTAAGTTTTTGCTTCCTCCCCCACAGAGGGGGGAGGGAGTCTTTAACTGCCAGCTTTGTTCTTATTTAATAATTGTATTGATGGTTTTGGCGGCTTCTATGTTCTCAGCAGTTGCCCATGCCGATGATGACGTAGATCTGCGTTCTTATAATCACGGCATCGAGGCGGTAGCGGATGGTTCGGGCGGGTATCGCGTGTTTTTCAGCTCATCAGGTTTGGTGCCGACGGGAAGCGACGACAATGGCAATTGGACGCATGACATATATATGGGCACGTGGCGGGCAGGGCAGGCGAGGCTAAACCCCAAGCCGTTTCTGGCAAAACCCGAAGCGCAAGAGCCGGTTTCAGTCGCGCGTAGCGATGATGGGCATGTGTTGGTGACCAATGAAGACGGGTGGGACACTTACGGCGAGGTTGAGCAGCGTTACAGCGTTTACGATGCAACGTTAAAGCCGATTAAAAAATATCCCAATACGGTTTCGGATGGCGGCCATTCCGGCCATTCTGCGGCAATGGGCAATCGCTTTGTGGTTTTTTACAGCGATGAATGGATAAAAGGCGGCGGCGTCGACAATCTGGGCACCGGCGGCGGCGTTTACGCAAAAATTTATGACAGCAATGGGCGCGAATTAAAGTTTGTGCCTATCGCCGCGCATAAACGCGAATGGTGGCCATTGATTGCGGCATCTTCGCAAAAGGCATTGTTGGTGTGGCAGGCATTTGTGGAAGATGAAACTTACGCGACATTGAAATTTGCGGTGATGGAATCGTCGGGCGCGGTGACCGCGACGAAAATTCTGGATGATGGGTTACGTTATTACACCTATGCGGTGAAATATATTCCGGCGATTGATCGTTTCTTTGTGGCGGGCACCACGCGCAAGGGACGGGCGTTTGCGTATCTGATTGACGGGCAGGGCGAAATAGCGGCCAAGATTGATTGCATGCCGCCGATTATGCGCGAAGCGGGCATCGCTGTTGTGGGTAGCGATGTTTTTATTCCCGCCGAAGATAATAAATTGGTGCGTGTTCATGCAGCGGCGACTTCGTTAGCTGTGACGGGTATCATGGACTCGCCGTTGGAATGGTCGGTGGTGGGGAGTTTGGGTTTGCCGAACGGCATTGATAAATTACATTATTTTTCGTTAGCAAGAACGGGATTGCAGGAAGCGGATTTTGATGTGAGAGTTATGCCGCCGGCAGCGCCTCAGGATTTATGCCAATAAAGGAACGCCATGAAAAACCTCATCATTAATTCTTTGGAAGTTTTGTGCAAGATCGGCGTGGGGTTGATGTTGATAGGCGGGTTGGCCGCCGGATTGATGACGGGCAACCCGTTTGTGGCCATTGCGGGCTTGGTTGTGGCCTTTATTGTCAGCACTTTTTTGTTTGGCTTGTTGTTCCTGTTGATAGAAATTAACGAGAATATGCGCGCTTTGCGCTATGCGGTTGAGAAAAACAGCGAGAAATCTTGAATTTTCGCGGGGGGTATGCTCAAAACACCCTCCTGCGCCAAGGCTCCGAAGGGCGTGGCGCGGCAACCAAAACATTTTGAGTTAAATGACAGACCAATCCCATATTCGTAATTTCTCGATTATCGCCCATATCGATCATGGCAAATCGACCTTGGCCGACCGGTTAATACAAACCTGTGGCGCGGTTGAGTTGCGCGATATGAAAGAGCAGATGCTCGACAGCATGGATATCGAGCGCGAACGCGGTATTACCATCAAGGCGCAGACGGTGCGTTTGAATTACAAAGCCAAGGATGGCGAAACCTATCAATTGAATTTGATGGATACACCCGGGCATGTCGATTTCGCGTATGAAGTCAGCCGGTCATTGGCGGCATGCGAGGGTTCCATTCTGGTGGTCGATGCGTCGCAGGGCGTTGAAGCGCAGACTTTGGCAAACGTATATCAGGCGTTGGATAACAACCACGAAATTATTCCGGTTCTGAATAAAATCGATTTGCCTGCCGCCGAACCGGACCGTATCAAGCAACAGATTGAAGATGTGATCGGGTTGGATGCGTCGGATGCCGTGATGATTTCCGCCAAGACCGGATTGGGCATTGGCGATGTGTTGGAGGCGGTTGTGAAACGTTTGCCCGCGCCCAAAGGCAACCCGACGGCGCCGTTGAAGGCTTTGCTTGTTGATAGCTGGTACGATTCCTATCTCGGCGTTGTTATTCTTGTGCGCGTGGTTGATGGCACTTTGAAAAAGGGTCAGAAGCTGCGCTTTATGGTGACGGGCGCGGTGAGGGATGCCGAACGCGTGGGTATTTTTTCGCCCAAGAAAATTGAAATTGGCGAGTTGAAGGCTGGCGAGATGGGTTTTGTGACTGCCGGCATCAAACAGATTGCGGATACCAAAGTCGGCGATACGATCACGGACGATAAAAATCCGGCGAGCGATTTATTGCCCGGCTTTAAGCCTTCGGTGCCGGTTGTGTTCTGCGGATTGTTTCCGGTTGATGCGGCGGATTTCGAACATTTGCGCGAGTCGCTGGGCAAATTGGCATTAAATGATGCGAGTTTTAAGTTTGAGGCCGAAAGTTCGATGGCTTTGGGTTTTGGATTCCGTTGCGGCTTCCTTGGTTTGTTGCATCTGGAAATTATTCAGGAACGGCTGGAGCGCGAGTTTAATTTGAACCTGATCACAACAGCGCCTTCGGTTATTTACAAGGTGCATTTGGCGCATGGGCGCGGGATTAAGGAATTGCACAACCCCGTGGATATGCCGGATCCTTCGCAGATTGATATGATTGAAGAGCCGTGGATTAAGGCGACTATTTTAACGCCCGATGATTATTTGGGTAGTATTTTGGCATTGTGTAATGACCGTCGCGGTGAGCAGGTCGAGCTGACCTATGTCGGGGCGCGAGCCATGTTGGTTTATAAATTGCCGTTGAACGAAGTGGTATTCGATTTTTATGATCGTTTGAAATCCATCAGCCAAGGTTACGCGAGTTTCGATTATCAGGTTGAAGAATACCGCGAAGGCGATTTGGTCAATATGTCGATTTTGGTCAATGCCGAACCTGTCGATGCTTTGGGTATCATCGTGCATCGCGCCAATGCGGAAAAACGCGGGCGTATGTTGTGTGAACGGTTGAAGGAGTTGATCCCGAAACAGTTGTTTAAAATTGCGGTTCAGGCATCGATTGGCGCCAAGGTTATTGCCCGCGAAACCATTTCGGCGATGCGTAAGGACGTAACGGCCAAATGTTATGGCGGCGACATTTCGCGTAAGAAAAAATTGTTGGATAAGCAAAAAGAAGGCAAGAAGCGCATGCGCCAATTTGGGCAGGTGGAAATTCCGCAATCGGCGTTTATTGCGGCGTTGAAGATGGATGACCGATAAGCGCAGAACATTATTAAGAAGATGGATCCCCGCCTTCGCGGGGATGATGGTGCTTCTTGTTTCGGGGGCTTATGCGGCGGATATTTCCACTGAATCCCCCCACCTGCAAAAATGCCTGAAGCATGTCGAGGAAATGCCCGATATTGCAGCGGCGGAAGCGCAGGCATGGATAAAAAATAACGGCGGCAATGACGCGCATTTATGCCGCGCCTTTGCCCAAGGCGCGCGGGGCATGCATGAAGATGCGGCGCGAGAATTCTGGGCTTTGGCTTCGGGGTTCGACAAGCGCGACAAGGGTCGCGGCGTGATGATGCATAATTTGTCGGGCAAGGAATTTCTGGCGGCCAAGGATGCCAAAAATGCCGAAGGTCAATTTGCGTCGGTGCTAAAAATCGCGCCGATGAACAGCGCGGCTTTGATTGGCCGCGCCGAAACTCTTATGATGTCGGAAAAATATTGGGATGCTTTGGACGATTTGAACAGGGTTTTAAAAAACAATCCAAAAAATGCCGATGCCTTGCGCCAGCGGGGGCTTGCGTGGGTACATTTGGGTAATGACAAGAATGCGCAGGAAGATTTTGGCCGGGCGCAGGATTTAGAGGCGGCTGCGGCAAATTCACCGTAAAGTCTTTTTACGAGAGTATTGTTGCTTCGCGGCAAATGGCTCTTGGGCGCCTCCCGGATCAAGTCCGGGATGACGTGGCTGGATTTGCCTGTTATTATTCTTGCGCGTCCGGTTTTACAGATTTGTTTTTTTAGGAGGTTATCATGCCAATGGAAGCTTTGATTATCTGGTTATTGGTCGGTGCGGCGTCGGGGTGGCTTGCGGGGCAAGTTGTTGTCGGCGGCGGGCTGGGCTTGATTGGCGATATCATCGTCGGCATTTTGGGCTCTGCCGTTGCCGGTTATTTATTGCCGCGCTTGGGCATCCATCTGGGCACCGGTTTGGTGGCTTATATCATCGATGGCGCGATTGGCGGCATTGTGGTGTTGCTGATTATCTCGCTTATCAAGCGGCGATAATATTCAGAGCCCGATGGAGCGGTATTGAATGAGCTGCTTCGTGCGCTTGGCGACGGAATCCGCTGTGTAGACAGCGGTGGAAAGCGCGATCAAGCCGGGGCGAACTGCGCCAGTCATGGCAAGCGATATGACAGAAGAGGTCATAACGGCTTTTCCAAAATCTTTAGCCGTTTCACGTGTCAATAATTCGCATGCGTAAATCAGGAAATAAGCGCGCACAATATCTCTCCTTGTTTATTTTTTGTTGGCGCGCATTGTAACATGAAAATAATGTGACGGGCAGATGGATTTATAATTAACTTATGCCACTGGAATAAAACATGGTTGTCACACGCTTTGCGCCCAGCCCGACGGGTTATTTGCATCTGGGACATGCTTATTCGGCTTTGTTTGCCGCGTCAAAGGGTGCCCGTTTTTTATTGCGTATCGAGGATATCGACCCGTTGCGGTGCAAGCCGGAATTTACCGATGCAATTATCGAAGATTTGGGTTGGCTGGGGCTGTGCTGGGAACAGCCGGTGCGCAAGCAAGCGGAACATTTGGCGGATTATGCGGCGGCGTTGGATATTTTAAAGGGTAGGGGGTTGGTTTACCCCTGTTTCTGTACACGGCGTGAAATTATTTTATCGGCACCGCACAGCGATGATGCGGAAGTTGTTTATCCCGGAACCTGTCGGCATCTAACGCCCGACGAACGGGCAGATAAAATGGCGCAGCATAGAGTTGCGAATTGGCGTTTAGATGTGGCGGCTGCCTTGCGTGAAACGGGCGCGTTATTCTGGCATGACGCTGTGCAAGGTAAATTGGAGGCGCAGCCGCAGATATTCGGCGATGTTGTTTTGGCGCGAAAAGATGTGCCGACCAGCTATCATTTGTCAGTAGTGGTCGATGATTATTTGCAGGGCGTTGGTTTGGTGACGCGCGGTGTGGATTTATTCACATCCACGCATGTGCATCGGTTATTGCAGGCTTTGTTGGGATATAATGTGTCCGACTATCATCATCATGAGTTGTTGAATGATAAAAATGGGCGGCGGTTTGCGAAGCGCGATCAATCGGTAACCCTGCGCGCTTTACGCGCACAGGGTATGACTTCCGATGATATTAAGCGGCTGCTGCCAGAATAGGTTTGGTGACATCCATCAGGCCTTTGACGGCGGCGACGGAGGCATCGAACATCGCCTTTTCTTCTGTATTCAATTGCATTTCGACGATTTTTTCAACGCCCTTTGCGCCGATCACGGCGGGAACGCCAACATACAAATCCTTGACGCCGTACTCGCCGTTCAGATAGGCGGCGCAAGGCAGGATGCGTTTTTTGTCTTTCAGATAGCTTTCGGCCATCGCAATTGCCGAGGCGGCAGGCGCATAGAAAGCCGAACCTGTTTTCAGGTATTTGACGATTTCGGCACCGCCATCACGTGTGCGTTGCACGATCTGGTCGATGCGTTCCTGTGTCGTCCAGCCCATCTTCACCAGATCGGGCAAAGGAATGCCTGCCACGGTTGAATAACGAACCATCGGCACCATTGTGTCGCCGTGGCCGCCGAGAACGCAGGCATATACATCTTCGACCGAGATATTGAATTCCATCGCCAAAAAGGTGCGGAAACGCGAGCCATCCAGCACGCCCGCCATCCCGACGATTTTGTTGGTGGGGAAGCCTGTCACTTGCTGCATCACCCAGACCATGACATCCAGCGGGTTGGTGATGACGATAACAAACGCATTAGGCGCGTATTTCTTGATATTGGCGCCGGCGGCTTTGATGATGCCGGTATTAATGCCGATCAGATCGTCGCGGCTCATGCCCGGTTTACGCGGGATGCCTGCGGTGACGATAACGACATCGGCGTCCTGAATAAGGCTGTAATCGGTGCCGCCGGTCAGCTTGCTGTCGAAACCTTCAACCGGGCTGGCCTGAAACAGATCAAGCGCTTTGCCTTCCGGCACGCCTTCCGTTACGTCGATCAGAACGATATCACCCAATTCCTTGATACCGGCCAAAAGGGCGAGCGTGCCGCCAATTTGTCCTGCGCCGACGAGTGCGATTTTCTTGCGAGCCATTTGAATTCTCCGGATGTTGGGAAAGGAAGGGGTGAACGCGGAAAGAATGGCGAACATAGTTCAGAAGTGCAAACAAAATGTTAATCGCTGTTTTTGCCCTCTTCGGCCTTTTTCAGCACATATTCCATTTTCTTAACCGCCAGTTGATGCAATGTTCTCTGGCTGGTTTTAAGGGGAGCCTGAAAAATGATCTCGATGCCAGTTGCGGCATCCATAGCCGCCACGCGCAGGGTTGCGCCAATGCGGGTGGTTTCGATGATTATGTCCAGTTTGTCCATGCCCCATGATTATCGATTCCAACTTGCGGGGGCAAGTGTGTTGGCGCAAGTTGAAGATCAGGGGAGTATAAATGTCATTTGTTCGCTATATTCGCGCCCATCCTTTTTCGATGATGGCTTTATGTAATATCGTGGGTGACCTTGGTTATCTGGGGTTTGCTTTTGCGTCACAAGGCTGGGTAAGCCTGCCAAAATTGGGCGGCGCTCTTTTTACGCTTGCGGCCCATTTGATATTGCTTGCTTACGGGGATGATCAGATGCGTCGCGTCGCGCATGAAAGCGGGGTGCTTTCGCGGGCGACTTTGGGGTTGCGGGCTTTTGCGCAATATGTTTTGGGTGCTTTGCCGGTGCGCCTCTGTGCTTTTTTTAAAAGCAAGCCAATAGGCGTGTCGTTCTTCATGTTATCAGTGAATGGCGTAGGATTATTTATGGATGCCGTGAGGCTTTCTTCCTCACAGACGGCTTTAGTCCAGTCTGTTTTAGGTGGTTTAATTATGTCTGGTTGCCTGATTTTCTCGATGGCCGATTTTGTGGAGGGGCAAAGGAAAGCCGATATTTTATTGAAAATCGCGCCTCCAATTTTGGTGGCGGCTTCGGCCAGCAATGTTGCGCTTGCAATCGCCACGCATAATTTTTTCGTTGTTTTATCTGTTTTGGCGTTTTTACTGTCGAATCTGGCAAGCTTTTACACAAAGATTGATAAAAAAGAGCCGATTTCTGCCGGAATTTAAATTGTTTTGGCTTGCCCCTTGCCGCTTTTGCCGCATTGGGCTAAAGACGCAGGCTCGAATGAAGGGATTCTTATAATGACCGAAACAAACACACAAACCCCCATCCAGACCGATGCCGTGATCATTGGCGCGGGGCCTTGCGGCCTTTTTGCCGTGTTCGAGCTGGGGCTGAACGATGTTAAATGTCATCTGGTCGATATTCTCGACAAGCCAGGCGGCCAATGTGCCGAGCTGTATCCCGAAAAGCCGATTTACGATATTCCCGCCGTGCCGGTTTGCACAGGAACGGAATTGACCGAACGTTTGATGGAACAGATCAAGCCGTTTAATCCCACCTTCCATTTCGGGCAAATGGCGGAAAGCCTGTCGAAATTGCCGGATGGCCGTTGGAAGCTGACCACCGATCAGGGCACGATTATCGAAGCCAAGGTTGTTGTGGTTGCGGCTGGTGGCGGCAGTTTCATGCCCAAGCGTCCACCGATCAAAGGCATTGAAGAATACGAAGGCAAATCAGTTTTCTATGCGGTGCGCAAAAAAGAACAATTCCGCGACAAGAATATCGTTATCGCGGGCGGCGGCGACTCGGCGCTCGACTGGGCGTTGAATTTGCAGCCGATTGCCAAGCGCGTGACATTGGTTCATCGCCGCGATGATTTCCGCGCGGCACCCGACAGCGTTGGCAAAATGCGCGCCATGGTGGCCGAAGGCAAAATGGATCTGAAGATTGGCAACTTTACATCTGTTATCGGTGAAGGTGGCGTTGCGACGGCTATTACTCTGGTGGATGATGCGAAGAACAGCACAGAGCATCCTTGCGACACCATTCTGGCGTTCTATGGTTTGACGATGAAATTGGGACCGGTTGCGACTTTCGGCATCAATCTTCACGAAAACCTGATCCCCGTGAATGTCGAAAATTTTGAAACCAGCGAGCCGACCGTATTCGCGATTGGCGATATCAATGCCTATCCCGGCAAGATGAAGTTGATTTTATCCGGCTTCCACGAAGCCGCTTTGATGGCCAAGAAAGCCTTTACCTATATTCATCCCGATCGTCGCTATCGGTTCCAATACACGACTTCCAGCAGTGATTTGCAGGGCAAGTTGGGTGTTGACGGAAAAGACGCGGCTTAATAATCACCACATAAAGAAAGTAAGACGATGAAAGTTATCATGACCGATATGGAAGGCACCAACCACGAGCTTCTGGCGACGGAAGAATGGACGGTGATGGAAATAATCCGTGAAGGCGGCATCCCCATTCTGGCGCAATGCGGCGGTTCATGCGCCTGTGCGACATGCCATGTATATGTTGATCCGGCGTGGAAGGCGAAATTGCCAGAGCCGAATGAAGAAGAAGTCGGCATGTTGGACGGTGCGTTTGATGTGACGCAGGATTCGCGCCTTGCTTGCCAGATTATTTTTACGAAAGATCTGGACGGTTTGGTCGTTAAGCTGGCGGCTGGTTCCGTTTAATTCATCTAAAAGAGCTGAAAAAAGAGGGGTGAAAGCATTTACCCCTCTTTTTTTGACCTTTACAACCCAAAATTGGTAGCTTATTGTCTAAAACAGTTAAAGCCAGATTTTATAGGTGACTATAAGCGAGCGGTTATAACGAGAAATTATAAAAAGTGCGGACGGTCTGATGGAAAACGAAATGTTCACCTTTGACGGGTTAGATTTTATTGAATTGGAAGGCCGTTTCGGCATCGATAACGCGCGCGCCATTTTGCGGACGCTCGAACAATTTGAAGGCATTACGGAGAAGGGCGTCGCCAAACTTTCCTATGCGGATCGTTTGCGTAACGTGATGTTCGTGATGAAAGAAAATATTCGTTACCAAACGCGGCATTAACTAGACCGCGATCGCTTGGGATGAAAGCTGTTGCGTTCTATCCCAAACGTGAATCGCTGGTCTAAACCAAAAAGAAGAAGGGGTTTCATGTTTTATGAAGAACTGCACAGCCGTTTTGGAACCCATGTGGCGCAACGTATCAAGCGCGAACTGACCCCAAGTGAATTCAACCAGACAGACATTGATGATTTGATCGAATGGCTGGAAACCCGCGCCGAGGGCGCGCATGACGCCTATCGCGGATTGTTGAATAACCCGCTGGCCATATCGGAAAAAGACACGATAAAGGCGGGCGAAGCCTGCCGCCGTTGGCGCGAGGCTGAGGATTTGGCTTATCTGGTAGCTGTTGCGGATGATGTAAGCACCAATGCGCGGGCGGGATAAATGAGCGCGTTGCAGGATATAGCGCCAGCCCATATCCAAATTACCGGAATGGCACGGCAGATTGAAACGCTTCTTGTGAAAGAGGGCGTTGTTTGCGAAGTCCATTATTTAGAGGCTTATGAGAATAGTATATTGGGCATTCTGGAATTTCGTCCCCGTGGCGACAGTGGGGGAGGTCAGGCACTTATCGGTGCTGCAACGCTGGTCTATGAGGATGGTAATATTCGCAGAGGATCTATTCTGACTTTGGAAGTGGTCAACCAAAGAAAAAGTGAAGTTAAGGCCAAGACAATCAAATTTCCAAATGCCAAATCTGTGGCCGAGCAAATCGTCACTGTCGTGGGCGATGCGGCATATGAGTTGCAGATAAAGCGAATGGCAGAGGCCAGAAGGCATGCGCGGCTACAGCGCTATCCGGTCTTGGCGCTTGTGCGGTAGAAAGCCGAACTCCTTATTCAATTATTTCAGATAATTTTTAATCAGAAGTTCCGCAATCTGCACCGCATTTAATGCCGCGCCTTTACGCAAATTATCCGCGACCACCCATAAATTCAGGCCGTTTTCGACCGATATATCCTCGCGGATACGGCTGACGAACACATTATCTTCACCGGCGCATTCGACCGGTGTTACAAAACCTTCTTCGTTATGTTGGTCGATGACTGTGATGCCTTTTGCCTTTTTCAAAACGGCGCGGGCTTCGGTTGCCGTGATGGGTTTTTCAAATTCGACATTTATAGCCTCGGCATGGCCGATAAAGACCGGCACGCGGACGGCAGTGGCCGACAATTTGATTTTCGGATCGAGAATTTTTTTGGTTTCCGCGACCATTTTCCATTCTTCTTTGGTGGTGCCGTCTTCCATAAATACGTCAATTTGCGGAATGACGTTAAAGGCGATTTGTTTGGTGAAGATTTCTTTTTTCAATTCATCATTCACAAAAATCGCGCGGCTTTGCACGAACAGCTCATCCATCGCTTCCTTGCCCGCTCCCGAAACCGATTGATAAGTGCATACCACGATACGTTTAATGGTGGCGAGGTCGTGCAGGGGTTTGAGCGCCACCAGCATTTGGATGGTCGAACAATTGGGGTTGGCGATGATATTGCGTTTGGTGTAACCCGCAATCGCGTCCGGGTTAACTTCGGGCACGATCAAAGGCACATCGGGGTCCATACGGAAATGCGAGGTGTTGTCGATCACCACGCATCCGGCCTTGGCGGCGCGGGGGACGAATTCTTCGGAGATTTTCGCGCCTGCGGAAGACAGGCAGATATCGACGCCCTTGAAATCAAATTTGGCCAAATCTTGCACCGTTAAAACCGCATCTTCGCCATAGCTGACGCCGCCACCCGCCGAACGGCCAGAAGCCAGCGCGATAACTTCGGATACGGGAAAATTGCGTTCGGCCAGTGTTTTCAGTATTTCACGACCCACGGCGCCGGTGGCGCCGACAACGGCTACTTTGTATTTTTTCATAACTAGAGAGGGGGTTAGAGGAATAGGGAGGGGAAGACTAGGGGAAGATAGGGGGGAAGGGAAGATTCTCTTTTTATCTTTCCTCTAACCATTCCCTTCCTTCCCCGATCTTCCCCTGCCTTCCTCTCTCTTTAACTCTTTGTTCATGTCCATTAATGCAAAATAAGGATGTCTCACCTTTGGAGTTTTTCATGAAATCCGTCGTTATTGCTGGCTATGCCCGTTCTGCTTTCTGTCCCGCGAACAAGGGTGAATTCGCCAAGACTCGCGCCGATGATATGGCGGCGGCGGTTATTCGCGGATTGGTTGAACGCACCAAGGTAAACCCCGATGATATCGAAGATTTGATTTTAGGTTGCGCGTTTCCCGAAGGCGAGCAGGGGTTGAATGTCGCGCGGTTGATCGGTTTTATCGCGCAATTGCCGCTTAGTGTCGCAGGCGTGACGGTGAACCGTTTTTGCGGTTCGTCGATGCAGTCGGTTCACATGGCGGCGGGCGCAATACAAATGGGCGCGGGCGATGTATTTTTATGCGCCGGTGTCGAAAGCATGACTCGCGTGCCCATGTCCGGGTTTAACCCGATGCCTAATCCTGCGTTGGCGGAAAAATATCCGGCGGCCTATATGAGCATGGGGACCACGGCGGAAAATGTCGCCAAGAAATATGGCATTACGCGCAAGGAGCAGGAAGCCTTCGCGGTGCAATCGCATGCCAAGGCAGCGGCGGCGCAGGCGGCGGGAAGATTGGCCGATGAAATTATCGGCGTACAATCGCCGGGTGGTTTAGTGGATAAGGACGGTTGTATCCGCGCAGGCACGACGCCGGAAAAATTGTCGGAATTGAAACCCGCGTTTGATGATAAGGGCAGCGTAACGGCGGGCACATCATCGCCATTGACGGATGGCGCATCCGTGACTTTGGTGTGCAGCGAGGAATATGCCAAGGCGCATGGCTTGCCGATTTTGGCGCGGATTAAATCGATTGCGGTTGGCGGATGTGCGCCGGAAATTATGGGCATCGGTCCCGTGGTCGCAACGCGCAAAGCTTTGCAACGCGCCGGTTTGACGGTCGCGGATATTGATATCATCGAATTGAACGAAGCGTTCGCCAGCCAATCATTGGCCTGTATCCGCGATTTGGATTTGGACGTATCGAAAATCAATCTGGATGGTGGCGCGATTGCCTTGGGGCATCCATTGGGTGCGACGGGCGCGCGCATTACCGGCAAGGCTGCTTCTTTGTTAAAACGTGAAGGCAAAAAATTCGCATTGGCCACACAATGTATCGGCGGCGGGCAGGGTATTGCGACGATTTTGGAGGCCGTATAATGGCTCAATCGCTTATCAAAAAAGTTGCGGTTATCGGTTCGGGCGTGATGGGCAGCCAGATTGCGGCGCATATCACCAATGCGGGTGTGCCGGTTGTGTTGTTGGATATTGTTTTAAAAGACCAGCCCGACCGGAATTTTCTGGCTAAGGGTGCGGTTGAGAAACTGGCGAAGATGGATCCTGCGCCGTTTATGCATCCGAAAAATGCGAAGTTGATTGCGGCCGGAAATTTGGAAGACGATTTGAGCAAGTTGTCCGATGTCGATTGGATTATCGAAGCAGTGTTGGAAAACCCGCAGGTGAAAGCTGATTTGTATAAGAAAATTGATGCGGTGCGCAAACCCGGTTCGATAGTTTCGTCAAATACATCGACCATTCCGATGCATATTCTTGTTCAGGGCCAATCGGAACAATTCGCCAAAGATTTTCTGATAACGCATTTCTTTAATCCGCCGCGCTATATGCGCTTGCTGGAATTGGTGACGGGTGATAAAACGCATGCCGGTGCCGCCGACATGATCCGCGATTTCTGCGACCGTGAATTGGGCAAGGGCGTTGTGCCTTGCAAGGACACGCCCGGATTTATTGCTAACCGTTTGGGCGTTTTCTTCATTCAATGCGCCGTTAATGCCGCTTATGAATTTGGTTTAACGGTTGAAGAAGCCGATGCCGTGTTCAGTAAACCTGTTGGCATGCCGAAAACGGGCGTGTTTGGTTTGTTGGATTTGATTGGTTTGGATTTGATGCCGCTCATCGCGAAATCATTCCTTGCGACTTTGCCCGCCGATGATGCGTATCGTTCGATCAATATTCCGCATGCCGTGATTGATAAGATGATCGCCGATGGTTACACGGGGCGCAAAGGCAAAGGCGGTTTTTATCGGTTGAACCGCGATAATGGCGGCAAGGTAAAAGAAACCGTTGATTTAAATACTGGCGCATACCGCGAAACGGCAAAGGTACGGTTGGCGGCGGTAGAAAATGCTGGAAAGAAATTGCGTTTGCTGTGTGAGGCCGATGACAAAATCGGTAAATTTGTGTGGAGCGTATTGTCGCAGGCTTTGTCTTATGCGGCTTCGCTGGTGCCGCAAATTGCCGATGATATTGTCGCCGTCGATGCTGGCATGCGTCTTGGTTTCAACTGGAAATTCGGGCCGTTTGAATTGATCGACCAATTGGGTGCCGATTGGATGGCCGCGCGGTTGGCTGCGGAAAATCGGGTCGTGCCGGCGTTTTTGCAAAAGGCGGCGGGGCGGAGTTTTTACCGTACCGAAAATGGCCGATTGGAATATCTTGGCGTTGATGGCGTGTATAAACAGGTGCAACGCCCATCGGGTGTGTTGTTGTTGGGTGATGTGAAACGTGCCGCCGGAAAACCGATCACCAAAAACGGTTCCGCCAGCCTGTGGGATATTGGCGATGGCGTTTTGTGTTTTGAATTCCATACCAAGATGAATGCGATTGACCCCGATACTTTTGCGATTATGCAAAAATCGGTCGGCATCATCAATGACAGCAAGGGCAAGTATAAAGGTTTGGTCGTGCATAACGAAGCCGACAATTTTTCGGCGGGCGCCAATCTGGGCTTGGCGTTGTTCGCCTTGAACATCGCGATGTATCCGGCGATGGAAGATTTGATTAAAAAAGGCCATGAAACTTATCAGATGATAAAATTCGCGCCTTTCCCGACCGTGGCCGCGCCGACTGGTTTGGCTTTGGGTGGCGGGTGCGAGTTAACATTGCATTGCGCGGCGGTACAGGCACATGCCGAAACTTATATTGGGCTGGTCGAAGTTGGCGTGGGCGTTATCCCCGGTTGGGGTGGTTGTGCGCAAATGTTGGGGCGCGCATTTAGCAAAAAACGCCGTTTCGGCGGGCCGATACCGCCCGTGGCGCAAGTGTTTGAAACCGTTAGCGTGGCCAAGGTCGCGAAATCGGCATTCGATGCGCGTGATTTGATGTATCTGCGCGACACAGATGGCATCACGATGAATCGCGATCGTTTGTTGTTCGATGCCAAACAACGCGTGTTGGAATTGGCCAAGGATTATAAAGCGCCGGAACCGTTGGTGCTGAATTTACCGGGGCCAACAGGCCGCGCTGCGCTTGGTTTGGCGATTGAAGGATTCCGTTTGGCGGGCAAGGCCTTGCCGCATGATGTGACGGTGTCCAAGGCTTTGGCAGCGGTGTTGTGTGGCGGTGAACGTGATTTCACCACGCCAACGACCGAGGCGCAAATCCTCGAACTTGAACGCATTGAATTTATGAAGCTGGTTCACACGCCGGAGACTGTGGCGCGGATTGGTACGATTTTGAAAACCGGCAAGCCATTGAGGAATTGATGTTCGGTGCGGCCAAAGACAAATTCTGGCGTTTCGCGTCTTGGATGTTGTGGCGCTTTTTCGCGGCCGCTTTTGGTAAAAAATTTAGATAATACGGAGAGTTGAATGCCCACATACAAAGCCCCGCTTGAAGATATCCGTTTTGTGTTAAACGAGGTGATCGATGCGCCCGCACTTGCGGCGTTGGCGGGTTATGAGGAAGCAACGGCGGAAAATGTCGACACGATTTTGGAAGCCGCCGCGCAAATTGGCGAGGAAGTTATGTTTCCGCTGAATCAATCCGGCGATGCCGAAGGTTGTACTTTTGCAAATGGCGAAGTGAAAACGCCCAGTGGATTTAAGGATGCCTATAACACTTTCCGCGAAGGTGGTTGGTCGGGGTTGTCTTGTAAAACGGAATATGGCGGCCAAGGTTTGCCGATTTTGTTGAATTGCGTTTTGGATGAGATTTTCAGCTCGGCCAATATGTCATTCGGCATGTATCCCGGCCTATCCCACGGCGCGTATAACGCGATTGAAAAGCATGCGACCGATGAGTTGAAAAACCTGTATCTGCCAAAACTGGCTGACGGTATTTGGACTGGTACGATGTGTTTGACCGAACCACAATGCGGCACCGATTTGGGTTTAATACGAACTAAAGCCGACACACAAACAGATGGTTCATATAAAATTACCGGCACCAAGATTTTCATTTCCGCTGGTGAGCATGATCTGTCGGAAAATATTATCCACCTGGTTTTGGCGCGGTTGCCCGATGCCCCTGTCGGTGTGAAGGGGATAAGCTTATTCCTCGTTCCGAAATTTATGCCCACTGATATGTCGCGCAATGCTGTGGCGTGCGGCAGTATCGAACATAAAATGGGTATCAAAGGTTCCGCGACCTGTGTGATGAATTTCGATAATGCCGTGGGTTGGCTGGTAGGCAAACCCAACAAGGGCATGAGCGCGATGTTCACCATGATGAATGAAGCGCGTCTGGCTGTGGGATTGCAAGGGTTGGGTTTGGCCGAAGTCGCATACCAAAATGCTGTGATCTATGCCAAAGAACGCTTGCAGATGCGCTCTCTGACGGGCGTGAAATTCCCCGATAAGCCCGCAGATCCTTTGATTGTGCATCCCGATGTGCGCCGCAATTTATTGGTGATGAAGTCGTTGACCGAAGGGTGTCGCGCCTTGGCGTTTTGGGTGGGGCGTGAGTTGGATGTTGAGTTGAAGCACCCTGATGAGAAAAAACGTGCCGAGGCTGCGGATTTTGTCGCGCTCATGATCCCCATCATTAAATCTTTTACGACCGATATGGCATTTGATGTCACCAATATTGCGGTACAGATTTATGGCGGGCATGGCTATATCCGCGAACATGGTGTCGAACAATATGTGCGCGATGCGCGTATCACCCAAATTTACGAAGGCGCCAACGGTATTCAGGGGCTGGATCTTGTCGGGCGCAAAATGCCGGAAGATTTTGGCCGATTGATGCGCACCTTCTTCCATCCGGTTGCCGATTTCATCGCGGCGGAAAAAGAAAATGCGGCCTTGGCGGAATTTTTGCCGATGTTTATGTCGGCGTTCGGCAAATTACAAGTATCGACCCTTACGGTTGCCACGCGCGGGTTTGGTAATGCTGATGAAGCGGGTGCGGCGTCGACCGATTATCTTAAACTGTTCGCCTATGTTGCCGTGGGTTTCATGTGGTTGAAGATGGCAAAAGTGGCAGCGGTGAAATTGCCGTTGGCGGGCGATCGCGCTGCGTTTTACGATGCCAAGCTGAGGACGGCGCGGTTTTATTTCGCGCGGGTCATGCCGCAGGTTAACGCTTTGAATTTGGCTATCCTTTCCGGCGCCAAACCCATTATGGATTTCCCCGCCGAATCGTTCTGACATTACATTATCTCTATCGCGTAACGGTTTGATTCGTGGTACAAAATGGCCATGAAATCAGTCCGCAAATCCTTGCGCCCCGCCAATGATTTTCACAGCCACGCATTGCAAAAAATGTCGCGCGTGGCGTTGCCGCGGCTCTATTGGGATATGCGGCGCATTGCATGCGCGTGCATGTTGGCAGTATTCAGCTTTATTTTATGTTTGGGCATTTTTGCGGCATGGCACGACATTACGCCTGCACCCGCTGCACAAATCGCTGTGCCACAAGTTGCTGTCAAAGTCGCGCCTTATGATATCAGGATTGATGCTAACAGCCTTGCGCCTCCGGACGAGGTTGCGCAATTGGCCGATGCTTTGCCGCCGCATGTCATAATCACTAAGCATAATACGCAGAGCATCCATACGGATATGAATATTGTCGTACAAAGTGAACGCACAACGCGTCATACGCCGGAACAGGCTGCATCCAATCTGGCTGCGTTGGCGCATAATGCAATTGACCAAAATGATCTCGACCAAGCGATACGTTTTCAACGCCGCGCTGTGGATGCCGCACCTGATAATATGCGTTATGTTTTGGCGCTGGCGGTTATGTTGGATCATGCGGGGGATGCGGGTGCCGCTGCGCTGTATCAACAGGTGGTAGATGCCTATGATGCACAAAACCACACGGCGCCATCGGCCAGCAAAATTGGCGGCATTCGCCAACGCCTTTTTTATTTAAATAACCAGACTATGGCGCAAAAATAGTTTTGCCGGTTGCGATCTGATAAGATTCATTGGGATGTAAGGTGATCAGATGCGTTTCGCCTTTTTCATCATCGCGCCAGGACAGATGCACATCATTGGGCGAGACTTGCAATATATGCAAATCGTCGCGGGATGTTTCAGGAGTCCATTTTTCGCCCTGCAACCATAACGACCAATCTTGCGGGCCGTAATACATAATCGCGCCCAGCCTTATATCGCCTGCGCCTGTGGGCGCTTCGTGCGCCGCAAGCCGTTCGGCCTCATGCGTTTCGGATGGGGTGAAGAAGAGCGAAGCCGGGGGCGGTGCGTTGTTTTCTGCGGCGAAAGCGGGCGTGGCGAGAAGCAACAGAAGGGCGCTGATTTTTTTCATGGTGTGCCCGCCAGATTTTGTATCGCGCCATTCGACAACCATTCCGCCTCTGCCATGATGTGGATATTCGCCGCTGTAATAGTATCGCCTTCGACGCGTCGCAGGGAAATATGGCGCAAGGCCAGATGGCCGGGCAATGTATGCGCGATATTGTCCAGAAACAGATAGGCATCGGCGTCTGTCGGTGCGTCCGCCGCAAGGCTTAGCTTGCTGTTTGCCAATTCCTGTTTGCCCGCGCCAATGGTGTCGATGCTGATCTTTTCTTCCGGCGACAGGGTGTAGGTAAAATGGCTCAGGTGGGTTTCCTGTGCCCGGTTCTCGAGAATTTTTGCGGCACGAAGACGGTCGACGGGCGCCAGCAATTTTCCTGTATCATCGGCGTCGATTTCGTCTTTCATTTTTTCGGCTTCGGCGCTGTCGCTTTGGAATTGTTGCAACGCCGTTTCACTTTGTGTTTTTTTGCTTTGGATGCTCGCGAGTGTTGCGTTGGCTTTGTGTTGCGCGATGCACAACAACGGCGTGCTGGCCGCGCCGATAACCAGAGCTGCAAACAACAGCCCCAACCACAAACGATGTTGACGCCAATCGATCATGGCGTTTTCCTTTGCAGGATAATATCGCCGGTTGGGTCTGGCGCAGATGTCGTCGTTTCTGCTGTCACGGTTTCCTGTGGCAAAGCGGGGAAGGGCGGTTTGGTTTCCACAACATCATAATCGGCTGCGGCCAGCGCGATGTTTTGCGTGATGTTGCTGAATCGGGTGACGATGGCGGCGCGGTCTGTCGCATCTGTATTCGTTGTCATGCGCATGCCAATGGTTATTTTTTCTGGCGCGCCGGCGGTTTTGTTTTCCCAATCGATATGGATAATTTTTGAGTCATCGGTTAGGGCTGCCGCTATTTCATTGAGCCCATGCCACGGGGTCGGTGTTTCCTGTTCGTAAATATGGCGGCGGGCGAGCGCCTGACGAAGGCGGCCCAGAGGTTCAGTCAAAGGTGCGGCGTTGGCCTGCGCCTGCGCAAGTTCATTTTGGGTGGCATTGAGGCGCGTTGTTTCCTGTTCTGTTTGATACAGAGTAGAAAAAAGATCGGCGGCATTGCACACGGCAAATATAAGAGAGAAAGCGAGGCAGGCGGAGGCGGCGCGCATGCCCCAAAATCGCGTTTGTTTATTTAGATACAGGTTTTTGGCATCGGGAAGCATGAGCGATAGAGCGGGGCGCGTTTCGGCAAACGAAGCGGCATAAAAAACGTCGGCGCTATCATCATTGTCTGACGCAAAGGGAAGGCGGAGTTTTTGCGCGGCCGCCAAGGGCGGCAGGCATTGCAGCGATTGCAAAGACAAATCGGCAAAGGGCGAAAGGTCCAAATTCTGCATCAGCAGCAGCACCGAAAGATCGTGGGCGTTTTGCAAGCCAAGCCGCGTCAGATAATCAAGGCTGGCCTGAATATCGCGGACGATGATATTGCTTTGGTCTTCGCCGTCAGAAGGCAGGGGCGTCAGGCGCGTAAAAACCAGATTGCCCTTATGGGTTACAATTTGCCGAAAGCCGCCTGTTTTTTGGCGGCTGACCAGCATCGCCCAGCCTTTGGTCGTTTCCGCCGACAATTTTGCCAAAAGCTGCGCCGCTTCGACCGGCAAAAGGGTGAGGCGTGGCATGCGGCCGCGTAACCTGTCGGCCCATTGCAACGCAGCGTTATTGCCATTAAGGCCGATAAGCAATATCTGATTTTTCGATTTTGTAAAACGCCGTGATGTTGTCACTCGCGCCAAAGGAAAACTTTGTTGGAGGCGGCGTTTAATGAGTTTGGCGCGATCAAAGATGGTGAGGGGCGGTAGCGCGTCAACACGATAATCCTGTGCCAGATTATCGGCGCATAGCGTAAGCCGCGCGTTTGGATAGCGGTTGATAAAATCATCGATAATCTGTGCGCCATTTTTATTTTCTGTGGGCACAAAAAACACCGACGCATTGGCGATATCATGCGGCACAGCCACAATGCCGTCATCGCCGATCATCAAAATAATATGCGGGCGGGTGCCATTAAACATCACATGCGTCCCCCCAACACGGACAGGCTGCCATACAACGGGCCGAGAACCGCGATGACCGTCCATGCCAATATCGCGCCGATGGCGAGGGTGAGGACGGGTTCGAGAATACCGATGAAACTTTCGCTCGCTTCCTGCGCTTCGCGTTCATAGGTGGTGGAAATATCGTGCAGGCTTTTGTTTAAATTGCCGCTGCGCTCGCCTATGCGAAGCAGGCCGATGGCATAGCGCGGCATAATGCCGGCGAGCGCAAGGGAAAGCGATGCGCCGGATGTTATTTTTTCGGACGCGTCACGCATGCCCTGTTGCAGAGCGCGGTTGGAAAGTGTCGCGGTTGATTGGTTCATGCAATCGCGTACGGTGCAACCGCTGTCGAACAGAATGGCGAAGCTATGCGTAAAACGCGCGAGCGATATTTTGGTGATGAGGTTGCCGATAAAAGGCAAACGTAAAAGAACTGCATCGCAAAAAAGGGCAAAGGACGGAATAGTTTTTTTGGCGATGTATATAACGCCGCCTGATAAAATAAGGATGGATGCGGTTGTCAGGCCGTAATTTGTGAAGAGGCTGGAGAGCGCGACCAACAGGCGTGTGCTGAAAGGCAAATGACCCTGAATGCCATTCAGAAATTGCACGATTTGCGGGATGACCATCACCATCATAAACAAAACCGCACTGCCCGCGACCAGAAACAGAAAAACAGGATAGTGCAAGGCGCGGCGCGTTTTTTCGGCGTTCTTGGCGGTATTTTCGGTGTGGGTGGCAAGATAGGAGAAGATGTGTGTCATATCGCCACTCGTTTCGCCTGCGCCGACAATGGCGATAAACAAAGGAGAAAAAAGATGCGAGAGGGTAAAAGAATCCGCAATGCCGGTGCCATTGGAAAGCGCATGCAAGATTTGCCCCAACGCGCCAGCCATAGTGCGGTTTTCTGTCGTTTCCGTCACATCGCGCAAGGCATCGGGAAAAATGATGCCGGATTGCAACAGATCATGCATTCGCATGCAAAAAGACGCAATGCAACGGGGAGGAACTGACGCGCGTAAAAACGCAATATGTGATGACGGTTTTTGTTTTTCCCGCGCGTGGATCAATTCAAACCCTGACTGGCTTAGATAATCCGCCAATTCGTTTTCGTTGGCGGCGGCCATTTCACCGCGCGAAACGCGACCCGATATATGAACGGCGCGATAGGCGTAAGACGGCATTATGCGATCCTCGTCATATCCACAGCGCGGCGCAACTCTTCCAGACTTGTCTCATGCCGCAAAACTTTGGCGATACCGTCGGCTGCCATCGCGCGGAATCCTTCGCTTGCCGCCAGTTTGCGCTTGGCGCTGCGCGGGGCGTCGGCCGCAATCAACTCATCCATTTCCGGTGTGATGCGCAGGATTTCGGTCACGGCCAATCGCCCGCGATAACCTGTGTGGTGGCAATGGTCGCACCCCTTGGCTTCGGCGATATTTATCGGCATGTCGAATTTGCTTTGGGTTTCCGCGAGGCCTGAGAATGAGGGCATCGGCATTGGGCCGTTCATGCGCAAAATCTTTTCTTCATCTGCCGTGGCAACGCGCGTGGTTTTGCATTTGGGACAAAGTTTGCGCACCAGACGTTGGGCGATAATGCCGCTGACATTTTCGGCCATCATGCTGGCGGGCAGACCCAGATCGGCCAAACGCGGCAACGCGCCGAACACATCGTTGCAATGCAATGTGGTAAAAACCTGATGCCCGGTCATTGATGCGCGTAACGCCATCCGCGCGGTGTCATCGTCGCGAACTTCGCCGATGAAAATGATATCGGGCGCTTGGCGCAAAATACCGCGTACGCCTTCGGCAAAGCTTAGGCCTTGCTGTTCCTGAATGGCGGTCTGGCGGATCATCTCGAACTGATATTCGACCGGTTCTTCCAATGTCATGATATTGACCGCGACATTGTTCAGGCGTTTTAACATCGCGTATAGCGTGGTGGTTTTACCGCTTCCGGTCGGGCCCGTGACCAACACAACCCCTTCGGGGCGTTGAAGGATGAGGTCGAGTTGCGCCAAGGCTTCGGCATCATAGCCCAATTTTTCCAGCGTCAGCAAAGCGCGGCGATGATCGAGGATACGGATAACGATATTTTCGCCCTGCACCGTCGGCATCACCGCCATACGAAAATCGATTTCCGCGCCGCCGATTTGCATGTGGAAACGGCCATCTTGCATGCTACGCGTGTCGGCGATGTTCATGCCCGCCATAATTTTCAGGCGGTGCGACAATTCCGGCCAATGCGATTTATGAAGCGCGCGTTTCTGTTGCAAAACGCCATCAATGCGCAAACGTAACCGCACAAATGTGCCTTCGGGCTCCAAATGAATATCGGACGCGCCCAAACGCACAGCATCGGTCAGGATATTATTGACCAGACGGATAATGGGATGTTGCCACGCTTCGTTTTCGCTTGTCAGGCTGGCGACGGTGCCTTCCATTTCTTCCAGGATATCATCGAAATCACTATGGGCACAGGCATAACTGTCGATCACATCGCTGATTTCATTCGGCGAGGCGATGAGCGGCACAAGGTCGATGTTGCGCGGGAAATAGCGGCGCACTTCATCCATCGCCGCGATATCGTGCGGGTCGGCCATTGCCAGATGCAGTATGTGGCCATCGAATGCGATTGGCACCGCGCGGCATCTTTCGGCGACGGGGCGGGGCAAGCGTTCCATCGCCTCGCTGTCGATTTCGATATTTTTTAGTTCAACGGCATCGTGGCCTGTATGCGCGGAAAGAGCAGAGGCCAGAATATCCGCGCTGATAAAACCTAATTTAACCAGCGTCGCGCCCAACCTGTCGCCGCTGCGGCGTTGTTCGTGCAGGGCAATCTGCATCTGGTCTTGCGTGATGATATTATCATCAAGAAGCAAATCGCCGAGCCGCGCGGTTTTTTCCGATTTACGAAGGGGGATTATTTTATTCATGCGCTTGTCCTCACCATGTCGTGGCACAGCCGGGATTACCCAGCATTGTGATGAGTGTGTTGCGGTCGGCATAGGCTAGGATGTCGTCATAATTATCGTTGGCGCTGATAATTGTGGGAGCATCGTAAAATTGGGCGCTGTTGTTGCCTGCACTGTTGCATTGGGCGAAACCACCATAAGGTGGGCTGCATTTGGGATAGCCGGATTGGATTGTTAAGTTTGATGGAAATTGTATGATTATACCGTTCTGGCCACTTATATTCACCGGCGCATCAATATAAGAGCCATAGCCTGTTGTGCCGTGACTGATAAAAATGACTGCGGCTTGTTGTGTCCCGCCGGCAGGTATTGAGACAGTAATTGGCAAGGCACCTGATGCGTGACTCAAATTATATCTGCACAAACCTTTGCTGGAAATGTTGACGGGACTATTTGTGCCAAGGGGAGCTTGGTTTGGTACAGCGCAAAATGTTGCGTTATTTGTAAAATCGGCAGAGGTACAAATAGACGCTGGCGGAACGAATGTGGTGCCAAGGGGATTTGTGGGAAGCACTGCTAATATCGGATCAACCCGCATCGTTATCCAATGCCCCCATCCATCGTGTGCTGTGGATTCCGGAATGCCCAATGAGGCAAAAGGAACAATGCCTTGAGCTGAAGCCAAGGGACAGTTTCCGCAGGCTGTGCCCGTACCGCCTAATTTGCCGAAATTTGCATTTACGGCATAAGGACTAGCGGGGCAGGGTAAACATCCATTGGCTTGTACGAATGTTGCCGTGGCAAGCATGAGGCTGTGCAAATTGCTTTGGGTCAAAGCACGTTCATTGGCACTGCGCATCGCGTTCAGTGCCGGAAAAATGGTCAGGATCACCAGGCCGATAATGACCAGAACCACGGCCATTTCGACAAGCGTAAAACCCAAATGTTTTTCCTTCCTTGTCACGATGTATCCTTACATGCCGATGCACATTGTATAGGTTTGTCCCGAAACATAGCTCGCCGTGGGGGTTGCGCCGGGGGTTGCCGTTGTCGGCGTGCCTGCAACGGGCGTTTCCTGAATGGACTGAATGGTTCCTGTGCCACTGACACCGTCATCAAGGCGAGAGTCAATTGCCTGTGCGGCATCACCCGATACATTGTTCAGACACAAAACATTCGATGCGATAGAAAACGCACCATGTTGAAAGCCAAAAATACCGCCAAAAGGATTGGTAGGTTGGATGTTGGATGCCTGCGGCTTGACCAGACCTGCGGCGCGTAAATCTTGCCACGCCAAGATAGTTTCGGCACCGACTACCACGCTGTCAAAGCTACCATCAAGGGTACCGCTTCCGTCGCCATGGTTCGACACATTGTTGCCAAAACGCGTGACCGCCGAAGCATCATCCCCCGGCAAAGCGCCATAATTCTGCACATAGGTTTGAAACTGCGCCTGATAAGCCTGAATGGAATTCAGGGCGTTGGTCACTTCGGCGTTTTGCATAATCTGCCGCCCTGTTAAAACGCCGCCGATGATAAGCCCGATAATGACAAGAACGATGGATAATTCGACGAGGGTGAAACCAGATTGCGATTTTCTGTTTTTTGTCATTTTAATCTCCGTTACAGGGGTGGGGTGTCATCGTCTTGCGCATTAGCGTCGGGAACCATCGGGCGCGGGTCTTTGTTGTAGATGCGGTACAGGTTTTTGTCGGCCCTGTCAGGTGGCGGTTGGTCGGAAATGGTGGCGCGCAACAAAATCACCAGTTCGCTGGTCTTGCCGTTATTGTCGCGTGTTTTGAACAGATTGCCGATATAGGGAATTTCATCCAGTATCGGCACGCCTTGATCGGTGTTGATAGAACTATCCTGCATCAATCCGCCCATGACGGCGATTTCGCCGGAATGAAGTTGAATAACGGAATCCATTTCGCGTACCGCCAGCACAGGAATTTGCGATTGCACCGGGGTAGAAACGCCCGCGACCGCCGCGTTCAAACTTATCGACGGATCATTCACCTCGCTGACAATACGCGAGATGGTGGGGCGCAGAGTCATGGTGACGCGGTTGGTCGCGGCATCAATGGCGGGCTGTACCGTCATCACAAGACCGACCGGAACCGTGTGCGGCGTGCTGGTGTAAACCGGGTTAGTGGTAACGGACGAGCCGTTGGCGTTGGTTGTGGTTGTGAATTGCGCCTGAGTGATAAAATAAACCTGATTGGTGGCAACCTTCATCACGGCAGTTTGGTTGTTCAATACCGTTACGCGCGGCGCGGATAAAACGCGCGTGGTGCCGAAGGTTTCGACCAGACTGACGATGGCGTTGAAATTGGTGCCCGTTACGCCCGCGGTGAAAAAACCGTTGGTATTAAGCGCGGCCTGTGGCCCTAAATTGGTGGCGATAACCGAGGCATTGTTGAATACGGCTGTCCAATCGATACCGGCTTGATAGGTGTCATCCAATTCGACTTCGATAATGCGCGCATCGATCAATACTTGCGCATAGGATTTGCGTTTCAATATCGCAAAATATTTATCGATCGCATCTTGTTGGCGCTCTGTGCCGTAAACGGTCACCATGCCCGCCTGTTTGTTGATGCTAAACGTCGCTTTGTCGGTTTGTTTATTACCGGCATCCAGAATTTGCGCGATGGATTTGGATGTTTCCGCCCAGAAATCGGCTTCTGACAGCGCGGAAATTTTGGCGGTGGAATTATTTTGTGTCGCGCTTGATGTGCCGCCGCCGGTGCCGCTTGAGGATGTCGTGTTGGTGCCGTTGCTACCCACATCGACATCAAACACATTGGTGGCAATTGATGTGTCGCTGGATGTTTTGCGCGACAGGCTTAGGTAATCGAGCCGATAGGATTTTTGGTACGCGGTATCGGGTTCGATATGGATAAAAGTACCGTTGACCTTGTACCGCAAATTGGCGAGTGCGCAGATGCGTTTTAGCACCTGTCCAAATGGTTGGTCATGCGCGGATAAAATCACGCTGCCCTGCACGCGCGGATCAAGTTCCAAATTTGCGCCGGTTTTGCGCACCAGCTCCATCAACACATCGCGCACCGGCACATTGTCGGTCACATTTAGGCTAACCAGTCTATCAAGCGAGGCGTTCATACCATCCGCGCCATCGCCATCATCATCGGATGGCATATCGGGAATGGGGGGCGGCGTTTTGGCCTCTGGTTGCGGCACGCTGGGCGTGCGGTTGCGCAGCGCCAGATAATCTTCGCGGGTAAGGCCGCCGGAGGGGTCTATGAGGTTGGGTGTCGCCAGATCGGTTGACGAGCAACCTTGTGCCAATATAAGGCACAAAAGCGAAAGCTTAAGATGAGGAAGAAGCCGTAGCTTCATGATATTAACTATACAATTTACCTAAACACGAACGTGTTCTGCAAAATTACTATTATAAGTTGCTATCGTATGTAAGTGGCAGACTTTTCAATAGGCTGTGGATAAGTGTTCATTTCTGTGGATAAGTCACGGACTGGAAATACAGCCCATAGGCGGGTGCTGTCGGGCCGCCTTTGGTGCGGTCCGCGGCTTTGAATGCCGATTGGAACATATCGAAATCCCAATTGCCTGTGCCAATTAACGACAAAGTGCCGACCATGTTGCGCACCTGATGATACAAAAATGATCGCGCCGTGATTGAAAAAATCACCTCTTCGCCATTGCGGGTAATGATGAATTTATCCAAGGTGCGGATCGGCGATTTAGCCTGACAATTTCCCGCGCGGAAGGTGGAGAAATCATAAGTGCCGACAAGGATATCGGCGCATTTTTGCATCGCATTGATGTCGAGCGGTTTGATGACATGCCAGGCGCGGTCGGCCTGTAACGGGGTTGGCGGGCGGCGGTTGATAACGCGGTAAAAATAACGGCGCTCCGACGCATCGAAACGGGCATGAAAATTCTCGTCGACCTGTTCGGCGTGCAAAATTACAGCCTTGGTCAGACGCAGATAGAAATTAAGCGCATCGCGGATAACATCGCCATTGGTGGGTTTATTCAGATCGAAATGCGCGACTTGTGCTAGACTATGCACGCCTGCATCGGTACGTCCGGCGCAATGCAACGTGACGATTTCGTCTGAAAAATTCTTGATGGCTTCTTCGATCGTACCTTGTACCGTTACCGCATCCGGTTGCCGTTGCCAGCCAGAAAAACCCAGCCCGTCATATTCGACCGTAATTTTCCAGCGGGTCATAAGGACGTGCCCACCGCAAGCCGCAGCCCGCGCAGCAAGGATGCGCCATCGGTTGCATTTTTACCCGCGCGTTGAACGGTGATAAGGCGCAGGGATTGTTCGCCGCAGGCAATGGTAAAATTTTCGTCCAGTAAAGTGCCGGGTGTGCCGGATTGGTTTTGCACGATTTCCGCCGCCAGAAGTTTTATATTTTCGCCGTTCAGCGTGAAAAAACAACCGGGCCAAGGATGCAGCGCGCGCATTTGCCGTTCGATTTCTGCGGCGGATTTCATCCAATCAATTTTGCCGTCATCGCGGGTAAGTTTGGCGGCATAGGTTGCGCCAGTTTCAGGTTGGGGGATGGGTGTGAGCGTGTCGAGATTTTGCAAAGCCTGTGTGATGAGGCGCCCGCCCATTGCGGCGAGTTCGTCATGCAGGCTTTGCGTGGTTGTTTGTAATGTGATGGGGGTGGACTCTTTCAACAGCATAGCGCCTGTGTCCAAACCCGCATCCATTTGCATGATGGTAATACCGGTTTCGGTATCGCCCGCCAGAATGGCACGTTGAATGGGGGCCGCGCCGCGCCAGCGTGGCAGCAACGAACCGTGAATGTTAAGGCAGCCGCGTGTGGGCGCGTCTAAAATCGCTTGGGGTAATATCAAGCCATAGGCGGCGACAATCGCCACGTCTAAATTTAACGCGCTGAATTTTTCTTGCTCTTCCATGTTGCGCAAAGTTTTCGGCGTGTGGACAGGGATGTTTAATTCTTCTGCCGCGCGATGCACCGGTGTCTTTTGAATCTGCTGGCCCCGCCCCGCCGGTTTGGGTGGTTGGCAATAGACGGCGACGATGTCGTGCCCCGCGTCATGCAACGCCTTTAACGCCACCACGGCAAAGCCGGGGGTGCCCATAAAGGCGATGCGAAGGGGATTTGCGAAGGTCATTACAAAATATGTGCGCTGTCTTCGTCTATAATTGCTTTTTCGATCTTGCGCAAAATCATATCGCGTTTCAGTTTCGACAGATGATCGATGAATAACACGCCGTTGAGATGATCGATTTCATGCTGGATACATTGGCTGAATAAATCTTCGGCTTCCAATTCGCGCTTTTTACCCGCTTGATCGAGATAGGAAACGCGGATGCGGCGCGGGCGGGTCACCTTGGCATAATGGCCGGGGATGGACAAACAGCCTTCGCTGTAGGTGAAGGTCTCGATGGGGTCGCTCCATACCACTTCGGGGTTGCCCATCAGGTAAACTTCGGAACCGTCGCGGCTGTCCGACACATCGACCGTTATCACGCGGTCGAGCGCGCCTACCTGATTGGCGGCCAAACCGATGCCATTGCCTTTGTACATTGTCTCGGCCATGTCTTCCATGAATTTGGCGATACGTTTATCGACCGTTACAATGGGGTGCGCTTTTTGGCGCAGCACTTCGGCGGGTATGATTTGAATTGCAAGCTGAGCCATGGAATGTCCACATTAATACAACAACGCCCCATTATAACGATTTGGGGCTTGATAATCAAATTTTAGAATTGTTCTTAAAATGGGTAAGAATTAAGCCGCGTTATCCTTAATTTTAGCCTCGGTATTTTGGAGGCTGCGCGGATGCAGGTCGATAGGATCAAGGCTTTCGGTCAATTCCTTGCCTTCTTTATCCGCGCCATAATCACGCAGGCGGCGGGCTTTGGTCAGAACATTGCGTTCCATGCTGCCGACCATTTTATTATAGCTGTCAAGGCTGCCCGACAGCTTGCGTCCCATATCGCTCATATGGTCGGTCATGGTTGTTATCGCGGCATAGAGTTCACCGCCCAACGAGCCAAGTTTTTGCGCATTTTCGCGCAGATTTTCCTGACGCCAGCTGAGCGCGACGGTGCGCAACAAGGCAACCAATGTCATGGGCGTGGCAAGAACCACATTATGCATCGTGCTGTATTCAACCAGACCGGGATCGCAATCCAACGCACCGGCAAGGAAATGATCGCCCGGCACAAACAACACCACGAAATCGGCCGAGCCGGAAATCTGTTCCCAATATGATTTGGAAGACAGGCTGCGGATATGTTCGCGCACCTGTTTCGCATGCTGTAACATCGCGGCTTGTTTGACGTTCGCGTCTTCGCTTTGCGCGGCATCCATATAGGCAGACAGTGGCACTTTGCTGTCGATAACTACGCAACGGTCGCCGGGCAGCGAAACAACATAATCGGGACGCAACGCGCCCGCGCGGCCTTCTTCTTCGCCCGCAATATGTTGTTGCGATGAAAAATCACTGGTGTGTTCGGACATGCCGGTCATTTCAAGGATACGGCGCACCTGAATTTCACCCCAACGGCCACGCGTGGTGGGGGTGCGCAGGGCTTGCAATAATTGGCCGGTGTCTTCGCGCAGTTTTTGTTGGGCTTCGTTCGAAAGGCCGACGGCTTTCAAAACTTCCTGATACGCGCCTTCGCGCTTGGTTTCCAAAGCCTGGATCTGCGCATCCATTTTTTGCAGGGTATCGCGAACCGGCTTAATCAGCTCATCAATCGCTATTGATTTTTTATCCAACGTGGCGGCGGATGTAATTTCGCTTTGTTTCAACCGGCCTTCGGCCAGTTGCAAAAAACTTTCATGATTGTCGCGCAGGGTTTCGGCGGCGATGGCGCGGAATTTTTCGCCTAATTGTGTTTCGGTGCCGATTTTGGCGCGCGTAAAAACCCACACCCCGCATCCACCGATGATGAGGCCGAAGAAAAGCGTGATGAGGATGTAGTCATAGACGCGCATGGGGTACCTCCGAAGCGGATCATTTTATACCTGATTCTATGCTTGGTGGTACGACAAAAAGCTGATAATCGGAGTTGTTAATAGTAAGTTGATGAATTGTTAAGGTTTTTGAAATGGCTATATGCTGTAATCGGCAAGAAAGGCGCTTCATGAATTTTTTTAAACCACCCCAACGTCCGGGATTTATTGAACGTCTTGAAGAATATCAGGCGAGGGAAGCCGTGTTTAGTGGCGATGCGCTTGCAGCGAGGGAAATAGAATTTAACAAAGCCTATGCCTTAAACAGACTTGAAGGCGCGGGTTGGAAGTCAGAAATAGATACGATGATTGCGGATATTTGGATTACAGGACGAGTTACAAAAGAAGAGTATTTTGAATTATGCGCTTTATTAGCTCAGGAAAGCAAATTTGCCAGAGAAAACCCTCATCCTCAGGGGTAAGGGAGCCGGGCGCTATATCCAATGTGCCACCCAACAGTGCGGGCATTACGGATGGGCTGAGCCTTGTCCGCTACGAAGCAATGGTTACATCTGTAACAATACCCTTTGCCCTTGCGCGGCTTAAAAACCATAACGGCAAATGGGGATTAAACGATTTGCGTATTGCGCACCGTGTTGTGTTCGGCCCCGTCTATGATTGGGCGGGTAAGCTTAGAACAATCAATATGCGTAAAAAGCATGTGTTTACCGATAAAGAAAAAATTGAAGCCAAGTCGAAAGAAGTTTTTTCCGCCTTTCATAATCAACATGCCTTGAACGGCGATATCGCTGCTGGCCTGTCTGCTTTGTCGGATAGCAAGTTTACGGATGCCTTCGCGTCTTTATATAATGAACTTAATATCATCCATCCTTTCAGAGAAGGAAATGGGCGCAGCCTGAAAACATTGCTGACGGCAATGGCCAGACAGGCAGGCCGTGATTTCGATTGGACAAAAATATCCGAGAGAAAATGGGATTTTGACTCTGCCTGCATAGAAGCAGCGGATGGAAATATATCAAAGCTCAATGCTATTTTTGCAACGGTGTTGCAACCTTATGAGGCTGTGGCCCACCCTCGCAGAATGAAATTAAAGCACACAAGAATGTTGCCCCGCTTTACCGCAGAATGATTTTTTATTTGTTGGTGGCGGATTGTGCCGTGTGCGGTGAATAAATGATTGTTGCTATTGAATTACTTTGATGTATCGTTCCTGAAATTGAAATTTCCCGTCGGCTTGCCTTGTCCCTGACCACCGAACTTATGATTGTCGTTTTGCTCGTTCTCTTGAACGGGTTTTTCGCCATGTCCGAATTGGCGATTGTGTCGGCGCGGCGCGCGCGGTTGCGGCAAATGGCCGAAGACGATCAATCGGGCGCCCAGTTGGTTTTGGATATGGGCGAAGATCCTTCGTCCTATCTTTCCATCGTGCAAATCGGCATGACGTTAAACAGCGTTTTGGCAGGGGCGTTCAGCGGCGCGACTTTGGCGGCCAGTTTCGGCGTTTATCTGAACACCATCCCGTGGATTGCGCCGCATGGCGATGTTGCTGCCCTCACGCTCACGGTTGCGGGCGTCACTTTTGTTAATCTGGTGGTCGGTGAATTGGTGCCGAAACGCATCGGTTTATCCTATGCAGAAAAAATCGCGGTGCGCGTCGCGCCCATCATGAGTTTCTGCGCAACGGTTGCCGCGCCCGTGGTATGGCTATTATCGTGGTCCACGGATAGTTTGTTGCGGCTTTTGCATTTGCATAACCCGCCGGAACAAAAAGTTACTGAAGAGGAAATCAAGGATTTGATCGCCGAAGGCACGCAATCGGGCGCGTTAAAGCCCGCCGAGAAAGATATGCTGGAAGGCGTGATGCGTTTGGCCGACCGCACAGTGCGGTCGATTATGACGCCGCGTATGGATGTTGTGTGGTTGAATATCGATGAACCGCCGCGTGAGCACAAAAACGCCATCCGCAGCAGCGGGTACAGCCGTTTTCCTATCGCGCGGGGCGATATGGAAGAAATTCTGGGCATCGTCCATTCCAAGGATTTGCTGAATGAATCTTTCGACGGTATCAATCTGTCTTTGCAAACCGCGATGCGCCCGGCCTTGATTGTGGCGGATACTACGCCGGTTTTGCGTTTGCTCGACCAGTTTAAAAAGACGGGCCAACATCTGGCGATTGTCGTTGATGAATATGGCAGTGTCGAAGGTTTGGTTTCCATCACCGATATCATGGAATCCATCACCGGCGGTTTGCCGGGACGCGGACAGGATTACGGCGAGAAGCCCCGCCAGCGCGAAGATGGCAGTTGGTTGATCGACGGTATGACTCCGGTTGATGAAGTCGAAGCTTTGATTGGGTTAAAAAATATGCGCGGCGAGGGTGATTTTCAAACACTGGCCGGATTTGTGATCGACCATCTGAAGCGCATACCCACGGCTGGCGATGCCTTCACATGGGAAGAAGCGCGGTTCGAGGTTATCGATATGGATGGCCGCCGCGTGGATAAGGTTTTGGTTACGCCACCTGTCGATGATGTTGAGGAGGGCGAGGGGTAGTCTGAGAAAAATTGCCAGCATTGCAAATGCAGGCTGGCGATGAATTCTTAGCGGGCAAACACAGGATATTTCTTGCCGTTGTTTTCATCAAAAACGGGGCGGCTGCCAAAGCCGGTTGAAACAATCAAAAGTTCGCCGGACTGGGTGGGAGTAGGAAGTTTAATTATTTCTCCGGCTTCGCATTGATTGAAAATGGCGCCTTCCGCACAAGCTCGAAAGGTTCGAGCCATCTGAATTGTTTTTGTTTCGACGGCTGCATTAGTTTGAGAAATAATTTGTGCGTCTGCTTTATTGGTTGCTATGCCATCGGCGATTAATAGATATCCTATAGCGCTCATGCTAGCGGTCATAGTGCCTATATATGCCAAAAGACTTTTGGAAGATGTGCTCATTTAAATTTCCTTGAAAATAGATGTAGAAAGATTTCATAGATGAGCAGAACAAGTCAATAATGATTTATGGTTAATGCGTGGTTTTTGTATGGAAATGAAAACTGGATCCCAGATAGCTTTGCATTTCCGCGCCTGAAGGCACGAAAAAGCAAAACTTCTGGGATGACGAAGGGAGGTTAACCTCGAGCTTCGTTCTTCACTTCAACTCGATCCTCAATCGGCACGCCGGGACAGAATTTATTGCGGCGCATCGCGGGCATGGATTTGATATGCGCGATATTGGGCGCGCCGGTCAACTGGCTGGTCACAAATTTTTGAAATGCTTCCCAATCTTCCGCGACAATCTTCAAAAGATAATCGCAATCGCCTGTCATCAAATAGCTTTCGCGCACTTGCGGCCAGCCTTCGATTAACTTTGCGAAATGCGCAATATCGCTTTCGGTATGGTTGGTCAGGGCGATCATCGTAAAGACGGTAATGCCAAAACCCATTTTGTCGGCCGCGATATCGGCGTGATAACCGCGGATGTAACCGGCTTCTTCCAACGCTTTAACGCGGCGCAGGCAGGGTGGCGGCGAAATGCCGGCCTTTTTCGCCAACTCGACATTGGTGATGCTGCCATCATGCTGTAATTCGCGCAAAATGCGAATATCGGTGCGGTCGAGTTTGACGTGCTTCATGGGAAGGTGGGGTCAGGGGTCAGGGGGCGGGGATCAGGGGTAGCATAGAATAAGATTGACTTCTATATCAGGAAAATTTCTAAGCATTAAATGCACAATATAAAAGACACTCTTGATCCCCGACCCCCGACCCCCGGCCCCCTCACTTGTTGGGTCGTGACCGACGGCAAAGCGGGGATGGAAAACCAATGTGTCGGGTTGGCCGAGGCATTGGGATTAACCCCTGTTATCAAGCGCGTCAAGCTTCGCAGCCCGTGGAAGCAGCTAAGCCCCTTTTTACGACATGGGTTGCAATGGGCGTTTGATGGGGCGGGTGATGATATCACGCCACCCTGGCCGGATTTACTGATTGCCACCGGACGGGCGAGCGTGCCGGCTGCATTGTATGCGCGGCGCATGTCACGCAAAGATGGGGGCAGGGGAACCGTCACGGTGCAAATTCAAAATCCTGTTATCGATCCTTCGCGGTTTGATTTGGTGATTGTGCCGCGCCATGATGCCCTAAGCGGTGCCAATGTCATGACCACGCGCGGGTCGTTGCATCGCGTCACACCCGAAATGCTGGCGCGCGAAGCGAAAAAATTCGCGCCGCAAATCGCCCATTTACCCAACCCGCGCATCGCCGTTCTGGTTGGTGGAACCAATGCGGTTTACAGCCTGACGCCGCGCGAAATGAAAGTGTTGGCTGCACAGTTAAAAGCGCTAGCCAATAGCGGCGCAAGTTTGATGATCACGCCGTCGCGCCGCACAGGCGATGAGAATATGGCGATATTGCGCGAAGCAATGCAGGGAACGAACGCCTATATCTGGGATTGGAACGGGCCGGTGCCCAACCCTTATTATGGTATGCTGGGTTTGGCCGATGCGATTATTGCTACCTGCGACAGCGTGGGTATGGTGACCGAAGCCTGTTCTACCGGCAAGCCGGTTATGATTGTCAATCTGCCGGGCGGGTCGGATAAATTTCGCCGGTTCCATCAGGCGATGCGCGATGACGGCATGACGCGCCCTTTTACAGGGCATATCGATGATTGGGTTTATGCTCCGCTTGATGATATGAAGTTAGTGGCAGATCGTATCAGAAGCCTGTTGACCTAGAGCCTGCCAAAATCTATTTTAAAGCCATGGCACAAACAATCAATCTCGATGCGCTGCGCGGCACCCCGGTGACACAGGATCCGTTTCCCTATGTCATCGTGCCGAATTTTGTGCGCGATGACTCCTTGGCCAAAATCGAAGCCGATTACCCCGATGTCAAAATCGCGGGCAGTGTGCCTTTGCCTTCCCTGACTTACGGCGGCGCGTTCCGCCAGTTTATGGATGATATTCAGGGCGATGAGATGACCGCGATTATCGCGGATAAATTCAATATGGATTTGGCCAATCGCCCGACCACCGTGACAGTGCGCGGCCAATGCCGCGCCACCGATGGGCAAATCCATACCGACAGTAAAACCAAGCTGATAACTGTCCTTATCTATATGAATGGCAAATGGGAACAGCCGGGCGGCAGGCTGCGTCTACTGCGCTCGCCCAACAGCCTGGACGATTCTTTTGCCGAGGTGCCCCCCATTCAGGGGACATTGTTGGCCTTCCGAAACCAACCTAATGCCTGGCATGGCCATGATTCCTTTGAGGGGCCACGCCGCGCTATTCAGTTAAATTGGGTTGTAAATCAAGGGGTTGTGTGGCGCGAACAAGTGCGTCACCGGCTGAGCGCCGCGCTTAAAAAACTTTTCTAATTCCCATCTTCCCGTCCTTAACTATGCGGCAATGATTTTGTGGCAAGAATCGCAAGCTTTACCCGCATGCCTAACGGAGTCCCGTCCCTCACATTATCTTTGCGCATCCAGCGCAGCTGGTGATTGTCAGGGAAAAGCCATAAAAGGAGAATGCCTCGTGAGTCAGCTCGCCAGTTTAAAAGTCCTGATTGCCGACGATCATTTTTTGATCCGGCAGTTTGTGCGTAATACGCTTCGGGAATCCAAGATCGAAAATGTGCAGACCGCCGCCGATGGTAACGAAGCCATCGATCTGGTGCAAAAAGCGCGTTCGGCCAACCAGTCTTACGATATCGTTTTCCTTGACTGGAACATGCCGACCATTTCCGGCATGGAAGTGCTCAGCTATTTCCGCGCCAAACCGGAATATGCCGACACGGCTTTTGTTATGCTGACGGCGGAATCCGAGCAGCAAAACATCATGAAGGCGATCAAGGCAGGGGCAACCTCGTACATCGTCAAACCCGTTTCACCTGCCGATCTGGCGAAAAAGCTGTTTGAAATTAACGAATGGCTTAAACGCAAGCGTCAATCCGGCGCAGGCATTTTCGGTTAAGGGGCGCAGCATGACAAATCTTATCGGTCTCAACGAGACGCTTGCCAAAGATGTTATCGGCGCGGTTACCAAATCGCTGAGCGAGACTTTTAATGTCGAAGTAACGGCAGGCACAAGCGAATATGGCGACGGCATGGTGTCGTTGGTAGGCGACATTTCCGGCATCATCGGCATGGTGCAATCGCATCTGGAAGGCACATTGATGTTGTGCATGACATTCGAAACCATGCGCGATATTTTACCCCAGGTTGTCGGCAAATCGGTTTCCATCACGCACGAAATGGCAGTCGATGCGGTTGGCGAATTGACCAACATGGTTTTCGGTCAGGTCAAAACCGAATTGAACCAGCGCGGGCATCAGGTCAAGCTGGGCATCCCTTGCGTGGTGTCGGGCAAAGGCCATTTTGTCAGCCAGTTCCATCGCGGCAAATATATGATTGTTCCGTTCCATTTGGACGGAAAAATGTTTCAGGTCTATATCGCCATGCATCAACCATCCGGCGCTTCTGGAAATGACTAATATCTGAAGGCTTGTCATGGATGATGCCAGCACTCTTGCACTGACAAATGGCGATATTTCCGCTGGCCGCGCGCCTGCGGGTACGTCTTCCGCGCTAACAGAAGCCCAACGCCATGTCGATGTGCTGCATACCTCTCTTGCGGGGATGACGGCTATTGTTGTCGTCTTGCTGGTGGCGGTTGCCTTGCCTGTGTTCGGGCTGATGGCGGTGACCAGCCTTCTTAGTTTTGTCATCATCACGGTCGCCACCATTGGCGGCATTGGTTATCTTTATTATTTAAATTTTGCCGTTCATAAGCTTGTTTCCGACCACGCCAATCTGACCGAAGTTCTGGTCAACAGTTTGGGGCAGGGGTTCTTGTCTTTCGGCATCGATGGGAAATGTGACAGCGTTTATTCGCAGGCCTGTCTTGATTTGCTGGCCACCGTTCCTTCCGGCAAAGATATTATGGATGTTTTGCGCGTGCCCGAAGAAGGGCGCGGCGATTTCAAGGATTGGCTGGATGTTTTGTTCATGCCCAACCACGCGCTGGGTTTTCAGGATGTCGTCAATTTCCTGCCGCAGTTTTTTCCGCATGGCGACAGTCGCCGCATCACACTGGTGTACCGCCCTATTTATTCCAAGCCAGAAATTTTGTCGCGCGTCGTTTTAATCGCGACCGACCAGACGGAAGAATATGCGGCACAGGATCTGGCCGAAAAACGTCAGGATTACGCCGATATGATTTGCCGCATCTTCCGCGAGCGCAATCAGTTTTTGGCAACCATCACCCATGTGCGGCAGTTCCTCGAGCAGTCATCCTTGCCCGTGACACGCGAAACTTCATCTGATCTGTTGCGCATGCTGCATACGTTAAAAGCCGCCGTGAAGCATTTCCATTTGAACGATGTGGGCGACACGGTTCATGCGCTGGAAGGCATTTTACGCAGCGAAACAATCACCACCGATGAACAATTTAATGCCGAACTGGCATCGGGCCGCCGCCGCATTGAAAAAGATTTGAACGATGTGTTGGAACAGATCAAGGAATTGATCGGCCAGGATTACGAACGCCGCGGCAACATGCACGAAATCGAAGAAAGCGCATTGTATAATTTTGCCGTCGTGATGAATGCGGCGGGAACCAGCCACGAAGTCATCGATCATTATCTGCGCTTTATTGTTGCGCTGCCCATCCGCGATTGTTTCAACCAGTTCGACCGCGAATTGGCCGACCTTGCCGAAATTACCGGCAAGCAGGTCAAGCCTATCCGTTACACCGGCTCCAACCCGCCGGTGCTGACTCGCCGTTTGCATGGCTTGATGTTCTCGCTCACGCATATCTGCCGCAACATCATCGATCATGGTATCGAACCTGCCGTGACGCGCCTTGGCCGTTCTAAGGATCCCGCGGGGCAGGTGAGTATCCACTGCGATCTGGAAATGGGCGCCGAAAACCAGCAATGGCTTCATATCGGCATCGAAGATGATGGCGGCGGCATCGACCCGACCCGCGTTCGCGCCAAGCTGGCGACCACCGCGCCCGAAGGCAAATGGCATGAACAAAGCGATCATGCCGTTATCCAGAACATCTTCTCATGGGGCTTTTCAACCCGCGACGTGGTTAATGAATTGTCCGGCCACGGGGTGGGGATGGAAGCGGTTGAACGCGAAGTCAAAAATCTGGGCGGCAAGATCGAAGTTTTCTCGGAAATGGGCAAAGGGACGCGGTTTGAGATACGCGTACCTTATATTTTGTCGATATAGGGGGAAGGTGAGAGGCAAGGAGAGGTGGGGCGAGAAAAGAGGGAAAAAAGTCTGAATCCTTGTTGTTTTGCTTCCTGTTTTCTCTTTATTTCTCCCTCTATCTCCCCTTCTTCTCGCCCTCTCTTTCCCTCCTTTCTTCCTTGACTCCCCTTTCTTAATCCTTATACTGCGCCACCTTAACCCCGCTTTGGCCTTGGCTTTGGCGGTGTTTTTGCTGTTTATTGAAATTTGGCGAACTTTTGGAGAGACTCAAGTGGCACGTATTGCAGGCGTAAACATCCCGACGGCCAAGCCGTTGCACATCTCGCTTCGTTATATCTTTGGTATTGGACCAACCAATGCTTTGGAAATTTGCGCGCGCGTCGGCATCGACCCGACCAAGCGTGTAAATCAATTGACCGAAGGCGAAATCCTGAAGGTTCGCGAAGATATCGACAAGAATTACAAAGTTGAAGGCGATTTGCGCCGCGATATTTCAATGAACATCAAGCGTTTGATGGACATGGCTTGCTATCGCGGGCTGCGTCATCGTAAGGGGCTTCCCGTTCGCGGACAACGCACGCATACCAATGCGCGCACCCGTAAGGGCAAAGCCAAGCCGATTGCCGGCAAGAAAATCGCTAAGAAATAATTCTTAGCAACCTGTTCCCCAAAGCCTTGGCATAGGGGAGCAAAACGGATAGTTGCCGCCTCGTTGTGGCAATGTTTGAACCAAAGAAAGAAGAAAAATGGCCGCAGCTAAAGAAAAAACCGACAAGACCGCGGTTCGCCGCCGTCGCGAACGCAAGAATATCGTCAATGGCATCGCCCATGTGAATGCCAGCTTTAACAACACCATCATCACGATTGCCGATGCGCAGGGTAACACCATAGCTTGGTCTTCTTCGGGTTTGATGGGCTTCAAGGGTTCGCGTAAATCGACCCCTTACGCCGCGCAGATGGCGGCAGAAGACGCAGGCAAGAAAGCCATTGAACATGGCGTTCGCTCTGTCGAAGTCGAAGTCAAGGGCCCGGGCGCCGGTCGTGAATCCGCACTGCGCGCTTTGCAGGCTGTCGGTTTTTCGGTGACATCCATCCGCGATGTGACGCCGATACCGCATAATGGCTGCCGTCCACGCAAACGTCGCCGCGTCTAACGCAAGAAATCACACTACCTATTCTGAAATAAACCGAAAGGGTCTGACCGTGTTGCAAAAGAACTGGAAATCTCTTATTCAGCCAACCAAGAATGTCCATGCGTCGGACAATAACCCCAACATCGCCACTCTGGTGATCGAACCGTTGGAACGTGGTTTTGGCATGACATTGGGCAATGCGCTTCGTCGCGTTTTGCTTTCGTCGCTGCAAGGTGCCGCCGTCACTTCGATCCAGATTGAAGGCGTGCTGCATGAATTCTCGTCCGTCCCCGGCGTGCGCGAAGATGTCACCGATATGATCCTCAACCTCAAGAGCCTTGCCCTGCGTTCGCACAGCGACCTGCCGCGCCGCGTTCGTTTGCGCGCCGAAGGCCCGGGCGAAGTGACTGCCAAGCAAATCGAAACCGGTTCGGAAGTCGAAGTGATGAACCCCGATTTGGTTATCTGCACATTGGATCGCGGCGCGAAATTGTCGATGGAACTGATGGTCGAAACAGGCCGTGGTTACATTCCGGCTGCCGCCCTGCGCAAGGAAGACACACCTATTGGTTTGTTGCCTATCGATGCGTTGTTCAGCCCCGTCCGCAAGGTTGCGTACAAGGTCGAACATAGCCGCGTTGGCCAAGTCACTGATTATGACAAGCTGGCGATTACCGTTGAAACCGATGGCTCGATCTCGCCTGAAGACGCCGTGGCGATTTCCGCGCGTATTCTGCAAGACCAATTGCAGTTCTTCATCAACTTTGAAGAACCGCACGCCCATGCCGGTACGCAAGAACCTGTTGGCGATCTGCCCTTCAACCGTAACTTGCTGCGCAAGGTTGACGAACTGGAATTGTCGGTTCGTTCGGCCAACTGCCTCAAGAACGACAACATCGTTTATATCGGCGATCTGGTTCAAAAATCGGAAGGCGAAATGCTCCGCACGCCGAATTTTGGCCGCAAGAGCTTGAACGAAATCAAGGAAGTTTTGACCCAGATGGGCCTGACCCTTGGTATGCAAATCCCAACATGGCCGCCAGAAAATATTGAAGACCTGGCCAAGCGCATGGAAGAACCGTTCTAAGAAAAATAATCTAAAAGACGCAGTTCTGATTTCAGGCTGCGTCTTCTCTCAACCGGTTTCTGCAAGAGCCCATCAGGGAAATCACAGAGCCAAGCCATAGAAGGAAAGAACATGCGTCACGGAAATGCACATCGTAAACTCGGCGTCACCGCTACCCACCGTAAGGCGATGTTCGCCAATATGGCTGTGGCCCTGATCGAAAACGAACAGATCACCACGACGTTGGCCAAGGCCAAGGAATTACGCCCGATTGCCGAGAGCCTGATTACGCTCGGCAAAAAAGGTGGCCTTGCCAATCGTCGCCGCGCACTGTCGATTTTGCGCGATGAAACAGCGGTCCGTAAATTGTTCAGCACATTGGCGGAACGTTACAAAACGCGCACCGGCGGTTACAGCCGCGTTATCAAAGCCGGTTTCCGTTACGGCGACGCAGCCGCAATGGGCATGATCGAATTCGTTGAACGCGACACGGAAGCCAAGGGCGCCAAGCAACGCGAACTGCTCCTGAAACAAACCGCGGCGGAAGCCGAAGCAGCAAAGGTCTAACCCCATGCAAAAACGCACCCTCATGATGTTGGTTATGGGGGCGTTTATCGCGGTCGGGCTTTCTGGCTGTATATCGGGCACCAAACCTGTTGATACCTATGTCGGACGCGATGGCAAAGAAACGGTCATCGAAAGCGACAAGGAAATGTGCAAGCGTTCCTGCAACGATGATTACAGCCGTTGCATGGATAGCAGTTCAGCCGTCAACAATGACGGCCAGCAGGGGCCCAGCGGCGTTTTCGGCGCCAGCGGTGAATGTCGTACCTCTTTGAAGAATTGCCTGCCCGGTTGCAAGGCCGAATAATCATATAATTCAATCGTTTATTAAAAAGAACGGTTCCTTAACCAACATTCTGGCATAATGGGGCATGTTTCATCCCGCGCGCAAATCCTATGATGATCTGACCGAGGCAACCAAGGCCGCACAGGTGACGCCCGGCGTGTGGCGCATGCGGTTTAATGACCGGCTCTGGATGATGGGCAGCCAAATTCCCAAAGACACCAACCGCGATCATCTCATCAAACGCGAAAAGCCTTTGGATAAAAAATCTGACTATGAACCCAAACGCGCGGATTCGTTTCTGTTCCGCAGTTTGATGTTGGCGCCGTGGTATGTGCGCATGTTGAAAAACGCGCTGGGTGAAGATGCTGTCCGCGGGCTTATCCTTAAACTTCATTCCAGCAATCGCCGCGACAGGATCGAAGCCGAAAAACGTTTGGGCATGACACCCGAACCACGCAAAAACAAAAAAGACGATAACGACTCTGTCGACAATGATAATGTGTCTGCACCCCAATTTGGCTTTACATCCCTGTTCGCCAGCGTGGCCGTGATGGAATCCAGTGTGGCGGGAGTGTTTGCCCCCGCCGCGCTTCTTGCAAAAAATGGCTGGCGCGCTTTTTCTGTGGCTTTCGTCGCGGCCATGAATAAGAAAGTCATCGACCGTATGGGCTTGCGCCGCAATTTACGCGCGGATAATGCGGTTGTGGGCGCATCCACCCATGTTGCGATTGCGGCACCACACCCCGCGCCAAACGTGCTGGCCTCTTAATCCCCCAGACAAATGCCCAAACCACGCGCTGTACGCATCAATGTGCCGTCTTTCTCCACGACATGGTTTTCTTTAATCGCTTCGGCAATCGGCACATCGACAACCTGACGGTGCTGCCACCCAACCATACGGTCGAATTTACCTTGTTCAATTAAGCTGACGGCATGCACGCCAAAGGCGGCGGCCAACATACGGTCTTGCGCAATCGGTTGTCCGCCACGCTGCACATGCCCCAAAACGGTCACGCGCGTTTCCGCCTGACAGGCATCCGCAATTTGCTCGCCCAAGATATGTCCAATACCGCCCAGGCGTTTTTGACCGCCAAAGAAATCCTTGCTGACGCTTTGGCCATGCGCGGTTTTCACCGCTTCCGACACAACCACCAGCGCGAAATTGCGGCCATTTTCACGGATTTTCTTGATATGCGCGGCAATATTTTTAATGTCATACGGAATTTCGGGGATCAAAATAACATCGGCGCCGCCCGCAATACCGGCGGTCAAGGCTATATGACCCGCATCGCGTCCCATCACTTCCAAAATCATAATGCGGTCATGGCTGGCGGCTGTGGGTTGCAATCTGTCCAATGCTTCGGTCGCCACATCAACGGCGGTGCCAAAACCGACCGACATTTCCGTTGCGCCCAAATCATTGTCGATTGTTTTGGGAATACCGATCAACGGAAAGCCGCCTTGTTTCGCAAGGCGCGACAAAATCGCCAAACTTCCATCACCGCCGATGCCGATCAAAGCTTCGCAACCCAAACTTTTAAACGCATCGATAATTTCACCTGAACGGTCTTTTAATGTGCCGTCCGGCATGGGATAGGCAAACGGGTCGCCTTTGTTCGTGGTGCCCAGAATTGTGCCGCCCTGACGCATCACAACCGTATCCATATTCTTGCTGTGGAGTTGCGCATAGTGCGGCGGGCTTTCCAAAAGCCCGTGTGTGCCATCCATGATGCCTATCACTTCCCAATTCAGGGTTTCGGCGCGCAAAACAACGGCGCGCATAACGGCGTTAAGGCCAGCACAATCGCCGCCACTGGTTAAAATGGCGATACGTTTTTTGGGGGCATTGGAGGGGGTAGGGGACATGGATTTCCTTGGAATCTGACAGGGGCCGCCAATTGTAGGCCATAAAGCATTTTAAGCAAACAGAACCGTGGCATAAAGCCCATTTTTCTGGTATATAGCGCGACCACAAGAGCGTGATTTCTTGATATTTAACCAGAAGAGAAGAAAAATCACGCTCCACCTTTTTTTGATAAGACCAGCGATTCACGCTTTGGATGGTGCGCAAGGGCTTCTATCCAAAACGATCGCGGTCTAGAGAGACAGCACCCCAATGAATGAGCAAGATAAACTTGAAGACATGTTGGCGCAGTTAAAAGCCGAACATCGCGATCTGGACGATGCCATCAGCGCCCTGACGCAACGCGCCGTACCGGACATGATCCAAATTCAGCGGCTGAAAAAGCGCAAACTGGTTTTGCGCGACGACATCATGCGTGTGGAAAGCAAGTTGCTGCCGGATATTATTGCTTGATTTGGGTTAAACCTTGGGCCGCTTCCTTTAACCCCATCGCCAGATCTTCATTATCGCGGAAGGTATAAGCGCCATAGCTGACTTTGATAGTGAGTTTACAACCGTGGATTTCGGAAACGGTTTTTTGCAAGCTCGCCGCTATCGCCTCGGCCTTTGTCCAGGCGGCGCCATTATCGCACCGCATCAACAACACGCCAAATTCATCGGGTGCCAGACGTCCGATGATATCCGATCCGCGCACGCTTTTAATCATCACCGCGCCAATTTCACGCAAGGTGGCGTTGACGACCGATTTGCCGAATTGGGTCGAGGTTGATTCCATCCCGTCAAAGTCAAAATACAAAACGCTCGACATGCCGCCATAACGTTCATCGAACGCCAACATGCGGGCGACTTCGCGGTTGAATTCGGGGCGGTTTAAAATGGTGGGTTCGGTGTCGGGGCTTTGTTGTTCGGCCCGGTGCAGCTTGTCGGTTAACTCCTGATTACGCGCATGGGCGGCGGCCAAATCGCCGCGCAACGCGTTCCACGCCCGTCTTTGTTCGGGGGTCAGGGCGGCATCGGCCAGCCAGTCGGTCGTAAAATCGAATTGATTTGTCATGACATAAAGATTCTATCAATTTGATGAAAAACAGGTTAAGAAAATGCCCTGTTCCCCTTATATTCGGAAAGCATGCCATGGCGCTTAAAAACAGCAAAAACCCCCAATCACGCCCTCTCGTCGGCCTTGTGATGGGCAGCCAGTCGGATTGGGAATGTATGCAAAACGCCGCCAAAATTCTGGGCGATTTCGGCGTGCCATACGAAGCGGGCATCGTTTCCGCGCACCGCACCCCCGAACGTATGGTGGCCTATGCCAAGGGCGCGGCGGGTAATGGCTTGCAAGTCATCATCGCGGGCGCAGGCGGCGCGGCGCATTTACCGGGCATGATCGCCGCGCTGACAACCTTGCCGGTGCTGGGTGTGCCGGTGCAAAGCAAAACTCTGGACGGTATCGACAGTTTGCTGTCCATCGCCCAAATGCCCGCCGGTATTCCGGTAGGCACCTTGGCGATTGGCAATGCGGGTGCGACCAATGCAGGATTGCTTGCGGTTTCCATCATCGCTTTGCAAGATGCCAATGTCGCGGCGAAACTGGCGAAATGGCGTGCGGCGCAGACGGCATCCGTGGGCAAAAAACCCGTGACGGTTAAAGCGAAAAAGAAGAAATGAAAACCTTGCCGCCACATTCGATCATCGGCATTTTGGGCGGCGGGCAGTTGGGGCGCATGACAGCGTTGGCAGCGGCCAAGCTTGGTTATCGTTGCCATATATTTTGTCCCGATGCGGGTGAGCCCGCGGTTGAAGTTGCGGCGTTCCATACCTGTGCCAGCTTCGATGATGAAGCGGTATTGGAAGGTTTTGCAACGGCGGTCGATGTCGTGACTTTGGAATGGGAAAATGTGCCGTTGCGCACATTGGAAATTGTCGCGCGACATACGGCGGTGCATCCGGGCATAGAGGTGTTGCGCGTGGCGCAAGACCGCGAACAGGAAAAGACATTCGCGCGAAGTATCGGTATCGGCACGACAGATTTTGCCATTGTCCATTCGGCGGAAGAATTGGCGGCGGCGTTACCCAAATTCAAACTGCCTGCGATTTTGAAATCGACCCGCATGGGGTATGACGGCAAGGGACAGGTGAAAATTACACATGCCACAGACGCCGCCCAAGCCTGGGCGCAAATGGGAGCGCCGGTTGGCATCCTTGAAGCCTATATCGATTTCCTGTGCGAAGTTTCGGTTATCGTTGCGGTACGCGCCGACGGCGCTTCGGCGGCCTATCCCGCCGTCGAAAATATCCACCGCAGTCACATTCTGGCGGAAACCCACGCGCCCGCCAATCTTCCCCCGCATGCGGCTGAGGAGGCCGAACATGCCGCACGTTTGCTCGCGACAAAACTCGGCGTTGTCGGTTTGCTGGCGGTTGAGTTTTTCGTTCTGCGCAGCCCCAATGAAAAGGGTCAGCATGTATTGATGAACGAAGTCGCGCCGCGCCCGCATAATTCCGGCCATTGGACGATGGATGCCTGTGTGGTTGATCAGTTTGAACAGTTGGTGCGGGCGGTATGCGGATTGCCGCTTGGCGACCCCACGCCGCACAGTCGCGCCGTGATGTATAATTTAATCGGTGATGAAGCGGACAGCTGGGCGGAATATCTGGCGCAACCGCAAACCGCCCTCCATCTGTACGGAAAAAAAGAAACCCGCGCAGGCCGCAAGATGGGGCATGTAAATGTTTTGAAGGGGGAGTGGTAATTATAATTAAAACAGAGGGTTAGCTTGCCACAAGATTATTGCCAAAAAATGCGTTGAAGATTATAATTTTTGAAATAATTTATAAAAGGAGTTTTTTATGACGAGCCATAGTTTTGAATTATTTTTTAGACACAGGGTAGAAGCAGACCTCGCAGAGGATAGAAAATTTGTAGAAAAATTGGCATGGAGGATTGCCGGACATATTTTTGGTCATGAAACGTCAAATGAACCCCGGGCAGATTGGGTCAGCCAAGTTACAGAAGATAGCTGGCAAATTGGTTGGTGTACTGACCATATGCTGCACCGAAGAGGTAAGGGATTGTACGAAGTTTCTTCTGAAATGGATGGAGAAAAAATGAAACTCATTGAGCAAATTCTTTGCATCGATTATGCGTTGTCTTTAACTCCGAGCCCTGCTCGATCGCATTTTAGAAACGAGAATTCTGCGCAGACGGCGCAATTGTAAAAGGGGTGTGGGAACAATGACTAAGCTTGAATCGCTTATATTTATTACTCCAGCAGCACTGATTGGTAGTTATGGTTTTCGCAAGGCTGCGGATGCGTTAGTTTTATATCTTCATCCAGAGTGGAAGCAGCCGGATGATAAATATGAAAGTGCTGAGCTTGACCGTAATCAAATATCAAATCCTAAAACTTTGAAAAATTTAGAATTGTAACGTTGCGCGTCATGCCCGCGAAGGCGGGGGTCCAGTTTTCTTAAACTGTGAAGCCTAGTGTTTCACAACATCCGCCGCACTCGCCTTTTCCTTCGCCGCCAAAGCCGCTTCTTCCGCCACTTCATCCCATTCGATTGGGGTCAAAGGCCGCACAAGTGCGTGCTTCAACACTTCATCGACGGTGTTCATCAACAAAATGCTCATACCCTTTTTGACATTATCGGGGATGTCGGCCAGATCTTTTTCGTTGTCCTTGGGGATCAACACTGTCGTGATGCCGCCGCGCAGAGCCGCCAGCAATTTTTCCTTCAACCCGCCAATCGGCAACACGCGGCCACGCAGGGTGATTTCGCCCGTCATTGCCACATCTTTGCGCACCGGAATATTGGTCAAGACCGACACGATCGATGTCACCATACCTACACCCGCGCTGGGGCCGTCTTTCGGCGTCGCGCCTTCCGGCACATGCACATGGATATCGCGTTTGGCAATATGTGTGGGCTTGATGCCGAACGCAATCGCACGCGACTTCACATAGCTTTCCGCAGCCTGTACCGACTCCTTCATCACATCGCCCAGCTTGCCGGTCGTCGTGATGCGGCCTTTGCCCGGTAATGACACGGCTTCGAGGGTCAGCAATTCGCCGCCCACTTCCGTCCATGCCAGGCCTGTGGTGACGCCCACCAGATCTTCGGCTTCGACTTCGCCAAACCGGTGACGTTTAATGCCCGCATATTTTTCCAGATTGCGGCGGGTGACATGAACCGATTTGGTTTTGCCCGACACGATTTCCTTAAGCGCCTTACGCGCCAAATTAGCCACTTCGCGTTCAAGGCTACGTACGCCGGCTTCCCGCGTGTAATAACGGATAAGATCGCGCAGCGCGTCTTCCGACATGGAAAATTCGCCTTTTTTTAGCCCGTGATCCTTCTGGATTTTGCTGAACAGATGGTGTGTGGCAATTTCAATCTTTTCGTCTTCGGTGTAACCCGACAGACGGATGATTTCCATACGGTCAAGCAATGGCTGCGGCATGCGCAGGCTGTTCGCAGTACAGACAAACATAACGTCCGATAAATCATAATCCACTTCCAGATAATGATCGTTGAAGCTGTTGTTCTGTTCGTGATCCAACACCTCGAGCAATGCCGAAGATGGATCGCCGCGCCAGTCTTGGCCGAGTTTGTCGATTTCATCGAGCAGGAAAAGCGGATTGGAAGATTTCGCTTTCTTCATGCCCTGAACGACTTTGCCGGGCATCGACCCGATATAGGTACGGCGATGGCCGCGAATTTCCGATTCATCGCGCACGCCGCCCAATGACATGCGCACAAAATTGCGGCCTGTCGCCTTGGCTATCGATTTACCCAATGATGTTTTGCCGACACCCGGAGGGCCGACGAGGCACAAAATCGGCCCCTTAATTTTATTGGCGCGTTGTTGTACCGCCAGATATTCCAAAATGCGTTCCTTGACCTTGTCCAAACCATAATGGTCTTGATCAAGAACTTTTTCCGCGCCTTTGAGGTCGCGACGCACGCGCGTGCGTTCCTGCCACGGAATATTCACCATCCAGTCGAGATAGTTGCGCACGACTGTGGATTCCGCCGACATTGGCGACATGCTTTTCAGCTTTTTTAATTCGCTTTCGACTTTTTCGCGGGCTTCCTTGGTGAATTTTTTGCCGGCGATTTTTTTGACATATTCATCGGCTTCGTTCTTGCCGTCTTCGCCTTCGCCTAATTCTTTCTGAATGGCTTTCATTTGTTCATTCAGATAATAATCGCGCTGCGTCTTTTCCATCTGTTTCTTGACGCGGGTGCGGATTTTCTTTTCGACCTGAAGGACGTCGATTTCGCCTTCCATATGGCCGAAAATACGTTCCAACCGTTGGTTGACCGACGCGATTTCCAGCAAAGCCTGTTTATCGGAAATCTTCAATGCCAGATGCGCTGCAATAATATCGGCCAGCTTGGCGGGGTCTTCGATTTGGTTGATCGTCACCAGAATTTCCGGCGTAATCTTTTTGTTCAAACGGATATATTGGTCGAATTGCCCAACCACGGCGCGGGCGATCGCGTCCAGCTCGTTCGGGTCGCCGGCAAATTCTTCGATAGGTTCGGCGAATGCCTGAAAGAAATCGGGGTTCTTGGTGAATTGCGTCACCTTGGCGCGGTGCGTGCCTTCGACCAGAACCTTGACCGTTCCATCCGGCAATTTCAAACGTTGCAACACGGTGCCGACGGTGCCGACCGTGTATAAATCTTCGGGCATAGGATCATCTTGCGTGGATGATTTCTGCGTCAGCATCAAAATCTGTTTATCGTCCTGCATAGCGTCTTCCAACGCGCGGACAGATTTTTCCCGGCCTACAAAGAGAGGCGTGGGTTTATGCGGAAACACGACAACGTCGCGTAACGATAAAATGGAATATAATGCGCCACCGGCGGATGCTGTATCCATGGGGAATCCTCGTTTGTTCATAGGCTCAGATAGTCTATGTGGGGCGTCTATCCGACCATATCAAGATGCCAAAAACAAGGATTCGAGGCATTTTGTGGATATAACGTATGTGGAAAGGTGGGTTTCCACATACGTTGATATCATTCAGTAATAGGATGGTTAACGACTATTAGTCGTGATTTGCTGCATGCGAAATATCTTGCCCCCCGGCGCTAACGTCTTTTCCGGCTCCCGAAATGGTATTACAGGCCGATAGAAGGGTGAGGAGGGCGAGGCAGGACAAAAGGGTGGTTTTTTTCATTTTTTAGCTCCTTGGGTTTAATCTGGGGTAGGGCATAAATAATGGGTGTAATGGAAATAAAAATGCAATTTGTAAGTGCAATCATCAAACAAGGTTACCGCGTTGCATCGGGGCAGGCGCTTGAAGGGCATGACCAACGATTTAATCGGGATGGCGGGACTATCCGGCTGCAAATTCCCGAATTTAAAAAACGGGGATTGGATTTCGATGCTTATTTCGGCGGTGCTGCGGATGAAGCTTATGTCGTAGGTACTTTGGGTTGCAATATCGCGCCTTATGCCATGACGATTTTAAAACCGGAATTCTCTTTTACCACTGTGCGCTGGACAGATAAATTTGATAATGAGATTCCGAACTTCGCGGAAAATTTCTTCCTTAGCCCCGCCGGGATCGAATTCGAGGGTGTAAGGTATAAAGCCTTACTTTATATTCCAGATCCTTCGACCAAGCCCGGGTATTTTCATCCCCCCACAATGATTGAAGTTATCGCTCAAAAAATCCCGGATATTGCCTATGGCCATGGGGTGACGTTATTTTACAATCGGGACGCGATTGGCATAAAATTGGCTAATCCTTCTTCCAGCTCCCGCCCAACGCCTTGATCAATTCCGCGCTGGCGGTCAGGCGACGCACCTCCAATGTGGCCGTGGCCAGTTCAGCCTGTAACGCGTTATTTTGCGACACGACGACATCCAGATAAGTCGCATCACCGCCTTTATACAAAATATTGGCCTGCATCAGGGAGCGTTCCGCCGCGGCAGTCGCTGCGGCCTGTGTTTTGTTTTCCATATCCAGATGATGGATAGAGGCCAGATTATCTTCCACCTCGCCATAAGCCACCAAAACCGTCTGGCGGTAATTCGCGACTTGCTGGTTATAGGCGGCGCGGGCGACATCATTCATCGCATCGATCAATCCACCTTCAAATAACGGCATAGTGGCAGAGGCCCCCAATGACCAAAACAGGCTGGGTGCCGATATCAGTTTTGATGCCGAGGCGCTGTCCACGCCCGCCATCGCCATTAAATTGAATGTGGGAAACCATGCGGCGCGCGCCACGCCAATTTCGGCATTGGCCGCCGCCACGCGGCGCTCGGCTGCCGCAATATCGGGGCGGCGTTGCATAAGGGTGGAGGGGATGCCGGCGTTCAGAAGCGGCGCTTTGGTGGTCAATGGCGCAACGGCCAGCGCGAAATCGGCGGGCGCCTTGCCAACCAGAATGGCAATCGCATGTTCCAGCTGCGCGCGTTGCAGATGCATATCGGTTGCCTGCGTCCGCGCATTTTCCAACTGGGTTTCGGCCTGATCAACATCGACCTCGGCCGATACGCCGCCTTTGTATCGTTGCTGGGTTAAATCAAGCGCTTTTTGATCGGCCTCAACCGTTTTATCCAAAATATCTTGCGACGTATCATCACCGCGCAGCGCGAAATAATCATCGGCCAATTCGGCATGCAGGCTTAACGCGACACCGGCCAGATCGTCTTGCGTCGCCTGTTCCTGATCTTCGTTCGCCTCGACCGTGTTGCGCACACGCCCCCACACATCGATTTCATAGGACAAATCCGCGCCCATCGTGAAATCATTATATTGATTCACGGACGAGACATTGGCGGTTGATTGCGAATAACGCGCGCGCGTCGCCCCCGCATTAGCCGTGATGGATGGGTAATAGGCGGAACGCGCCTCGCGCGATAGGGCGCGCGCCTGATCATATTGCGCGACGGCGATTTTTAAATTCTGGTTGGCTTCTGTGACTTGCTCTTCCAGCGTGTCTAATGTTTGGTCGCCAAATTCGCGCCACCATTCGCTGGTGCCGTTGCCATCATCCGGTTTTCCAACAACCCAATTGCCAGATTCTTTATACGCAGCGGGCGCGGGCGCATACGGCACCTGATAACTCGGCGCAAAGTCGCAAGCGGCAAGCGCCAGAGCGAGTGACAGACCCAAAGAACGGCGAAGATGGATCATGGTTTTGCGCCATCCTTACTGTCTTTATCATCGGATTTTTGGCCATCGTCTTTTTTCGGCGCATCATCTTTCTTGGGTGCCGCATCCTGCGTTGTGGCTTCGACCTTTTGTCCGTCGGCCAGCGAATCCGGCGGGTTGTTGATAACCATTTCATCAGCACTGATGCCGGTCAAAACTTCCACTTCCTTGCCATAATCACGGCCAATGGTAATGGTTTTCAAATGCGCGACATTATCGACCACAGTGGCAACCTGCATCCCGTCACCGCGGAACAACAAAGTGCTGACCGGCAAATGAACGGCCGTGTTGCCCGACGATAATTTTAAATGCGTTTCGGCATAGCTGCCCGGCATTAAATCACCATTGCCGTTATCGTACACAAACTGAACCAGCAAAGTCCGTGTAACGGGGTCCAGCGCATCGGCGCTATGTTCATAGGATGCTTCAAAGGTGCGGCCAGGATATTCGGGGAGCAGCAAATCGGCTTTTACGGCGGGTGTAATCGATTGCGCATAATTTTCCGGCACCTGAACATAAATCCGCAATTTGGATGTGTCGGCAATGTGGAAAAGCTCTAGCCCCGTACCGTTGCTGCCCGCATTGATAAGGGCTCCTTTGTCGGTGTTACGCGCCGTGATAATGCCGTCGAATGGCGCAATCACCGTTTTAAAATCTTCCAATTGATGCAGGCGATCCAGATTGGCTTGCGATGCCGCCATGGTGGCTGCAGAGGCCGCAGCAGCGCCACTTTTTTCATCGGCTTCCTGTTGCGACACGGAATGGGTTTTTAACAAATCCTGCCAACGCTTGGTTGTGCTTTGCGCCAGAATGTTGTTGGCTTTGGCGGTTGCCAAATCCGCTTCGGCCTGATGCAATTGCGCATCGATTTCGGGGGTTTCAATATCCGCTAACACATCACCGGCTTTGACATGGCCGCCGATATCAACATTCCAGTTTTTCAGATAACCGCTGGTGCGCGCGTAAATCGGCGCTTCGTGCCACGCCTGTACGGTGCCCGGCAAAACCACTTCTTCATTGGATGGTGTGTGTGGCGCGGCAAGCACAATCACATGGGGCACCGCTTCCTTATTGGTGTTTTTCTTGAGCGCCGATGCCGCTTCGATACGCGACACAACGCCCCATACGCCAATGATGACAAGAACAACAAGCAATAGCCCGAGTTTATGATGATGTTTTTTGTGGGAAGGCTCTGACATTTAGGTGTTCTCCTTCGGAGTCATTTCAGCTGCGCCTTTACGGCCATGTATCAATGTGAAAACGGCAGGCACAAAAAACAACGTCGCGCCCGTTGCAAATATAAGGCCGCCGATCACGGCGCGGCCAAGGGGCGCATTTTGCTCGCCGCCTTCGCCCAGACCCATCGCCATCGGCACCATACCAATAATCATTGCCAGCGCTGTCATCATAACGGGGCGCAACCGCGTGAATCCCGCTTCCAACGCGGCCTTCAACGCATCATCGCCATGCGTCATGCGTTCGCGGGCATAGCTGACCACCAGAATAGAATTGGCCGTTGCCACGCCCATACACATAATGGCGCCAGTCAAAGCCGGCACGCTGAGTGTCGTGTGGGTAAGGAACAACATCCACGCAATGCCCGCAATCGCACCCGGCAATGCGGTGATGATAATAAACGGATCCGTCCATGATTGGAAATTCACGACGATGAGGAAATAAACCAAGACAATCGCGCCGAGCAAACCAAGATAAAGGCCGGTAAAACTACTATCCATCGTTTCCATCTGGCCGCGCGGAATGACCATGGTTCCCTTGGGCACATCTTTCGCGGTGTCTTTTAAAATTTTCTTGATGTCGGCAGACGCGCCGCCCAAATCGCGATCCTGCACATTGGCGAAAACATCCAACACGGGTTGCGCGTTGTAATGCGAAACAACACCGGGGCCAACGCCGCGTTCGATTGTCGCAAGGCCACCCATAATCTGCTGGCTGCCCTTTAATCCGACAACGGGGATGTTGCGCAAATCATCGAGGCTTTCCAAACGGTATTGCGGCGTTTGCGTCACAACGGAATAGGAAACGCCGTTTTTCGGATCGAGCCAGAAAGTCGGGGATGTCTGGAAGCTGCCGGAAAGCGATATCAGCAAATTGCTGGCCACATCATGTTGGGTGATGCCCAATTCTTCGGCGCGCGTGCGGTCGACCTTAATGCGGAATTCGGGCGCATCGTCGGGTTGGTGAAGGCGGCTATCGACCACGCCGGGGATATGCACGATTTTCTCCAACAATTCTTCGGCATATTTCCGGTTGTCGGCATTGGCGCCGATAATCTGAATATCAATTGGCGCGGGCAGTCCGAAATTCAAAATCTGGCTGACCATATCGGCGGGCAGGAAGGTGAATAAAACGCCCGGCATTTTTTCGTTCAGTTTTTCGCGTAACGTGCGCACATAATCCGCCGTGGGTTTATGGTCTTCATTCAAGGAAATCAAAATATCGGCATCCGCCGGCCCAATGGGCGCGGAGTTACTGTATGTCAAGTTAATGCCGCTGTTCGGGATGCCGATATTATGCGTAACGCTGTCCAGATCGGATTGCGGAATGACGCTGTGAATAATCGTATCGACGTTATCGCACAAAGCCGCCGTTTCTTCGACGCGCGTGCCGGTATGGGCGCGGAAATGTAATTTAATTTGCCCGGCATCGACGGACGGGAAAAAATCCGACCCCAACCACGGCCCCAACGCCGCCACAGACAACAACACAAAGCCCAGAAAAATCGTGATAAAAAGACCACGATGATCCAGCGTCTTTTTTAAATAGTCATGATAGCCGTCGCGGAAAGATTCAAACCGGCGCTCAAATTCCAACTGCCCGCGCACCAGGATGTTTTTCGATTTCGGCGCATGTTCATTTTTTTCTTCATGCTTGTGCAAAAGATATTTGGCCATCGTCGGCACAAGGGTGCGCGACAGGAAATAAGACGCCAGCATGGCGAACATGACGGCTTCGGCCAGCGGCACGAACAGATAACGCGCAACGCCGCTCAGGAAAAACATCGGGATGAACACGATGCAAATACACAGTGTGGACACCAAAGCGGGAATGGCGATTTGCTGCGCGCCATCCAAAATGGCCTCTTCGACATCCTTGCCATGTTCCAGATGCCAGTTGATGTTTTCAACGGCCACAGTCGCATCATCGACCAAAATACCAACCGCCAGTGCCAGCCCGCCCAAAGTCATAATGTTGATCGTTTCGCCCAAGGCAGATAACGCCATTAATGACGCAAGAATGGAAAGTGGAATGGACAGAGTGATAATCAACGTGCTGCGCCAGCTTCCCAAAAACAGCAAAATCATAAAGCCGGTCAGGGTGGCGGCGATAATGCCTTCGCGCACCACGCCCGAAATGGCGGCGCGCACAAAAACCGATTGATCGCCGATGATATGCAGATCAAGGCCGGGCGGCAGGCTGCCACGGAATTGTTCAACCTTGCTTTTGACGCGCGAGATAATATCAAGCGTCGATGAATCGCCGGTTTTCAGCACCGTCATCAACACGGCGCGTTTCCCGTCAACGCGCACAATGTTGGTTTGCGGCGCAAAACCATCGCGCACATGTGCAACATCGCGGATGTAAATGGTGGTGCCATTCACAGCCTTAATCGGCAGATTGTTGAAATCATCCACCACAGTCGGGCTGGCATTCAATTTCACGTTATATTCATAATCGCCGATTTTCTCGGTGCCCGACGGCAAAATAAGGTTTTGGTTGCCGATGGCGGTGTTGACATCCTGTGCCGATAACCCCAGCGCTTGCAGTTTTTGCTGATCCAAATCGACCTGAATCTGGCGCATTTTACCGCCATAGGGGTTGGGTAATGCCGCGCCCTGAACGGTCGCCAACTGTGTCCGAATTGTATTGGTGCCGGTGTCGAATAATTCCTGCTCAGACAACGTGTTGCTCGATAAGGCCAATTGCATAACCGGCACGCTCGAAGCGTTATAGATGGTGATGAAAGGCGGCGTGGCGCCTTGCGGTAGAGAGCGTAACTGTGTCTGGGCAATAGCGGTTGTCTGGGCCATTGCCATATCGCTTTTAACGCCGGGATGGAAAAAGGTTTTAACAACGGCAATACCGGACAATGATTGCGATTCAATATGTTCGATATCATTGACAGTGGTGGTCAGGGATCGTTCATAGGTGCCGACAATACGGTTGGCCATTTCATCGGGCGGCAATCCGCCGAAATTCCAGATCGTGGCGACAACCGGAATACCAATATTTGGAAAAATATCGATAGGCGTTTTCGCGACGCTTAACGGCCCGAAAATCAACAGCAGAATAGCCAGCACGACAAAGGTATAAGGCCGCCCCAACGCAATGCGCACAATCCACATTCAGAAAACTCCGGCAGGCTAAAGCGATACGGGGGCAGGGGAAGGCATACAAAGGCAAAAACGCCGAAACGCCCGTTCAAAGGCTTTTCGAGTCCACAGTCTCGCCCTTTTCTCGGCGGGAATCTATGTTTAAAATATGGCTTGATTGTGGTGACAGGTAATTTCTGTACCGAAATAAACGAAGTAAAATGAATCTAGCCGATAAATTATAGCCTAAAGCTTGTTTTTCCTATCATTACGCATTCTAGATTGCGTCGGCCTCTCCAGTTCAAAAGCGCTAAAAGGCAAGGAGCCGCGATTGAGAACCACGCCACGCAACAGCAATCCAACTCTCCATTGAGTTGGCTCTCTCACAGAGGCGCTCATATCCTCTAATCTATTCAATTCATCGATCACTTCTTGAATATTTTTTCCATTGCCCACCATGTCTTTCACAACAGGGGCGACAGCCTGGTAGGCCATTTGCGCGTGTGCATTGCGCGTTTGTTTGATTGCTGGAGGCTCTTCGGCCAAATGCTCAACAAAATGGGTGATGATCTGGCCCGCGTTCGTGTCCTTAACCGCATCCATTTGTTCGGCGGTAAGCCCTAAAACTTTTAACATGCTCGCTGGAATAACGACGGTTTCCGGTTGTTTGATATGTTCAATGATTGCTTGGGGTTTGAGATCGGGTTCAGCCTTTGCAGTCGCAGACAATTCAACCTTGCGACAAAAAGACGCATCGAACCATTGGGCAATCTGGAAGGCTATGTCTAGTAGCTCGGTGGAGCTATTCGCCGCTACATTTGACAGTTTACGCAATCCAAAATATATCGACGAAGGCAATGCGCCCGAGGGATGATCTTTAAGATCAACTGCGACTTTTCTAAAAGAAGCGAGTGAATCAGTCTGCGCAGTTCGTGAAGCAAAATCATTGCGATACTGCTTAATGGTATCCTCTATGCCTTTTCTTGTATTTGCTTCAATTTCTAGATTTGCTAGAAATTGCTGCATGCCAAGCATGGAGTGATGGATAAGGAGTTCGGCGAATTTTTGCAGATTGCCGCGCACGCCAATTAAATCTTCGTAGCTAGCTGCACGTTCCGCATTTACGAGGCAGGTCTGCATGTTTATACCTGCATTGTCTTTGGCTTCAAATAATGGCGCGTTAAAGACAACTGCACCAGATTTAGGAGAGCTTTCAGCCTCTGTTTTGACCGCTGTGCGCTTGGTGTATTTGCGTTTCTGGCGCGGTAATTCGACTGCGACGGATGGCGCGTCTTCCACGGTCGGCACAGGCTGTGGCCTTAGCTGCTCGACAATCATAGAGACATCCGCAAGCAATTTTCCAGAAAGTTCAGCAAAAAGATCCGTTACCGTTTTGCGGGCTATTTCTGCGGGGTCGACAAGTATGGATGGGGGCGATGGCAATATGATTGCATCGTTTTGCTTAGGTGATGGCTTCACATTAGAAGCAGGCTCATCAACAAATCCATGTTTTCTTTTTAAATCGGCAAGGCCTGCTGCAATCTTGGAACCATCACTTTTAACCAATCTACGATAACCATATTTTATCGCCTTATCTATTGCGGCCCATTGTTCGCCATCTACAACAGAAAGCCCTCCATTCTGGCGAGTCCAGACAGGAGTGTGTGTCGCCTTAGATGGGTATTTACCTGTTTTCTCAAAAGTAGCACTTATCCATTCAAGAATCTGATCTTCCGTAAGCTTGCTGTAATCTAATCCATGTTTAATTTTCAGACCCATTAAAGATCGGGCGATAAATGTTTCATCCTCATTTGTTAATCCGCGATGTCTCCTCGTAAGAGCATGGTCTATTGCTCGCCAGGTTTCACCTTCAACTAAAGTAAATTGCCCTAAAGCATCCTTAGCCCAGACATCTTTATCTTTAGCTCCGGGAATCTTGCCTGTTTTTTCGTAGGTGTCTTTAATCCATTTAACAATGTGTCCTTCGTCCAATCTAGAATTCTGATTGAGGCCATGCCTCTTTTTTAGATCATGTTCGGCGTGTCCTAAAATATCATTAGTTAGCTTGCCAATTTCTTGAGCTGCTGGTTTTAAAACTTTTCCAATGCCACTAGTCGTGCGCTCAGTGCTTTTTAATAACGTTGGCTGATCTACAAGGTCGTTTTTATTTTTAAGGCCATGTAAAGAGTTGGCGATGGGTGAACCATCTTCACAAACTAACCCACGTTGCCCATCTCGAAGAGCCTGATCAATAGCTATCCAATTTTCGCCGGAGACTATTTCAAAATTGCCTTTAGCATCCTTAGACCAAACGATTTTATCGCGACGCTTTACGGGGTGTCCGTTCTTTTCGTGCGTTGCCAACAGCCATTCAATTATTTGTCTTTCAGACAAAAGGCGGGCATCCACAACGCCATATTTAATTTTGAAATCAGTGAGAGAATCCGCAATGATCGTACCATCTGAATTGATTAATCCTTTGCGCCCATTATGCAGTGCATAATTAATTTTTGCCCATGTTTCGTTTTCAATTAATTCAAAGCCACCGTTGTCGTTTTTAGACCAGATGGCTTCGTCTCCTCTGAGAGGTAATTTGCCAGTTTTCTCTTCAGTCGCTTTCATCCATGAGATAATCTTTTGTACAGTTAAAATTTTATCCAAATCATGTTTTTGCTTTAGGTCATATAATGATGCTGCGATCGCAGATCCATCGGATTTTTGTAAGCCTCTGCCTTTTGTTTTTAGTGCAGTATCAACGGCACGCCATGTTTCATCTTCGATTAATTCGAAATCACCATTGTCATTTCTAGTCCATATAATTGGATCATCGGCAACAGGAAGTTTGCCAGTCTTTTCGTGTGTCGCGGTTACCCAGTGAAGGATTTGCTCTTCGGTAAGATTTCTGGTGTAATTTCTTGCTGCACCGATCTGGCGGCTTATTGTGAGAGTATCTTCTTCTGTAATAAAAGTATCAACTTCGCACTGTGGCGAAAGAATAAAGTGGCCGCCTTTGTTCCCTTTCGAGCGAGCATTGGACGGAGGCAATACTGGTTTCCGACCCGGAGCGAAAACAAGGCTGCGACCCAAAATCTGATAAGCGGTCACAACTTTGGCAAGCGCTTCCCGACGTGCTTTCTCATCTTTTTTGGGGTCGGCGTCACCAATATAGGGAATAGCCTCAATAATGACGGTGCCTTGCGATTGCCCAGTGCGTGGGTCCGTATATTTACGCGTAGCTCGACCAATTTCCTGAATCGCTTCAACAGGGGAAGCACCCGGATAAGGCGCTACGAATTTCACGGCAGGATGATCAAAGCCAGCCTGAAATTTCTTGTCACCTACGGCGACCATATATTCGCCGTTCTGGTATTGATCTTGCAATGAGTCTTGGACAGCAGAACTATGTCCAACCGAATGGATGGAAACAGCGACATCCTTAAAGCCACGCTCTTGGGCTTTGCGCTTAAGAACGGGGTTTTCGTTAAGTCGTGCAGCCATGCCATCGGCGGCGCGGGTGTCGGCGGCGAAAATCATGCCGATTTTATCTGATAGCGGTTGGCCGCTGATACCATCCACCATGTCAGCATAAACGCGCGTTATCAGTTTTGCCCATTCTAGTCTTTTAATCAGGGTGAAATCGCCATTGCTCAGATCAACCTGCTTGTTTTTCAACATATCGGGCAGAATACGCATCACATAATATTGAATATGTGCGTAGTCTGTTAGGAAGCTGCGTTCAATAGCGTCGGGCAGATCAAGTTTATATATGCGGTTACGCAATGTAAGTTCGACACTCTTTTCGGCATCATATTGCGCTGAAGCCGTGACGCCGAAATGCATAGCGCCCGCAAGTTTTTCGTCAAAAAGACCTCTGCGGCGTTCCGACAAACTATGATGTGCTTCATCGGGAATGTGGAAATTGACATTGCTGCTGTTCAACTGGCCGCTTTCTAGCAGTCCAAGCCACGCGTCATAAGTCACGATAGAAATGGGCTTGCTGAGGTCTTTTTCTCTGTCACCAAATAAACCTATCGCGCCTTTTAATTCAGGGGCAGCTGCAATGAGCTTTTCTTGCGTCTGTCGTATGAGGGGGAGTGTGGGCTCGACAATCACCGTTCGGAAATCACCGCCGAATCCTTGCTCTGCGGCGATCTGGTGGGCGTGGCGCACCATAACGGAAAACAAACCTGTTTTGCCTGTGCCGGTCGCCATATCCACATAGGCGCGGTTAGGATCAGCGGATTCATTTAAAAATCCTGCATAGCTTTCGAGCGCTTCAATCTGCGCTGTGTTCAAAGCATCTTGGGCGGTCAACATACCGTCTTGAAGACTGCGGCGGACGGCGTTTTGTATAATGGTCGAATTAATAGTCATTTTTTGTAATGTTTATGGTGGTTTATAGTAGTTGATAGCAAGCCAAGGATTGCAAGTCAGCATCTAAATTAGTTTCATGTTTAAAAAGCAAACTAGCCCAAGAATAAGCATTATATGGTTATCAGCATTGTCTACGCAACAATCTTCCCAAGCCCCTAAAAATAAAACATAATCAGTTCCCTATCGATTCTTGCCCGGTGCCCATGAAAATTGCTGTCCCCAAAGAACGCCGTCCCTATGAACGCCGCGTGGCGATCACGCCGGATATGGTCAAGAAATACAAGGCACTGGGCTATGATGTCGCGGTTGAAACCGGCGCGGGCAGCGAAGCCTCGTACCCCGACGAATATTACGCAGCCGCTGGCGCCAGCATTGTGGGCGATACGGCAGTCTTGCTGCGCGATGCGGATATTGTGCTCAAAGTCCAACGCCCGATGACCGAAGCCGAAGGCCGAAATGAAACCGGCCTGTTGAAGCACGGCGCGTTGCTGATCGGCATGCTCAACCCCTATGGCGCGCGGCAAGACCTGCAAACCTATGCCCGCAACGATGTCACATCAATGTCAATGGAACTTATGCCGCGCATCACTCGCGCACAGGCGATGGATGTATTATCCAGCCAATCCAATCTGGCGGGATATAAATCCGTGTTGGATGCGGCGGAACAATTTGGCCGCGCCTTCCCGATGATGATGACAGCAGCCGGCACCGTGCCGCCCGCCCGCGTTTTCGTCATGGGGGCAGGGGTTGCGGGTTTGCAGGCCATTGCAACGGCGCGCCGATTGGGCGCGATTGTGTCGGCGACCGATGTGCGCCCCGTGGCGCGCGAACAGGTCGAAAGTTTGGGCGCGACATTCGTTATGGTCGACAGCGATGAAACGAAACAGGCCGAAACAGCAGGCGGCTATGCCAAGGAAATGAGCGACGATTACAAACGCCGCCAGGCCGAACTGATCGCCGAAACAATCAAGAAACAGGATATCGTTATTTGCACCGCCCTTATCCCCGGTCGCGCCGCGCCGCAATTGGTTTCCGAAGCGATGTTGAAAAGCATGAAACCAGGTTCAATTGTGGTCGATTTAGCCGTGGAACAAGGCGGTAATTGCGCCCTGAGCGAAGCCGGGAAAATTGTCGAAGCGCATCATGTCAAAATTATCGGCCACCGCAATATGGCCAGCCGCATTGCGGTTGATGCGTCAGCATTATATGCGCGCAATCTGTTGAATTTTGTCACGCTGATCACCGCCAAAACCGGCGGCACGCTGGCTGTCGATTGGAATGATGAAATTGTCAAAGCCGTTACCCTGACGCATCAGGGCGCCGTGGTGCATCCGCAATTTGCGCCATTGTCGTAAACCTATAGGGGGAAAAACATGTCTTCTGAAATCACCGTCAAAATACAATCTTTGTTATGGTGGGTATCCAGCATCGCCGTTTCGGTGTTGTGCTGTTCGACTTTGTTCATCGTTTTCGCCAGCTATATGGTCGATATCAAAGCGACGGTGCAGAACAACGATGCGCGCATCGCCTCTATCGAAGCGCGCGAAGATAAAATTTTGTTTGAACTGGACGCTTTGCAAAAACGTATTGCGCCCCTGCCGCCCGCTGCGCCCGTTGCTGTGCTTCCCGCCACGCCGGTAACGCCGCCAACCGATACCGCGCCCGTTATCACGCCCCCAACAGTAACCGCACCAACAGTGCCGGAAACAACAGCGCCGATTGCGCCGCCACAAAGTCCAACGCAAATTCCGGCATCATCCACGACGCCAACGACACCGGAAAAGAAATAAGGAAACCCCATGGCTTTAAACGATATCGTCAATGGCCTGAACAGCATCGCGTCCGACCAGCAAAGGCTGGCCGATATGGCGGCATCGCTTGCCAAACAGGCGCAAACGATTGTGGGGCAAGCGCCGGCAGCTGGTCAGGGATTCTTTATCACCGGCCTGACGGTTTTCGTGTTGGCGTGTTTCGTCGGTTACTATGTCGTGTGGCGCGTCACGCCCGCGCTTCATTCGCCGCTTATGGCCGTTACCAATGCGGTGTCTTCCGTGATTATCGTGGGCGCTTTGCTGGCCGCAGGGCCGGTTGATATGTCGCCGTCGAAATGGATGGGGTTGGGCGCGGTTGTGCTGGCATCCATCAATATATTCGGCGGCTTTATCGTCACGCAACGCATGTTGGCGATGTATAAGAAAAAAGAACCCACCACACCGAAGGGTGGCAAGAAATGAACAGCGTTATTTCACTCGCATACCTGTTTTCCGGCGTTTGTTTTATTATGGCGCTGCGTGGGTTAGCATCACCGGAAACGGCCCGCAACGGTAACCGTTTTGGCATTTTCGGCATGGCTCTGGCCATTGTCACCACGCTGTCCTTGATCGAAACAACATCCTATCTGGTCATCGGTTCGGCGGTTGCGTTGGGCGGCGGCATCGGCGCGATTGTCGCGCGCAAAATCAAAATGACCGCATTACCCCAATTGGTGGCGGCGTTTCACTCTCTGGTTGGTTTGGCTGCCGTTCTGGTGGCGTCCGCCGCGTTCCTCAACCCCGATGCCTATGGCATTGGACAGGCGGGCAATATCCAAATCGCCAGCCTGATCGAAATGGGTTTGGGTGTGGCAATTGGCGCGATAACCTTCAGTGGCTCTCTGGTCGCTTTCGCGAAACTGCAAGGGCTTGTATCCGGCAAACCGCTCACATTTAAATTCCAACATTACTTCAATCTCGGCTTGGGCATTCTTATCGTAATGTCGGTTGTGGCGTTGATCTTTACCCAAAGCCCGATTGCCTATTGGTTGATTGTCGGCACATCCGTGTTGCTCGGCTTCCTGCTTATCCTGCCGATTGGCGGCGCGGATATGCCCGTGGTTGTCTCCATGCTCAACTCCTATTCCGGTTGGGCGGCGGCGGCCACAGGCTTTACGCTGGAAAATTCGTTGCTCATTATCACGGGTGCTTTGGTCGGTTCATCCGGCGCAATCTTGTCTTACATTATGTGTAAGGGCATGAACCGCTCGATCTTTAATGTGATTTTAGGCGGCTTTGGCACAGACCCCGCATCGGCATCGGCCAGCGCGGCGGCGGGCGACCGCCCCGTGAAAATCGGTTCGGCGGATGATGCCGGATTTATTTTGAAAAATGCCGCAAGCGTTGTAATCGTGCCCGGTTACGGCATGGCTGTCGCCCAAGCCCAACATGCCTTGCGCGAAATGGCCGATCATTTGAAAGAAGCGGGCGTGCAGGTTCGTTATGCCATCCACCCCGTCGCGGGACGCATGCCGGGGCACATGAATGTCTTGCTGGCCGAAGCCAATGTTCCCTATGACGATGTGCTGGAGCTGGAAGAAATCAACCGCGATTTCGGCCAAACCGATGTGGCGTTTGTTATCGGCGCGAATGATGTGACCAATCCGGCGGCCAAAACCGATCCATCCTCGCCCATTTATGGCATGCCGATTTTGGATGTCGAAAAAGCCAAAACGGTTCTGTTTATCAAACGGTCGATGGCGGCGGGCTATGCGGGTGTTGAAAACGAATTATTTTTCCGTCCCAACACCATGATGCTGTTCGGCGACGCCAAAAAAATGTGCGAGGATATTGTTAAGGCGCTGGATGCCTGAAATGATTTCTTGGGAGGTCTGAATATGCCTGGTGATGCTTTAAAAACCCCGCCGATATTCGGGCCCATTGCTGCTCCACATAAAAATGACCCAAAGCTTTTTGGTTTTGGCGATGATTTTCAGTCCAATGCCTTTATTGCACATTGGGATGTGCAATATGCTTATAGCTCAGGGTATCGAGCAGCAGCTTTTGCTTTGGCAAAAGAAGTGTGTGAAGCGCAGAATGGTAGAGACAGGCTTGTCTATCCTATTGTTTATCTTTATAGGCATCATATAGAGCTAATCTTGAAATCCATCATAATTATCGCTTCATCTTTGTTGGATAGAGACATGTTTGAATCCCCTCATGGGCACAGGCTTTATGATTTATGGACTATTCTTAGGCCGCTACTCAATCCAGTCTGTGCTTTAGTGCCAGAAGAACCTTTTGCATTAGAGGATATTGATGGAGTTGAATGGTATATTGCTCAATTAAATGAACATGACCCAGATGGGCAGCGGTTTCGATATGCAACCACAAAACAAGGTAAAAAAATTACAAAAGATGTTCCATCATTAAAAGAAGATTTAGTTCATATAAATATTCGCGTTTTTGCAGAAGGTATGGAAAAATTGGCTAATTACTTAGAAGGCATTGAAGCTTGGTTTAGTGATTTGATTGATGCTAAGCTTGAATGGCAAAGGAGAAGTATTTTGACTTAGAAAAACCCCGCATCTTACAATGCGGGGTTTTTGTTTGTGTAAAAAGCTATCCCACCGCCTTCAAATTCTCGGTAATCTTCTCCAAAAACTGGCGGGTGTTCAACCATTTCTGATCGCTGCCAACCAGCAACGCCAAATCCTTGGTCATGTGGCCTTGTTCAACCGTCTGGATGCAAACGCGTTCCAGCTTTTTGCCGAATTCCACAACATCGGGCGTGCCGTCAATCTTGCCGCGATATTGAATGGCCTGCGTCCACGCAAAGATGGTGGCGATAGGATTGGTCGAGGTTTCCTTGCCCGCCTGATGATCGCGATAATGGGCGGTGACGGTGCCGTGTGCCGCTTCGGTTTCAATCGTCTTGCCATCGGGCGACAATAATACGGATGTCATTAAACCCAGCGAGCCGAAACCCTGCGCAACCGAATCCGACTGCACATCGCCGTCATAATTTTTACAGGCCCACAGAAAACCGCCGTCGCCGCGAATGGACTGCGCGACCATATCATCTATAAGTTTATGCGCATATTCGGGCAGGCCAGCGGCTGCGAATTTCGCTTTATATTCCGCTTCGTAAATTTCGGCGAATATGTCTTTAAAACGCCCGTCATAGGCTTTCAAAATCGTGTTCTTGGTCGACAGAAACATCGGAAGCTTACGGTCGAGCGCATAATTAAAACACGCATGCGCAAAACCTTTGATCGATTCATCTTCGTTGAACATCGACAATGCCACGCCTGCGCCCGGATATTTATGCACTTCATGCGTAATGGGGGCAGAGCCATCGGCGGGGGTGAATGTCACGGTCAATGTGCCGGGGCCGGGCACCTTGAAATCGGTTGCTTTATACTGATCACCAAACGCATGGCGCGCGATGACGATGGGCTTGTGCCAATGCGGCACATAATGCGGCACATTGCTGATGATAATCGGCTCGCGGAAAACGGTGCCATTCAGGATATTACGAATGGTGCCGTTGGGCGATTTCCACATTTTCTTCAAATTAAATTCCTTCACCCGCGCTTCGTCGGGGGTGATGGTGGCGCATTTAACACTCACGCCGTATTTCTTGGTGGCTTCGGCCGCTTCAATTGTTACCTTATCTTCAGTGCGGTCGCGTTCCTGAATACCCAGATCAAAATATTTCAATTCAATGTCCAAATAGGGCAAAATCAGCCAATCCTTAATCATCTGCCAGATGATGCGGGTCATTTCATCGCCATCCATTTCAACCAATGGATTTTTGACTTTGATTTTGGACATGGAAAACTCTCAAAAAAAGGGGTGTAAAGACGGGCATAATTTCGCTAAGTTTTGTTAAGATAGAATTAAGAACCCGGTTCGTGAAAATATGCCCAAGAAAACACCGAAAATCGACGAATTAAATGTGCTGGAAGCCGCCGCAGATATGGCGGATCTGGCGCGCCAAATCGCGCATCATGATGCTGCCTATCACCAAAAAGACGCGCCCGAAATTTCGGATGCCGCATACGATGCGCTGCGCAATCGTTACCGCGCCTTGCTTGTGGCTTTCCCGCATCTGGCACCCGTCAACGACCCCGAACAACGCGTAGGGGTTGCCCCCGCCGCCGGATTCACCAAGGTTGCGCATGTTGTGCCGATGCTGTCGCTCGCCAATGCGTTTAGCGATGATGATGTGGCCGAATTCGCCACGCGCATCCGGCGTTTTTTAAACCTGCCGGAAAATGAAACGCTGGAATTTGTCGCCGAACCGAAAATAGACGGGTTGTCCTGTTCTTTGCGGTATGAGCAGGGCGCATTGGTCGTGGCCGCCACACGCGGGGATGGCACCACGGGCGAAAATATCACCGCGAACATCATGACGATGAAGGACGTGCCAAAAAAACTTACCGCGCCGTTTCCCGACAGCGTGGAAATTCGCGGCGAGATTTATATGAACCGCGATGATTTTATCAAATTGAACAAACAGCGCGAAGCCTCAGGCGAACAAATTTTCGCCAATCCACGCAATGCGGCAGCGGGCAGCGTGCGACAGCTTGATTCCACAATCACCGCCTCGCGCCCGTTGAAATTTTTCGGCTATGCGCTGGGCGAACGCGTCACGGGTGATGCCGAACAACAGGCCTTACGCAAAACGATCGCGCATTGGGGCTTTAAGCTCAATGAACCTTCGCGCTTATGCAAAACGGTCGATGACATTTTGGATTACTACCACGACATAGAATCCAAACGCCATGCGCTGCCTTTCGATATTGACGGCGTCGTATATAAACTCAACCGTTTCGACTGGCAGGAAAGACTGGGCTTTGTCAGCCGCTCGCCGCGTTGGGCGATTGCGCATAAATTTGCGGCGGAACAGGCCGAAACGAAACTGAACAACATCCATATTCAGGTTGGTCGTACAGGCGCTCTAACGCCTGTGGCGGAACTAGAACCGGTGACTGTCGGCGGCGTGGTTGTCAGCCGCGCCACATTGCACAACGAAGACGAAATTGCCCGCAAGGATATCCGCGTGGGCGATATTGTGCGCATCCAACGCGCGGGTGATGTTATTCCCCAAGTCATAGGCGTCGACGAAAAACGACGCGCCAAAAATTCCACCCCGTTCGTCATGCCGACCCATTGCCCCGAATGTGGTTCATTGGCTATTCGTGAAGAAGGCATGGCTGTGCGCCGTTGCACCGGCGGCCTGATATGCCCCGCACAGGCGGTCGAACATCTGCGCCATTTCACCAGCCGTACAGCGTTTAACATCGAAGGTTTCGGCGAACAACGCGTGCATGAATTATGGCAAGACAAAATCATCCAGTCACCGGCGGATATCTTCCGTTTAAAAAATCACCGCGCAACATTGGAAACCCGCGAAGGCTGGGGCGAAAAATCGGTCGAGAAATTATTGGCGGCGATCGAAGCGCGACGCACCATTTCGCTTGATCGCTTCATCTATGCGTTGGGCATCCGGCAAGTGGGCGAGGCGACGGCCAAATTATTGGCGCGGCATTATCATTCGCTGGATGCGTGGCGCGATGCAATGGTGGCAGCGCAAGACACCGAAAGCGCGGCACGACATGATCTGGAATCCATCGACCAAATCGGCGCTTTGATGGCGCGGGATATCGTTGGGTTTTTCGCCGAACCGCATAACATTCAAGTGCTGGATGATCTGGCGTCCGAGCTGACAATAGAATCACACCAAAAACCCGACACGCATAATTCGCCGTTGGCGGGGAAGACAATCGTATTCACCGGCACATTGGAAACCATGAGCCGCGCCGAAGCCAAAGCCAAAGCCGAGAATCTGGGCGCAAAGGTGGCGGGTTCCGTATCGGCCAAAACCGATTACGTTGTGGTGGGCGCCGATGCGGGCAGCAAGGCCGACAAAGCCCGCGCCTTGGGCGTTAATGTACTGGATGAGCATAAATGGGCAGCCTTGCTGGCAACCCTATAGAATGACGGCATAAAACAAAACATAGACGGGGCGACACGGGGCTGGTAATCCAAAGAGAACAATTTGTGTACGGAGTTAATCGTGGCGGCAACAGAACAACAGGTCAATAATTTATCGCGTGGCGCGTTGGAACGTCTGGCCAGGGACAATTTGCAGCCCACGCCCGAAAATTACGCGGTTTATTTTCGTTATTTGTCTAACGATACGCCGGGCCTTAACGCTGCCTTCGATGCGGCGGTTGGCGCGGGGGCAATTACACAAGAACAATGCACGCAAATCTATGCCAAGTTTTTGTCAAATAATACCAGCGCCGATTTTCTGCAAAGCGCCAGCCATGCCATCGATGCCGAGTTGAAAAAAGTTTTGGATTTGATTAGCGTTTCAGCCAAAGACACCCATAAATTCGGCGCCGATCTGGACAGTTTTTCCGGCAAATTATCGGGCGAAAATTCGGCCGAGGTTTTGCGCGACGCGATTGTTAAAATTGCCGCAGAAACCAAACATGTGACCGCGCAAAACCAGAAACTGCAAATCGAGTTGGAAACCACCACCAAACAATTGGGCGATATGCGCGCCGATTTCGACCGCGTGCATAAAGAAGCGCAGATCGACGGATTAACGGGAGTCGGCAACCGCAAATTTTTTGAACGCGAAGTGGCGGTCAAATTGGCCGAAGCGACGGGCGAAAATGCAAACCTGTCTTTGTTAATGGTTGATGTCGATCATTTCAAAAAATTCAACGACACGCATGGGCATTTACTGGGCGATCAGGTTTTGACGCTGGTGGCCAAAACATTGGTCGAAAATTTAAAGGGCCGCGACGTTATCGCCCGTTTCGGCGGCGAAGAATTTGTTATCCTTCTGCCGCAAACCCGTTTGCAAGACGCGGAACGCGTCGGCAACCAGCTGCGCAGCAGTTTGGAAAGCAAACGCATCCGCAAACGCGGGTCGCAGCAAGATTTGGGCGCGGTGACAGTTTCCATCGGCGCCGCGCAATTTACGGCGGGCGAAGACCGCGATGCCTTAATCGCCCGCGCCGATGCCGCGTTGTACAAAGCCAAGCAGACAGGCCGCAACTGCGTCGTGTGCCTGTTGGCTGGCGAAACCCCTCCGCAACATTGATATGAGCGATTTTGCGCTTGCGCCCATCCCCCATGAAGAACCGACCTATCTAAACAAGCTGAACCCGGCGCAACGCGCGGCGGTCGAAGCTTTGGATGGCCCCGTTCTGGTTTTGGCGGGCGCGGGCACCGGCAAAACGCGCGTTCTCACGGCGCGGTTGGTTCATTTGCTGATGACCGGCAAAGCGATGCCAGGGCAGGTTCTGGCGGTGACTTTCACCAACAAGGCCGCGGGCGAAGTGCGCAACCGTGTCGGCCACATGTTGGGGCGCTCGGTCGAAGGCTGGTTTCTGGGTACTTTCCACGCGCTGGCGGCGCGGTTATTGCGTCCGCATGCCGAACTGGTCGGGTTGAAGCCCAATTTCACCATTCTGGATGATGATGACCAGACGCGGCTTATCAAACAATTGCTCGAAGCCGAAAATATCGATGATAAAAAATCACCGGCGCGCGCCTTGCTGGCGGTTATCAGCCGGTGGAAAGACCGTGGCTTATTGCCGCACGATGTTGCGCATGAAAAAAGCCAGCTAGCTGATGGCAAAGTGCCGAAAATCTATGCCGCCTATCAACAGCGTTTGCTGGAACTCAACGCCTGCGATTTTGGCGATTTGCTTTTGCATCATCTGACCATCTTGCGGAAACACCCCGATATCCTTGCCGAACTTCATAACCGCTTCCGCTATATTCTGGTCGATGAATATCAAGACACCAACACGGTGCAATATCTGTGGCTGCGTTTGCTGGCACAGGAACGGAAAAATATCTGCTGCGTCGGCGACGAAGACCAATCGATTTACGGCTGGCGCGGCGCCGAAGTCGGCAACATTCTGAGATTTGAAGAGGATTTCCCCGGCGCCACCGTCGTGCGGTTGGAAGAAAATTATCGATCAACCGGCCATATCCTGGCATCCGCATCGCATGTCATCGCGAATAACAGCATGCGCTTGGGCAAAACATTATGGACATCGGCCGATATGGGCGACCCCGTCCGCGTCGAAAGCCTGTGGGACGGCGAAGAAGAAGCGCGTTGGGTCGCAGATGAAGTTGAAACCCAACAACGCAAACAAACATCATTGAACGAAATCGCGGTAATGGTGCGCGCCGGTTTCCAAACCCGCGCGTTTGAAGAACGCTTTATCCAACTGGGCATCCCATACCGCGTTTTGGTTGGCGCGCGTTTTTATGAACGCGCCGAAATCCGCGACGCCATGGCCTATATGCGTCTTTTGAATTCGCCCGATGATGATCTGGCGTTTGAACGCATTATCAATACGCCGAAACGCGGCATCGGCCCTGCGGCTATTCAGCAACTCAACATCTTTGCCAAATCGCAACGTATATCCTTGCTGGAATCCGCAACGCGATTGGTGGAGACAGATGAGCTGAAACCCAAACTGCGCCAAACCTTGCGCGTGTTCGCCGAAAATTTCGCGCGTTGGCGTGGCTTGTTGCAAAACATCCCCCATGCCGAAGTCGCGCAGATTGTATTGGATGACAGCGGTTACACAGGCATGTGGCAATTGGATAAATCGCCCGAAGCGCCGGGGCGATTGGACAATCTCAAAGAACTCATCAGCGCAATGGCGGAATTCGACACGCTGCCCGCGTTTTTGGAACATGTGTCTTTGGTGTTGGAAGCGACAAGCTCGAACGAAGCCGAACAAGTTAGCCTGATGACCTTACACGGCGCCAAGGGTTTGGAATTCGATATTGTTTTTCTGCCGGGATGGGAAGAAGATATTTTCCCCAGCCGCCGCTCGATTGACGAAAATGGCACCGCGGGATTGGAAGAAGAACGCCGCCTGGCCTATGTCGGCATCACCCGCGCCAAAAAACGCGCCTTTATTTCGCATGTCGCCAATCGTTTGCTTTATGGTAGTTGGGTCAACGCGTTGCCTTCGCGGTTTTTGGAAGAATTGCCCGAACCGCACATTATTCGCCATTCCGCAATTGGTAACAGCGCGAATGCGGGTATGCGAGCATCATCATCGCGAGGATGGGGCGATGAACCCCGCCGCGAAAAAATTGCACCGCTGTGGCAACAGATACAGGCGGGGCAGCCATCCTTCGCTAAAGCTTCGGAGGCCAAGGGGGCTTCGCGTCTAATCGAAGGCCGCGCCACGGTTGTGGCGACCCCACGCCGCGAAGGCGAACCCAATATCGGCGACCGCGTCACCCACGAAAAATTCGGCACCGGCATTGTCCGCCGCGTCGATCACGACAAGCTGGAAGTCGCTTTCGAGAAAAAGGGCGTGTTAAAGGTCATGGCCGGTTTTGTGAAAGTCGTTTCGTAATGGCTGCGGCAATTCCCTTCTGGCGACCCGATCAATTTGCCAAACGCCGCGCCAATCTGGCCATCCGCCAAAATGTTTTGCGCGCCATGCGTCATTATTTTGAAGGGCAGGGATTTGACGAGGTGGAAACGCCCGCGTTGCAAATTTCGCCCGGGAATGAAACCCATCTGCATGCCTTTACCACGCATTTCGTCAATCATATCAATGGCGACAAACAAACTTATCGGCTGCATACCAGTCCCGAACTGGCGATGAAAAAATTGTTGATTGCCGGTGCCGAAAAAATTTTCCAACTGGCGCATGTGTTCCGCAATGGCGAACGGTCATCACGCCACCACCCCGAATTTTCCATGCTGGAATGGTATCGCGTTGGCGTGCGGCTGGATGTTATTAAACAGGATTGCGTTAACCTGATCCGCGCGGCGGCATCGGTTGCGGGCATTAAAAAATTCGTGGCGCAAGGCATGGCGTGTGATCCGTTTGCGGCATGGGAAACGCTCAGCGTGCCGGACGCGTTTCAAAAATATGCGGGTATTGATCTTATGGCGACCGTCGGCAATACGGATTTATTGCGTGAAAAAGTGGCGCTTGCCGGATTTCGGGCATCGCGCGATGACAATTGGGATGATCTTTTCTTCCGCGTTATGGGCGAAAAAATCGAACCTTTGCTGGGCAAAACACAACCAACTTTTTTAACTGACTATCCCGTCAGCATGGCGGCGCTGGCGCGACCCAAACGCGATGATCCTCGTCTGGCGGAACGGTTCGAGCTTTTTATCTGTGGTTACGAAATCGCCAATGCGTTTGATGAACTTACCAACCCCGAAGAACAGCTGCGGCGCTTTCACGCTGACATGGATGAAAAAGAAAAAATCTATGGCGAGCGTTACCCGATCGACATGGATTTCATCACCGCCCTGCGTCACGGCATGCCAGACAGCTCCGGCATCGCGCTCGGTTTCGACCGTCTTGTGATGCTGTGTGCCGGTACAGAAGAAATCGAAAATATCCTTTGGGCACCCGTCTAGAGCCTGAACACGCTGCTTTGGTTTCCGGCATCTCGTCTTCCCGGTATTTCCGGTGCCGTGGCCATACCTAATTGGAACCCGGCCTTTTTATTGGCCGCATTCCAAATGCGGGTTACGGCGGCAATACTGGTCCCTAATTCCTGCTGTATATCGGCCTGTCCGCTTGTCATACCACCACCCACACTATTGGGGGTAATATTCGTGCCCGAATAGCCTGCGTTATGCAGATACACATAATATTGCCGAAGCATAATGCGCTCCTGCACAAGCTTTGCGTTCAGGTCGGTATTATCCCAAGGGTAGCCGTCCCTATCAATATAAGGCTCGCGATAATTTTCGGTTCGAAGCGTGCCGCCATAACTTATCGGGTGGGGCTGAATTCTGGCAAGAGATCCATTTGCGTAGCGCTGGAAATTTTCATAATAGCCATACGCATATTGGTAGTCCGTTGATTGAGGATTATAATTATCATTGTTGATGTTTTTTCGATCCGTGTAGGCTTGGAAAACAGGCTCGTTATTCACAATGCCTTCATACACAAAGCCACGCACTGTTCCGGTGGCATAACTTTGGTTGCTGTAACCTTGGATGTGATACCAAAGGGGGATTTTGTACCCGAATTGACGTAGCGGGGAATCCGAAGGCAAGCCGTCTAAAGAAGAATTATAATTGGCGCGGATGATGGCGGGCAAGGAATCCGGCCCACCACCTGATAAGAGATAATTTAAATTCATATAGTGGCTATAGTTAATTTCTTTGATGACCTGCGGCGGTGTCCCCAATGTTAGATGCGCGGCGTTTTGAAGCGCGATCGCTGCGTGATAGGCCGCAACTGCAGGCACGCCATAGGTGGAAATTTTTGCCGCGACTTCGCCGACGCGGCCAACCAGGTTATTTAATTCTCCGCGTTGGCTTTCAATATCGCCATAGGCCAGCAAGTCTTTGTAATGTTGCCCCATAGCGGTAAGATCCGCTGTGTCGTTGGCAAGAAAGGCTGCGCGGATTTCCTGACGCATCACTATTCTCTGTGTGGCTAAAAGATCGAGAATTCTTTCTTGGGTGGAGGCAAGCGTCTTCACGCTTTCTGCGACGCGGCTCAAAGTTCCGTTAACCTGGGAAAATCTATTATTGATGGCGGAAAATCTGTCGCCGTAATTTGCGGAACCGCTTTGTCTGCTGCTGCCTGTGTATAAATCCTCAATGACCTCGGCAACCGCAGTGATGATATCCCCACCCAAAAAATATCCCAGAGCAGCGGCCCATGGCCCCGCCACAGCTTCACGGGGATTTAATAAGCTCACGGCAGCAGTGGCAAGTGAGCCAGTCATCAAATCGCGACGAGAAATTATATGTGGCATTCGGGCATCCTCTTATAATAAAAAACTAAAAATTTGATGGAAGAAGATTTACATATATTTTCTTTATGCGCAATGCTCCATAACTGTGCCGGAAGCTTGGTTGCCCACGAGCCGACGGCTTGCGGTGTAAATTATTGATTTATAATAAAACTTTACTCTTGCAATCATTCGTTAATACCTTCATATTCCCGCGACAATTTGCTAGAAAAGCAGTTCTGCTCAACGAACGGGGAAATCCTCCTTGTTGTCGTGCGGATTTTTTTGCTTTTCTGGCGTGGATTTCGATTTTTCGCACAGTCTCGCTGTACGCGGGACACATCTATAAGGGGCAAGCATGGCGACCAACGGCGCAGCGATCAGCATCAACCCAAGCAAAACATTCACAGGCCGCAAGAAAATACGCAAAAGTTTTGGCCGCATTCCCGAAATTGCGGAAATGCCCAATCTGATCGAAGTGCAACGTCGCTCGTATGACGAATTCCTGCAAATGGAAATCGCCGCCGACAAGCGCGAGCGTCGCGGTCTGCAAGACGTTCTTATGTCTGCGTTCCCTATCTCCGATTTTTCGGGCAAGGCCGTTCTTGATTTCCTGTCCTACGAACTGGAAACACCAAAATATGACGTTGAAGAATGTCAACAACGCGGCGTGACATTTGCCGCACCTCTTAAGGTAACGCTGCGCCTGACCGTGTTCGATGTTGAAGAAAACACCGGTGTGAAGTCGATCCGCGACATCAAGGAACAAGATGTTTACATGGGCGACATGCCGCTCATGACCGCCAACGGCACCTTTATCGTCAATGGCACCGAACGCGTTATCGTTTCACAAATGCACCGCAGCCCCGGCGTGTTCTTCGATCACGACAAGGGTAAAACCCATTCGTCGGGCAAATATCTTTTCGCCGCGCGCGTTATCCCTTATCGCGGTTCATGGCTCGATTTTGAATTCGATGCCAAGGATTTGGTATTCGCCCGTATCGATCGCCGCCGCAAATTGCCGGTGACATCGTTGCTCTATGCGTTGGACAGCGCCGAAACCGAAAAACTGCGCGCCAAGCGTTTGAAGGAAGGCAAGCCTTTGCAGGCGTTCGAAGTGCAGGGCATGACCAAGGAAGAAATCCTGTCGGCGTTCTACACGACCGTTGGTTTCAAACGCGACAAGAAGGGTTGGGCGACAGCGTTTAATCCCGAAAGCATCAAGGGTCAGAAAATGCTGATCGACTTGATCGACGCCAAGAACGGCAAAGTCGCGATCGAAGCCGGCACCAAGGTTACGGCGCGCGTTATCGCCAAGCTGGTCGAAGGCGGCCTGAAGGAAATTCTGGTTCAATCCGACGCGGTTGTTGGCCGTTATCTGGCGACAGATATCATCAACGAACAAACCGGCGAAGTTATGTTTGAATCCGGTGACGAAATCACCACCGATGGTCTGGAAGCATTGGAAGCAACCGGCATCAAGGAAATCGCGACGCTCGGCATCGATCATGTCAATGTCGGCCCTTATATCCGCAACACATTGATGGCCGATAAAAATGCGACACGCGAAGAAGCGCTGATCGACATTTACCGCGTCATGCGTCCCGGTGAACCGCCAACGCTGGAATCGGCGGAAGCCTTGTTCCAAGGCCTGTTCTTCCAGATGGATCGTTATGATTTGTCGCCCGTTGGCCGCGTGAAGATGAATTCGCGCCTCGGCTTCAAGACAGACGATCAGGTTCGCGTGCTTCGTAAGGAAGACGTTTTGAAAATCATCGGCATCATGTGCGACCTGAAAGATGGTCGTGGCGAAATCGACGATATCGATCATTTGGGCAACCGCCGCGTTCGTTCGGTTGGCGAATTGATGGAAAACCAATATCGCATCGGTCTGGTGCGTATGGAACGCGCGATCCGCGAACGTATGTCGTCTATCGAAATCGATACGGTTATGCCGCATGATTTGATCAATGCGAAACCTGCGGCTGCCGCTGTCCGCGAATTCTTTGGTTCGTCACAGCTGTCGCAATTTATGGATCAAACCAACCCGCTGTCGGAAATCACGCATAAACGCCGCGTTTCCGCCCTTGGGCCTGGCGGTTTGACCCGCGAACGCGCCGGCTTTGAAGTCCGCGACGTTCATCCAACCCATTATGGCCGCATCTGCCCGATTGAAACGCCGGAAGGCCCGAATATCGGTCTGATTTCGTCGCTGGCGACCTATGCCCGCGTCAATCAATATGGCTTTATTGAAAGCCCGTATCGTCGCGTCAAGGGCGGCAAGGTTACATCCGAAATCGTTTATTTGTCGGCCATGGAAGAAGGCCAATATACGATTGCGCAGGCGAATGCGATTATGGATAAGGCTGGCAAGCTGACTCAGGAACATGTCATCGTCCGCAAGGCCGGTGAAAATATCACTGTGACGCCGGAAGAAGTCGAATTTATCGATGTGTCGCCAAAACAAATCGTGTCGGTTGCTGCGGCGCTCATTCCCTTCCTTGAAAACGATGATGCTAACCGCGCCTTGATGGGCTCGAACATGCAACGTCAGGCTGTGCCCTTGTTGCGCAACGATGCGCCTTTGGTTGGCACCGGCATGGAAGGCATTGTTGCCCGTGACTCCGGCGTTGCAATCGTCGCGCGTCGGGCAGGGACCATCGATCAGGTTGACGCAACGCGTATCGTTGTTCGTGCGAACGAAGAAACCGACTCGTCGGCGCCTTCGGTCGATATCTATAATCTGCTGAAATTCCAACGCTCGAACCAAAGCACCTGTATTACACAGCGTCCGTTGGTCAAGGTGGGCGATGTGGTCGGCAAGAGCGATATCATCGCCGACGGCCCCGCGACCGAATTGGGCGAATTGGCTCTCGGCCGTAACGTCCTCGTCGCCTTCATGCCTTGGAACGGTTACAATTTCGAAGATTCAATTCTGATCTCCGAACGTATCGTCAAAGACGACGTGTTCACCTCCATCCATATCGAAGAATTCGAAGTGATGGCGCGTGACACCAAGCTGGGTCAGGAAGAAATCACGCGCGACATCCCGAATGTCGGAGAAGAAGCGCTGAAGAATCTTGACGAAGCCGGCATCGTTTATATCGGCGCGGAAGTAAACCCCGGCGATATTCTGATCGGCAAAGTCACACCAAAGGGCGAAAGCCCCATGACGCCGGAAGAAAAACTTCTGCGCGCCATCTTTGGTGAAAAGGCCGCCGATGTTCGCGACACGTCGCTCCGTCTGCCACCCGGCGTTACCGGCACCATCGTCGAAGTGCGCGTGTTCTCGCGTCGCGGCGTTGACAAGGATCAACGCGCCATTGCCATCGAACGTTCGGAAATCGAACGTTTGGCAAAGGATCGCGACGATGAACGCGCCATTCTGGAACGCGGCTATTTCGATCGTTTGAAGATTTTGTTGTTGGGCAAGAAGGCCGAAAACGGCCCCAAGAGCTTCCCGACCGGCAAAGCGATCACCGAAGAAGCATTGGCCGAATACACACATGGCCAATGGCGTCAGATCACCGTCAAAGAAAACAAGGTGATGGAAGAAATCGAAGCCATCGGCAAAGTTTTCGACGACCAGATCAACGCGTTGAAGAAGCGTTTTGAAGACAAGGTCTCCAAACTGCAACGTGGCGATGAATTGCCGCCCGGCGTGATGAAGATGGTCAAAGTGTTTGTGGCGGTGAAGCGTAAGCTTCAACCGGGCGACAAAATGGCCGGCCGTCACGGTAACAAGGGTGTCGTCTCGCGCATCTTGCCTGTCGAAGACATGCCTTATCTGGAAGACGGCACCAGCGTTGATATTGTGTTGAACCCGCTTGGCGTTCCTTCGCGTATGAATGTCGGTCAGATTCTGGAAACCCATCTGGGTTGGGCGTCGGCAAATCTGGGCCAACAAATCGGCGCGGTTTACGATACGTATAATGCGCAAATCAAACAGGGCAAGAAGGCGACCTTGGTCGATCTTCGCAACCAGTTGAAGACCGCTTACGGCGAAGAAACCTATAAACGCGATGTTTCCGAATTGAATGACGAAGAAATTCTGGAACTGTCACGCAACCTGAAACCCGGCGTGCCGATGGCAACACCGGTGTTCGATGGCGCGCGCGAAGCCGACATTGAACAAATGCTGACGCTGGCGGGTCTAAACACCTCCGGTCAATCAACCTTGATCGATGGACGCACAGGCGAAGCCTTCGACCGCAAAGTGACGGTTGGGTATATTTATATGCTCAAACTTCACCATTTGGTTGATGACAAGATCCACGCCCGTTCGATCGGCCCTTATTCGCTCGTCACCCAACAACCGTTGGGCGGCAAGGCGCAATTCGGCGGTCAACGCTTCGGGGAAATGGAAGTCTGGGCATTGGAAGCATACGGCGCAGCCTATACGCTGCAGGAAATGCTCACCGTTAAATCGGATGACGTTTCAGGCCGTACCAAGGTTTACGAATCCATCGTCCGCGGCGAAGATAATTTCGAAGCCGGTATTCCGGAATCCTTCAACGTTTTGGTCAAGGAACTTCGTTCGCTCGGCCTGAATGTCGAAATGGATCAAAAGAAAATGGAAGAGCTGGAAGACGGGTCGAACGACAACAACCCGCCGACAGCTTTGCCGGAATCTGCCGAATAATAAACTAACTATATCGTTGCACCCGACACACGCGGAGAGAACGCATGAACGACCTAATGAGCATCTTCAATCAGCAAAGCGCACCTCAAGCCTTTGATCAGATCAATGTTTCCGTAGCCTCGCCGGAACGTATCCGTTCCTGGTCGTTCGGCGAAATCAAGAAACCGGAAACGATCAATTACCGTACGTTCAAGCCAGAACGCGATGGTTTGTTCTGCGCCCGCATCTTTGGGCCAATCCGCGATTACGAATGTCTGTGCGGTAAGTACAAGCGCATGAAATATCGCGGCATCATCTGCGAAAAATGCGGTGTTGAAGTCACGTTGCAAAAAGTTCGCCGCGAACGCATGGGCCATATCGAACTGGCCGCGCCTGTCGCCCATATCTGGTTCATGAAGTCTTTGCCGTCGCGCGTTGGTTTGCTGTGCGACATGACATTGAAAGAACTTGAACGTGTTCTGTATTTTGAAAATTACTGCGTCACAGAACCCGGCCTGACCCCGCTCAAGCTGAAACAGCTCCTGTCGGAAGAAGATTATATCAAGGCGCAAGAAGAATATGGCGATGACAGTTTCACTGCACTTATTGGTGCTGAAGCGATCAAATTCATGTTGTCGGGTATCGATCTGCATGAAGAAAAGCTGAAACTGCGCGAAGAACTTATCGGCACAACATCGGACGCGAAACGCAAGAAAATCGTCAAGCGTTTGAAGGTTGTCGAAGCCTTCATCGAATCCGGTGCGCGTCCTGAATGGATGGTATTGGATGTCGTTCCGGTCATTCCGCCGGAATTGCGTCCTTTGGTGCCGTTGGATGGTGGCCGGTTCGCAACTTCTGATCTGAATGATTTGTACCGCCGCGTTATCAACCGTAACAACCGTTTGAAGCGTTTGATGGAGTTGCGCGCGCCCGATATCATCGTGCGTAACGAAAAACGTATGTTGCAGGAATCCGTCGATGCGTTGTTCGACAATGGCCGTCGTGGCCGCGTTATCACCGGCGCCAACAAGCGTCCGTTGAAATCGCTGTCGGATATGCTCAAGGGTAAGCAAGGCCGCTTCCGCCAGAATTTGCTCGGCAAGCGCGTCGATTATTCGGGTCGTTCGGTTATCGTTGTCGGCCCCGAATTGAAATTGCACCAGTGCGGCCTGCCAAAGAAAATGGCGCTCGAACTGTTCAAGCCGTTCATCTATGCCAAGCTGGAATTGTACGGCATGGCATCGACCATCAAGGCTGCGAAACGTATGGTTGAAAAAGAACGTCCCGAAGTTTGGGATATTCTGGAAGAAGTCATCCGCGAACATCCGGTTATGTTGAACCGCGCGCCAACGCTTCATCGTCTGGGCATCCAGGCGTTTGAACCCGTGTTGATCGAAGGCAAGGCCATCCAATTGCACCCGTTGGTCTGTACCGCATTCAACGCCGATTTCGACGGCGATCAAATGGCTGTCCATGTGCCTCTGTCATTGGAAGCACAGCTGGAAGCCCGCACATTGATGATGTCGACCAACAACATCCTGTCGCCTGCGAACGGCAAACCTATCATCGTTCCATCACAGGATATCGTTTTGGGTCTGTATTACATTTCACTGGCACGCGAAGGCGAGCCCGGCGAAGGTATGGTTTTCGCGACGATTGCGGAAATCGAACAGGCGTTGAACAACAAAACCGTAACGCTGCACTCCAAGATCAAGGCGCGTTACAAGGGCGTTGATGCCGAAGGCAAGCCACAGATCACCCGCGTGAAACCACGCCGGGCCGTATGCTGCTGTCGGAAATCATGCCGCGTCACCCCAACCTGCCTTTCAGCATCATCAATCGCGTGTTGACGAAGAAAGACATCACCAATGTCATCGATATCGTCTATCGCCATTGCGGCCAGAAAGAGACAGTTATCTTTGCCGATCGCATGATGGGTCTGGGTTACACCAATGCCTGCCGCGCCGGTATTTCGTTCGGCAAGGACGACATGGTTATCCCTGCCGCCAAGCAAACGCTTATCAACAAAGCGCAGAAGCAGGTTGATGAGTATGAACAACAATATATGGACGGTCTGATCACACGCGGCGAAAAATACAACAAGGTCGTCGACGTTTGGTCAACCTGCACAGAAAAAGTTGCCGAAGAAATGATGAAAGGCATTACCGACACCGGTAAAGGCCATGTCAATTCGGTTTACATGATGGCCCATTCGGGCGCCCGTGGTTCGGCTGCACAGATCAAGCAGTTGGCCGGTATGCGTGGTTTGATGGCCAAGCCAAATGGCGAAATCATCGAAACGCCTATCATTTCGAACTTCAAGGAAGGTCTGACCGTCCTTGAATATTTCAACTCGACCCACGGCGCGCGTAAAGGCTTGGCCGATACGGCACTTAAGACGGCAAACTCGGGTTACCTCACACGCCGTTTGGTGGATGTTGCGCAAGACGCGATCATCACCGAACTGGATTGCGAAACCGAGAAGGGCTTGAACGTCAAGGCGGTTATCGAAGGCGGCGAAGTTATCGCGCCGTTGGCAGAACGCATCCTTGGCCGCAGCGCGTTGCATGACATCGTCGACCCCAAGACCAAGCAGGTTATCGTGCCGGCTGGCGAACTGATCGAAGAACCACAAGTCGATATGATCGACAATGCGGGCATCGATATGGTTTCCATCCGTTCGGCATTGACTTGTAAAACCGAAATGGGCGTTTGCGCGAAATGTTATGGCCGCGATCTGGCACGTGGTACGCCGGTTAATATGGGTGAAGCGGTTGGCGTTATTGCCGCTCAATCCATCGGCGAACCTGGCACCCAGCTTACGATGCGTACCTTCCACATTGGTGGTGCGGCGCAACGTGGTGCGGAAAGCAACTCGGTCGAAGCTTCGTTCGATGCCAAGCTGCAGATCAAGAACAAGAACGTCGTGGCTAACAGCCAGGGCGTGACCATTATTATGAACCGTAACTGTGAAATCGTGTTGGTGGATGCCGATGGCCGCGAAAAAGCGCGTCACCGCGTTCCTTACGGCGCGAAATTACTGGCCAAAGAAGGCGACAAGGTTACCAAAGGCCAGAAATTGGCCGAATGGGATCCATACACCATGCCGATCATCACCGATCGCGAAGGTACGGCGCACTATGCCGATCTGGTCGAAGGTTTGTCGGTCCTGGAAGTCATGGACGAAGCGACGGGTATTTCGTCGAAGAAGGTCACCGATTTCCGTCAACAGGCGCGTGGCGCAGAACTCCGCCCCCGTATCGTGTTGCACGATAAAAAGGGCGAAGTCATCAAGCTGTCGAACGGTATGGAAGCGCGTTACTTCCTGCCTGTGGATGCCATTCTCAACATTGAAAATGACACCCATGTTAAGGCTGGCGATATCCTCGCACGCGTTCCGCGCGAAGGCACGAAGACCCGCGATATTACGGGTGGTCTGCCGCGCGTTGCCGAACTGTTCGAAGCGCGTCGTCCCAAGGATTTCGCGATCATCTCCGACATCGATGGCCGCATCGAATATGGCAAGGATTACAAAACCAAGCGCCGTATCGTTGTTCGCCCGATGGACGAAACACAGGAACCACGCGAATATCTTATCCCCAAGGGTCGCCACATCGCCGTTCAAGAAGGCGATATGGTACAAAAGGGCGATTTGCTGATCGATGGCAACCCCGTGCCGCACGACATTCTGGCCGTTATGGGTGTGGAGGCATTGGCCGACTACATCATCAACGAAATCCAGGAAGTGTATCGTCTGCAAGGCGTGAAGATTAACGATAAGCATATCGAAGTTATCGTTCGTCAAATGCTGCAAAAGGTGGAAATCACCGATGCGGGCGATACCACATTGCTGGCCGGTGAATTGTTGGATCGTACGGAATTCCTGCAAATCAACGAAAAAGCGGTTCTGGAAAATCTGCGTCCTGCGCAAGGCAAGGCTGTGCTGCAAGGCATCACCAAGGCTTCGTTGCAGACACGTTCGTTTATCTCTGCCGCATCGTTCCAGGAAACGACACGCGTCCTGACCGAAGCAGCCGTCTCGGGCAAGGTCGATACGCTGGAAGGCTTGAAGGAAAACGTGATCGTCGGTCGTTTGATACCGGCGGGTACGGGTTCTGTGGTTGCGCGTTTGCGCCAGATTGCGGCAAGCCGCGATCTGGAAGGCAACAGGCTGGATGCGCAAAAAGCGCGTATGGCAAGCCTTGCCGCCGCCCAAAAAGATGTTGCTTAAAAGCTTCGTCTAAAAGACTAAAAACCCCCGCCAGAGAGCCTCTGGCGGGGTTTTTCTTTGAATTAACCGCATATTTACCTTGGTTTGATAGGGTTGTTGGGTAATCAATTTTTCAAGGATGGGTATTGTTATGGTACAAAATTCAAAGTCAAAAAAGCCCTCAGATCCCACAGCCTATGACGGCACGAAAGCCTCGACCGATGTATCTACTTTTACTATAGCTTTAGCTGCTGCTAAGGCGGCCCGCTTGGCTACACGAGCAGGAAATGGATATCATCTTACTGATGCGGAATTAGCCCAGCCAAAATTTGATGCCAAGCCAGCCGCAAAAAAAAGCCCTCAGAGCTTGCGCGGTGTGCAAAGCGCACAAGTTACGCCTGCTAAGCCAACCGCCAAACCTGCAACAGTTGTCGTGCGGAAACCTACAACCTCTCATGCTGGTTTAAGGGCTTCAGCCGTTCCAGCGGCATTGCCGCCCATAAAAGGTGCACATGGTCTTGTAGGCAAGGCCGACCCCATCGGACGCATTATAAGAAAAAATTTGCATACGCCAACCTGATACGCAAACACGCTTCAAAAACCCCGCTTCGGCGGGGTTTTTTAATGCCAAAAAAGGGGCATTATTTCCCGCTTTGAAATGCGCGGCGATATGCTAAAAGGGGGCGAGAAGTGCTTGAATCATCAAACTTTTACGTCTGGTTAGTTTCTTATGCCCCAACCCGAAACTTCGCTTATGAACCGCCTTGTGTCGTTGTGCAAACGCCGCGGCTTTGTGTATCCCGCTTCCGAAATTTATGGCGGGTTGAACGGGTTCTGGGATTTCGGGCCTTTGGGAACCCAGCTTAAAAACAACATCCGCGATGCCTGGTGGCGCGACATGGTTGATTGCCCGCCGATTGGCCCCGATGGCCAACCGGTTTCCATCGTCGGCATCGACACATCGATTATCCAACACCCCAAAACATGGGAAGCGTCGGGGCATCTGTCGGGCTTTGCCGATTTGATGGTCGATTGCAAGGAAAGCAAAAAAAGATACAGAGCAGACCACATAAATGTATTTGAAGTTACTATGCGTGATGAAGATAAGGAAGAAAAGGCGCGATTATTTTTTAGCTATGTTGAGCCAGAACAATTAAATGAAATTGTTGCTGGGCTTATCAAACGTACAAAAAAGGATAGTCAATATTATTTGTCTTTTGAGCGACACCCGAGAAATGATTCAGAGAAGTATTGTAGAGAAGAAGGTTTAGCGAACAATTTTTTAAGTAAAATTCAATCCGATTTTATATTGATCGAAAGACCTTTCACTGCATTAAATGCTGAAGAGCAAGCCAAAGTGATCGGACCCGATGCCAAAAATGCAGGCACATTGACTGAGCCGCGTTCGTTCAATCTGATGTTCAATTCCTATGTTGGTGTTTTCCAAAACGAAGAATCCAAAGTCTATCTGCGCCCCGAAACGGCACAGGGTATTTTTCTGCAATATAAAAACGTGTTGGATACATCACGCGTCAAACCGCCGTTTGGCATTGCGCAAGTCGGCAAATCATTCCGTAACGAAGTCACGCCGCGGAATTTCATTTTCCGTACGCGCGAGTTCGAGCAGATGGAAATGGAATTTTTCGTGCCGCCCGAAGACGGCATGAAATGGTATGAATTCTGGGTCGCCGAACGTTTGCGTTGGTGGGGCGAGATGGGATTGTCCAAAGCCAACATTTTCCGCCATGAAATCGGCGATGGCGACCGCGCCTTTTATTCGGCGGCGACTGCGGATATCGAATATAAATATCCCTTTACCGACCCCAATTTCGGCGAGTTGGAAGGTGTGGCATACCGCACCGATTATGATTTGAAACAACATCAGACATTCAGCAAAACCAATCTTGAATATATCGATCAGGAAGCGAAAACGCGCTACCTGCCGCATGTTATCGAACCGGCGGCTGGTTTAACGCGCGGCGTGTTGGCATTGTTATGCGAAGCGTATCAATATGACGAAAGCCGCGCCTCGCCCGAATGGTTGAAATTGAAACCAAGTTTGGCGCCGATCAAGGCCGGTATTTTCCCGTTGGTGAATAAAGACGGTATGCCGGAAGTCGCCGAAAAACTGTTTATGGATTTGCGCAAAACGCATACTTGCCAGTATGACGCAAAGCAAAGCATCGGCAAACGCTATGCCCGTATGGATGAAGCGGGCACGCCTTTCTGTATCACGATTGATGGCGACACGCTTACATCGCAAAATGTCACTATCCGTAACCGCGATACCGCGCAACAGGAAAAAGTCGCGCTGGATCAGGTTAAATCCTACCTCTCAACCAAACTTTCATAAGAGGCCGAACATGACCGCACATAAATGGGTTTACGCTTTTGGTGATGGCAAGGCGGAGGGTAAATCCGACATGCGCAATTTGCTGGGCGGCAAGGGTGCTGGGCTGGCGGAAATGTGTAATCTGGGTTTGCCGGTGCCTCCGGGCTTTACCGTTACCACGGAAGTTTGCACGCATTATTACGCGCATGGAAACCAATATCCCGCCGAGTTGAAAGCGCAAGTGGCGGCAGGGTTGGCCGAAGTCGAAAAAATTACCGGCGCGAAATTTGGCGATGTCAAAAATCCGTTACTGGTTTCGGTTCGTTCAGGCGCGCGCGCCTCGATGCCCGGCATGATGGATACGGTTTTGAATCTTGGTTTGAACAAGGAAACGGTTGAGGGATTAAAGGCGCAGAGCGGCAATGACCGTTTTGCGTATGATTCCTATCGTCGCTTTATTCAGATGTATAGCTGTGTCGTGTTGGGACTTGAACACCACATGTTTGAATCCATCATCGATGATGTGAAGCGCGCGCAGGGTTATACAAACGACATCGACATGAAAGCCGAAGATTGGAAAGAAGTCGCCGAAAGTTATTTGACCGAAGTGCAAAAACATTTGGGCAAGCCGTTTCCACAAGATGTTCATGAACAATTATGGGGCGCCGCCGGTGCCGTGTTCAGTTCTTGGATGAACCAACGCGCGGTGACATATCGCCGGTTGAACGATATCCCCGCCGATTGGGGTACGGCTGTCAATATTCAGGCGATGGTGTTTGGTAATCGGGGCGATGATTGTTGTACCGGCGTTGCCTTTACCCGCAACCCATCGACCGGTGAAAATTTGTTTTACGGTGAATATCTGGTCAATGCGCAAGGCGAAGATGTTGTGGCCGGAATCCGCACGCCGCAGCATTTAACTGTAAAGGGCAAACAGGAACATAAATCCACATTGCCCGCGATGGAAGAAGTGATGCCTTCGGTATTCGCGCAATTGAACGATGTGCGTTTGAAGTTGGAAAAACATTACCGCGATATGCAGGATATCGAATTTACGGTACAGCAAAACAAATTATATATGTTGCAGACGCGCACCGGCAAACGAACCGCCGCGGCGGCGTTGAAAATCGCCGTGGACATGGTGGCGGAAGGCGTGATCAGTAAAGAAGAAGCGATTAAACGTATCGAGCCTAAATCGCTCGATCAACTATTGCATCCGACGCTAGATCCGAAAGCCAAGAAACAAATTTTTGCCAAAGGTTTGCCCGCATCGCCGGGTGCCGCCTGTGGCAAGGTAGTGTTCAGCGCGGATGAAGCGGAAGATTTAACAAACAAAGGCCAGAAAGTCATCCTGTGCCGCACAGAAACCAGCCCCGAAGATATTCACGGCATGCACGCGGCCAAGGGTATTGTCACCAGCCGTGGCGGCATGACCAGCCATGCGGCGGTTGTGGCGCGTGGCATGGGGCGTTCTTGCGTGGCGGGCGCGGGCGACATTTCGATTGATTATGCGAAACAACAAATGGTCGCCAAGGGCGTTACCCTCAAAGCGGGCGATATCATCACCATTGATGGGGCAACCGGCGAAATTATGATTGGCGAAATTGCAACGGTGCAACCGGAATTGTCGGGTGATTTTGAAACATTGATGGGCTGGGCGGATTCGATGCGCCGATTGAAAGTTCGCGCCAATGCCGAAACGCCGTTGGATGCCCGCACCGCGCGGAAATTCGGCGCGGAAGGCATTGGTTTATGCCGGACAGAACATATGTTTTTCGACACCGACCGTATTACCGCGATGCGCGAAATGATTATTGCGGATGATGAGGCGGGACGCCGCGCGGCACTGGCGAAACTGGAACCGATGCAGAAAAAAGATTTCCTTGATCTGTTCACGATTATGGAGGGCTTGCCGGTCACTATTCGTTTCCTCGATCCGCCTTTGCATGAATTTCTGCCGCATGCCGAAAACGAAATTGCCGCTGTGGCGGCGGGTGCGGGCGTGAGCGTCGACAAAGTTAAAAAACGCACCGCGCAATTGCATGAATCGAACCCCATGTTGGGGCATCGCGGTTGCCGTTTGGGTATTTCCTATCCCGAAATTTATGAAATGCAGGCGCGTGCGGTGTTTGCGGCGGCAGCGGATATGGCGAAACAAGGCAAAGCGGTTATCCCCGAGATTATGATTCCGTTGATTGCGACCAAAAAAGAACTGGATGTTTTGAAGGCGGTTGTTGATCGCGTTGCGGGCGAAGTGCAGAAATCGACAGGCGTTACGTTGAATTATCTGGTCGGCACGATGATCGAATTGCCGCGCGCCGCGTTGCGTGCAAGCGAGATTGCGGAAACGGCACAGTTTTTCAGTTTCGGCACTAATGATTTAACGCAAACCACTTTTGGTTTAAGCCGCGATGATGCCGCCAGTTTCCTGCCCGATTATTACGCGGCGGGCGTGTTTGAACAGGATCCTTTTGCGTCGTTAGATCAAGAAGGCGTGGGCGAGCTGGTCGCGTTGGCGTGTGAACGTGGCCGCAAGACGCGTAAAGATATTAAATTGGGCATTTGCGGTGAACATGGCGGCGATGCGAACTCGGTCAAGTTTTTCCACCGTACAGGGTTGGATTATGTTTCTTGCTCGCCGTACCGTTTGCCCATCGCACGTTTGGCGGCGGCACAGGCGGCGATTGAAGGGCATGATGATGTTCAGGCTCGGTTGAACGCGGCTTAATTAATTGCAGCTCGGGCCTTGTTCTCGTGGCCAACGCATGCCGCAAATGCGAGCACGAACCTGTTGATTGTCGCCTTTAGGCAGCTCTACCAGAAAGCCTACATTTAGGTATTCGTTCGTAGAGTAATTATTTATTCTGGCTCCTGCCGCAAAATCTTTTTGTATGGCAGGAATAAAATCTGGGTTGGCAGCACAGCCAAGCCCTTTCGTATTTCTACGAACTTGCATTAATGTTTCCATGCCTGAAGGATCGCTCGCCGCTCTTAGCAGAAGTACGGTTTGCTCAACAAGGCAGGATTCTGCGTCTTGGTTTTTCCCAGATGCATAGGTCGTAATATTTTCGTTGGCGGTTTCTAATGCATTTCTGAATCCTTCTTCACCGCCATAGGTGGTCGCACAACCAGACAAAGACGCCATGGCTATTGCTGATAATGGAATACCAATTTTTTGGCAAAGGCCGCGTGAGGCGAATTTAAATTTATTCATTAAAAAATTTCCTTATTATTTTATCTATGATTTCAATATAACAGGAATCGCTGAAACTAATTAGGCAAAACTCTTCTCAATATAACCTATTGATAAGATAAGACTTATTTAGATTCAAATATTAATGCTGCTGTTGAATATTTTGTGATGTTGCTTGATCGCGAAACGGTCTGTCATGCCTGCGATATAATCCGCCGTGATGCGGGCTTTGTCGGGTTGGGTTGCGCAGGCATTGACAGCATCGCGCCAGGTGTCGGGCAGTTTTTCTGGTTGCGTGAAAAAGAAACGGAACAAATCGCCGACAATCTGCCGCGCCTTGGCACATGTTTCATTGATACGGGCATGGCGATACATGCGGGCATGCAGAAAGTCGCGCAACTGGTCGATGTTATTGTTCATCCCGGCACTGAAGGCGACGGTCGCTTGGGGCGCGTGGCGGATATCTTCGGCGGATTTTGGTTTGAGCGTGTCGAGGTTGCGTTGCGTAGTTTGCATAACGTCAAGAACCATCAGGCCAATAACTTCGCGCACTGCTTCATACATCAATCGTTCACGCGCTGCGTTCGGATATAATGCGCGGATTTTTTTCAATGATGCTCCGAACAAAGGCAGATCATGCAAATCTTCCAACGTAAAAAATCCGGCGCGATGGCCGTCATCAATATCATGCGTGTTGTATGCCATATCGTCGGACAAGGCCGCGACCTGCGCTTCGGGCCCCGCAAAAGTCGATAATTCCAAATCCCACGCGGCATTGAATTCGCGCAGGGTAGGGAGGCCGGATAAATCTGTGATGGGGCCGTTATGTTTAACGATGCCTTCCAATGTTTCCCATGTCAGATTTAACCCGTCGAAACGCGCATAACGGTTTTCCAGTTTGGTGAGGATGCGGAAAGTTTGTTCGTTATGGCTGAAGCCGCCCAGATTTTCCATTGCCGCCGCCAAGCCGTCTTCGCCCGCATGGCCAAAACAGGTATGGCCAAGATCATGTGACAAAGCGATGGTTTCGGCGAGGTCTTCATCGAGATGCAGGCTGCGGCTGATCGAACGGGCAATCTGTGCGACTTCCAGTGAGTGGGTCAGGCGCGTACGGTAATAATCGCCTTCGCTTTCGACAAACACTTGGGTTTTGTTACGTAGTTTGCGGAACGCGCCGGAATGGATGATTCGGTCGCGGTCGCGTTGATAGGGGCTGCGGTTTTCGCTGGGTTTTTCGGGCACAAGCCGACCCCGGCTGTGCGCGGCAAGGGTTGCATAGGGAGCCAGGATTGGGGCTTGAAAATTGCTTGTCATGCGCCCAGATTATCATGTGTAAGCACAAAAAAGGAATAAAATATGAGCCTCTCCCTAAGCGAAAATGCGGCGAAACGCATTGCCAAAGTGGTCGCCGAATCCGGCGGCGCGGCGCTGGGCGTGCGGTTGGAAGTGTTGGGTGGCGGTTGTTCCGGCTATTCCTATAAATTCGGATTTGCCGATGTGGTTGAATCGGGCGAAGATGTCGTGGTGGAGCGTGACGGCGCGAAGCTGGTGATCGACCAGACTTCATTGGGTATGTTGGAAGGCAGCGAAGTCGATTACAACGAAAGTCTGATGGAAACAGGTTTTCGCATTACCAATCCCAATGCGGCTTCATCGTGCGGGTGTGGCAGTTCTTTTTCGGTTAAAGGTGAGGGATAGCAATGGGCGACGTTTCTTTTTCGGATGTTGGTGCGAAAGAATTTTTAGAAAAACCGGCGACTTTATCCATTTATGATGCCATGCGGAATTTGGTTAATCATAAAAATGTTTCGGGAATTGAGGCATTGTTATCCGACCCCGCAACGGCATCCCTTTGCGGGTCAGAGCTTTGCAGAAGACGCGGTGGAAACAAGGATTTGATTAGCATTGTTGAATGTCAGGATTTTGATAATTATTCGCCAGAGCATCGTATTTTGGGTCTTCTGATGAAGTCATTTGAACAGTATCGCTGCATTTTAAATTAAGTTTGCCCTTACCGAAAGATTGATCATGCGCATCGCCACATGGAATGTAAATTCGGTTCGCGCCCGTTTGCCGAATGTTTTGGAATGGCTGGCTGAAGCCGCGCCCGATGTTTTGTTGATGCAGGAAATTAAATGCGAGACTGCGGCGTTTCCATTGGCCGATTTTCAATCGGCAGGATATCAGGTTCATGCGTTGGGTCAGAAATCCTATAACGGCGTGGCGATTGCATCGAAACATAAAATCGAAGATGTGGTCGAAGGTTTGCCCGATGCAAGCGCCGAAGAACAATCGCGCTATGTCGAAGCGACAATACAGGGCGCGCGCGTCGCCAGTATTTATTTGCCGAATGGCAATCCCGTCGATACAGAAAAATATCCATACAAATTAAATTGGATGGCGCGGTTAAAAAAACGCGCCGATGAATTGTTGCGTGATGAAAAGCCGGTTGTTTTGGGCGGCGATTACAATGTAATTCCCGATGCGATCGATGCGCATAACGCTGCCGAATGGGTGAATGACGCGCTGTATTTGCCGCAAACACGCGCGGCGTTTCGCGATATTTTGAATTTGGGTTACACGGAAATTTTTCGCGCTCTGCATCCCGATAAACAGGCATTCAGTTTTTGGGATTATCAGGCGGGCGCATGGCAACGCGATAACGGTATTCGCATCGATCATTTTTTATTGTCTGCCGAGGCGGTAGACCGCACCATATCATGCGAGATAGACCGTACGCCGCGCGGCAAGGACAAGGCTTCGGATCATACGCCGGTGATTGTGGAGTTGCGTTAGAACGCGTAATGCATGCCGAGATTGAGCGATTGCAGATCGACCGCTTGCTGGCTGCGTCCGGTAAAGACTTGATCGCCTGTCACCAACGCTGTGCCCGCTTTGTAGTCCAACGACATATCCCATTGTTGCCCCAGATTATAGGCAACGCCGCCGCCAACACGAAACATGGGCGACATATCACGCGTGCCGACCGATGATCCGCCATCGGAAATGCCGGTTGTCGCCATACCCGCGCCGCCAGAGATATAGGGTTGCAGTGTGAGCGGTTGTTTGTCGTTCCGAAAATCATAACGGCCATCAATGAGCAGGGCGTAGAGTTTCTGGTTGGTGTCATCAAACTGCGAAGGTGCCGCTGTGCCGGTGCCGGAATAGGTCGAACTGTCCAGTTTAAACCCGCCGCCTTTGGGGGGCGTGTAAAGGTTGAAGCTGGAATTGGCATTCAGCGCTTGCTCGAAAGCGTAAGTGGAAACAGGCGCATAATCGGCATTCGCCGCATGCGACATGAGCAGGGCGCAGGCCACAGCCAGAACCCCAAAGATTCGGGGGAATATGCGAATTTGTGACGTTGGTTCTATGCGACGCATGAAACACCTTTTATCCACAGGGTTATTATAGCCCTTTTTAGAGATAAAGCCAGCCGCGGTGCGTTTTTTTATGAAGAACGCATTATATCTTATTGAAATGTTTTGTTTATTTTTATTTTTTATCCTCCGTTTAACCCTTCATCCAATGCTTTAAAAAAGAAAAGCGCGCTTTCCAACCCCATACCATACCGTGTTGCCATTCACATTGTGAACGGGGGTGCGGTGGCCTACCTGTTTGCCCTGCGCCCCAGTCGATATCCCGTTGTGTTAACCCAACAGGCCCGGCGAGCCGAACAAACGCCATTGTCAGTGGCAGGATTGTTATAGCGTGAGCGGGGTGAAATGTCAATGGATATTTCCCACTTTTGTGGGATATTTAAATTTATTTTTTGCTTAGAGTTTAGGAGATGGGCTTAGGTTGCGAAAGCCATTTCCAGGTCTTTTGCTATCAAAATTGATAGCAAAGCCTTCAGCCGTAGCGATTTCGCCGTTTTCAATTATATTATCAGGGCCAATCACAGCACCTTGAGTGACGATAGCGTGAGGTTTGACAATCACGGAAGGGTCAACTATGGCTCTGCTTGAAACCTTGCCGCCCGGAGAGCCATCGGGATTTATCCAGTCGATGAAATATCCGGCTTCTTTTTTTCGCTTCTTAAATCCGAACATGAATTACCTCCTTCAAAATGAATATCCGAGATAATAACCCTATGCCGCAATCACGGTTAAAGGCAATCCTGTAAATGGAGGCACGGGCCGGAATCGAACCGGCATACGAGGATTTGCAGTCCACTACATAGCCATTCTGCCACCGCGCCATTCCAATCTTGGAAGTCGGGGGAGATTAGGTTCTTGAGATGCCGAGGTCAAGCGCGTATAGGGTATTAACCACATTATCTTGAGGTTTATTATGCCCGCTTCCTCTGCCGCCCAAATCCAAACACCCAGCCCTGATTACAGCGTTGCGCGTGCCAATATGGTTGAGAGCCAGTTGCGCCCCAATGGTGTGAAGGAGCCTCGATTGATCGCCGCCCTTGCCGCCGCACCGCGCGAAGTTTTTGTGCCTTCCACCTTGGTTGGTGTTGCCTATCTGGATGAAAATATCCCGCTGATATCCGGCCGGTCTTTGATGCAGCCGATGGTTTTGGCAAAATTGATTCAGGCGTTGGATATCAAACCGACCGACCGCGTGTTGGATCTGGCTTGCGCCACCGGATATTCGACATTGGTTCTGGCGGGTTTGGCCGATAAGGTTGTTGGGGTGGAGCCGGATTCGTTGTTGTTGCAGGAAGCCGAAGGCAATATGGCAAAATATGCCGGGGGCAAGGCAACTATTCGCGCCGGTGCGCCTGTGGAAGGGTGCGGCGTGGATGCGCCGTTTGACGCGATTTTGGTGAATGGCAGCGTTGAATTTTTGCCGGAGATTTTGTTTAGCCAGCTGGCCGAAGGCGGGCGTTTGGTTGCCGTGATGCGCGGCCATGATGCGGCACGATTTGCCCATACGGGGCAGGCGCGACTTTACCGCAAGACCAAAGGCGAGATTGCGTGGGTTTCGTTGTTTGATGCGGCAGTTGCGCCCGCGCCGGGGTTTGTGGGGCCGGTTGGGTTTGAGTTTTAGGATACTTGAAGACGCCCCCCACCTGCAAAAACTAAGACTTGCCAAGAAGGGCAAGCCTAAGTTTTTGCTTCCCGCGGAACTGCACGTGCAATTTCTTCAGCAATTGGGACTCCGCGCCATCAAGGGGGGAAGGAATATCACATGACAGATTTGGTCTTATTCCAGTCTTATATAGTTGCAAGGCTGTGAAAAACCGATAGACTTTAACGGTTATAAGTTCCGATGATTCGACCTGTCCCGGTTTGAAAAAACAAAAGTTTGAGAAAACAAAAGTTTGAGAGAAACAAATGGCTGAAGAAACTCAGGCTGCCGCCGCCGATCCCTCGATGGAGGAGATCCTTGCTTCGATCCGCAAGATTATTTCGGACGAGAAGCCAGAGGAAGAAGCGGCAGTTGTGGCAGCCGAACCCGAAGCCGCGTCTGTGGCACCAGAACCGATAGCCAGCGCCCCCGAGCCAGCCCCCGCCGAAGATGTTTTGGAGCTTACGCAAATGGTCGAAGAAGATGGCAGCGTTACCGATATTGCGGCTGTCGAGCCTGCGCCTATGCCCGTAGCGGCACCTGTGGCCGCGCCGGTTATTTCCGGCGAAGCTTTGGTTTCGGACGCTGTCGCCAGCAAGGCTTCATCGAAATTGTCATCCCTGGCCAACACGGTCGAGATTGAACGGCTTTCATCCTCGCCTGTCACGGCCACAATGATTGGCAATGGCCATCGCACATTGGAAGATATGGCGTTGGAATTGATGCGGCCATTGTTGAAAGAATGGATGGATCAGAATTTAACATCCATTGTCGAGAAGCTGGTTCAGAAGGAAATCGAGCGCATTGCGCGTCGGTCGTGATTTCTTCCGCTCGTATTGCGTTACCCCTCACCTGCAAAAACTAAGACTTACGCCTCAAGAGCGTAAGCCTAAGTTTTTTGCTTCCTCCCCCAAGGGGAGAGAAAATCCATTCTCAACTTTCTTGTGTATAAAGATAAAAAGCTGGATCCCAGATACGGGATTAATGCAGCGTGTTGGTGCCGCGCGGGCTTTCGACCTGCGCGTTTTCAAGGCGGTTGCTGACGCTTGACAGCTCTTGCTGCAAACGGATGCCCGCCTGCGCCAGAACATTGATTTGGTGCGTGTAGCCGTCTTGCTGTTTCTGCAGCTGGGCTATCGACTCGCCCATGCGTTGCGCCGTTTTAATTTGCTGACCCGCCGCTTCGCTGAGCGCCGAGGCAACCGTTTCACGAAGTTTGCGCAGCCAGACGACAGCGACAAAGACAGAAACGCCCGCGCACATACAGATGGTCGCGGTTAAAAGATATATCCATTCTTGAGGCATGAAAGCTCCTGCTTTGGGAATGGCCGCAGGTTAGCAAATCTAAACGGCAAAGGCTAGGTGCCTTAAGTTATCTCTTTAAATCATTGATAATTAACAGATTTGACTGTCCACCCGCGAGCTTGGCGCGGTACATTTGCAGGCTTTCGATGATGCGTTGAACATAGTTCCGGGTTTCCTGTATCGGGATCAATTCGATCCAGTCGATGGGGTCGATATCGCCGGTGCGGGGGTCGCCATATTGGTTGATCCATTCGCGCACGCGCCCGGGGCCGGCGTTATATCCCGCCAGCGCGAGGATGTAGGAGCCGTTGAAATGGTCGATTTGTTCCTGAACAAAGGATGTGCCGAGTTTCAGATTATATGCGGGATCGTTCAATGCGCTTTCGCTGTAGCGCATACCTTCCTTGCGGGCGGTATCGCGGGCGGTTCCGGGCATCAATTGCATCAGGCCGCGCGCGCCGACCCCGCTGGATGCGCCAACATTGAACATGCTTTCCTGCCGGATAAGCGCGTGGGTGAAGGCGGGTTCGGGCGGTGAGGGCGCGTGGATGGTAAGGACGGGGAAGGCGCCGTTTTCGACAATCATGTTTTTTTGGTTGGCGGCTTTGACCGCCGAAATGCCCAGATCGGGGCGTCCAATGCGTGTGGCGGTTTCGGCCAGCATGATAAATTCGGCGCGTTGCGCGGCGGCTTCGGAGGCGGCGTGGAAAAATGTTTGGGCGCGGTCGCGTTCGCCGATTTCGTTAAGCCGTAAAATCGCGCGGATATTATCCCGCGCCATAAAGGCATTGCGGATATTGGCGGGCAGGGGCGGATCGTTTTTGGCCGTTAACACGGGCGCGGCATAAAGACGCGTGGTGGCAAGCTGTCCATAAAATGTGGTGTTGAACACAGCCGCGTCTTCATAAGATTGTTCGGCGGAGGCTTTGTCGCCCAGCACTTCGTAGCAACGCCCCAGCCAATAGGCGCCGCGCGCGCGGGTAACGGGCGTTGTGGCATTGTCATACAATGATTGGAAATGTTGGCGGGCATCATCCGGCCTGTCGAGGAAACGCAGCGCAAGCCAGCCCGCCAGAAATTCGCCTTGCGTCAAAGTTTTGGATTTTGTCTGGCCGTGATTGGCGGCAAGGCGATAGGCCAAATTGTAATCACGTTGGGCGATCGCGCGGCGCACCATAATTTGCCGTTGATCCCACCACGCTTCGCCGTCGCCCAGATCGGATGGCGCGTGAAGCAAGATGTCATCGGCTTCGTCATCACGGTTGTTTTTCACGCGCCAGCGCAGGCGTTGGTATAATAATCCACTGTCGTCCCGCGCATCGCTGGGAACTCGCATCATGATATTTTCGGCGTTGCCGCTTTGCGAGGCGAAGGCGAGGCGGGCTTCGGCCACTGCTTTGTCAGAGGCATTAACATAGGGCATCATACGTTCGGCTTCGGCTATGTCGTTTTTCCATAACAGCCTGTCCATGCGCGACCACATCGCGTCGTTATCAAGCAAGTTGCTGAAACGGGAATAGTATGATGTTTGTTCGTCGCCCGAAAAATCATTATTGATCCAGCGGGCGGTGATGGCGTCTTGTGCGGCCTGCGTTTGGCCGGTTTGATTAAGCGCGTCGATCGAACGGTAAAATCCGGCAAGGCTGATAGGCGGGCGGGCTTTGAACCACGCGGCGATTTGCGCGGGCGGCGCCGCGCCGGGCAGTTTTTGTTCGGCGATCATCTGGATGCCGCGCAGACCCGGCCATGCGGGGTTGTTGGCGATAAAGCCGTTGAGTTCTTCAAAGCTGTAATCATTACCGGGCAAGGCCATGGCATAGCCGCGCAGCACTTTGTTAAGGACGGGGTCACCGCCATGTTGGGCAAAGCTTTCGACCTGTGCGGCGTTGTTATCGGCCACTGCGGTAAAGGCGCGGTGATAATAGGCGGCCTGGCTTTCGACCTTTGCCTGTTTGGCGAAGGCGGGCAGGGTGAAAAGCAACAAGAGGAGGATAAGGGCGGGGCGAAACATACCCTCTTGCTATCAGATTCATGCGTAGACGCAAACCCTTGTGTCGGTTAAATTGCCCGCATGACAACAAAGGCCGAAGAACGCGCATTGGCGCAGAAATATGTCTCTCTCAACCGGAAGGCGAGGCATGATTTCACCATTACCGACACGGTCGAGGCGGGAATCATCCTGTCCGGCACCGAGGTGAAATCTTTGCGCACCGGTCAGGCGAGCATTCAGGAATCTTTTGCCATTCCGAAAGAGGGCGGCATTTTTCTGATCAATTGTTATATCCCCGAATATAATCAGGCGGGCGCGCATTTACAGCATGAAACGCGGCGACCGCGGCAATTGTTACTGCATAAAAGGCAGATTGATAAATTGTTGGGCGCGGTGAAACGCGAAGGCGCGACTTTGGTGCCGTTAGGCATTTATTTCAACAAGCGCGGCATTGCCAAGATTGAATTGGGTTTGGCCAAGGGCAAGCAGAAACAGGACAAGCGCGAAGCCATCAAAGACCGCGATTGGAAACGCGACAAGGCGCGGATTATGCGCGAGAAGAACCGGTAGGGGTTAGCCTGCCTTAAGCGACGCAAGCTTGCTGGTCACGAAGGCCAAATCCTTGGCCGAACGTTGCGCCCAATAGGATGTGGCCGAAATGCCCTTGTTCACGCCGACTTCATGCGCCGCGCCAAAGAAGTTCTTGGCCGCTTCAAAATTGCCTGTGTGCGCCAGTTTGGTGCCGGCTTCGGTCAGACTTTGCATTTGTTGATGCGTGGTCATTTGCGCGAAGTTTTGTGGCAGGGCGCTGTCGGCGAATTGGTGGCCAGCAACATTTGTGACATGCGGTTGCGCAGGAGCCGAAGCAGCGGCAGGTGCGTTATGATGCACAGGGGCTTGATGTGTTGGTGCAGCAGCGGCAGTATGAGAGAAATGGTTCATGATGCCATAACCGATACCGCCGAACAGGGCGCCGATGGCCGCAGACTTAACAAAGTCTTTGGCTGTCATTGTGATTTTGTCTTCTTCGGCGCGGTTGCGGTTGCGCAGAGCGTTGGTAACAAGACGCGCGCCAACGGCAGAGACAGCACCCAAAGCAATTGCGGCACCAAACGGCGCGCCGACAAGAGCGACAGCAGCGGTGCCGAGCGTGACTTTGACGACTGCGCCGACAGCCATGCTGACGCCCATTTCGGTTGCGGCGGCTTTCCAGTCGGCCTTGATTATCTTGCCCCACATATCATTTGCCAGCGCAGCGATATTTTTTGATGGGTTGGCGTTGAGCATTCTCTCCAACTCGCCTTGGGCTTGAAATGATAAGCCTCTGTATTTGCCATAATCTCTTGCGACAAAAATTTCTGGCTGTGAAGAGTTCTTAAAGCGATTGATATGGCCGTATGGCACAAATCGTTCTTCGTGGAATACAGGTGCCGTCCATTGCTTGGCAGCAAACGGGTTGAGTGCCACGGAAAGGAAGGCGCCAAAAGCGCCGACAGACATCAACCCCATATGCGATGCAGAGGAAACCGCATGATGTGAAGCGGCCAATCCGATAACAGCAAGGCCAGCCACGCCCATAACGCCAGTGGCGGCATGATTGTCGTCTTTTACTTCCGGAAAATCTGCCAGATCAAGCGCGGGTTTGTTTTTCGCAAACCATTCTTTCATGAAGTGCGGCATAGCAGCAAAGCCATGTGTTCCGCCTGCAGTTGCGGCGATGATAGGATTTTTCAAAGCGGCGATGGCTTCCGGGTGCAAATCTGCAGCCGATGGATCCATAGCGGTTTCTGATGCCACGGTAGTTTCTTCGCCAACGGGTGGTTGGTTTCTTTCATATTTTGTTGTTTGGCTGCCATCTTCATTGTTGGTGACTTCCACATTGCTGCTTGGCGTGTTACGGCGGCGGTTGCTAATCAAGGCGGCGGCACCTGCAAGCGCGGCAAAAGCGAGGATTGGGAAAAGAACCAAACCGGCTTCTTCGCGCTGTATGGTTACATTTTGCATATCGGCGGCTACTGCGCGGTCATGCGCGGCGGCCATTTGGGCGATGTTGGCTTCATTCACGGCTTGCGAAGCGAATTTTTGGGCTGTGTCGGCATCTTGTTTCGCTTTGGCGGCGAATGTACCGGCGATCTTGGCTTCTTTATCAGCCAGATTTACTAGGGCGATTTGCTGTGCGTTTGCGTTGGTGTCTTCGGTTGTGTTGTCGTCTGCTTCGTTGGTGACGATGGGGGCGGCGACCAGTTTTTTAGGCGCAGGGGTTGCCACAGGCACAGCCACAACTGCGGCAGGCGCGGGGATAGGAGCCGGTGTTTCATAAGGGCCAAAAGAGTTGGCAACGGTTTGTTTCACAGGCGCGTTCGTGCCCATAGCAACAAAAAGATTTTTGAAATTGCCGGGTGTGGTTTTTGGTGTCTGGGCAACTGCCGTTGGTGCCGTATGCGACGTTGTGAGGGGAGCGTTGTTAAAGCCCGTTGTGTCATAAGCGATGACAGGTGAGGCCACGGGCGCGGATGGTTTGGCAATTGTCGTTGCGGTTGTTTGTGGCGCGGTCTTGACCTTTGCCCAGTCGATAACGATTGGGCTGTTCGCTGTCATTGGTGCGCCGATTTTGACTTTCGACCAATCGACAACAATGTTGCTGGTCGGGTTTGCAGGCATTGTAACGGGGGCAACCGCTGGAGCCGCTTTCGGTGCGGTGACGGTTGCGTCTGTGTTCAGGTCGGTGAAGTCATAAGTGAGTTTTGGATCGATTTGTTGCGCGTGGTTCAGAACCCATGCGGCGTCGCCGTCAAGATCGGTTGCGTCTTTACGCGAGGCATACGCGCTATACAGATTGTCGCGGAAGTTCAGCGTGGCGACGCGGTCGATGTTAGACAGGTCGTTGTGCGAAGCGGCGGCGCGGATGACTTTGGCGTAGCTTTGCAGTTCGCTGACGGCGACGTTTAAAGGTTCGGCGGCGATTTCCGCGGCGATTTGGGAAGAGTTTGGTTTTGCAGTGCGTGTTGTTGGTGTTACAAAATCCATGGATTGTTTGCCTGCCAAGGCTGGATTGGCGATTGCAACTGGCGCAACATAAGACGCCGCAGGCGCATATATATAGCTTTGCGTCATGCTGCGATTTTCAGGCAGAATATAAATGGGGGTTGCCTGCGTGTGGCCGACAACCGCCAGAATATTGTTCAATGTTGCTTTGGAAACATTGATGCACATGTGGCTGATATGGGATTGATCAGCATCATGCGAAGCCAATCTTTCGGCGCGATGTTCCGCGGGGTTGCCCAGCCAAACGCCGTGAATGGATATTTTCCAATCCAGACCATATACTTGATTGATATCGAGTGTTTGGCCAAGGTTGTTTTTTGGGTTAGCGGGGCTATAGCTGAGCGTATAGCGGCCAGCGGGTGTTACACTGTCTTTGGCTGTAATGTCTTTAAGCGGTTTGTAATAGGTATCAGCATATATCTGGTCTTCTGTCGAAGCGCCGGTCAACGCGGGTGCCGACAAAACCATTTTGCCGTTATTGAACAGATAAATCTGAGCATCTTTTTTATCGAGAACGATATAGGTCGTGTCGCCATAAGCTTTGGCAACCATTGTCGCGTAATCGACATCGTTCGATGCGGCGCTGGCGGCCACAAGCGCGGGCGCGGGGGTTTTGGCAATTTCAGCTTGCGCGCCGAAGGATGCGGTACCAACGAGGACAGCGGCCAAGGCTCCTGATAAAGAACGTGCGTTCATCGACATACGCTTTCTGAAAAATTGAATTATAATATCAAAGCATTAAGCAACCGTTAGAAGGGGCGGAAATTACCCACCCCTTCCGTGGTTTCTTAATTAAAGGCCAGGCGTCTTTTGTGGCAATGCCTGAATACCTACAGCTGCTGGAGCAGGAGGTGCAGCAGCGGCTACAGGACCCGAAGCCGTACATTCCGCCTTGGCTGCGTTGCGGGCTTCTTCGGCGGTGTCATAAACGCCGCTGTTCAGGAAGATAGCCGCCTTGGTGGCAAAGCAACCGCCAACTTCGGGACGGGCAATTTCAGCAATCGTGACATCGGCGCGTGCGCCAACGGCTGCGATTTTTGCTTGGCCAGATTGAAAACGATCCAAGCAATCTTTGTCTGTGTGCAAGCCGCCGCTGAGGCTGCCGCCAAAGATGAATACCTGAGCGCCCAGACCACGGCTTACATTCGTGCAAACGCCATAAGCGCCGTTTGGTGTTGAAGCGATGGCCGTATTGGCAACGCGCGGCGTGTTAAAGGTAACGTTACCGCCATTGTTGTTGGACGACGATGTGCTTGCGCCGGTTGAAACAGTGCCAACCGATGAAGTGCCGCCCGTGACATTGCCAACGGTGGCTTTGGATGTACCGCCGGTTACGTTGCCGACCGACGAGGTGCCGCCATTTGCGGTCAGCTTGTTGGTGTTGCTGCTGTTGCCGCTATTGCTAAGAGTGTTGGACAGCTTGTTGGTGCTGTTACCGCTGTTCGACAAAGAGGCGTTGCCGACATCTTTCAATGTGCTGCTGCCACCTGCGCCGCCTTGGGCGTTGCTGCTGCTGTTGCCGCTGTTGCTTACGCCCGATTGCGATTGGCTGTTGCCACTGTTTGCAACGCCTGCTTCGGAAGAGCTGTTACCGCTGTTTGCAACGCCGGCTTCCGATGTGTTGTTACCGCTATTTGCGACGCCTGCTTGCGAGTTGCTGTTCGAGATGGCTTGTTGTGTTTGGTCTTGGCTCGAGATCGTTTGCGAAGTTGAGCTTGTGTATGGATTATTTTGGTTGTTGTTATAGGTATTGTTGGTCGTTGATGCAGCAGGTGCCGTTGGCCAAGGATTGCCATTTGCGTCACAGTTACAAGCGTGGGCTGCCGTAGAAGCAAAAGCCAGAGCGACTGGTGCGGCTGCGAGCGTCAGGGCGGTTTTAAAGTTCGACATTTTCAATCTCTCCGGTTTTATGAGTTAAGTTTACGTTTCAGGATTATTTTATTTTTCCTATGCCACGGCGAATTCTTTTCGTCGGAGCCGTATCATGAATAAATAAAATAATCGGCATCTGTTTTGTATAGATTCGCGGCGTTAACTTCAAAGGTAATTAATAGTTTCATCATAAGTTTTTAGTGGTTTTTCCCAGATGTGGGGGGAATGGGGGGAATTAACCATAATTTTTGGTGTGGGGATATAAAGGGGGCATAAGTATATGTAGATGCCTGGTATGGCCATATTATTTTTGGTCAGAAGAGTCATCTCCCGCGCGGACGCGCGGCGATGGCGTGGAGCTGCAACTAGCTTATTCACGCAGATGTTATTCCACGCGGATCAAGTCCGGCATGACGTGGAGAGGGTTGTGCTTAAACGGTAAAGGGGGGAACCCCTCACCTGCAAAAAGTAAGAAGGGGTTACTGCGCTTTTTCTTGCAGGAAGCGGCGGATGGCCGGGAAATCGGCGTTGGTTAGATCATCCAGATTTTGCGTGCCCCATTTGGTGGCGATAGCCTGTTGCAACGTGGCTTCGTCGATGCCCTTGGTTTTCGTCGTATAGAAAATCAGGGCTTTGATTTCGGTTTTTTCGTAACGGTTCAGCGGGCGCACATTATCGTGCAGGGCATTGGTGACAATCGCGCTGCCGCTTGCGGCCAACAGGCTGGTGAAGCACAACGCCTTGAAGGTCATTGTGATTGTCGTGGCTGGTTTTTTTTCGGGCGCTAGGAAAACAATTTTTTCGCCTTTATCGTCCATTGTAATAACCCTTATTTTGTAATGGAGCAGTTTATCATGTGTTGTTGAAAGTAAATTGCTTTATTTTGTGGGGGTGGTGGTTTAATTACCAAACATAAGCCCCTCACCTGCAAAAACCAGGACTTGCGCGGTATGGCGCAAGCCTAAGTTTTTGCTCCTCTCCCTAGGGGAGAGGGAAGAAAGTAAGTCTTATCCCTTTTTCTTTTTGTGGCGCAGCGTTTCATATTCCAAAAGATCGTGGATTTGGGGTTTCAGCGCGGCTGCGCGGTTTTTAGTCAAGGGGATATCGCCGCCTTCCAGCAAGCGGCGGAAAAGCGTGGCCGACATGGCGGCAAATTCGCGCGGTTGCAATTCGCGCCCCATTTCTTCGGCGGTTTCCTGTAACCGCGCGATGATTTCGGTCAATAATTCCACATCCTGGCCAAAGGTTTCGCCCTTTGTTTTGGCGCTTTTGCCGTCGGCCATCAGTAACGCAGGCGTTGTGGAAAGCGCGTCGGCCAGCGCCTGCACCGTGTCGTAACGGGGGAAGCGTGACCGCCCTTCGATCATATCGCGCACCGCCGTGGCATTGAGGCCTGCGCGGAGCGACAGGCTGCGCGGATTGAAGCTGTGCTGATCCATCAGCGCGAGCATGTTTTTGACCCATGCGGGTGTCGTTGTTTCTTTTTTTGTCATGGAAAATCCCTACTCTGTGGGGGATGGTTTGTCAATGGGAAAAATAATTGCATTAATGCGAAACATCCCATGCTGGTAAAGAAGGTAAGTTGTTGCCCATCCAAGGAAGGCTCCGGCGCAGACATCGGACAGATAATGGGCGTTAACTATCACGCGGCTGGCCGTCAGCAAACCCGCATAGGTAAACCACAAAATGCGCGCGCGGGGATAGAGCAGCGAGAGGCTGCAGGCCAGCGCGACGGCGGTTGTTGTGTGGCCGGACGGAAAGCCGTTCCATAAAAAGCCCTGGGCGTTGAAGGGCGCGAAGCCAAAGAATGAGTCGCGCAGGTACAGGATGGGGCGTGCGCGGCCCGCGATGGGTTTGATGATGTCGGCGACAATACCGGAAACGCCGATAGTCAGGAAAAGAAACAGGGCGCGCAGGCCGACATAGCCGAACAGGCGGCGATAGGCGGGCGGGACGTCTTTGCCGCGTGAAAGAAAGGCGCAGAAAAGGACGGCGAGCCCGCAGGGCACCAGATACCAGACGGATTTGCCGAGATCGGTGATGGTGCGGAAGAAGTCGGTGAAGTTGGGGTCGAACGAGCCCATATCACGCATCAGGACGGCCAGCGGGCGGTCGATATAGAGATAGAGCAGTATTTCGAGTGCGAGAAATCCGGCGATTATCGCTGCTGGCTTGGCGTATTTTTTCATGGGCGCGGCATTACGAATAAAGTCAGCGCCGTTTCTGCGCCGTGGCCGGAATTGAGCCCTTCGATCGCGCCGACTTCATGCGGTTTTGATGTGTCGACAAAATGGCCGATGAATTCGTCTTTATGTTTCGCGTCGATAACCGCGACGCGGCAGGTGCCTTCGGCCAAATCTTGAGCTGCTTCGGTGGCATCTTTGGTCATCATCGTGTCGGTGCCGCCAAGGAAGGCGAGGCTGGGTTCATGATAGCCGAGGCTGATGATGATGCTATCGGGGCAGGGTTTGATGGCATCGACCGCCGCGACGATTTCGCGCGACATCCAGATATTGTGCAGCGACGGCAGGGTTATGCCGAAGGTTGTACTGAGGAAAATCAGGCTGCCAATCGTGACGATGACAAAGCTGCCGATTTTTTGGCGCGGCAAAAGCGCGAGTGCCAAGCCTTGCGCGATGATCAGCAAAACGCCGGCGATGATTTGCGGTGCCTGCCATTGATGATCGGAGAATCCGGGCAGGGTGGAAAACACAAACGCAAAGCCAACGCCGATCATCAACCACATCGCGATAATAAGCGCGAGCGGCAAACGGCGCGGTGTGTTCGACATGGAAGGCAGGCCGTCGATCAGGAATTTGGCCGTAAGTATGGCAATAGCAGGATAGGCGGGCAAGGTGTAATGCGGCAATTTGGTCAGCGAGATTTCAAACACCAGCCATGTCGGCACCGCCCATGCGATGCAGAATTTAACGGCCGTATCGCGGCGGTTGCGCCAGATATCGGGTGCGGCGAAAACGACGAACAGCGAATAGGGAAAGAACACAACCGGCAGCGCCATAAGATGGAGGCCGGGCGGCAGGATGCCGCGGTTCTGGCCTTGCCAGAGTTTGGCGAGCATGTCGTTGCCCGCCGATTGTTGTAGAAATGCGCCGTGGCTTTGCATGGATATGGCGATGAACCAGGGGGCAATGAGGGCGAGCGCGTAAGGAATGCCGAACAGTGGTTTAAGGCTGCGCGCCCATGTGATGTTTTTATCGGCGATTTTCATCCAGATAAGAACGGAACAGATGGGCAGCAGGATGATGGGGCCTTTGATCAGGATGCCGATGGCGAGGGATGTCCAGAATGCGAGCGGCATTTTCCAATTATTGATTTGCCCCAAATAGGCGCGGGCGAGCGCATATTGCGCGACCATTATACTGCCAAGCAGGGCGGCATCGGTCGTTGCGATGCGTGCCTCGACATTCAACAACACGCAACCGGCCATCATCATGCCGGCGATAAGGCCGGTGGCGGGGTTAAATAACAAAGAGCCTAACGCCGCCGTCATTAACACGGCAATTATCGCGCCGATAAGGGATGGGATACGGTAAGCCCAGATTTCGTCAAGATGGTGTGGATTGAAAATTCGTACCGCTGTGCTTTGCAGCCAATAGATGCCGATGGGTTTTTTGTAGCGCGGTTCTTTTTGCAATCTTATATCGGTGTAATTGCCGGTTTCAATCATCTGTTTGCTGGCTTGCGCAAAAGAGGATTCATCGCGGTCGGTTGGCGGCAAGGTTGCAAAGCCCGGCGCGAAAAAACCGAAACACAGCATGAGCAGGAACAGATAGGCGAGCGGTGAAAGCCGTTTATTATCTGAGGTGGAAAAAGACGCCGGGATGGTTAAAAGTTTTTCAAGCATTGATGATTTTGGCGCGTTTGTGTTTATGGATGAAATAGATATTGCGCGAATAAACGATGACACCCGGCATTTGCCCCAACATGAAAACAATATCCTGTTTATGGATGGCATAGGCCGATACGATGAGCCCGCCGCCGAGGCTGAAATACCAAAAGGCTTCGGGCATAACGCTTTTCTTGGCACGTTCTGACGCTATCCATTGCACGATAAAACGGCTCATGAACAAAGTTTGGCCAGCAAGGCCGATGATGACCCACAGCGTTACATGGGCATCGAGCCAGGTGAGGATGTCTTGCATGGGGATTCCTTGGTGGATTATCTGCGCATGGTTATTGCCCGAGTCGCGGGTTCGTTCAAGCTTGGCGGGGACAGAAAAGAGGGATAGCGTTTTAGCGTGTTATATTATAACATGACTTTGTCACTTTAAGATAATGAAACAACTGATTGAATGACCATAAAACTTACCAATCTTTCCGCGGGCTATGACCGGCGGCCCGTTGTGCATCATGTGAATGGCGAATTTGCCGATGCATCGATGACGGCTGTGGTGGGACCGAATGGCGGCGGCAAAAGCACTTTGGTCAAGGCGTTGGCTGGTTTTATGCCGTTGATGACAGGATCGGTTGACTATGGCGGCGTGGCGCGGGGCGAAATAGCCTATCTGCCGCAACAGTTTGAAATCGACCGCACCTTTCCCATTAATGTGATGGATGTGGTGTTGGCGGGGCATTGGCCGAAACTGGGTGCGTTGGGTCGGCGGCGTAACGAGCATCGCGAGGCGGCAATGCGGGCATTGACGATGGTCGATATGGCATCGTTCGCGACGCGTCCTATTATTTCTTTGTCCACCGGGCAGTGGCAACGCGTTTTGTTTGCGCGGTTATCTTTGCAACGTGCCAAGATTATTTTGCTGGATGAGCCTTTTGCCGCGATAGACAGCCGAACGACGCATGATTTAATTCATGTGTTGGAGCATTGGCGTCAGCATGGTTGCACCATTATTTGCGTGATGCATGACTTCCAATTGGTGCGCGATCATTTTCCGCAAACTTTGTTGTTGGCGCGGGATTTAATTGCGTGGGGCGATACAGGCGATGTTATGCGCGATGAAAATCTGGCGCGGGCTTCCGCACAGGCCGGCACATGGGTTGAACATGCCGATGTGTGTGACGCGCAGGGAGGGCACGCGGCATGATGAATGGATTTTTTAACGATCCCGCCATGCAACGCGCGTTAATTGCCGCTTTGTGCGTATCGGTGGGTAGCGCGCCTTTGGGCGTGTTTCTGGTTTTGCGCCGCATGAGTTTGATGGGCGATGTGATGGCGCATGCCATTTTGCCGGGTGTTGCGGCTGCGTTTATCTTATGCGGCATGTCGATACCGATGATGAGCATTGGCGGTGTTGCGGCCGGATTATCGGTTGCGTTGATTGCCGGTTTTGTGACGCGGGTAACATCTTTGCGTGAGGATGCTTCGTTAGCAGCGTTTTATCTGATTGCCGTGGCGGCGGGCGTGATGATGATTGCCCTGCATGGCAGCGCCAAGGATTTAGAAGATATTTTGTTCGGCGATGCGCAGAATTTGGATAATGGGATTGTATCATTAATGGCGGGGATAAGCGCCGTGACGGTTGTGGTGTTGGCGATGATTTATCGCCCGCTGGTTATGGAATCTTTTGACCCCGTTTTTTTGCGGTCGGTTGGCGGCAAGGGCGGCTTGGTTCAGGGCATGTTTTTGACGCTGGCGGTTTTGAATATGGTTGAAAGCTACCGCGCGATGGGGACTTTGATGTCGGCGGGTTTGATGCTTATTCCCGCGATTGCCGCGCAATTCTGGACGCAGCGTTTGCGCACGATGTTGGTGGTGTCGATCGGGATTGCCGTTGTGGGTGCCGTGATTGGTTTGATGATAGCCTTTGCCGCACAGGTACCCAGCGGCCCCGCCATTATTCTGGTGGTCGGCGGGATGTATGTTTTGTCATTACTGCTGGGGCGGTTTGGCAGCGTGCGGGCACGGTATTTTCCGTTCAAGCATTTTAAGGCTTAGGCATTATTCGCCTACTTTCAACTTGATGCACCCGCGCACGTTCGGATGCGGCGCGGCGTTCGGTTACATTAGGATCGGCCAAAACAGCTTTAATCAAGGCACCTTTTTGTCCCAATAACAAATCGCCCTGCTCGACAATTGCCAGATTAGGTGCGGCGATCGGGCGGATTTTTATAAGTTGGGCAAGAGCCGCATCGGGAGACAGGTTATTTTCGCTGGCTAATAAAACCAGCCCCAACCCTGCGCTTCGCGCTTTGCCGCTGCGGCAATGAATAAGAAGCCGCATCGGACGATGGGCTGGCATGCGGTCATTGATAAATTTAATCGCATCCGTGACAATGTTTTGTTCGGGAGCGGGGACGCCAAAGTTTGAATGCTCAACATCATAACAGACAAGAATAAGTTGTTTGTCTTTCCATTCTACGCCAATTTCTTGATTCAGGCGCGGGGCGCGCCCTTTTTCAGCCGTTAAATTCTTTGCGCCCGGATGTTCGATAGAGATGATTGCGTCATAAGGAATATTGTTCCGGATTGACGCTTGGACAAGATCAACAACTTCATCGGCACGAGATATCGTCAGATGAATTGTCATTTGGACAGTTTAACGACCCACGAATCCGGCGCGGCGCAGATTTTCCATGCGTTCAGGTTCTTCCAGCAATTCGGACGGGATCATATTGCCAGCTGTCGCCGTTCCCAATTCCTTGGCCGCGCGAACCAGAATAGCGGTCGCGTCGCTGGGATGCTGTAATGCATCGCTGACAAGGCCGCAAAGGGCGAGATAGGTGGCTGGTGTAACTTCTACTAACATTGCCTTATTCTTTCTTAGGTTCTCTTTTTACTGACGCACTTTTTAAAATGATTCGTCTTGTTTAAATGTCTAACACTCAATTCCTAATCCAACCTTAATGGCCGACGGGCAATGTTCAAAAACTTTCATGCAGTTATTTTTGAATAAAATCATGAAAGTAATTCGGCATGCCCGTTAGGGGTAATTTGTCAACTGATTTGGGTATTTATGGGGCTGTTAAGCTTAACGTTACAGGAAACTATAAGGATCGATATCGACCAGAAGACGCAGATTGCGCGGCAATTTGACCGTGGAAAGCCAGCCGCGCAGCACCGCCGACAGATTCGTTCCGCGTGGCGCCTGTATCATCAAACGATGCCGATAGCGTCCGCGCAGCATCGCAAAGGGCGCAGGCGCGGGGCCAAGGATGCGCAGATTCTGGTTTTGCGGTGCCGTTGAGGCCAGATGATCCGCCGCGCGGATAACAGCGATTTTGTCTTCGCCGGAAACCGTCAGCGATGCCAAACGCCAGAAGGGCGGCAGGTGATAGGCTTCGCGTTCCGACAATTCAGTATCCATAAAGGCATCGCGGTCGCCTTTGACAATCGCTTTCATCACGGCGTGATCGGGGGCGGTTGTTTGCAGCATGACGCGGCCCGCGTCTTTGCCGCGCCCGCTGCGCCCCGCCATTTGTTGCAGAAGTTGAAAGGTGCGTTCTGCGGCACGGGGATCGCCGCCCGCCAGCCCCAAATCGCCATCAACCACCCCGACCAAAGTAAGGCTGGGGAAGTGATACCCCTTGGCCATAATTTGGGTGCCGATGAGAATATCTAGTTCTCGTTTGGCCATTTTATCGACCAGATCTTGCGCGGCTTGCGGATTTTCCAGCGTGTCGCTGGCCATAATCGCAAAGCGCGCTTCGGGCAGACGTTTGGTGACTTCCTCGGCGATGCGTTCGACACCGGGGCCACAGGCGGCGAATTTGCCGACGGCTTCGCAAGACGGGCATTTTTCCGGCAGCTTCATCGTGTAATTGCAATGATGGCAATGCAACCGCCCCGATTGTTTATGTTCCGTCAGCCAGGATGTGCATTGCGGGCATTGCAACCGATGCCCACAACCTCGGCATAAGGTAAGCGGCGCATAGCCACGGCGATTGAGGAACAGCATCGCCTGTTGGCCTGTGGCGATTGTTTCCTGTAATCCGGCGAACAAAGGTGGGCTGATAAATTCCTGTGCCGACATTTTGTGGGCGCGCATATCGACCAGTTTGATATCGGGCATTGTCGCTTTGCCGAACCGTTCGCGTAGTTGGACATGGCCATATTTGCCCTGACGTAGATTGAACAGGGTTTCCAGTGATGGCGTTGCGCTGGATAAAATGATGGGGATATTGCCCAGATGGGCGCGGGCAACCGCCATATCGCGCCCGTGATAGATAACGCCTTCTTCCTGTTTATAGGCGGCTTCATGTTCTTCATCGACCACGATCAGGCCCAGATTGGGGTAGGGCAGGAACAAGGCCGAACGCGCGCCGAGGATGAATTGCGCCTCGCCTTTGACAATCGCTTGCCAATGCAGGCGGCGTTGTTTTTCGCTGAGCCCTGAATGCCATTCGATGGGGCGCGCGCCGAAACGGGCGGTGAAACGATTGATGAGCGCGGCGGTCATCGCGATTTCAGGCAAAAGCACGAGCGCCTGTTTGCCCTGACGGATACATTCGGCAATCGCTTCGCAGAAGACTTCGGTTTTGCCGGAACCGGTGACGCCGTCAAGAAGAGTGGCAGAATATTTTTGCGATTTTACATTATCGGATAAAATTTGTGCGGCGCTTTTTTGGTCGGCGCTTAATTCCGGTTGATGAAAGTCAGAGTTAAAAACGGGGCAGGCGAACGCGTCTTTCTTTTTCGGTTCGATCAGCTTGGCGCTACCAAACATCATTTTAAGGACGGCGCCGGTTGGGGTCAGGGTATAGGCCGCGACCCAATCGATGAAGGCGCGGCTTGTGTCCGGCACCAAAGGCAGGTCGAGCGTGCGGATGATGTGTTTAAGCTTATTTTCCGGCACATCGCCTTTGCCTGCCCCCCATACAACGCCGATCAGCGAGCGGCCGCCAAACGGAACCTCGACAAAGGCACCAATATGTGGTTTTTCACCGTCTGCAGGCAGGTAATCATAGGCCTCGGCCAGTGGCGCAGGCAGCATTACTCGCAGGGTGGCGGAAGAATTCGTCATGCGCTAGGATACACCGGCTAACCAAAATTAACAGGAGCTAAACGTGAAATTTTTTGTCGATACCGCCGATATTAATGACATCAAAGACCTTGCCGCGACAGGTTTGCTGGACGGGGTGACGACGAACCCGTCGTTGGTGGCAAAATCGGGCGCGCCCAACTTTATCGAATTGATCAAGCAGATTTGCGGTTTGGTTGAAGGCCCTGTCAGCGCGGAAGTCGGCGCGACAGAATATGAGCAAATGCTGGAAGAAGGGTTGTTCCTGTCCAAGCTGGCAAAAAATATTGCGGTGAAAGTGCCGTTGACGCCAGCCGGTTTGAAAGTGTGTAAGCATTTGTCGGAGCAGGGCACGATGGTCAATGTGACATTATGTTTTTCGGCGGCGCAGGCGATTTTGGCGGCCAAGGCCGGTGCGACTTTCGTTTCGCCTTTCGTCGGACGTTTGGATGATATCGGCGAAAACGGCATGCAATTGATTTCCGATATTTGCCAGATTTATTCGCAATATCCCGAATTTAAGACCGAAGTTCTGGTGGCATCGGTGCGCAGCCCGCAACATGTCGTGCAGGCTGGTTTGATGGGCGCGCATGTTTGCACCATTCCACCCAATGTTATTCGCCAGCTTTTTGCGCATCCTTTGACCGATAAGGGTTTGGCGCAGTTTGTGACGGATTGGGCGAAGTCGGGTCAGGTGATTTTGCCGGCGAAGGCCGCGTAATCTGTGGGCGGCGACCACAGCCAGCTTCCCCTTGCCGATGACGTTATAAACGCCCTCGAGAAATGGCGTGGGTGGTTGCGTGATGAAAAACGGGTCGCAGCGAAGACGGTTGAGTCTTACAGCTTTGACATTCAAAATCTGTTCCGGTTTATCACGCAGTATCGCGGCGTTCAGGTTAATCTGAAAACGCTTGCTGCGTTGACACTGACCGATTTTCGCGCGTGGCTGGCGCATAATGCGGCGGGTGATATAAGCGCGGCTTCACGCGCGCGTGCCGTTGCCGGTGTGCGTAATTTTTATCGGTGGTGCGACCGCAGCGGCGAATTGCATAATGCCGCGATTGAGTTGTTGAAAATTCCCAAAAATCCGCGCCGCTTGCCACGCCCTGTCACCGAAGCACAGGCACAAAATCTTGTGACCCTGGCGGGCGAGGAAGAGGGATGGGCTGCTTTACGCGACGAGGCATTGTTCACCTTATTATACGGTGCCGGTTTGCGTATCGGCGAGGCCTTGGGCATAACGCGCGGTGATGTGGCACAGGAGCGTATTACGGTAACGGGCAAAGGTAACAAGCAACGTAATGTGCCGTTATTACCCATCGTAAAATCTGTGGTCGAAAAATATTTGGCCGTGTGTCCTTATGCGTTGAAACCGGAGTCGCGGATTTTTGTCGGCGTGAGGGGCGAGCCGTTGAACCCTGCCGTGGCGCAACGCAATTTGCGTGGGTTGCGGCGGCAATTGGGGTTGCCCGACAGCGTGACACCCCATGCCTTGCGGCACAGCTTTGCGACGCATTTGCTGGCATCGGGTGCCGATTTGCGCAGTTTGCAGGAATTATTGGGGCATAGCTCTTTGTCGACCACACAGCTTTATACCCAAGTTGATGCGCAACAGCTGGCCAATACCTATCGCGCGGCGCATCCACGGGCGAAATAAGGCTTTAAAACCAAATAATTGTAATAAAGTATTGTTTTTTGGCAGTTGTGTCGTTATAGTTCGCCAGAACAAGAGATTTTATGCGTTTGGAGAATTAGCGATGAGCCATTTAAAATTTACGGATATGTTTCCGTATCATTATTTAGTGCCTGCGGGAGGTGTTCCTGAAGCGCCAGAGATTGCGCAGCAAATTAAGACGGACTCTAATCCGAATTATGATCCCAAGCTTATTCGTCGCGTGGCCGATGAGATCGCTTCCCGTGGTTTCGCAGGTGATCTGGAAGGTAGCAATGTCGTTGTAAATTTAGCCGCCAATGATGCGGCGGCCAAAAAGATGGGCAATCTTGAACGTCCTTTAAAATCGCATATTGAGCAAGCCAAGCTTCGGCTGGTTAGCTAACGCTGGAATCTTTTAGCATTTATCGCTTGCTTTAGCCGGTATTTTTTATAACATGGGTTTTATGAACGATTGGTCTTTCATAGCGCGTAGCGAAAAACGCATCAGCATTAAGTCCATTATTAAGGCTTAGGCCTTACATATTTTTGTCTGGTTCCCGACGATTACGTTCCGCCCCAGACCCCAAAAAAGCAAAAACACAAAATTTAAAAGCGACAGGAATATTTTATGAGCGATACACCCAGCAGACCACGCGGTTTTCAATCCATTCATCCCGACGGCAAGCAGGTTCGCGACGGGATTGGCGAAGGGATTGAAGTACAAAAAGATACGGTTTTTTTTAATAAAGGCACCGTTTTTTATCCAGCGCGCGCTAAAGCACCGGCACCGAAATAATAAAAAATATTTTAACAGAGGAAGAGCATCATTATGCGCGAGCCAAGTTTGGAAGATATTTTGCCGATAACCTACCGAGTGACTGCGGCAAATGATTTGGAATCTGCGGTCATCAAAGAAAAACTTTTATTCATCTGGGCAACGGCTTCGGAAATGGATGTGGCGCATTTGACATCCGTAATTCAATCCGCCAGACGCCCGCAAATTGGCGATGACATTATTGTCATGGCAAAAGGCGGCATGGAAGAACCTGTTTATAATCGCCTGACAGCCGTGGTTAGCGGCGAGTTGAAATTGAGCGATTTGGGCATGCGTTAAACCTTGCTTTGGCGGCGAACTTCGTAAAGCGCGACCGCTGCGGCGTTTGATACATTCAGGCTGCCAATCGCTCCGCCGGTTGGCAGGCGGGCGAGTTCATCGCATTTCTGGCGGGTGAGGTGACGTAGACCGTCGCCTTCCGCGCCAAGGATGATGACGGTGCGGCCTGACATATCCAGTTGTGCCAGATTTTTCTCGCCTTCTTCGGCCAAGCCTACGCACCAGTAACCTGCCTCGCGCAGATCATCGATGGCGCGCGCCAGATTGACGACATGAATCATCGGGGTGACTTCGAGTGCGCCCGAAGCCGATTTTGCCAAAACGCCGGTTGTTGTGGGCGCGTTGCGTTCGGTCATAACAATGGCACCCGCGCCAAAAGCGGCGGCGGAGCGCAAAATGGCGCCAACATTATGCGGGTCTGTCACCTGATCAAGCATTAAAATCAAATCGGGCGGCGTGTCTTTGCCGATGATGTCATGCAAGGTTGGTTCGGGCAGGGCGGTTGTTTCGATGATGATGCCTTGATGCACGCTATTGCTTGGCGTCATTTTGTCCAACGCGTCGCGGTCGGTGATTTTCGCATCGGGGCGTTTCAGCAATTCTTCATGCGCTTCGTTTTGCGTTGCTTCGAATGATTTTTTGCCGGCTTCGGTTAGCCAGGCGCGGGTGATGCGGCGTTTGGGGTTGAGCCATGCCGCGCGGGCAGCGTGCAGCCCCCAGATGAGAACCGAGTTAGGCGCAGCGACAAATGCTTCGCGTTGTTCGGGCGCGGGCTTGCCGGACGGTTTTTTGAAATCAGGCTTGCGGAAAGCGGGTTTTGATTTATCGCCAAATTTTGGTTTGGCTCCGAATTTCGGCTTCTCGCCGAATCTTGGCTTGTCACCGAATTTTGGTTTATCGCCAAAACGTGGTTTTTCTTCGTCACGCAAGGGGGCTTTGCCTCTGGCAGGCTTGGCTGCGGGGCGGCGATCTCCCCCTTGGGCGTTGCGGGAACGGTCGGTTCTAAAGGATTTTGTGTTTTTCATGAAGGCACAGTAAGGAAAGCATTGACAAAAACAAGCAAATTCCGTTAGTTGCGCATCTGTTTTTGTGGAAGGGTGGCCGAGTGGTTAATGGCAGCAGACTGTAAATCTGCCCTCGAGAGAGTACACAGGTTCAAATCCTGTCCCTTCCACCATTTTTACAATGGAGTTTGCATCTAACCCAAGGTTGGATGCATCATTTTTCTTGAAACGGTTGTTTTTCTAGATCCGACCAAGCGATTTTTGGGGTCGTCGAAAGTATCGATAATTTCAAATCCTGATTTAAGCATCATTCCGGCCGAAGCTTGGTTATCGGCATGGCGCCATACATAGATTTCGCGATAGCCTTCTGTGAATAATCTGTTCGTGGCCTCTTTCATAAGTGATGTGGCAATACCTCTACCAGAATGATTTTGGTGGACGACGACTTCATTAATATAGCCTTGAGGCTCATCCTCTCGGCCTGTCAGTTGATAGCGGGCAAAATCCCGTGTTTCATGATAGGTCGCAAAACCGAGCATTTGCGTATCATCATAGGCGATGACGGCTTTGGTTTTGCCGGTTGCAATGTCTTTGATATGATTTTGCGTGTCGGGTTCGGGCAGGACATTAAGGTCGAAAACTTTGCCGTGAGCAAAAATGAACTCAATCATAGGGTCGATATCGCTTGCGGTTGCGTTTCTTGTTTCTGTCATTTATTCCTCTGTTTTTTGTTTTTTGTTTTTTGTTCGAGACAGTCTATGGCAGTTTAAAAGCCGCGCAAAGGTTAATTTTGAGACTATCGAATGTTTGAATGATCGGCCTAAAGGCTCTATAACATGGCTCGCAGCATCTTTTTTTTAAAATAACTTTGAATATTTAAAATGTTTAATCGCTATATCCTTTTTGGCATTTTTCTTGTGGTCAGTAGCTCTGCCTATGCGCAGCAGGCGATGTTCAACCTTCCCGTGTCGCCTGAATTGATCGCGTTTGTTTCGACGCATACGGGCGTAAATTTACCAAATGACATACAAATTGGCGTTATCGATAATTCGTCGCAGATTCTGGATTACAAACCGGTATGGACGCAAGGTATTGTGTTGGCCGCCGCCGGTGTTGAAGTGGCGGGCAAAATTTATTTGCCGGTGCGCAGCGTTGTGCATTTGCAGGAAGATAAATACCGCGCGATTGTTGTGCATGAATTAACACATATCGCGCAGGATCGCGGACACCGGCATTTTGCGTGTACCAGCCAGCGCGAGGCGCAGGCCTATGAGATTCAAAACGTGTTTCTGGCGCAAAATGGCTTGCCGCCTGCGATGGATGATGATGCGCTGGCGGAAATGCAACACTGCCATGCGGAATAACGATTATGTCGGTTATGGGCGCGTGATTTTGGCATTGGCGGTGTTATGCTTTGCGCCCGACCTTTTTTCAAAGCCGCATTGTTATGACTTTCTCCGACCTTCGTAATGGCAAGAATATATCTTCGCTTGCCCTCGCCGTTTTGGTGGGGTTGGGCGGGTCTTTTTCCGCTTTGCTGTTTCGATCGGCCTTTACCTTTATGCGGCACAGCCTTGATGCGGAGGCCGTCGGCATGGTCGCGTTGGCCAAAGATATGCCCTGGTGGGTGCGCTTGGTTTTGCCGATGCTGGGCGGGGCTTTGGCGGGGGCGTTGTTGACGTTTGGGTTGAAATGGGTGCCGCGGCGCGGGTCGGATGATTATCTGGAAGCGATTACGATTGGCGACGGTGATATTCCGTTTCGCCAAACGGTTATTAAATCTTTTTCGTCGCTTTGTTCGATTGGCACCGGCGCATCGATTGGCCGCGAAGGGCCGATGGTGCAATTGGCCGCAATGGTCGGATCGTTGTTGGGCAAATATTTTAAATTGCCGCCAAAGCAGATTCAATTGCTGGTGGCATGCGGCGCGACGGCGGGGATTACCGCCGCCTATAACGCCCCCATTGCCGGAACCATTTTTGTTATCGAGTTGGCGATTGGCTCGCTGGACAAGGATATTTTGGGACCGTTGATTGTGTCTTCGGTAATTTCCAACATGATGACGCATTGGCTGTTTGGCCTTGCGCCCGCCTATCAAATGCCCACATTCTCCATTCATAAAAATTGGGAAGTTTTTACCTATGCGGCGCTTGGCGTAGTGTGCGGTTTTGCCGGACCCGCCTTCCGGTGGTTTCTGGATCTGGCGCGCAAGAGTTTTTTATCGCTGTCAAAAAGTTTGATTTTGAATATGGCGATGGGTGGATTGGGTGTCGGGTTGATTTCGGTATGGATCCCCGAAGTGTGGGGCAACGGGTATAGCGTTGTGAATTCGATTTTGCACACGAATTGGACATGGCAGGCTTTGCTTATTCTTTTGGTGTTTAAGGTTTTGGCGACGTCATTATCATCCGGTTCCGGCACGGTTGGCGGCGTATTTACGCCGACTTTGTTTGTGGGTGCGGCCTTGGGCGCATTGTATGGGCATGCGTTGGTGGGCATGTCCGAACTTTCCGACACGGTTGTTTCGGGCTATGTGATGGTGGGGATGGGGGCGTTTTTGGCATCCGTTACTTATGCGCCATTGATGTGCATTTTGATGATTTTTGAAATGACCTTGAGTTATCAGGTTGTGTTGCCATTGATGTTGGCCTGTGTGATTGGGCACCATATTGCCCATCGCATACGCCCCCATTCGATTTATACCCAGCGCGATGAACACGGGCCGCCCGCCATCCCATTGTCATAAGCGATAACTCTGTTATCGTGGGGGCATGGCTCTCCTTCCTTATACTTTGCTTGAACCGAAAACACTTTCGCCTTTGTTGGTGGATTCGCCGCATAGCGGGCGGATATACCCGGTTGATTTTGCCTATGCCTGTCCATTGCCTTTGTTGCGGCAGGCGGAGGATTGTTATGTGGATGAGTTGGTTTCGGGCGCGTGTGAGGCAGGCGCCACAGTTATCTGTGCCGAATTTCCGCGCAGCATGATTGATGTTAACCGCGCGGAAAATGATATTGATGCGGGTGCGATTGACGGGGTGTGGCCTGTGCCTTTATCGCCCGATGCGGCAACCATTGCGGGATTTGGTTTGGTACGGCGGTTGTGCCGCAATGGGCTGGATTTGTATCGCGCGCCTTTGACGGTGGCGGAAATTCAACGGCGGCTGGATATTTATTATCGGCCTTATCATGCGTGTGTGCGCAGTCATGTGATGGCGCGGTTGGCGCAGTTCGGTTCCTGTCTTTTGATTAATGCCCATTCGATGCCCGACCGTGGTGTGAATGGCGTGGCGCGTCCCGATTTTATTCTGGGCGACCGTGACGGCACCAGTTGCGCCCCCGAGATTACCGACCGCGCCAAGAAGATTTTGCAATCGATGGGGTATCGCGTTGTGTTGAACAATCCGTACAAAGGCCGCGAAATTGTCGAACGCTATGGCATGTGCGGCATGGGTGGTGGGGCGCAGGCTTTGCAGATGGAGATGAACCGCAAATTGTATATGGATGAAACGAATTTAGAGAAAAACAGCGGGTTTGCCGGATTGCAAAAAGATTTGACCGCGTTTTTTCAGATATTTGCATCAGGTTTGCAGGCCGATGTGGCCGAGCCTTTGGCGGCGGAGTAGGATGAATGGCGAAGCTTCACATGGAAAACACGCAACATTCCTTGATTACGGATGGCGTGGACCCGCATGATCAAACATTGGCCGCCGATAAACCTTTTTGGGTATTTTTTGTCGGCAATATCGGCGTTGCCACCTGGTTGATGGGCGTTGTGGTTGCAGGGATGGGGATTGGGTTTTACCCTGCTTTGTGTGTGCTTTTGCTGGGCAGTATTGTTGGGTCGTTATTGCCTGCGAGCATGGCGATGATTGGCCCTATGATGCGGCTTTCGCAGATGGAGGTCGGGCGTCTTTCACTGGGTCTTGTGGGGAAAAAACTTTCCGCTTTTCTTAACTGGATGGGCGCGGTTGGGTATGATGTCAGCAATAATGTTTTGTCTGCCGCCGCTTTGGTTTCTTTATTGGCCGTCTTTGGTGTTTCTTCGCCGTTCTGGGTTTCTTTGGCCGTATTGGTAGGCATTCAGTTGGTTATCGGCATTTACGGACATCATTTGATACAGGACACATCGAAATATACTGGCGCATTGCTTGGTGTATTTTTTCTGTTGATCGGTTTGACTGCGATTCACAAAACAGGTGTTGTTTTGAATGACAACAAAAGTGCGAATGCCAAAGATATTTTATCGGCTTTTCTTTTGATTGTCGTCGTTAACGTCGGATCTACGCCTTATGCGTGCGATTACACGCGTTATTTGCCGCAAAAAACGCCACACAAAAAAGTGTTTATAGCCGTGTTCGGTGCGTTGTTTCTTTCGTTGTTTGTCTTGTCGTTCTTTGGGTATTTGACGGCGGCCGCCATCTCCGAACAAACACCGGAAGGCGTGATGAAAGGGTTGCAGGGTTTGACGGGCATTTTCGCGCCGGTGGTTTTGTTTTTGGTCGCGTTTAATTCGATACCCGTTAATGCGGTTAATGATAATTCGGCGGCATATAGCCTTATGTCGGCGGGGTTTAAATTATCGCGGCCCGTATCGGCGATTGTGGGCGCGGTTTTGGGATATGGGCTTTGTCTATTTGCATCCGCTTCCTTTATCGAATTTTTTGAAAATTTTCTGTTCCTGTTCGCGCATTGGATAGCGCCTTGGGCGGCAATTATTTTGGTGCATTGGTTTGTGTTGGGTAGGGCAGGGCGTGTTGTGCCTTCCAACATTACGATGGGCGGCATTATTTTTGTGGTGGTTACGGTTTTGTCGGTTTGGTTGTTTTCGGCCAATACTTTATATACAGGTCTGTTGTCCGATGCCGTGGGCGGGGTAGATATTGGCCCTTATATCGGGTTTATCGTGGCGGGGTTGGTTTATTATGCCGCTTTGCGTTTTACGAAAGCCAAGCGTTGAAATCTTTTTTCGCGCGTTCGGTATAAAGCAATTTGCGGTCACGGCCTTTGCCGCTATCGACCAGCGGAAACAAACCGAAATTCACATTCATTGGTTGAAAGGTTTCGGCATTGGCCTCGCCCGTGACATGCGCCAGCAACGCACCCATCGCCGTGGTACGGGCTGGATGACCTCGCAGTGTGCCTTTACGCTCTGCAGCGGCGAATTGCCCCGCCAGCAAACCCATAGCTGTGGATTCCACATAGCCTTCGACGCCGGTGACTTGGCCAGCAAAGCGTAAATGGGGCTGTGATTTCAGGCGCAATTCTGAGTCCAGCAATTTCGGGCTGTTGAGGAATGTGTTGCGGTGCAGCCCGCCAAGACGCGCAAATTCGGCGTTTTCCAGCCCGGGGATCATGCGCAAGACGCGGGTTTGGTCGGCATATTTCATCTTAGTTTGAAAACCGACCAGATTATAGAGCGTGCCAAGCGCGTTATCCTGCCGCAATTGAACAACAGCGTGGGAGCGTTGAAATTTTTTATTGCCGTTCTCGTCAACCGGCGCGGTATGCGGGTTGGTAAGACCGACCGGCTTCATAGGCCCGTGGCGCAAGGTATCGATGCCGCGTTCGGCCATGATTTCAATTGGCAAGCAGCCATCAAAATAGGGCGTGTTCTTTTCCCACTCTTTGAAATCGGTTTTTGGTGCCGCGATCAGTTCACGCACAAAATTTTCATACTGGTCTTTATCCATCGCGCAATTGATATAATCCGACCCTGTGCCGCCGGGGCCGGTTTTATCGTAACGCGATTGCATCCATGCTTTCGACATATCGATGCTTTCGCGATAGACGATGGGCGCGATGGCATCGAAGAACGCCAAAGATTCTATGCCCGTTGCGGCGCGGATCGATTCCGCCAGCGCGCCGGATGTCAAAGGCCCTGTGGCGATAATGACATTATCCATATCGTCAGAAGCGTCGGGCAGGGCGGTGATTTCTTCCCGCGCGAGGGTTACAAGCGGATGAGATTCCAGTTGCGCCGTAACGGCGGCAGAGAATCCGTGGCGGTCGACAGCCAAGGCGCCACCCGCCGGAACCTGATTTTTATCTGCCGCTGCCATGATGATCGACCCACAACGCCGCATTTCATCATGTAGCAGGCCGACGGCGTTATAGTCGCTGTCATCCGAGCGGAAGGAGTTGGAGCAGACCAGTTCGGCCAGCGAATCTGTTTGGTGCGCCTCTGTGCCGCGGATGGGGCGCATTTCGTGCAAGATAACGGGAATGCCCGCTTGCGCGATCTGCCATGCGGCTTCGCTGCCTGCCAGGCCGCCGCCTATGATATGGATGGGTTTCATAGGCGTGGATTTAACATTCTTATTCTCCTAGAGAAAGCCCAAATATGGGGCTATAAAAGGCCTATGCTTATTGACTCGCACTGCCATCTCGATTTTCCCTCCCTCGCCGAAGACCGCGAAGGGGTGATTGCGCGCGCCCGCGCCGCAGGTATTAAGCGCATGGTTAATATTGGCACGACCAAACGCGATTATCCGGCCATTCGCGCCACGGCGAAAAATATTACCGAGGTGTTTTGTACTTTCGGTATCCATCCAAACCATACCCATGAAGAAGGCGAGACTGTTACCGAAGAAGAAATAATCGCGGAAACGGCGGCGCTAAAGACCATTGGCATTGGCGAAACGGGTTTGGATTTTTATTACAAATATGCGCCTCGCGAAGTGCAGGAAGAAAGTTTCCGCCGCCATATTCGGGCGGCACAGAAAACGAAATTGCCGTTGGTTATCCATAGCCGTGATGCGGAGTTGGACACGATACGCGTGTTGAAAGAAGAGGGCGCCGTGACAGGCGTTTTGCATTGTTTCAGTTCGGGGCGTGTTTTGGCGGAGGAGGGGGTGAAGATCGGTTTATATGTTTCCCTTTCCGGCATCATCACCTTTAAAAAATCGCAAGAGCTGCGCGATATCGTGCGCGATGTGCCGTTGGATAGGTTGTTGGTGGAAACGGATTCGCCTTATCTGGCGCCGGAACCTTATCGCGGGAAGCCATGCGAGCCTTCTTATGTTGTGAAAACCGCGCAGATGTTGGCCGATGTGAAGGGCGTGAGTTTTGACGAGATTTCGCGCATCACGACCGAAAATTTCTTCAGGCTCTTCACCAAATGTGCGCCGCTATGAAAATTACCGTTCTTGGTTGTGGGTCATCGTCGGGCGTTCCGTTAATAGGCAATGTGTGGGGCGCGTGCGACCCGAAGAATCCGCGCAATCGCCGTACCCGCGTTTCGATACTGGTGGAGCAAGACGATACCGTTGTTTTGGTCGATACGTCGCCCGATATGCGGGAGCAATTATTGGCGTGCAATCTGCAGAAACTGGATGCCGTTTTGTATACGCATGCACATGCCGATCATTGTCATGGCATTGACGAACTGCGCAGTATTAATTGGCTGACCAACAAGCCGACCGATATTTATGCCGATGCGCATACGATGAGTAAATTAAAAACGAGATTTGATTATGTTTTTAAGAGTGTGGGCAAGCCGGGACAATTTTACAGACCTTCGATTGCGCCGCATATCATTGACGGGGCTTTTACAGTCGGCGCTGTGCATATCTTGCCGTTTCAACAACAGCATGGGGCGGAAATAACGATGGGATTCCGTTTTGGAGATTTTGCCTATTCGACCGATGTCGGCGCGTTTGACGAAGCGGGTTTTGCTGCTTTGGCAGGTATTAAGACATGGGTAGTTGATTGCGTGCGCGAAGAACCGCACCCGACCCACGCGCATCTGGCGCGAACATTGGAATGGATTGAGCGCGTGAAACCTGAGCAGGCCTTTTTAACACATATGAATCACACGATGGATTACGACAGTTTGGTGGCAAAATTGCCCGCGCATATTCGCCCTTGTTACGATGGGATGGTTATTGAATGTTAACACGCAATCCGAAATTTTATCGTTATGGTGCATGGGCCGTTTTGGGCATTGTGTTTGCGTTGATCTGTTTCACGTTTCTGGATTACGGCGTGACATGGGATGAAGAATTGCAAAGCCAATATGGGCAGGCGGTGGCGGATTATTACGCATCCGGCTTTAAGGATATGCGCTTTGCCGAAATTTTTAATTTGTATTTGTATGGTGGTATGTTTGACGGGTTGGCCGCCGTTGTCGATCATTACACGCCATTCCGCGTTTACGACACGCGCCATTTATTGAACGCGGTTTTTGGTTTGTTCGGTTTATGGGGCACCTGGCGGTTGGGGCGTTTTTTGGGTGGCGGTGCCGTTGGTTTGATGGCGTTGATATTATGCGTGACCACGCCGATGTTTTACGGCCACATGTTTAACAACCCGAAAGATATTCCGTTTGCCGCAGGCATTATCTGGACGATTTATTATATGGGGCGCAGCTATGCCAAGATGGGGGTGCCCACGCTTGTGAAACTGGGCGTTATTCTGGGACTGACTTTGGGTATCAGGGTAGGGGGAGCGATGATTTTCGCGTTCTGGCTTGCACCCATGGGGATTGTCGCTTTATTGCCGTTGTGGCATCGGCGTGATGCGGTGACAGCCCAAGCCGTGGTACGGGATATCTTTTTGCGCGCCGAACGCGTTATGTTGCCGGTTGCCGTGATTGCCTATGGCGTGATGTTGTTTTGTTGGCCTTGGGCGCAGCAGCACCCGATTATGAACCCGTTGCGCGCCTTGGGCGAGTTCAGCAATTTTCCGCAAGTGGTCGAAGTGATGCTGGATGGGAAATCTTATCTTTCCACCCAATTGCCGTGGTATTACGTCCCGCTTTATTTCGGGATTCAATTACCGGAATTTTTATTGTTCCTGCTCGGCACGTCGTTACTCTTTTTGCCGAAAATCTGGCGGCATTTTAACCGGCCTCAGGCGCAGACTTTTAGTTTGATACTGTTGATGGTCGGGTTCCCCATTATTTATGCCATGATACGGCATCCGGCTTTGTATGATGCTGTGCGGCATTTTCTGTTCGCGGTGCCGCTGGCATGCGTGGTGGCGGCTTTGGCGGCGCGTGCCGGTTTTGTGTGGTGCGTGTCCCAATTCGACCAGAGATCCTCGCGGCGCGCGATCGCCGGATCGCTTATGCTGGTGATGGGATTGTTTTCTGTGACCCAAATTTCGATTATGACGCAGCTGCATCCATACGAGTATATCTATGCCAATTCTTTCGCCGGTGGCGTGCGCGGTGCCTATGGCCGGTATGAGTCCGATTATTGGGGGTCGTCATTCAAGGAAGCTGCGCAGGATATCCAGAATCTGGTTGCCGGTGAAGGCGGCGTTCCGGCGGGCAAGATTTACAAGATTGCCATTTGCGGCCCGTGGGACTCGGCCATGATTTATCTGCCACCGGATTATGAGCCTGTGGTGGCGAACGAGCCCGCCGAATTCTTCCTCTCGACCACGCGGTGGCTGTGCCAGGACATGCGACCGGGCAAGGAAGTTATCCGCGTCGAACGTATGGGCGTGCCATTGGCGATTGTGAAAGATTTGCGCGGCGGGTTTGAGCATTATGAGGGTAATGCGCATGAGAAGAAGTCTGCCAACTAAGCCGGGCGCAGGAAGCTATGAAATTGTGGCTGCTCACTTTTACACCTCATTTAACATAATATATCTTATGCGACTTATGGGGCGAGGAAGCCCTAGCCTTAAATGGCTGATTAACCGGCACAAACAAAATAGATCGCCTTATCCTTGCGGCGTGTTTTGGATTAATCTGTGCGACGGAATCAACATACCGATACACAAACACCACACAGACCACAGATGATTTTAACATGGTGCCGCCGCGCATTGTTTACACCGCCCTATCGCGGCGTGCCGGTGGCCGTATGGCTCTATGCCTTGATATGCTGTTTGACTGTTTCCGTGTCCGGGCCGCTTAATGGATATTTGATCGGTTATGACGATCATGTGCGGATGGTTCAGGTTTTGAATTGGCTGAATGGCGCCGGTTGGTATGACCGGCTGATAACCCGCGTGAATGAGCCGGATGGATTTACGACTATCTGGTCGCGGCTGGTTGATATGCCGATTGCCGCTGTGGTTTGGCTTGCTCAGCTTGTTACAGACCAAGCCCATGCGGCGCTGGTGGCATCGATTATTGTGCCTTTTGCCGAATTGGGCATTTTGTTTGGTGCGGCGTGTTATTTTGCTCGCCCCTTGGTGGGCAAGAAAAACGCGTGGTTGATTATTCTGTTCGTGAGTTTTACGACAGTTTTAAATTATAAGGATTTTTCTATTGCCGGTTTTCACGCGGGCGAGGCCAGCCATCATCCTTATTACATAATTCTTTGCCTGTTTTTATATGGCGCGATTGGGCGCGCGGTTTTGGGCAAAAATACTTCTGTCGTGATTGGCATGGTTGCGGCGTTGCTATTGGCCGTTGGTATCGAAGCGCTTCCCCTTATTGCCATTGCGGTTTTGTGCGCGGGATTTGTGGCGTGGTATTTTGAACTGCCACAATTTATTTATAGAGTTAGTCGCGGCATAGGGATAGGCGCAGTGGGCAGTTTATTGTTGTTGCCGTTGCATCAACCGCCGGCGCATTGGCTTGATATTTCATTTGTTGAGCCTTCTGTGTTGGGCGCAATCTTTGTCGGCTGTGCCGCATTATTTTTATTTGTGGAATATCAAGTTTTGTGTCGGGTTCGGGAAAAACCGCATCAACTCGCCCTGCTCTGCCTGACTGGTTTTGTTATAGGCGGCGTTATGTTGTTTTGTTTTCCGCAAATTATCAATGGCCCCGCCGTGGGATTGTCGCCGCAAGAACGCATGATGGTTTTCCGTGAACATGCCGAAGCGCAACCTTTGTGGCGCGTTGCCCATGGTGTGTTCGATTTTGTCTGTTTATCGATGCCTTTGGTTATCGCGGTTGCAGGTGGCATTTGGGCATGTCGCATGCCGGGGGCGCGCCGCCGCCGCGCATTAAATTTTGCCTATCTGGGTTTTAGTTTGGCAACTGCGGGATGCGCCGAATATATCTCTCGCTTTTATCATCATGCCGCGCTTGATGCTTGCGCGTGGCAATTATGGGTGGCGCAAAAAATTGGGACGAAGATAAAACGCCAGCATATTTTTTTAATGCCGGTTGTTTTCTTTTTCCTTAGCCCCTTATGGTTGCTGGTGTTTCCCGCGATGGGTTCGCCTTTCATGACATGGAAACGGGTGTTGGCCTTCCCTGCCCTGCGGCAATCGATGCCGGAAACATGCAATCCGCTGGCTTTGGCGGAATATTTGAACAGTAATTACGGTAATGACACGCGCGTGATGGCGCAGGGCAACGATTCAACGCGGTTGTTGTATTACACGCATCTGAAAATAGATTTTTTAAATCTGTATCCATCGGGCGATAAATTTATCGAGAATGAACGTTTTTACGGCACCCAAGATTTGCATGATGCCGCCGATATTGCCCGGCGGCATAACATCGATCTGGTTGTGCTGTGCCCCATGCCTGTCACCGCGCCGCCTTTGTTGCCCGGCGAACAGCCGATGATGTTCGAGCGTTTGCAAAACCACGGTTATGTGCCGTGGTTACGCCCTATCCATCCGCATTTGCGGGGGACTTATTTGCTTTATGAAATCAACAAGCCGGCGTTGGAAGAATTTTTAAAGCAATAGCTATCACGGCGATCGTTGTTACCCCTCACCTGCAAAAAACTAAGACTTGCCAAGAAGGGCAAGCCTAAGTTTTTGCTTCCTCTCCCATAGGGAGAGGAAGACCTTTTTTACATTTACACTTCTTTTCTATGCAACCAACTTGATCAAGGCGTGCTTCTTTTTGCCCACGCTTAGGCGCGCCGCGCCATTTGGGCTGCTTTGTACGTCTGTTGCACTGATGGTTTTATCCAGCGTTGTAACTGGCTGATCATTAAGCTTCACTCCACCTTGTTCGATAAGACGTTTGGCTTCGCCTTTCGATGCGGCCAAGCCCAAGGCAATCATGATAACAATAACAAGAACTGCTTCGCTGGATATTTCAAACACCGGTAAATCACCGCCGCCGCCGCCACCTTCAAAGGTTGCTTTGGCTGTATCCGCCGCGCTTTGTGCCGCATCGCGGCCATGCGCCAGTTGAGTGGCTTCGAACGCCAAAATCTTTTTGGCTTCGTTGATTTCGGTGTCTTTCAGATTTTCCAGACGCGTGATTTCATTCAAGGGCAAATCGGTGAATAGTTTAAGGAAGCGCCCGACATCAGCATCTTCGGTATTGCGCCAGAATTGCCAATAATCATAGGAAGACAAAAGTTCTTTCTTGAGCCACAAAGCGCCACTAACCGTCTTGCCCATTTTCACGCCCGAGGCCGTGGTGATGAGCGGTGTTGTCAGTCCATACAGGCTGGCCTTTTTCCATTTTCTTCCCAGCTCTGTGCCACAGACGATATTCCCCCATTGGTCGGAGCCGCCCATCTGCAGGATGCAGTTATTGCGTTGGTTTAGCTCGGCAAAATCATAGGCCTGCATAATCATGTAATTGAGTTCGAGGAAGGTCAGCGGTTGTTCTTTTTCAAGACGGCGGCGCACGAAATCGAAAGTAATCATGCGATTGATGGTGAAATGTTGCCCCACATCGCGGAGGAACGGGATGTATTCGAGCTTATCCAACCAATCGGCATTGTTGACCATGATGGCATCGGTTGCGCCATTGCCGAATTTCAGGAAATTGCTGAACACAGTTTTGATGCTGTCGATATTTTCGTTAATTTCTTCATGGGTGCGCATCGGGCGCGCCTCGTTTTTATCGGAAGGGTCGCCCACCTTGGTCGTGCCGCCGCCCATCAAAACAATTGGCCGGTGCCCCGTTTGCTGCAAGCGGCGCAGCATCATAATGGTGGCCAGATTGCCGATATGCAGGCTTTTGGCCGTAGCATCATAGCCAACATAGCCAGAAATCACGGCTTTGGTTGCCTGTTCATCCAAAGCGGCCAGATCGGTGCATTGGTTGACATGACCACGTTCGCTCATAACGCGGAGAAAGTCGGATTTGAATGTTTGTGTCATTAGTTGGAACTCGTATGTTATAATGCAGAATCTATTGTATCTAACAGTTTGCCTGACATGAAGCCCAAACTTTACACCTCGCTTGGCCTGATGAGCGGCACATCGATCGACGGTATCGATGCCGCCATGATTGAAACCGATGGGCATGATTTTGTGCGTGTTTTGGGGTTTTTGGCCAACCCTTACAGCGCCGATTTTCGCGCCAAATTGCGGTTGCATCTGGGTAATGAGCAAGGCGCGGCTGACCCCGAAGTGGCCGCGTTCGAGGCGGAATTAACCGAACTTCATGCCGATATTTGCCATGCGTTGATTGCGCAAGTGGGGATGAAACCAGATTTGATTGGGTTCCACGGGCAGACTTTGTATCACCGCCCCGAACGAAAATTGACGATACAGATCGGTGATGGCGCGAAACTGGCGATGATGACCGGCATCGATGTTATCAATGATTTTCGCAGCGCCGATGTTTTGGCGGGCGGTAACGGCGCGCCGTTGGTGCCGCTTTATCATCAGGCATTAGTGGCGTCTTTGGCCAAACCGATTTTGATTTTGAATATTGGCGGTGTATCGAATGTAACTTATGTAGATAACGAAGATATTCTCGCGTTTGATGTCGGCACCGGCAATGCATTAATTGATGATTGGGTGTTGCGCCATACGGGGCACCCGTTTGACAAGGACGGGTTGTTGGCAGCCGCCGGCGAAGTTGACGAGGATGCGGTCATGCACGCTTTGGCGATTGAGTTTTTCCGGCGCGTGCCGCCCAAATCGCTTGATCGCGATGAGTTAAAAAAATATGTGCCCGAACATTTGAACGCCGCCGATGGTACCGCGACATTAACCATGTTGACGGCGCGGGCTGTGGCTGCTGCCCTGCCCTTTTTGCCGCAAAGATCGTCTGCCATTTATGTGGCGGGCGGCGGGCGGCACAACACCACCCTTATGCGGTGGATTGGTGATGTGACAGGATTGTCGGTTCATTCGGTTGATGAGTTGGGGTGGAGTGGTGATGGGCTGGAAGCCGAGGCTTTCGCATGGCTGGCGGTTCGGTCATTATTAGGATTGCCGTTAAGTTTGCCTACAACCACAGGTGTTCCTTATGCTTTAACCGGCGGGAGGCTCTATAAATCTTGATTTTTTATGGATTATAGCCGATTGTTTTGTTTCTGAAACATTACCGGATTTTATTATGATTCAGAATTTTCAAAAAACCCCAATGGGCATCGAAGAAGGCGCGGTTTTCAAGCGCATCGTTAGTGGATCCATGACCGAAACAGCGGAAATTGTCGAAGTTGGGCAAGACCGCATGGGAATTCCGCATGTCCGTTTTAATGCCACATTATTGCGCGGCCATTATGCGGCTTCCGCGGCCGAGCAACGGACCCTTTCTTTAGAAAGTTTTTGTGCCCGTTTTCGTGACCGCGTTCAAAATCCCTAACTTATTCTGCGGCATCCGTTGTGATGAACGACGAGAATGCGTCTTCCCATGAGCCTTGGGTTGCGGCGCGGCTGTATTCTGTCGCGCGGGCTTCAAAGAAATTTGCATGTTCTGCCCCGTTCAGCATATCATCCATCCAGGGCAACGGATTTTTCGCGACCTTGTAAATGGGTTGCAGGCCAAGTTGGGTCAGGCGGCGATCCGCTATGTAGCGGATGTAGGATTTCACTTCATCAGCGCTCAGGCCTTCGACCGCGCCCAATTCGAACGCCAGATCGATAAAGGCGTCTTCGTGATCGATAATGGTGTCGCAGGCCAGATAGAGTTCCCGTTGGAAGCTGTCCGTCCAGATGAATTTATTTTCATCGATGAAAGTACGGAACAAACGGATCATCGACAGTGTGTGCAATGTTTCATCGCGCACCGACCAGGTGACGATTTGCCCCATGCCCTTCATTTTATTGAAGCGCGGGAAGTTCATCAACATGGCGAAAGATGCGAAGAGTTGCAGGCCTTCGGTGAAGCCGCCAAACACAGCTATTGTGCGGGCGATTTCGACCGGGCTGCTGCAATTGAAATTTTGCATGAAGTCGTATTTGTCTTTCATTTCCTTGTAACGAAGGAAAGCGGAATATTCGACTTCGGGCATGCCGATTGTGTCGAGCAGATGCGAATAGGCGGCGACATGGATGGTTTCCATGTTGGAGAATGCCGCCAACATCATTTTGACTTCGGTCGGTTGAAAGACGGTCGCATATTTCTGCATATAGCAGTTGTTCACCTCCACATCGGCTTGAGTGAAGAAGCGGAAGATGTGGGTGAGCAAGCTGCGCTCGGAAGCGGTAAGCTTTTGCTTCCAATCCTTGATGTCGTCGGCCATCGGCACTTCTTCGGGCAGCCAATGAAGTTGCTGTTGCTTCTGCCAGCATTCATAAGCCCAAGGATAACGGAAAGGTTTGTAGACGGGGTTGGGGGTCAGAAGGCCGGACATTTTTTTTCCTATTAAGTTAGCGACGAAGAAGGCGAGCTAATCTAGCGCGCTGTTCAGGGGTTGGGCGTTTGGGGCGCATCATATTCGAACGGGCGGCAACGGCATAATCAAGTTCATTAAGTTGGTCCGGGCTCATTTTCCCACTTACAAACAGATCAACCAACCCTCGAATTTTCATATCCAGATCAAATTCCTTGCTCATAATCATACCTTACGCATACTTCATTTCGGTCAAATCAGGATAATGACCGATGCTTTCGATCAGCTCCCTGCCCCACGATATTTCCATCTGAATGCGTTTTTGTCTATCGGCATCATTGACGGGCGGCACCTCACCATTTTTGCCGTAATACATGCGGAAATAGAGCAAGGATTCAATCCCGTAACGTAATTCTTTAGGGAAATCTTCTTCATCCTTGACCAGTTCCATCACGCCGACAAGCTCGCGCACATTGCCTAGCAAAACGGCATCCTCTATCGCTTGCACGATACCGGAGGGCATTTTGTAGGAGGCCGAACCGAACAACATTGTCTATTTTCCACTTACTGGCATGACAGACATTCTTCATACTTGTTGGCGTCTGCATCCGCGTCTGCCGGCATTTGGCGTACGGCATCATCATTCGCCGGCATGGATTGGCCAGGATTAGCCGCCGCATGCGCCGCAGATTCCGCGCGTTGCATGGATTTGGAGCGACAGTAATACAGGCTCTTCACGCCGCGTTTCCATGCCGTGAAATGGATCATGTGCAAATCTTTCTTATGCACATCGGCCGGCAGGAAGATGTTGAGGCTTTGCGCCTGGCAAACAAATGGCGCGCGGTCAGCGGCCAGTTCGATCAACCAACGCTGGTCAAGTTCGAACGCGGTGCGATAGACCATTTTTTCATGATCATCAAGGAAGTCGAGATGCTGAACCGAGCCTTCATGCTGCGTGATGCTACTCCATGTGTCTTCGTTATTCTTGCCGTATTTTTCCAAAATCTTGGCGAGATATTCATTGCGTACCGCAAAGCTGCCCGACAGGGTTTTGTGCAAATAGGAATTGGCCGTGGTGGGTTCGATACCGGGGCTTGCGCCGCCGCAAATGATTGAGATCGATGCGGTTGGCGCAATCGCAATCTTGTTCGAGAAGCGTTCCATAATACCGTAATCCTCGGCATCGGGACACGCGCCGCGTTCATGCGCCAGCTTGACCGAGGCTTCATCGGCCTGCGCCTTGATATGGCGGAACATACGCTTGTTCCAAACCTTGGCCATAACGCTTTCGATAGGCACATTTTGCGATTGGAAAAAGCTGTGCATCCCCATAACGCCAAGGCCGACCGAACGTTCACGCGCCGCCGAATATTTGGCGCGCGACATGTGATCGGGCGCGCGGGCGATAAAATCATCAAGGATATTATCGAGGAAGCGCAGGCAATCTTCGATAAAGGTCGGGTGGTTTTCCCATTCAAGGAATTTTTCAAGATTGAGCGACGACAAGCAGCACACCGCTGTGCGTTGGTGACCGTCTTTATCCAAACCAGTGGGCAGTGTGATTTCACTGCACAGATTGGACATCTTGACTTCGAGACCGGCCAGCTTGTGATGTTCGGGGATATGGCGGTTTACGTTATCGACGAACAGCATGTATGGTTCGCCGGTTTCAATACGCGCGGTCAGCAAGCGTATCCACAAAGCGCGGGCGCTGACGCGGCTGATAACTGTTTTATCTTTGGGGCTGAGAAGTGCCCACTCTTCATCATTTTCCACGGCGCGCATAAAGGCATCGGGAATAACGACGCCGTGATGCAGATTAAGGGCCTTGCGGTTGGCATCGCCACCGGTTGGGCGACGCATTTCAATGAATTCTTCAATTTCAGGATGCCAGACAGGCAGATAGCAAGCCGCCGAACCGCGGCGCAGCGAGCCTTGCGAGATGGCCAGCGTCAGGCTGTCCTGCACGCGGATAAAGGGAACGATGCCCGATGTTTTACCGTTGCGGCCAACCGGTTCGCCAATCGAACGCAGATTGCCCCAATAAGAGCCGATGCCGCCGCCAAGCGCCGCCAGCCAGACATTTTCGTTCCATAGATTGACGATGCCGTCGAGACTGTCGCCACATTCATTGAGGAAGCATGAAATGGGCAAGCCCCTGCTCGCGCCGCCATTGCTGAGAACAGGGGTCGAGGGCATGAACCATAAATTGCTGATATACTCATAGAGGCGCTGGGCATGATCGGGGTCATCGGCATAGGTCGAGGCAACGCGCGCGAACATATCCTGGGGACGTTCGCCGGGCAGCAGATACCTGTCTTCCAACGTGGCATGGCCGAATCGGGTCAGATATGAATCACGGCTGTAATCCACAGCTACCTTTTGTCCGTGCTCAACCTGAATTAAATTAAACATTCCTAGCCTCCGAAAACCGATGAGAGAGATGCATCAAGACTTATCAACAGCTGTGGAAAACCCGTTTGGGAAAATGGGCATATCCACAAGATATGGGGAACCTTGAGAGGCATAGTACCACATATCGTGTGTCTGTCACCTATCGACAACAAACCGAAACGGTGGCGGATATTCGCGGATCCACCTTGATTCTCCTTGAAAATCACCCGCCCCTTTACCGCGAAATTTTATTGCTATTTTATATAGTTTCTTATTTTCGCCATAGTTTGGGTATGGCATAAGGTGTTCGCTTGTATGTGTTTGACCGACATACGAACGTAACACCTTCCGAACGATCCTTGGCTGCAGCCATTTTGCGCCTTTGGGGTGTAAAATTCAAGCTAGGATCACGAATCGGCCTTATAAAAAATCATGAAAAAACATGGCACTTTGCTGTTTCTTTATGTTAGAAAACGCAGGTTCAAGTCCCCTTACGAAAGTTGATGATCATGCAAGTCATTCTCGCCCAGCCCCGTGGTTTCTGCGCCGGTGTTGAACGCGCCATTGAAATCGTTGAAATGGCTTTGGAAAAATTCGGTGCCCCTATCTATGTGCGCCACGAAATCGTCCATAACCCGCATGTGGTTAACAGCCTTCGCGCCAAAGGCGCTATTTTCGTTGAAGAAACCGATGAAGTGCCCGAAGGCGCCGTGGCGATTTTCAGCGCGCATGGCGTTGCCGAAAAAGTTGAAAAACATGCCAAAGAACGCGGGTTACAGGTGATCGACGCCACATGCCCTCTGGTTTCCAAAGTTCACACCGAAGGCCAGCGCTACGCCAAGAATGGCCGCGAAATTATTATGATCGGCCATGAAGGCCATCCCGAAGTAGAAGGCACGTTGGGACGTATTCCCGGCACAGTGCATTTGATTTCAGAAGTTGAGGATGTCGCCAAGTTGAAGGTCAAAGACCCGGATATGTTGGCCTATGTCACGCAAACAACGCTCAGTGTCGACGACACCAAACAGGTTATCGATACATTGAAAGCGCGTTTCCCCAATATTGTCGGCCCCGCGACCAAAGATATTTGCTATGCCACGCAAAACCGTCAGGTTGCGGTGCGTGAATTGGCCAAGCATGTCGATGTTGTTTTGGTTATTGGTGCGCATAACAGCTCGAACTCCAACCGTTTGCGCGAACGTTCCGAAGAAGTCGGTGTGCCGTCTTATCTGATTGAAGACGCGACGCATCTGGATCCACAATGGCTGGTGGGCAAAGCCCGCGTCGGCATTACGGCGGGCGCATCGGCACCCGAAGATTTGGTGCAGGGATTGATCGACCGTTTGCGCCAGATTGAACCGGTTGAAGTTTCGGTTTTGCCCGGCGTTGAGGAAAATGTGCATTTCCGTTTGCCTTTGGCTTTGACCAAGGCCGAACCGCGCATTCAATCCGCTTAACGGCGAGCGTATGCCGCTTATCTTCCTGCGTATGTTTGATCGGTGGGTGGGCGGATTTTTACTCTTTGCGCTTGGGTGGCCGGTGGGTGCGCTCAGCCATTTTCTATCGCCCACTGGCCGCGCGAAACCCCGTTTTGTTTTTTTGAAATTAAAAGGCGGCGGTAGCCTGATTATCGCAATGCCCGCCTTGTTGGGGCTGCGGCGCGCTTTTCCTGACAGTGAATTTGTTTTGGTTTGTGCCAGCGAGGCGCGGATATATGCCGAAATGACCGGCGTGTTCGACCGGTTGATTGTGATTGATGATTCTTCGCTGTGGGTTTTGATGCGTTCCGGCTTTGCGGCGCTGCGCGATTGTTTCCGCGTTTCCTGTTGCATTGATATTGAGCCGAACAGTTTGCTCGCGGCATTGTTTACGATGATGACCTGCGCCACACGGCGCATTGGTTTTGTTAAACCGTCGCAACCGGCGCGTCGCCGCGCTTACAGCGATGCGCTTGCTTTTGATGCGCTTGCGCCCATCTATATTTATTATGATGAGATTTGCGTTTTACTGGGCGGCGTTGTAACCAGCACGCAGGAAACAGGCGCCATGTTGCGCAGCCATTTACCCGCGCCTTTGCCCGTTGCCGCGGCCGGCAAAACAATTGCCATTGCCGCGTTTACGTCCGACTTTGCCCGCGAACGGATGATGCCGGTGCAGACATGGGTGGCATTATTGCAACGGGCTTATACCGAGCCGGTGAATTTTCTTATTTTCGGCGCGGCGACAGATCAGTATGCGGCGCAATTTTTAACGCAGGCTTTGCAGACCACAATGCCGGCTTGCACGATATTCAATCTGGCGGGTGCCGGAAATCTGGCACAGGCTGTCGCGCGTTTGGCTTTATGCGATGAAATATGGGCGGTGGATTCTGGTCTGTTGCATCTGGGGCGGGCATTGGGCGTGCCGACGCGGTCATTCTGGGGGCCGACAAAACCCACGCAACGATTGCGCCCATCGTCGGATTTGCTTGAGTCTGTTTATTACCGTCCCTTTGCTTGTTCGCCTTGCGTGCAAATAGCATCTGGTGCGCCTTGCCGTGGGCAAAATATCTGCATGAGCAGTATGGCCGAAGAAAACCCCGATTTGCATCCCGCATGGGTGGCAAAAACATGAAGGCGTTTTGGGCATCAATTACCGAACCGCCCTATCGCAATCTGCCCTGGGTTATCTGGTTTTATGTCGTTCTCTCTTCGGTGATCCTTTATCAGAACGGCGCTTTCACCGGCCATATTATCGGTTTCGACGATCAGGTGCGGATGATACAGGTGCTGGATTGGGTCAATGGCCACGGATTTTACGACCGCACTCTTACCCGCGTTAATGCCCCGGAGGGTTTTACCAGTATCTGGTCGCGGATTGTCGATATTCCCCTCGCGCTGGTTGTTATTATCGCCCAACAATTTGTGCCGCAAAAAATCGCGGCCTGTATTGCTGCTATCGCGGTTTCGCTGGCCGAGCTGGCGATATTATTTGTGGCGGCACCTTATTTTGCGCGGCCATTGGTTGGCAAAGACAAAGCGCGGCTGATTGTTTTGTTTATCTTGTTTACCTCTATCCTGAATATCCAGACGTTTTCCGTTAGCGGTTTTCTGGTCGGCGAAGCCAGCCATCATCCGTGGTATGTTATTTTAAACCTGACGATGTTTGGCGCGGTGGCGCGTTTGGTGATGGGCAGCGCTGCGCGGGCGCCTGTTTATATGTTGGGATTTTCTATTGCTTTGTTAACCGCGGTGGGGATTGAGGGCTATCCGATGATCGCCGGAGCCTGTCTGGTTTTGGCTCTGGTGGCGTGGGGTTTTGGCAGACCCGTTGTGGCGGCGCGAGGCGCGAAGGGTTTCGCGTTGGCTGCGTTAGGCAGTTTGGTACTGTTGCCGATGCATCAACCGCCTGTGCAGTTATTCCATGTTTCGTTTGTCGAGCCATCTATTTTGGGTTTCATTCTTGTTGCATGCGCGGCTTTGCTCTTGGTTGTTACGCAATGGGTTGTTTTACGTTATAGGCAGAAAGCGTTTTCTTTATTTATTCTTATGGGGGCGGCGGCATTTATCGCCTCGGTTCTTGTTTATTATTTCCCGCAAATTTTACAGGGCGGTGCGGCGGGGCTGTCAAATGCTGAACGCAAAATGGCTTTGCAGGGACATACCGAGGGCATGCCGTTACACAAAGTTGCGCATGGCGTTGTTTTGTATGTTTGCTTGATAGCCCCGATCTTCTTGGCATTCATCGCGGGCATTTATCATATTCGACATACACGGGGAAGGCGGCGGGCTTTGGCCGTCACCTATACCGGTTTTGTCGTTATCGGCTTTGGTATGAGCGAGATTTATTCGCGCTTTTTCCATCACGCAATGACGACGAGCTGCGCGTGGTTGGCTTGGATTTGGGAGAAAATTAAAACAGCATTGCCGCAAAATAAAAATTACACTCTGTATGTATGGGGCAGTTTTTTTATCCTGTGCCCTTTATGGATGCTGGTCATACCGGCAGCCGTTAAAAATGTGCGCTTTGGCAGTGAAGTTTTGCTCTTCACCGCGCCACGCCCGCTGCCCTGTGACCCTCTTTCAATCACTGGTTTTATCAATCAGCATTACGACCAAAACACGCTCATCAACACCCCTTCATGGGATGCGGCGGCGTTCAGCTATTACACCAATATACGCGTCGATTTTCTGGCCAATTATCCGTCGCAGGATAAATTTATCGATAATTACCATTTCTTTGCCGCGCGGAATAACGACGAGTCGCGCAGAATTGCTGCCAAACATGGGTTTGATCTGGTTGTTGTGTGTCGTTTGCCCCGTTTGCTGATTTCCGGCGCGCCGGAACAATTACAGCCCCTGATAGCGCTCTTGCAAATAGACAAGCCGCCTGTATGGTTAAAAAAAGTTGAAACGCCAGACATTGATACGGCGTATATCCTTTACGAAGTTGATAAGAAATCCGTCTCTATGGATATTGTCCGATGATGAAGAAATTATGGCATGCGCTTGTTAAACCGCCTTATCGGCTTGTGCCGTGGCTGGTGTGGATTTATGTGCCGCTTTGTTGTTTGGCGCTGCCCTATGGCGGCGTATTTACCGGCCATCTGTTCGGGTTTGATGATCAGGTGCGGATGACGCAGGTGTTGAACTGGATTAATGGGGCGGGATTTTACGACCGCACCCTTATGCGCGCCAATCCGCCCGAAGGTTTTACGACCATCTGGACGCGGCTTGTGGATATGCCGATTGCCTTGCTGGTGCTTGTCGCACAACAGTTTGTGGCACAGAAAAAAGCCGCTTTAGTCGCGGCGGCGATTATGCCAATGGCGCAACTTGCGTTCTTAATGGCGTTTGTGGCGCCTTATTTTGCGCGGCCATTGGTTGGCAAAAATAAAGCGCGTTTGATCTGTTTGTTTTTGGTTTTTACCACAGTCGCCAATTACAAATTCTTTTCCATCAGCGGATTTATGATGGGCGAGGCCAGCCATCATGCGTGGTATGTCATCCTGTATCTTTTGATATTTGGCGCAACGGCGCGTTTGGCGATGGGCAGCGCACGCATCGACCCCGTATTGATGCTGGCGGGTTCGGTTGCGCTTTGTACTGCCGTAGGCATTGAATGTTATCCGATGATTGCGGGTGCGACTGGGTTTCTGGCTGTAGTGGGATGGGGATACAACAGACCCTCCATTGTATCGCGGGGCGGTGACGGGTTGTTGATTGCCGCATTGGGCGCGGTGATTTTATTGCCCCTGCATCAACCGCCGCAAAACTGGTTTTCTATTTCTTTTGCCGAGCCTTCGATCCTTGGGGCGATGCTGGTGGGGATTGCCGGTGGATTTTTAAAAGTGGAAGTTTTGGTTTTGCGGAAATGGGGGGGTGGCCGTGTTACTTCCGCGCTTGTGTTGGGCGGCATTGCGGCTTGTTCTGCTGCTGCGCTGGTCTATGCCTTTCCCGATATGTTGAATGGCGCGGCTGCCGGGTTGTCGCCAGCAGAACGCAAAATGGCGCTGAGCGAACATTACGAAGCTTTGTCACTATGGGCGGTATCGCGTAATTTTCTTGAGTTCATCAATCTGTCTATGCCGATCTTCATCGGTTTGGTCGCCGGTGTTGTTGCCGTGTGTCAGGCGCAATCACCACGGCGTAAGGCTGTCAGTTTCTGCTATCTGGGGTTTGCCGCGCTGGGTGGCGGCATGTGCAGTTTATTCTCACGCTATTATCATCATGCTTTGACAACGGCCTGTCCGTGGTTGTTATGGGCGTGGGAAAAGCTGAAAAGTTATTTGCGCAAAAACAAAAATTACAGCCTGTGCGGGTTGGGGTTGTTTATCGCGATATGCCCGTTTTGGCTGCTGTTGCTTCCGGCATTGGAAATGAATGCACCGGTAACATCGCAGATTTTGTTTTTTCCGGCGGCGTTGCAGACGGTAATCGATCCTTGCGAGTCCTTGCCTTTGGCCACTTATCTTAATGCGCATTACGACAAAAACACTTTGTTGATGGAGCCTTCGTGGCTATCAGCGCAGTTATTATATCAGCTGGATATGCGCATCGATTTTATCGCCAACTATCCGTCGCATGATAAATTCATTGATAATTATGCGTTTTATCAAACGACCGATGTGACGCAGGCGCGAAATATCGCGGCACGCCATGGCCTCGACCTTGTCGTAACCTGCATGCAAAACGCGCCGCCTTCGAATTTGGGCATTGATGATGACGGGCTGCCATTTAATATGCGCATGCAGATCGGCCATGTGCCGGGTTGGTTGAAGCCTGTGACTCTGCCTTTTTCAACGCCTTATCGTCTTTACGCCATTGATAAAAAACAATTGGAACAACTGCCATGACCACGCAAATGAAACGCCTGACTGATGTTATGGCGCGGTTACGCAATCCGGATGGCGGTTGCGCATGGGATTTGGATCAGGATTTTAAAAGCATTGCGCCCCATACGATTGAAGAAACTTACGAACTGGTCGAAGCGATTGAATCCGGCGATGCCAAAGCGATTAAGGAAGAGTTGGGCGATGTTTTGTTTCAGGTTGTTTTTTATGCGCAGATTGGAAGCGATGCGGGATTGTTCGATCTGGAAAGCGTGGCGGCATCCGTTGCCGATAAAATGATAGAACGGCATCCCCATGTTTTTGGTGAACGCAATGCCAATACTGCCCATGATGTGGCAACCAATTGGGAAGCGGATAAGGAAGCCAAACGTAAAGCCAAAGCCGCCACCGAAGGCCGCGTGTTAAGCGTTTTGGATGATGTGAGCAGCGCCCTGCCCGCCGCCACCCGGGCGGTAAAATTGCAAAAACGCGCGGCGCGCGTGGGGTTTGATTGGGCAAAATCACGCGAAGTGATCGCCAAAATCCGTGAAGAGATTGATGAGTTGGAAAAAGAGATCGACAATAATTCCGCGCATGATTTTCTGGAAGATGAATTGGGTGATGTATTTTTTGCCGTTACCAATCTGGCGCGTAAATTGGATATTGACCCCGAGACAGCTTTGCGCCGCACCAATCAGAAGTTTGAACGGCGTTTTCGCGGTATCGAATCCATGCTTGCCGAACAAGGCCGGAACATTACCGATGCCTCGCTTGATGAGATGGAAGCGATTTGGAATAAAATTAAATCGGCAGAGAAATTAGGTTAAGCCCAACATAATTTCGGCATTTTGTACCGCCGCACCCGATGCGCCCTTGCCCAGATTATCGAGGCATGCGGTGAGAATGACCGTTTCTTTTTCCGGGTTTGTAAAAACGCGCAATTGAAGATTGTTGGTTTTGTTTTGCGCCAGTGGCGTCAGCACAAAACCTTTCTCCAATTTTTCCTGTAACGGTTCGACCTTTACATATTGCTGCGTAGCATAATGTTTTGCCAATGCGTTATGAACCGCGACCGCATCGGGTAACCGAAGGACAATTGTTACCAGCATGCCACGATAAAACGCGCCGCTGTAAGAGGGAAGAAAAACGGGTTCATGTTTCAACCCGCCATGCAACCGCATTTCGGGCAGATGTTTATGGTTTTGATCGATGCCATACAGGCAAAACGCAGCGGCCTTTTCATCGCCACCCGTATTTTCACACAGCGCAATAAGTTCTTTGCCGCCGCCGGAATAGCCGGATATGGCATTGATGATCACCGGATAATCGGGCGGCAAAATACCGGCATCGACCAAAGGGCGGATAAGTGCGATGGCTCCCGTGGGGTAACAACCGGGATTGCTAACCCGTTTCGATGCGCGGATTTTATCCGTTTGTTCCCGCGTTAATTCGGGAAAACCATAGGCCCAATCGGGATGTGTGCGGAAAGCGGTGCTGGCGTCCAACACGCGTGTGGCTGGATTGTCGATTAATGCCACCGCCTCGCGCGAGGCATCATCGGGCAGACATAAAATCGCCAGATCACAGGCGCTGAGAAGCTTCTTGCGTTCGGCGGTGTCTTTGCGTTTTTCGGGGGCGATGCTGATAATCTCTATATCACTGCGGGTGGCCAGACGATTGCGGATTTCCAACCCCGTCGTGCCTGCTTCGCCATCGATATAGATTGTCGCTTTGCCCACTATTTATCCTCCGCATTTAGGTGGATGAAGAATATAACATAAGCATTTGATGAGGATGATTTTTTTGATTCTTTGCGGTCGCTATTTGCGTTTTATTTAAACAAATGTGTTTTTAGAGATTGGATGAAGACTTATCCACAAGCCCCTGTATTTATTTTGTTATTGAAACGATGATGTTTTGTGGGTGGGTTAAGGGCATTCCACAAACCGAAAAGACGCATTTTTGACGGATTTTTGCCCTGAATAGCAAAAAACGAACCAGAAAACAGGGATGATTCGGCGCTAAATCTGGATATAACCTCATTTTTGAGGCATTTATGCGGAAAAAACACCCCTCAATGGACTAAAATAGCCCTTGAGTGATTCGCTTTGGCCTTTTCAGCTTGTTTCCGTCAAACCCTCTATCAGGGGTCTGAAGCTTTGGCTGAATATGTCCCATTTTTGGCTGTCGGGCGCTATCAGCAGGCCATTTTGGCCATTCTGCATATTATAAGCATGCCCCAAAAGGTCGGCGGCATAGCCCCCGGCTTCGGCCAGCATGAAAAGCCCCGGCACATGATCCCAAGGTTTTGACTGACGATAAAGCAGATAAGACGCGCGTGGGGCTGCGAGATTGGCAAAATTGATGTCACCCGTAAACAACCGCCCATAATCAAATGCTGCCGCCGATCCGGTTTCAAATTTCGGCAATCGCGCCATCATTTCGGCGCTGCCGGATTTCGCCATAAGTTTTTGCAGACGCGACCCGATAATGGCCGTAGCTTCAATTTCCGTTTCGTGTCCCGACAGACGCATCTTATGGCCGTTCAGCCAAACGCCGCCGCCCTGCTCTGACGACAACATATGTTGCGTATTGGGGTCATAAATCCACCCCGCCACGGCTTGTTTGTCACGCACCAACCCGACCATGGTGCCGAACTGCGGTGTGCCTTTGGCAAAATTGCTGGTGCCGTCCACGGGGTCGATAATCCAGACATAGGCGTTGTTGTCGAGATGCGACAAAATACGAGGGTCGGCGGCGAAGCTTTCCTCCCCGACCACGACACTACCCGGCAGCAACGCGGTTAACCGTTCCGCCAAAACCCGTTCGGCTTCCTTATCGGCAATGGTGACAAGGCTGCCGTCATTTTTTCTCTCTACATCCCCATCGGCCAACATGCGGAAGCGCGGCATGATTTCGGTGGCTGCAGTTTCGGCAATAATTTGGGAAACGGATGCGTGATTAAGGCTTGTCATGTTGTTTTCCAAATTTGCTTTGATAACGGCCATAATCCGCCGCGTCCATTTCGACGGTCAGAATGGATTTGGTTTTGGTGTTGCGTTGATGGGTGATTTTGCCATGCGCATGCAGCCATGACAGCGCCGCGCCATCACTGACCATGATATCGATTTTATAGGCGCGGTATTGCGCCGACAGGCGTTTTTCTATCAAACGCAATAATCCTGCAATACCCTCGCCCGTAAGCGCGGACACTCCTGCCATGCCGCCTTTGGCCTCTGGCCGCACGCCATCGGTAGGGATGATGTGGGCGGCTTCATCGCTGATACGCGCGGTGTAATCGACCAGAAATTTGCGGCTGTCGGGTGGCAATACATCGATTTTGTTTTGTACTTCGATCAGGCGCTCATCATCGCCCGCAATACCCAGATCGCCCAGAATTTCCATTACCGAATCCCGTTGCTCGCGCGTTTCGGGGTGCGCTACATCGCGTACATGTAAGATGACATCGGCCAGTTGGACTTCTTCCAAGGTTGCGCGGAAGGACTCGATAAGATGCGTTGGTAGATCGGAAATGAAACCGACTGTGTCAGATAAAACGATTTCATGACCCGCGGGCAATTTCATGCCGCGCATGGTGGGGTCGAGCGTTGCGAATAACATATCTTTGGCTTCGACATGGGCACCGGTCAGGCGATTAAACAAAGTCGATTTGCCGGCATTGGTATAGCCGACCAAGGCCACGGTCGGATGTTCGGCGCGAACGCGCGCTTCGCGTTGCAGGCCGCGCGTGCGCCGCACCTGGTCCAAGTCTTTTTTCAAGCGGATGATACGGTTGGTGATCAAACGCCGATCGATTTCCAATTGCGACTCGCCGGGGCCGCCCAGAAAGCCGAAGCCGCCGCGTTGCCGTTCCAAATGCGTCCAGGATTTCACAAGGCGTGATTTTTGGTAATTAAGCGCGGCAAGTTCGACTTGCAACATGCCTTCGCGCGTACGGGCGCGGTCGCCGAAAATTTCCAGAATTAATCCGGTGCGGTCGATGACCTTACATTTTAAATCCTGTTCCAGATTGCGTTGCTGGATCGGTGTCAGGGTATGGTTGATAACCGTCAGGATAATTTCGTGGCCTTCGATCAACGCGGCCAGATTTTCCACCTGTCCCTTGCCAAACAAAGTGCGCGGCGTTGTTTTGCCGAGGCCGATATTTTCGGCATGCATAACCGTAAGGTTAATCGCATTGGCCAAGCCTATTGTTTCGGCCAGCGCGGCGTCTTCATCACGCTTGAAACGCTGTGCTTTTAAAATCGGATTAATGACCAAAGCGCGGTCGCCGTGGCGAATGCCGGATATGTCGGTGAAAGCTTCGGTCACGCGGCGTTTTCTTCCGCTGTATCGCCATCAAATAAGTGGATGGGGGCGTTAGGCATGATAGTCGAAACGGCGTGTTTATAAACTAGTTGCACATGCGACTCGCGGCGCAACAAAAGCGAAAACGCATCGAACCAAGTGATGATGCCTTGCAGTTTAACGCCATTGACCAAAAAAACGGTGGCGGCGACTTTGTTTTTGCGAAGATGATTGAGAAATTGATCTTGCAGATTTTGCTTGGCATCGGACATTGCCGGTCTCCTTTTTGTTCTTATTGCTGCGCTTGGCTTAGCAGCGATAGTAACGCGGCGCAATCCTTGGCATATATTTTTACGGATAATTTATCCGCCAACGTCCTGTTTCCAACCATAACGGGTGTACATCCCGTATTACGGGCACAAGCGATGTCGGCTTCGCTGTCGCCGACGAACCATATTGACTCAGCGCTCTCTATTCCGGCCAGATTTAACGCATGGTCGGCATGGGCGCGGTCGGGTTTATCGCGAACGGCATCCCCTGCCCCCGCCATGGAAACAAAATAACCATCCCAACCCAGCATGGTGGATTCTTCACGCAGATAGGCGCCTTTTTTATTGCTGACCACCAGCGCGGGGATTTTGTTTTGTTTAAGCCAAGCGAGTAAATCTGCCGCGCCATTTAACGGTTTGGTGCCGATACGGGCGCGGGTTTTTTCAAACATGGCGTAATAATCATCAAAAGCCGTTTGCCATTTATCGCCAAACCATTCGGGAAAGCTGTCCCGCGCCGAACGTATGCAACGTTCGATAATTTCATCATAAGTCCAAACGGGCTGGCCATATTTGGTGCGGACATAATTAATAGCTTCCGCAATCGCGGGCCAACTATCGACCAAAGTGTTATCCCAATCGAAAATGACGGCGGATGGCAGAGACATTAAATAACTTCTTCGCTTACCACGACATTATTTTCGTTGCTGCTGCCATGCACGCCAAGCAGTTTGAGCTTGCGGTGCAATGCCGAACGTTCCATGCCGATAAAGCCCGCGGTGCGCGAGATATTGCCACCGAAACGCGTGACCTGTGCCAACAGATATTCACGTTCAAACATTTCGCGCGCGTCGCGCAACGGCAATTTCATAATCTCTCCACCTTTTTCCCAACGCAAAACGCCGGGCGCGGTCGATGTGATTTCTGGTGGCAACATATCGGCGCGGATAGGGTCCGCAGCGCTGCCCGAAGCCATGATCAACAACCATTCCATCGCATTCCGTAATTGACGCACATTGCCGGGCCAGTCATAGGCTTGCAATGCCGCCATCGCGTCTTCGCCCAAAGTGCGCATAGCAGCACCCGAGGATTCTGCCGCGCGGGCAAGGAAATGGTTGGCCATAAGCGGAATGTCTTCGCGGCGTTCGGACAAAGCGGGTACCTTGATCGGCACGACGCTGAGGCGGTAATACAAATCCTGACGGATGGTGCCGGCCTGTAATTCCATTTGCAGGTCGCCGCTGCTTGATGCGATCACGCGCACATCGACTTCCACACGGGTCGTGCCGCCAACGCGGGTAAAGGTTTGTTCCTGCAAAATCCTTACGATTTTGCTTTGGGTTTCAATCGGCATATCACCAACTTCATCCAGATAGAGCGTGCCGCCATGCGCTTGTTCAAACACGCCGATTTTCCGATTGCCTGTGCCTGCGGCGGCGTGTTCGGTACCGAACAGCTCGACTTCAAGTTGTTCCGGCGCCATCATCGCGCAATTGATCGCGATAAAGGGCGCATCGACACGGCGCGATTGCCGGTGAATGGCGCGCGCAATCACTTCTTTGCCTGAACCCGAAGAGCCGGAAATAAGAATACGGCTGCCAGTTGGCGCGACGCGTTCGATAATCTGGCGCACCTGATTGATGCCGGATGATTTGCCGATAATTTCATTGTCGGCATTGGCGCGGAATTTTAATTCCTGATTTTCGCGTTTCAGCCGCGCCGCGTCCAACGCATGTTGCACCTGAATAATCAGGCGGTCGGATTTGAAGGGTTTTTCAAGAAAATCATAGGCGCCCATTTTAATGGCAGCGACCGCCGTGTCGATATTGCCGTGGCCGCTTATCATAATGACCGGCATGTCGGGATATTCGCGGCGGACATGTTGCAGAATTTGCATGCCATCCATGCTGCTTCCGCTGAGCCAGATATCAAGAATGACCAGATGCGGTTTGCGCGTCGCGATCGCCTTGAGCGTTTCGTCGGCATTGCCCGCTTCGCGCACCGATAGACCTTCATCGTTTAGAATACCTTTGATCAAAGCGCGGATATCGGTTTCGTCATCGACGACGAGGATATCACTGCTTAAGCCTTTTTCTTTGATCGCGTTGGCCATTCTTACGGGGTCTCCTTAAGCGGTTTTAGTAGAGGGATTGACGCTAACAGATTCGTTTTCATTCGACAAAGTTTCAGAAACTACGGCTTCGGAAGGTGCTTTGGTTTCCGGTTTCGGCTGATGCAACGGCCAGATCAGGCTGACAATCGCGCCGCCTTTGGCCCCATCATCCAAGGCCAGACTGCCATGATGGTCTTCCATAATTTTTTTGACAATAGCCAGCCCCAACCCGGTGCCTTTTTGCCGTGTGGTCACATAAGGTTCGGTAAGATTATTACGTTCTTCGACCGGCAATCCTTTGCCATTATCCGAGATAGCCAGTTTGATATATTTTTCATCCATCGACAATTGCATGTGTATTTTGCCGCCCACCAATACTCCGTTTAAAGGATGTGGTCTTGCATCAATGGCTTCCGCTGCGTTCTTCAACAGATTTGTGAGGGCTTGGGCAATTTGGCGGGCATCACATTCTGCTATGCAGGCACCCAAGGGAATTTCCTGTGTATAGGCGATATCGCCGCGGCTGCTGCTTTGCAGGAACAAAGTCTGGCGGCAGATTTCGCGCAGGTCATGTTCTTTGACAACCGGCGCGGGCATACGGGCGAAAGCCGAAAATTCATCGACCATGCGGCCAATATCATCGACATGCCGCACGATGGTGTCGGTACAGGTTTGGAAAACTTCGGGGTCAGTGACAATTTCCTTGGCATATTTGCGCCGCAACCGTTCGGCGGAAAGTTGAATAGGCGTCAGCGGATTCTTGATTTCATGCGCAATGCGGCGGGCGACATCGGCCCATGCCGCCTTGCGTTGCGCCGACAGCAAATCGGAAATATCATCGAATGTTACGACATAACCGCGGCTTTCGGTTTCCGCCAGTTCGGACGAAACACGAACCAGAATGGTACGGGCGGGTTGATGCGGGCGGCGAATTTCCACCTGTCCGTCTTTGGATGCCGTTCCTTTGGCCATTTGATCGAGCATATTCTGGATTTCGGGCGCAAGCACCGCCAAAGGTTGCCCGTTAAGCAAAGTGATATCGTCCAACCCAAAGAAATGCGCGGCGGATGCGTTCATTAAATTAATGCGCCCGCGCATATCGACGCCGATAACGCCCGCCGATACGCCGGATAAAACAGCTTCGCTAAAACGGCGACGGAAGTCGAGCTGACGGTTCGCGTCGATCAAATCGGCGCGTTGCGTGTCCAGCTGGCTGGTCATACGGTTAAAGGCACGCGCCAATAAATCAAGCTCGTCATAGCTGTTTTGCGGCGCTTCGCTGACCCTCGCCGAGAGATCGCCGCCACGCACCCTGTCGGCAGCGCTTATCAAATCGCCAATCGGGCGCGTGAGGCGTGTGGCGAAATTCATGCCGAACCAGACGGCAGCGAGCAACAATAACAAAGCGACCACAACGAAAATCAAACCGATGGTTAGCTGCAAGCCCGATCGTTTCATTTCCAACTGTTTATATTCATCCACGGCAGTTTGCGTGGCGGCCATATGGGCCAAAACTTTGGGTTCGACCGGTCGCCCGACAAACAGGTAAGTATCCACAAAATTATCCAGCCGCGTTAACGCCCGCACGCGGTCATCATTATCGCTGACCAGCAAAACAACTTCGCCCTGCTGCGCCCGCGCCCGCATATCGTCTGTGATGGGTTCGAATGTCAGCGCAAAGGTAAGACCAGAACGCGCGAGGATTTTGCCTGAGCCATCGAACACGATGACTTCGGTCAGATTACGTAAATAGGCTTGCGCCGAAACGACTTCATTAAAACGCACAGGATCTTGCGACAAAAGCGCAGCCTGCCGGTTAAGATCATTGGCCATTGCCAAAGCATCGGCGCGCAACACCTGTTTATGTTCCGACAAGTAGGCTTGCGCGACTTCCAACGATTCATTCAACGAGGTTTTCACATGACTGGAAAACCATGTTTCAACGCCAAAATAAAAGAACGCCGCCGCGAACATCACGACCAGCAAAGCGGGCGCAACGGATAACAGCGTGAACACGCTGATCATCTTCACCTGAAGTTTTGAGCCCGCCAGATTGCGGTGACGACGTTTCCAGATTGTCCAGACGCGGTGCGTGACAACGGTGCCGAGCGTCACCAAAAACCCCAGATCGAGCAGCGACAAAATCATAATCGCGGTTGGATCATTGCCAAAGAAAGGCGCGCGCGTCATCGCAACATAGGTGGCAAGGCCGCTGGCGACAGAAGCGATGATGAGCGCAATAACCATCTTGTCGCGCAGGCGCGTGCGGATCGCCCATTTGGCGAAACGGTGTGTCTGCGCTTTGATGGTTTGGCGGCTAATCATTGGCGGCTGGCCTTCTGATTTTCCGGTCGCGCCCTAAATCCAAACCCAGATCGCGGATTTTCTTGCGCAAGGTATTGCGGTTAAGCCCTAACAGTTCCGCCGCACGAAGCTGATTGCCGCGGCATTCCGCCAATGTTATTGCCAGCAAAGGCCGTTCAATTTCCTGTAAAATACGGTCATAGAGACCGGTCGATGGCATGCCGCTTTCGTGCGCCGCGAAATAATCGCGCAAATGACGCTCGACACTGGCGGCAAGGCCTTTCGGGTTCATGCCGCTTCCTCTAACCGCGCTTGGTAAAAGTCACAGATAAGGGCGCGGGTTTTTTCCGCATCGTCGCATTGATTGACCGAGGCGCGGAATTCCGAAGATTTGCTGAGGCCTTTGGAGTACCAGCCGATATGTTTACGCGAAATGCGCAGACCCGCGCTGACACCATAATGCACCAGCATTGCATCAAAATGCTCCAGCAAGGTCGTGAACTGGCGTTGCAATTCGGGCGCGGGCATAACGGCACCTTCGCGCAGATGTTCAATCGTTTGCTGCAAAAACCACGGGCGGCCATAGGCGCCGCGACCTATCATCACGCCATCCGCACCAGACAGTTCCAACGCTTTATCGACATCGGCCAGCTCGCAAATATCGCCATTGGCGATCACCGGAATTTTAACAGCTTCCTTCACAGTGCGGATAAACTCCCAATTCGCGCTACCTTCATAAAATTGGCAACGTGTGCGCCCATGCACCGTGACCATTTGTATACCACATTCTTGGGCGATTTTGGCAAGGCGCGGCGCGTTGAGCGTATCGTAATTCCATCCCATGCGCATTTTTAACGTCACCGGAATTTTCACGGCCTTGGCCGTGGCTTCCAAAATGCGGGCGGCCGTTATTTCATCACGCATCAAAGCCGAACCGGCATGGCCGTTCACGACCTTTTTAACCGGACAGCCGAAATTGATATCAATAATATCCGCGCCGCGATCTTCGTTTAATTTGGCCGCTTCGCCCATCACCTCGGGTTCGCATCCGGCGATTTGCACCGACATAATACCTTCATCGGGCGCGCGTTGCGACATTTGCATGGTCTTGCGGCATTCGCGGATCATCGCTTGCGAGGCAATCATTTCCGATACCACCAGCCCTGCCCCGAATTTTTTGACCAGACGTCGAAACGGCATATCGGTCACGCCCGACATGGGCGCGAGGATAACGGGATTTTCCAACGTCAGCGGGCCAATTTGGATGGGCTTTAGACGCGGGCTGTTTTGCGGTTTTCCATGCATGGAAGGGTTCTAGCATCTGCCTAAAAAATAGGCAACTGAAACATCAGGCCGTAAGGGCAAACGGCCCCTTTTTTAACACTCTTTTGGGCAACAAGGGATGATGTTCAATGACATTGCCTAATTGGTGAATGTTAAAGGCGGCACAATCATAGTTGAAAAGCTTACCACTATAATCGGCTTTTCTTTTTTCACTGTCATCATCCATCGAAACGGGAACGCGCGGATCAAGTTTGTCATTGATGGCCTGATTCAACGCCCAATAGGTTTTGCATCCATAATTAATCGCGGTTTCGACGGCATCCAAAATAGCGAGCTCAAAAACGACCTGCGCTTCTATGGAAAGCCGCGCATAATTGGGCAATCCCCAAAAGCCGTTTTGAAAAGCCTCCTGTTGAACAGCCTGTGTTGCCCTGTCTAAAGGGGCGATAGAGTCATCGCTTTGCTTCTTTAGATTATAAAATATTTCATGATCGGATTCTTTTATGAAACCATCGGGCAGGTAAAACGTCACACCCTTATATGTACGCTCAACCGCGTTTGCAAAAGCTGCATGATGACAAACCATGCGCTGGGCAGCCCTGACTTGATGATAAATATGGGCAGCGTGTAATTGCTCGGTAAAAAATGTAAATGGGTTTGCAATAGTAAATGGGTTTGCAATCAAAGTTTCAGAAAAAGCCAAAGACATTTCGTTCCCTTATTTTAATTGAACGGCCAATTTTGGCATTTTTTGCCGGAAAGCCAAGCCTATATTTACTTGCTTGATCGAATTCGCCTGCAAGAAAGCTTGCATTCCTGTTCTTAGCCTGTAATTTCAGGGGGTTATATTAAGAAGGTTAACAATGCCCACTTGCACCGCCCTTATCGTCGCCGCCGGAACGGGCTCCCGTTTCGGGGGTTCTTTGCCCAAACAATATCACGAGCTTGCCGGCGAAAGCATCTTGCGTCGCAGCGTTCTTGCGTTCCTTAATCACCCGCATATCGATAATGTGCGCGTGGTTATTAATCCCGATCACCGCGCAATGTATGATCATGCTGTTGGCGATTTAAATCTGCCCGAGCCTATCACAGGCGGCGACACACGGCAGGAAAGCGTCCATCGTGGATTGGAGGCGTTATCGGAAAAACCCAAACCTGATATGGTGATGATCCATGATGCGGCGCGTCCTTTGATCGATGCCGCAACCATCACCGATGTACGCCGCGCGTTGGACAGCGCCAAGGGCGCGATTGCCGCGAAATTATTGGTCGATACATTAAAACGCGCCAATGACAGAACAATCACCACCACCATCGACCGCGCCAATTTATGGCAAGCGCATACCCCCCAGGCTTTTCATTTCAACGATATTCTTGTCGCCCATCGCGCCGCGGCGGGCGCGCAAATGACGGATGATGCCGCCGTCGCCGAAAAATCGGGTATGTCTGTTTCCATCGTACCATCCAATCCGGACAATATGAAAATCACCAATCCTGACGATCTTGACCGCGCCGCCCGTTTGTTGGGGCATAATTATGGCGATATCCGCACCGGCATGGGCTTTGACGTTCACCGGCTTATCCCCGGCGATAACATCATTATCTGTGGCGTTACTATTCCGCACAGCTTCAAAGCCGAAGGCCACTCCGATGCCGATGTCGGTTTGCATGCTTTGGTCGATGCCATTTTGGGCGCGATGGGCGCGGGCGATATCGGTTCACACTTTCCGCCTTCCGATATGCAATGGAAAGGCAAAGACAGCGGCCATTTTGTTAAACATGTCGTCGGGATGGTTTCCGAACGCGGCGGTCTCATCGCCCATGTCGATATCACCATGATGTGCGAAGCGCCGAAAATTGGCCCGCACCGCGAAGCGATGACGCAACGTGTGGCAGAATTGCTTGAAATCTCCCCTACCCGCGTCAGCATCAAGGCCACGACGACAGAACGCCTCGGCTTCACCGGCCGCGGTGAAGGTATTGCGGCGCAGGCGATTGCAACCCTTCGTTTTCCGGGATAGCCATGTCAGATATTCGTTTGCCCTATTTTGACCTATCGTCACAGGCGATGCAGGGATTGCTAACGACCAGTGCCGCGCTGACGCAATCCTCGCTTGGCAAAAATCTGATCGAACTTGTTTATCTTCGCATCTCGCAAATCAATGGCTGCGCCTATTGTCTTGCAATGCATAGTGCCGCCCTGCGTGAGGCGGGCGAAACCAATACCCGGCTTGATACGCTTGCCGGTTGGCGTTTAAGTCCCCATTTCACGGATGCTGAACGCGCGGCTTTGTTATGGGCAGAGAATGTTACTGCCATTTCAACCTCGCACGCGCCTGACGATGTTTATGTGCCCTTAAAAGAACATTTCACGGATGCGCAAATCTCCGACCTGACTTTTGCCATTGGCTTGATGAATGCCTTCAATCGCATTGCCGTTGCCATGAAGCAGTAATTTATGTTTGCACCCGACATCCTTGCGCTGGCGCAAAAGGTTATTTCCAGCTATCGGGCGGAAGGGCAAAAAATTGTCACGGCGGAATCATGTACTGGCGGATTGATTACGGGCGCCTTGACAGAAATTGCCGGATCATCGGCAGTTGTGGAACGCGGTTTTGTTACCTATAGCAATGACGCCAAAATTGAAGTGTTGGCGGTGCGCCCCGAAACATTGGAAGAATATGGCGCCGTAAGCGAACAAACCGCCGAAGAAATGGCGCAAGGCGCGTTGGAATTCTCTCATGCCCACACGGCGTTGTCCGTTACCGGCATAGCGGGCCCCGATGGGGGCAGTGTTTCAAAACCGGTTGGACTTGTTTATTTCGGATTGGCCACGCGGGAAGGAAGCTTGCTTCATTACAAATGCCAATTTTCCGGAGACCGCGAGCAAATCCGTATGCAGGCCGTCCGGGAAGGGCTGAATCTATTGCTTTCTCTAGCCTCTTAATAAAGGCTGGAACAAGAGTAAAATGCCATGCAGAATGGCGCACAGCTTTTGTTTGAGGTTTGAACATGTCCCGATCTGCAGCTTTGGAAATGATACCCGAAATTTCCGTCCCCACCCAGAGCGATGCGCTTGCATCCATTCTGGCGCAATCCTTCATCCATACTGGATTAATGTTGACCGACGAGCATAATTTGCATGCCGAGGCTTTACCGTTTTTACAAAAAGCCGTGGCTTTGCAGCCAGATAATGCGGAAGCTATTAAGGGGTTGGCGCGGACATCGCATAAACGCGGCGCGACTTTGCTTCGCGAAGGAAACAATTTACTGGCCGAAAATTATCTGCGCAAAGCGCTGGCCTTAAAACCTGATTTGGACGAGGCGCAGGCTTTGTTGGCAAGCATCGTCACGGATGATGCACAAATGCCGTTTCTTGGCTTGTGCGAACAAACTATTTCGCAGTTTAACAATGGTCAGATTATGGAAGCCGAGATTGGCTTTCGCCGTATTCTGGCTATTCAATTTCTTACCGTTGCCAGAGATGGGCTGATTCATGCGCTTAATTCGCGCGCCATTAATGCCTTTAACGACATTCAATTTGCGGAAGCAGAAACAGCATTGTGGGAAATTCTAACGTTACAACCCGATAATGCTTTGGCTGCCGACACATTGGCGCATGTCACAAAAGTTGTCCCCCGCTATGTCCACAACATATTGAACAACGAATATCTGCCCTATGTAAGGGAATTGCGCCAGTTATTGACTGTGCAAGACGTCAAAAACGCATCGTTTATCCGCATTGGCAGCCCGGCCGATGGGGGCTATGTCGTGGTTGATAAGGGGTTGGACAACGCCATTATTTATTCTCTGGGCGTTGGCGATAATATCTCGCTGGATCTCGATCTGGCCAATCGCGGTTGCCCTATTTTTCAATATGACCACACGATTGAAGGGCTGCCCCTTGTCCATGAAAATTTCCATTGGTCAAAAATCGGCATCAGCGGCAAAAAAAGTGATGACCCGACTTTCCGTACCCTCGATCAACTTATCGACGCCAATGGCCATCGCGGGCGTAATGATCTTGTCCTGAAAACCGATATTGAAACATTTGAATGGGAAATGTTTGCGGAAATGCCGGAAGAAACCCTGTGCCAATTCTCGCAAATTATCGGCGAATTTCATCGGCTACCGCGGGTGATCGATCCCGAATATCGCGATATGATGTTTACCGCGCTGCGCAAAATTAATAAATATTTTCAGCTGGTGCATGCGCATGCCAATAATTTCACCGGCCTTGCCGTTATCAGCGGCGTGCCGGTTTATTATTGTATGGAAATGACCTTTGTCAGGCGCAGTGACAACCTATTTGCGCCCAACACGCGCACCTTCCCGACGCCGATGGATTTCCCCTGTATCGCTAAATTGCCCGATCTTTTTCTGGATGGGTTTCAGGGATAAATCAGTGGATGGAAGAAAAAACCTGATGGATAAGGGCAAAATTCCATGTTTCCGGTGGGGTTTCGTATAATTTCCTGAAACGGGATTGATAGGGTTCGGGAAAAAATTCCGGTTGAAAACAGGCGGGGCGCGACGGCACCGGCGAAAACACGGAAAAAGTCACAACCTCGCGCACGAAAATCATAAAAGAAAGATGCAGATTATACGGCCACGCGCAATCGCCCTGTCGGTCGGAAATGGCCCCGTAATCAATAAGCATAGGATGGCCGCCTGGCTCTATTAAAACATTCCATGTGCGCAAATCGCCGCAATAAAGATTGACCGCTTCCAGCACCACAAGCTTCGCCAGAATTTCGCGTATGACACGGTTCGCGTCATAGGCTTTACGCTCCGTAATTTTGGTCAACAGCAATTCGCCCTGTATTTTGTCGCGCACCAGCCAGACTTCGCACTCATTTTGGCCATGCAAATGCAATCTGGGCGTTTTAAAATTGTCAGGTGGCGATGAGAGAAACGCGACTTCGTTCGCATGTTCCCGCACGCTCATTTGCCCACGACCCGTTTCATCATAGATAAACAGTTTGGCCAGCGTATCCTTGCCGAAAAAATAACGGCGCATACCAAGGCTGGCATTATGAACCAGCGCGTGGGATTCCGTTGTCCAACTGTCGAAAGCGCCGATTTGGTCGCCCAAAAACCAATAGGAATTGCTGGCAACATAGAGGGGACGTTTGACGTCCGAAAGATGCGTGCCATTGTCGCCCAACTTGTGAACGAAACTATATCCCGCCAATAAATCGCGCGGGTTTTCCGGTTGAAAATGTGACCAGTTGGGTGGTTCGCTGCGCAAGGCCATTTCATAGATGCCTGCCGTGATATTCTCGCCGAGTTTGGTGAACATGGCCTGAACAACCGCAAGTCCCCATGCAGGCACCAGATGATGAAAAACGCTTAGGCCAAGCACCAGATCATAGTGCCCCGGTTCCAAATGGGCGACGATATTTTCGATAAGATCGACACGGAATGCCGCTTTGAATGATGGGTTTTCTTCGGCCAGCCGGCTGCACATATCGATATTGGCAGGCAGGCAATCGATGCCCGTAACCGTGGCGCCAAGATTGGCGAGGTTGAGGCTGAAAAAACCCTGAGCGCAGCCCAGATCGAGAACACGCAAGGGTCGGTTAAGTTGACCTGCCAACAGATTGTAAACCCGAATGGTGGATTCCAGACGGTCTTCACAAGTACGGCTGACACGGATGGAAAGTTCCGGGTGATTGAAGAGAGGCTGATAGATTTCCGGAAGCGCGGCAGCAATTTCTGCCGTCGTCAACTTTACGGCTTCATCGGATAATAAATGGCGAGCGGCTTCAACCATGGAGCTACCTGGAGAAATGAGGGGCTTTTGAATATCTCTTATTCAATAGCAGCATCGCCCGTAAATAACAGGGACATTTTTTGACAAAACCTCGTATTCTTTAACAAGGTTGAGTTGTATGAACCGTTTTCACGCTAGATGCATGCTGTAAGCACAATTACGCTCAGGCTCTTTTTGGATACCACAAACAGCCGCCGCCCCAACGAGCAACAATCCTGCTACACCGACAACAATCGCTGGCGCAAGAAATGCTCCTTCATCGGTTTCGCCCTACTTGTCTGCTGCCCACTCAACTATTCTTTGGCCTTTATGCATAAGGTTGCTCCTTCAGAATTTCATAGGAGCGGAGAATAATATAATCACACGCCTTCACCAAGAAAACACCGCCACAAAATCAAGAAGTCAGACACCATTCGCTGCGGCGCAGCAAGAAGGCAGCCGAAAATAATCATAGTACCCAACTGAAAACAATAAATAATCTTAAATTACAGCGGTATCGTCTTCGGCTTGGTTGCCTTCATCCACCACACAATGATCAATCGCGTGATCATAATGGCCGAGAAAATGGATGTAACAATACCGATACTGAGCGTGACGGCGAACCCCTTCACAGGGCCAGAGCCAAAGATAAACAACAGCACAGAGGCGATAAGCGTTGTCATATTCGCATCGACAATAGCGGACAAAGCGCGGCTGTATCCGGCATCGATTGAGGCAACGACAGAACGGCCAAGGCGCATTTCTTCGCGAATACGTTCAAACACCAACACATTGGCATCAAGCGATGTGCCGATGGTCAAGACGATCCCCGCAATGCCGGGCAAGGTCAATGTCGCCTGCAAAATCGACAACACCGCAAATATCAACGCGATATTGAACAGCAAAGCGATATCGGCGAAGATGCCAAACAGGCCGTAAGCAAAAACAAAGAACACAACGACCAACACCAAGCCAACCAAGCTTGCTGTCGCGCCGGCTTTGATGGAATCCGCGCCCAAGCCCGGGCCAACCGTCCGCTCTTCCAGAATTTTGATCGGCGCGGGCAATGCCCCTGCCCGCAACAACAACGCCAGATCCTGTGCCGATTGCGTGGTGAAATGGCCGGAAATAACACCGCTTCCGCCCATAATCGGTTCACGAATAACGGGCGCGCTGATGATCTTGTTATCAAGCACGATGGCGAATAAATGTCCGGTATTGGCGCGGGTGGCCTCGCCAAAACGGCGACCGCCTATGCTGTCGAATTTAAAGCTGACGACAGCAGCACCATCTTGAAACGAAGGCTGCGCATCCACCAATGTATCGCCCGAAACCATAACGCGTTTTTGCACGACATAACTTCTGCCGTCATCACCGGAAGGCAAAATTTCTTCACCCGGTGGGGCGTGGGTATCCAGCGGGTTGGCGGTTTCATCGACCAGACGGAATGTCAGCTTGGCCGTTTGCCCTAGCAGATTTTTGATATGTTCAGGATCATCCAACCCCGGCAACTGCACCAAAATGCGGTTATCGCCCTGTCGTTGAATGGAGGGTTCGCGCGTGCCCGTTTCATCGATACGGCGGCGCACGATTTCAATCGACTGATCCATTGCGGCACGTTTACGCTCGGCAATTTTTTCGTTTGTCATGCGCAAGGCGAAATCATCATTGACAACGGCGACATCCAGATCATGGTCAATGTCGCGCACAACGTTTTTCGCGGCATCGCTTTGGCTGGCGTCGGTCAATTTAAAATGCACAGCGCCGCCGGAAAGCGTCAGATCGGTATAACCGATTTTGGCGACGCGCAAAGCGGCGCGGGTTTGATCAACTAAGGCCTGCATGTGTTCGTCGATGACATTGTCGGTGGCAACTTCCAACAATAAATGTGAACCGCCGCGCAGGTCGAGCCCAAGATTGACGGTTTGATTAGGAAAAAATCCGGGCGTATGTTCTTGTAACCAGACGGCGTTTTCTTTGCCCAAAAAATTGGGCGCGGAATACAAAACCCCAATCGCGCACACAATTAGTATAAGAATAATTTTCCAGCGTTCGAGATAAACCATTTACTTGCTCTCGCCTTCGCCAGCAGGCTTTGGTTTGGCTTCCAGCGCCGTAACGCCGGTACGGTCGATTTTAACTTCGACGCCATCGGCAATTTCGACAAAAAGAATATTGTCACCGTCCAGCTTGCTTACTTTGCCATGAACACCACCCGCAAATAAGACACGATCCCCGCGTTGCAAGGCCTTGACCATTTTATCATGCGCGGCGAGCTTTTTTTGCTGGGGCTGAATAACCATAAAATAAAACACGCCAAATATGGCGATGAATGGCAGGTAATTCATCAAGGCTGAGGAAGTCCCTTCGGCAGGCGCCGCGGCATCTTGCGCAAAAGCTGCTGAAACAAAAAGGTGAGAAAAATCAATCATGGAATCCTCTGGGTAAACGCGTTACCCAAAGGATATATGCGATATACCACCCGCTTTCTAGGACTATTTTTGCAAAATAGGTCAGAGGCTAAAAGCGCGGGATATCCCCTCACTTTTAGCCCAGATCCTTATGATTTCATCAAGTCGGAGACATAGGCGCTTAACTGATCAGAACTCCAATTGACATTCTGAACCTGGCTGGCTGTCAAAGCACCCGCCTGATCGCTTGAGAAGTTCGATATCTGGATCGATGTCAGACCGCTTAACTGCACTGTCGTCAAAGCTGACACCTGCACAGTTGTCAATCCCGACACGGAGATCGTTGACAAGCTATTCAGCTGCAACGTTGACAATGCCTGTATTTGCTGTGTGCTCAAGGTCGCCAGATCGGTCGACGAGATCGCGCCCAGCTCCGCATTGGTCAAGCCAGAGATCTGCGTCGTTGCCAAAGCCCCCGTCAGGATGCTCGACAGCTGCGTCACATTCACCGTTCCGAGC
>JAMFSS010000011.1 GCA_026225415.1 Alphaproteobacteria bacterium | reverse complement strand
GAACAAACGAAACGTACTGACTTATTCATGGGGATCCTCCAGGAAACATGTAGGCTTAGGCACCGACGGAGATCGCGTTAAACTTGTTTGACCAGCATTGAGAATGCTTGGGAAAAGCCAATCTTGGCGGCATCGGATGCAGCTTTACTGTAGTAAATTTCAACACTCGGCTTCGATACAACACCAAGGATGCACTTGCCCGCCCTGACACAATCGATATCGGTCGACATGGTTAGAATGCCACTCGATGTGGCAGCAGCGCCGGCCGCCGCCGTACAGCCACCCTTTGTCACAAAAGCAAGCTTGGTGCCAGAAAGCTTGGCAAGATCAGATGTCGAAACCAACAAGGAGGTAATTTTGACCCCGCCGGGAACTTCCAGCCCCGCATCAATAAGAGTCTTGACATCATCAGCTTCCGATTTGGATTCCGCATTGGCTGGATCATAAATCACAGCCATCACGGCTGAACCAGAAAGCTTGTCATTCAAAAGCGGCAAGGTCTTCAATCCAACAGACAGGTCAAGTTGGTCGGTTGCCATCGCCGGAGTCGCCAGCAAGAGCGCAAGCAGGACAACGGCAGCACAAATTGTCTTTGGGGTGAGCATATGGGCACTCTCCAGGCTGGTGATAAATGGAAAGGCTAAAAAGAGTCGGATTAAACGCGGGAAACGGTCGGTCAGGTTCCGCCTATAAAAAAGCAATATGACAGCCTCCTCAACATAAATCATGATGCTGCCAAATTATTGACACAATGCGTGACGTAAAGAACACACACGCTTATGTGTGTATAGCGCAGCATAAAATTTGTGTTCTGATGCGCCGGGAAATGACCGAGAGGCTTAGTCTCTCAACCGGACGATACGATTTCTTTACTACTTATCTAATATAATGAGCCGCTTCCGGAAGTGGGCACGCGCTTTTTTGCAAGAACATAGGCAGGCATCGGATGAATCAGGATGGTGGCGATGACCAACTTCATGAAAGACCAAGCCTTCTGATCGTAGAAGATAGCGATCTGTTGCGAAAAATGTTTCAACAGGCCTTTCAAAACCATCACCTGGTTTATGCGACTTCGGGCGCAAAGGAAGGGTGGAGCCTCTATCTTAAAAAAAATCCGGATATTGTTTTCCTGGATATTGGCCTTCCGGATGGAAATGGGCATGATCTGGCGCGTAAGATAAAAAAACATGATACGGCCACCTATGTCGTCATGGTCACTGCGAGCGATCACAAGGGGGACAAAGAGGATGCTTTTTACAACCATGTTGACGGTTTTATAACCAAGCCCTTTAATAAAAATCAAATCGATGCATGTATCCGTCGCTATAGCACCCATCATCGCCCCCTATAACCCAACGGGATGTTCCTATGGAAATCTTGCTTCATCAAAACCACAAAGAATTGCTTGGTTATCTGCCGAACATCAAATCATCGGTTAAGGAATGGATTCTGGTTGATGTCCGGTTGACGGAACAATGCAACAAAGATTTTTCCATAACAATGGCTGCTGATACCTTGCGGGATGTGTTTAAGGGCAAGGAAGGTAAAATTTATATTTGTAATGACCATGAAATCCTGATGCTGGTTCATTGGGGAAAAGATTACGCCCTTTCTGAAATTTCCCGACAGGTTGAACGTCAACTTCCCGAAGGGAGTTGTACAGTGCAGGTGCATGAACCTTCTTCTGAAGGGCTCGTTAAACTTGAAATGCTGATCAGTTATAAAAAACCCACGGCCGCACCTTCTTTTGCCGATATACGCGGCACGCGCAGATCCAACATCATTTTGGTGGCCGACGATGACATGTATATGCGCGTACTGGTTAAAAAAGGCATCGATACTCTGGCCACAGTCTATGAAGTAAGCGATGGCAAGGACATCATCGCCGCTTATGAAAAATATGCGCCGGACATCCTGTTTCTTGACATCCACATGCCCAACATGGAGGGGACGGTTGCCTTGCAAAATATTCTGGCCCGCGACCCTAAGGCCTATATTATTATGCTAAGTGCCGATAGTTCACTGGAAAACGTGGCCTTCACGACACAACACGGAGCCAAAGGTTTTCTCACCAAGCCTTTCACGAAAGACAAGCTGATGGATTACATCAAAAAATGCCCGACATTTTCCTGATGTTTTTTTCAAGATAAAAGCCCTATTTTTGCAAGATATTTTTTGACGCGCGCATATTCGCTATCGATTTTTTCAAAAAGCGCTGCCTGTTCGGATTCCGTACCCTTGAAATGCTGCGCTTCATTGCATAGTCCGGCAAGGATGTTGGCGCCTATGCTCGCAGAGCCCCCTTTGAGCATATGCGCAGTTTCATGCCATGCCTTCGCGCCTATCGTTGTGCGGTTTTCGGCAAGGGTGTCGATGTTTTTATCCGATTGTTCAACAAAGACCCCCATAAGACTCTGCTCCACCGCTTTGTCGCCTTCGGAAAAACTTCTCAACATGCTTAAATCCACGGGTACATTTTCGTCAGCTTCCCTTTCGCTTTTTGCTGTCTCCGCAAAATCCTCAAAAGCAATCCACTGTCCTAAAACTTCTTTCAATTCATCGATATTAAGCGGTTTGCTGATATACTCGTCCATCCCGCAACGCAGACATTTTTCCCTATCGCCAATCATGGCATTGGCGGTCATCGCTATGATGGGGACATGCCGCTCTGTTCCTCTTTCAAATCCGCGAATTTCACTGGTTGTGTCATAGCCGTTCTTTTCCGGCATATGGCAGTCCATCAAGACAATGTCCCACGATGCTTCGGTATATTTTTTCAACGCTTCGACACCATTATCAGCCATTTCAAAAGAACCGATGCCAAAACGCGTCAACAGTTTTGTCATCAGAATTTGATTCATGGGGTGGTCTTCGGCAACCAGAATGCGCGCTTTTGCGGGCGGGATAGTTCCTGTAAGCCGTTTGGTTCTGCGCGTTTGTTTTTCCACATTCAGCGCATCCGTGGTTTCAAAAGGTATCGTAAACCAAAAAGTCGATCCTTGCCCCATTTCGCTTTCAACACCTATTCTGCCGCCCATAAGTTCGACAAGCTGTTTGGTAATGGCAAGCCCCAAACCTGTGCCCCCATATTTGCGGGTGGTGGATGTGTCTGCCTGGGTGAATTTTTCAAAAACGGTTTGCTGTTTGTCTTTGGGAATCCCAATGCCGGTATCGGTTATTTCACAACGCAATTCGATATGGGTATCATCCGTTTTTGCGTATGAAGAACGAACATCGACATGACCCTCGCTGGTATATTTGATCGCGTTACCGATAAGATTAGTCAGGACGCGAATAAAGCGTGTGGGGTCCCCCAGAACATAAGGGAGCCGCTCGCCCTCTTTATACCGGATAACGGCTATATGTTTTTCTTTTGCACTATGGCCCAAGGTCAAGATAACGCTGTTGATGGCATAGTCCACATCCATGCCGATGCGTTCTAACCGCATTTCCTGTGCTTCAATCTTGGATAAATCCAAAATATCGTTGACAATTTCCAACAGGTTTGTCGAAGAATGGAGAGCCGTATCGACCAGGCCTGATTCTTCTTCCGTCAATTCCCCATCTTTCAAAAGCCGTAACATGCCGAGGATACTATTCAAAGGCGTGCGCAGTTCGTGCGACATATTGGCCAGAAATTCGCTTTTCGAAGCACTGGCGATTTCGGCGATTTCACGCGCTTTAATGGCTTCGGTTTGAGACATTTCAATCTCGCCAATAAATTTCTGCAATTGCTTCTCGTTGGCCAGCAAGGCTTTGCGCGTCTGTTCCAGCTCAACGCGCCAGCGGCGAACGCTTTGAAACGCAAAATACCAGGCAACAGGCAATATCGTGATAACGATAATCCCTAAATACAATGTATAGGAAACCGTACGGGCAAGGGAGGTGATGGTTCCAAAAAGAAGATCATTCGTGTCCTCGGCGAGTGTGTGGACATCGTCAGAATAATCCTGTTTGCGCGCCACATATTCTTGTCCATCCAGAAGCGCGCGGGCTTCTTCAAGTTTGCCGCTTCGCGCCAAATCAAGGGTTTTGGATTCAAGCGCTTCCAGAAAAAAATCTGTGCTTCCGTCGATGGCCTCAGCAAGCTGATGAACTTTGGAGTTCCTGTTTCCATCCTGCGGGTTTGATGAAACCGTTGCCGCCTCTAATTGGGTGATTGTTTCCCCGGACAACTTCTTGTTGTCTTTGTATGTGGCCTCCCATTTAGAATCCCCCGTGACGGCAAGCATTTTTAAAGCGCGGGAAGTAACGGTATCAAGATAGGCAATGCGGTTTCCCATACGGCTGATATCCAGATCGACATGAATATCCTGCGTCATCATACGGTTGATGTAAAAGCTGTTGCTGCTGGCCCATAAAATAGCGGCAAGCGTAAGCGCCAGAGAGAGGGTGAGCAACCTGACGGGAAAAGTATGTTCTCTTTGTTTTAGGGACGCATCTTTATGGGGCGCGGCCAGAGTATTGTGCGGATGCGCGTCACGGCGATTTTTTTTAACCCTTAGGCCGACCCCAATTGCCATAAGCGCGAGGAAAATCGCGCACGCACCCGCCATGATCATGACAGGATGCGATAACGCCAAAAGCAGGGCATAACGACAGCCTTCGGCAAGCGTCGAAGACAAGCTCTCAATGAAGGAATTATCAGGCATATTTGTTGGGGGGTGAGTGTTGATTCTTCCTGGGATGTTGCAGCAGAAACGGCTTGCAGTTCAATGAGATTCTATCAGTTTCGGAATGCGAATCAGGGCGCAGGCACGCTACGGTTCTATCCAAAGCAAGCGTCGGCATCACTTCTGGTCATCCATCCCTACCGCGTTGCAACCGCCTGATGCGGCAACTGCACCACATTTATCCAGAAATCTTCGACCTGTTTGACCATAACCATAAATTTCTGCAGATCGAACGGTTTCAGGATATAGCAATTTGCCTGACGTTCGTAACATTCCCTAATGTCCTTGGGCGCATCGGAACTCGTAAGAACTATGACGGGAATACATTTTAGTTTCTCGTCCTGTTTGACAATTTCCAGAAATTGACGGCCACCCATGCGCGGCATATTCAGATCAAGCAGAATAAGGTCGGGCTCCACCGCGTCGCTGAACGCCCCGCGCCGGGACAGATAGTCAATGGCTTCCACGCCATCATGCGCGATGGCCAATTGAGAAACCAATCCCCCCCGTTTGAAGGCATGCTGTGTCAATTCGATATCACCCTCGTTATCTTCGACCAGCAGTATATTCATGATGCCACTCTTGTGTGATCCAGAATGGTAAAGAAAAAAATGCTTCCTTTGCCGGGGGCTGATTGGAACCAAATCTTGCCCCCGTAAAACTCCACAAACTTTTTGCACGTGCTAAGGCCGATGCCTGTGCCCGGATAGTCTTCCTTGCGGTGTATCCGCTGAAAAATGGCGAAAACGCGGTCGTTAAATGCGGGGTCTATGCCGATGCCATTATCCTGTACGGAAAATGTCCATTCCCCGTTGGCAAACTCTACTTGAATACTGATTGTCGGCTGCCTTGACCCATCCTGAAATTTAAGCGCATTACCGATCAGGTTCTGAAAAAGGACATGCATCAATGTCGGGCAACCCTCCAATCCGGGCAAAGGGTCGCAGGCAATATGCGCCTGTTTCCGTTCGATGACCGGTTTAAATTCTTCCAGAACCTCGCGAACCATTTGGTTGCAATCTATATGCTCGGTTCTTGGCTCTTCCCGGCCCACACGCGAGAACGTCAGTATGTCAAAAATCATTTTCTGCAGATGGCTGGCGTTACCCTTAATAAACTCGAGATACTTTTGCGCGCGTGCATCCAGGAACTGCCTGTATTCTTCATTCAGGATATCCGCATAGCTATTCATCATGCGCACAGGCTCTTGCATGTCGTGCGAACAGATATAGGCAAAACGTTCCAATTCCTCGTTCGACTGGCTGAGCGTTTTATTGAGTTGCAAAATTTGTTCGTGTTGCCGATAGAGGTCGATATAAACCTTGACCTTGCTCCTGAGGATTTCCGGATTGATCGGTTTGAAAATATAATCCACGGCGCCGATGGCGGCGGCTTGCGTTGCGTATTTTTCTTCCTTGCTGATGGCAGTCACAAAAATAATCGGCACCCCGCGCATCGACTCGTGATCTTGCATCAGCGCAGCGGTTTCGAATCCGTCCATCTCCGGCATCTGGACATCCAGCAGAATGACGGCAAAACGATGCCGGAGCATCAGCGAAAGGGCCTCATTGCCCGACCCGGCTTTGAAAATTGTGGAATCGAGATTCTTCAAAACCTTCTCGGTCGCGATCAAATTTTCTTTCCGGTCATCGACGATCAGAATGTTAGAGCTTATTCCGCTAATGGCCGTAATACCCCCACTTTCACTGGATGCGTTTTTAACAATTGACGCTGCAACCATGTTCCCTCCTGCTTTGTGGTTGGCTTAATCGCCTGAACAAGGGTGCGATGCTTCCTATATCCACGACATAATCTGCCGACGCAGCGTCCAGTGCTGCCCGAGGCATATAAGGGGATTCCGCCGTCGCTGGATTTTGCACGATCGTTAAGCCGCCGCGCGCTTTTATGATTTTGAGGCCGCAGCTTCCATCCGCATTGGCCCCGGTTAGAACGACACCGATCAGCGCTTCTTCAAACACATCAGAGGCGCTTTCAAACAGCACATCAATCGACGGACAGCAATAATTGACCCGCGCATCCACAGAAAGGCTGAATGTTTGATCGGGCTCCACAAGCAGGTGATAGTTTGGCGGCGCCAGATAAACTGTCCCTCGCTGCAAAGGTTCCTTATCTTCCGCTTCCTTGACAGAGATAGAACTGATCCGATCCAGATACTCGGCCAGATAGCTGTCATAGTGGGGCGATAAATGTTGAACGATGGCGATAGGCAAAGGAAAAGATCGCGGCAAGGCAGGCAGAATGGTTTGTAGGGCGTGCATGCCACCGGCGGACATTCCCATGACCACGGCCTTATACATGGGATGCCCCGGATTTTTTGTAGATCCTCTGGCGCGGATCGACCGGTTCGAACAGTTCTTTTACAGCCGTAAAGTTCAGCGTTTCCTTATTGCCGAGACACAAGAACCCGCCGTGACGCAAACTTTCGGCAAGCTGGGTAAGAACGCGGTTCTGCAATATTTTGTCAAAATAGATCAACACGTTTCGGCAACAGATCAGGTTCATCTCGCCAAATACGCCGTCAGTAACCAGATTATGATACGAAAAGGTAATATGCTCTTTCAGGTAATCTTTAAACTTTACCCGTTCGTAGCTTGCGCTGTAGTAATCGGAAAAATTGCCCTTACCCCCAGCCGCATGATAATTGGCCGCAAAAAGCTCACTGTTTTTGGCCGGATATATTCCTTCCCCCGCTTTGTCGAGTGAGTGCTTATTAAAGTCGGTGGCATAGAGGCGCGCGCGGCCGAGAAACCCTTCTTCGTGCAAAAGGATCGCCATTGAATAGGCTTCCTCACCCGTGGCGCAACCTGCATGCCAAATTTTGACGAAGGGAAATGTTTTAAGAAGGGGCACAATTTTCTCGCGAATGGCCAAATAAACAGGGGGATCGCGAAACATTTCTGTGACAGTGATCGACATGTGCTTTAGAAATTCGTCAAACAAGCGATCATCATAAAAGAGTTTGTCAAGCAAGGCGGTATAACTGGCGGCATGCATGTGATCGCATACGCGGTCAATGCGGCGCTTCAGCGAAGCCCAGGAATAGTGGGTAAAGTCATATCCATAGCGATCGCGAATGCCGGTGAGCAGCCTGTCGATTTCCATCTTCTCTGCTTCATGCACAGGGGACGGCATATGCATCATGCCACCCTTTCTTGTTTGAACAGCCAGACGCGCAGCAAGGTCAATAGCCGTTCGGTATCCACGGGTTTGGTAAGATAATCATTGGCCCCGGCGGCCATGCATTTTTCCTGCTCTTCTGGCATGGCGCGCGCAGTCAGGGCGATAATCGGCAGGCTCTCATGCTCTTTTTGCATGCGTATTTCCTTCATCGCCTGATAGCCATCCATTATGGGCATCATAATATCCATAATGACAAGGTCGATGGAGCCGTCTTCTCGTAACTTATCGAGCGCCATCTGGCCATTATCCGCGATGATGACCTTCATGCCGTGTTTATGGAGAAGTTTGGACAGAGCAAAAGTGTTGCGCAAATCATCATCCGTTAACAGAACCGTCCTGCCCGTCAACGCCCTGTCAGGATCATGCTGCATGCGGATCATCTCGCGTTGGTCCCCGGACAAAGTTGATTCCACGCTGTGCAAAAAGAGCGTGACTTCGTCAAGCAACCGTTCCGGTGATTGCGCGCCTTTGATGATAATGCTTCCGGTATAACGATTAAGCTGGCGGTTTTCGTCCTCTGTCAACTCCTTCGCGGTATAAACAATAATCGGCGGCATTTCCACGCCGTTGGCTTCGCGTTCCGCTTTTTCCAACCATTCGAAGCCCGTCATATCCGGCAACCGTAAATCGACGATGATGCAATCAAATCGCGCGGTGCGGAGATGCCCCAAACCTGCCGTTCCCAAGCCCGCAAAGGTCAGGTGAACATCCTTCTTCCTCAAGAGGTTCTGAATGGCAACCTGGTTATTCTTATCATCTTCGACAACCAGGATTTGTTTCGTCCCCGCCTGCAACAAAGCTTCGATTTTGGTAAAAGCGCCGTCAATGCCTTCCTGGGCAACCGGCTTGGTCAAATAACCGACAGCGCCCTTGCGTAACGATACGACATTACTCTCTTCCACGCGGCCCGTGATAATATGAACCGGAATATGGCGTGTTCTTAAATCATGCTTGAGCTGATCCAAAACCTGCAGCCCGTCAATATCCGGCAGCTTCAGATCAAGGATAATGGCGGTTACGGGTTCTTCTACCGCCAATAATAACCCCGTCTTGCCATTACCTGCCGCCAAACATTTGTATCCGCGCTTGCGGGCAATTTTCATCAGCGTCAGGGAGAAATTCTTATCGTCTTCGACGATCAGCAGAACTTTATCCTTATCGCCGATATTTCTGCGGTCATCGGCGATGAACTCCGCCACCGACATGCGCGGCATAGCTTTCAGCTCCATCCGGCCAATGCTGGATGCCACGCCGCCTGCAGCCGCGCCAGCATCTTCGACATCCCGATGCGCCAAAGTTACGGGCAGCATCAAAGTAAAAATGCTGCCTTCGCCTTTTTTGCTGGCGACATGAATCTCGCCGTCCAGAAGATGTGCAAATTTACGCGCGATGGTAAGGCCCAGCCCTGTACCGCCATATTGACGGTCAATCGAGCCGTCTTCTTGCTGGAAGGCTTCGAAAATCCCCTTAAGCCGCGATGCTTCAATGCCGATGCCGGTATCGATAACCGAAAAGACAATGGTATTGGTGTGATCAAGCATGGCGCGCTGTAATGCCACTTGTTTATCGGGGCGATGGATCTTGAGCGTGACCGATCCCTTTTCCGTGAATTTGAACGCGTTAGACAAAAGATTCTTAAGGATCTGCTCTACCCGCTGCGCATCGGTATGTAAGGTTTCCGGCAGGCCTCTCTCTACTTCAACCGGGAAGGCAACATTTCTTTCTTTTGCGATAGGCCCGAATTGTTGCTGCAACCGCCGGATAATGCCGTCAAGCGCAACATCTTCATCCACGATGTTCAGTTTGCCTGCCTCGATTTTCGACAGATCAAGAATATCGTTGATGAGATTCAGAAGCTCCAGGCCGTCATTATGGATAATGTGCGCTTCTTCGATTTGTTCAGTGGTTAGATTGCCTTCCTCGTTGTTTGCCAGCGAGCGTGCCAGAATCAGCAGGCTGTTCAGCGGTGTGCGAAGCTCATGCGACATATTGGCAAGAAATTCTGACTTGTATTGACTGGCAAGCTCTACTTCCCGGGCTTTTTCTTCGATAAGTTGCTTGCTGCGCGCCAGCTCCTCGGATTGTTGGCGGATTTGCGCATTCTGTTCTTCCAGTTCTTCGTTGGAAGCTTCTATTTCTTCATTGGAGGCCTTTAATTCCTCCTGCTGCATCTTTAATTCTTCTTCGCTGCGCTCTAATTGTTGCATATACCGCAATAATTCCGCTTGGGCCCGCTGCCGGGCGCGCTGATAAAGCCAAACCGCAAGCGCTATAACTATATAAAACACCGCAATGCCGGAAAATATAAAGAAATTGGTTTCTTTTGTCCCTGCGTCGTCAAACTGCGTTCGCAGGACGAGAAGATGATTTTCCTCGGTTGTCATGTTCAGAAGCAGGTTGCGGAGGCGATTCCTCAATTCGGCCCCGTCGCGCAAATCCATTTTCGGCGCGACATGCGTGTCTGTTTGCGTTTTCCGTCCCTCGATGCCCTGCGCAAGATAAGCCAGCCATTTGTCGGTTGCGCGTTCCAGATCATCAATATTTTGTTGTTGCGCCGGGTTGTCGGACGTCAGCTGCCGCAGAATCCCTATTTCTTCCGCGATAGAATGATGTTGTTCCCGCGCATCATTCTTGATGCGCTGCAGAACATCATGTTCGCCCATTTTAGGCTGATAATCATCGGGTGCTATGCCCTGGGATGTTGCGGATGAGGAAGCGTTTCTGAGCGCTTCATTGTAGGATTCAAGCAATCTTTCATCGCCGGTAAAAACATAGTCGCGCGCGCCTATCTCGGTATCGTCAAGCAAGACCCCCAAATATTGGACATGCCGTTTGACCTCATAGGTGTGGTTGATCCACTCCCTAACGGATATAGCTGCTTCGCTTTGACGGTGGAAAGTAAAACTTGCCGCCATCATTAAGATAGTCACGGCAGCTATGGCAATGAACGTTGAGTGACGCATCAGAAAATTATCCGCTGGGCGTTCCATTAATACCTCCTGCATAGGAACCTTTTGGATTCCAACGCATGACCGCAGCCAAATGGAATTCCATAACGCTTAATAAAAGACTTTTTTTTGCGGAAAGGGACAGAGAAAAATGCATAGCCGCTTACAAGCGCATGCAAAAAAATGCTCCGATGATTGAGGCGTCGATTTCCAGAAAAATCAGGATGTCAAAGGTATTCTGCTGCCTGAACCGGATCATTCTCTGGTCTGGAGATTAAATGGCGGGCCTTATGTGATGTAATTCGAACAGATTTTAGGCAGGATGTATTGAGTTTGTATTGCCTAATTCCGCATGAAATCAAGAAACGGCTGTTAGAATTAACCGAAAATCTCATCGCTTTTCCCAATATTGCAAACTGAACATAAGGTTTGCAGATTTTCTATTAGAGTCTCACCGCCTTTTGACCAAGGTTGAACATGATCTATGTGCAAAGTTACAGAGGGGTCTTTTGCGGGGCTCGCGCCGCACATTTTACAAATACAGTTGTCACGTATTAAAACCGTCGCGCGTAATCGCCAATTTATTTTTCTTGAGGTGCGCGAAGCTGAGGAGCCTTGAAGTCTATTCGTTGATAAAACGAATTTCATATGATCTGGATTGGGTGATTCAACGTAATCAATAAATGCAATCAGGCCTTTGTTCCATGAACCAAACCTTTTTTCATATGTTCCCAAAGAAAATTTTGATCCATTAGATTTCGAAATATCTTTTCCAGCGGGCTGCTTGCCCAAGTGCTGCCAGATATTTGCAAGGTTCTCGAATAACTCCTCGTCAGGAATATTGATCCGATTGTTTAGATCGAGTCCTGCGGCTTTAAGCGCCTTATTCCAACTACCAAATCTTCTTAGAATAGTTGTTGCGCCATACTGGCCATGTTCATCATATATGATTTTTGTGATGGTTTTTGAGCCAGTTTTATCAGCAACACGTTTAATGTCGGCAAGAAGGTCTTGCTCTGGAATATCTCTCTGCCGCAATTTTAATTCGAATTTTTTCATTTTCTCTGCCTAGCGGTATCTCGAAAGTGGATTCCTAGATAAGATACGGGACAACTGCTTTGATAGTGAAATCGGACGATTTATTTGAAAGTTCGAAAATGGACGAAAAACGCCACTTGCTCGGATTGGTGTTTTCGAATTTGGAATTAGAAGGCTCAACCCTAAGATATTCCTTACGAAAATCCTTCGATGGGTTCACGAATCTGTCAGGGGGTAACAAATGGCGGAGGGGATGAGATTCGAACTCACGAACAGCTTGCACCGTTACACACTTTCCAGGCGTGCGCCTTCAACCGCTCGGCCACCCCTCCGCAAAACGCAAAAGTCTCTTCATAAAAGTTGTTTTGCGCCACGCCGAAGCGCAGCGAAGGCGGGCTGGTCAAGCCACACAACTTATTAAGACCGCAGGGTATACCCCGTCTTCCCGCACAAATAAACAATAAATCACATCTTGGCAAAACGCCTCCGCAATCCCATATTCCAAAGCATTAACCCGTTTCCAAGCCCCCAAAGGTACCCCCCATGTCCGCATCCAAACCCGCCGAACAAATGCAATTCCGTGCCGAAGTCAGCCGTTTGCTGGATATCGTCGTCCATTCGCTGTACAGCGACAAGGAAGTGTTCCTGCGCGAGCTGATCTCCAACGCGTCCGACGCCTGCGACAAATTGCGCTATGCCGCCGTGACCCAACCCGAATTAACAGGAGACAATCCCGATTTCAAAATAACCATCGATATCGACCAAAAAGCCCGCACCATCACCGTGAACGATAACGGCATCGGCATGACGCGCGACGAGCTGGTGGAAAATCTCGGCACCATCGCGCGTTCCGGCACCTCGGCATTTTTGGAACAAATCAAAGACGCAAAAAAAGCAGACATCAACCAGATCGGCCAATTCGGCGTCGGTTTCTATGCCGCCTTTATGGTATCGCAAGCGGTCGAGGTGAAATCACGCAAAGCAGGCAGCGAAGAAGCATGGTCATGGGAATCTGACGGGCGCGGCGAATTTACTGTCGAGGAAACCGATAAATCGACACGCGGCACAGAAATCACAATCTATCTGAAACAGGGCGAAGATGAATTCCTCAACCCCGAACGGTTGCGCACCATCATCGGCAAATATTCCGACCATATAGCGATACCCGTTATTTTAAACGGCGAAGAAAAACCCGCCAACCGGGCAGGGGCTTTGTGGTTGCGGCCAAAGAATGAAATCACCGCCGACCAATATAAAGAATTTTATCATCATGTCGCGCATGCCTATGATGATGCCGCGCTTACCTTGCATTGGCGCGCCGAAGGCGTGATCGAATATACCGGCTTGCTGTTCGTGCCTTCCGTCAAACCGTTCGATCTGTTCGACCCCAAACGCCAGCATGGCGTCAAACTGTTCGTGAAACGCGTCTTTATTACCGACCATGCCGATGGTTTGGTGCCGCCCTGGTTGCGTTTCCTGCGCGGCGTGGTCGACAGCGAAGATCTGCCATTAAATGTCAGCCGCGAAATGCTGCAAAACAATCCGACGATTGCGAAAATGCGTCAGGGTTTGACGAAACGCGTTTTGTCCGACCTTGCGAAATTCGCAAACGACGATGCCGCCGGTTACGCGAAATTCTGGGATAATTTCGGCGCAGTATTGAAAGAAGGCTTGTATGAAGATGCCGACCATCGCAAGGATTTATCAAAACTTGTGCGTTGCCGTTCGACCGCGACGTTGGGCAAGGGCAATGATGAGCTGGTATCGCTCGCGGATTATGTGGGTCGCATGAAGGAAGGCCAGGAATCCATCTTCTTCATTTGTGGCGAGTCGATTGAAAAACTGCAACGCAACCCGCATCTGGAAGGCTTCAAGGCCAAAGGCGTGGAAGTGTTGTTGCTGACGGAAACTGTTGATGATTTTTGGCCGGCGTCATTGGAATCCTTCGATGGCAAATCCTTCAAATCCGTCACCCGCGCCGGTGAAGATTTGGGCAAGATAGACGCCGCACCAGACCACGCCGAAGCCCTTGCGAAGGCGGGGGAAGGCACCGCCGACCTCGTTGCACTGCTTAAACTCACGCTGGGCGACGAAGTAAAAGATGTGCGCACAACGGACCGGCTTACTTCCAGCCCCGTCTGTTTAACGGCGGATGAAGGCGATCTGGACATTCATCTGGAACGTTTTTTGAAACAGCACAACCAGATACGCACCGCCAGCAAACGTATTTTGGAATTGAATCCAACACACGCGCTTATCATACAAATGGCGGCGCGTGCCAAACAATCGGGCGCGGCAGACAGTTTGAAAGACATCGCATGGTTGCTGTTTGATCAGGCGCGCTTGCTGGATGGCGATACGCTTTCCGATCCTGTAGCATTCAGCGAACGCCTCGGGAATGTTTTGGTGGGCGCGGTGTTGGCGAAAGCCGTGTAGCGCTTTAACCATAAAAACACATTGTTGAAACCTGCCGCGCATTCTATCCTGACGTCCTAACATTTCACAGGACAGCATATGACTAATCGCGTTTTAAAATCCTTGTTTATGGCGGCTTCGTTGTTTCCGCCAATGGCGAATGCCAAAACGAATATTGTCGCCGATGCCCCGTCGGGGCAACCAAACATGGCTGTGCTCACGCGTTGCGTAGTGGCGACCATGCCGGATAAAACCAGACTCGTTTTTGGCGAATGGAAATCGGTGACAGAAGACGCAACCTTGGTTATGCGCGGCGCTGTGTCGCTCGTGGTCTATGATTTTCCTAACGGCAAAGAATATAAAACGCTCGAAGATGAAAAAGGCGTGACTGTTTTTAATGAGGCGGGTGTTTCAAAACCTGCCACCCCACCGCTTCAAGACGAACATGAAAGAATAAAAACCCAATTGAACAACATCTGCGATATCAGCAACGACATAGGCGGCAACGATGCCGGCCGCATCGACCGTCTTGATATCATCACACGGCAATTTTTTGGAAGGGTCGGCAAAAATTTTGCCCAACCCGCGCCCGCGCCACAACCCAATGCGCCACCGCAAACCCCCACCACACCCACGCCACAGGTGCGCGGCGCGGAAATGGGTTAAGCGGGCGCTTTAATCAAATCGGCGCGGCCATAAATGGCAAATTTGTCGTTGCCCAGCCCATGTTCCAGCCATACACCGAATTGATCGCCGCGTGAAAAATGCCACCATTCCTGCGGATGACGGCGGAAACCTTCGCCCTGCAAAACGCCGTTCAATAATTCGCGGTTGTCGTTGAAAATTTTCCGCGCATCGTCAATCGCCGTTGCGAAATGGTCGGCATAGGATCGCGGCGAGTTTTCATCAATCGGCGAACCCATATCGACTTCATTGCCGTTTTCATCGGCCAATGTCACATCAATCGCGGCGCCGGTGCTGTGCGATGGCGGCGTTTGGGGGTCTTCGCTGGGGATACCCCAGAAGAGATACACCTTGGCCAACAGCTTCTCGCGCTCGGCGGATGTCAGGTTTGCGGCATCCAACCCGTCGGCCTTGGCCTGAATTTTCAATTCATTTTCGACCATAAAGGCCTGCACTGCATTGGGGCGGTAGGCGTCGAACATCAAAATCTTCCAGCCGGGCTTGACGGCTTCCAGCTTTTTCTGCGCCCGTTGCAACGCGTATAAAACGCGGGGCCGTAACATCCACGGGTTGGCATCGCCGTAAGGCGCGCCCAATGCCACATAGGGATGCGGGTCATAAAACGCGAAAGCGTCGCGCGGAATTATGGTTAACGCCTCGCCACATTCGCGAATGGGGATAGAACGATAGGGTTTGACAGGTGCCATGATGAACGGGGATACTGGGTCAGAGATTAAAAAATTATTGGTCGATCTATATGCCATATTCTTTTCAAGAACAACTGGCCATTGCGAATGGCTTCGATGATTATTTCAAATTATCGACAACGGAAACAGAACCCGTTCTCGCCATTCACGATAATTTAACCATCAATGACAAGCTGGATGAAATTGGCACTGTCGCGCGCGAAATAACCAAAAACGCGCCCGAAAAGGCACGCGATCTTTCGCTCAGATTATTGTCTTATGCGCGCACTATATTATCGGAGCATGATCACGCCCTTTATCCTATGGCGGCGACAATCGCCGCCTATGCCGATCAATATTGTTCAGATGCCAGAGTTAATCGCGAAGCGAATGATTTTTTCGACGACCTGCATCAACTTTTTTCGAATATGGTTCCCGACAATGAAGCGGGCTGGATAGGGTTTAATCAGCGTGTATTTCGTACCTACCATTGTGCCGCAAGGTGGATTGATTTGGATACAGATTTGGGAACGGATATTTATGATTCGGCGGATCAAGCTTTGGACCATCTTTTGGGATCCGATATCAATATTTATATGCGCGAGATAACCGACGCTGCTGACATGGCGGGTGTCCTTCCGCAAGTAACGGAAATGCTTATCACGCATGTTGCCGAAGCCGTCGATATAACTTGCGCGGCGGCGGCGTTGGAAGACGCGGACAAGGCTGAGGTTTACAAAGATTTGTCGGGCATGATTGGCACGATTGGTACTTTGACAAATAATCTTGATGCCGAAAATCCGCTTTTTTATCCCTTTATGCGGCAATTCGAAATAGCTCTGTGTTCCATGTATAAGCTAAGCGCCGAAACCGCTAAGGGTTTTCTGGATTATTACATTGAAAACGAAGAACCGGAAAACGAAGACCCGGCCGTTGTTGTACAACCTGAATTTGCTGCCTTTGTTACACAAGCAAAGGCCGATATTCTGGCGCTGGAAAAGAAATTTGAACCGGTGGAATTTGTGGAACCGAAAAGCAGATTTGAACCCATTCGCCCCTTGAATATCTGGCTTCCCAAACCCTTATTGCGTGTGGCGAGCGCGGCGTTACTAATGCTTGCAAAACCGCGTTAAATCAGGCATTTTGCCCCCATCTTTCGCTCATCGAATTTGGGGTTCCCATGCCTAACGCTGCCGCCGCACTTGCTCCCACACCCGCCGCCCATCCTTTGCACAAGGATATGGCCAACGCCATCCGCGCCTTGGCGATGGATGCGGTGGAAAAAGCCAAATCCGGCCATCCCGGCATGCCGATGGGCATGGCTGATGTCGCGACCGTGTTATGGACTAAATTCCTGCGTTTCGATGCCGCTAACCCCGCCTGGCCCGACCGCGACCGTTTTATTTTGTCGGGCGGGCATGGGTCGATGCTGCTTTATGCGCTGGCCTACCTCACCGGCTTCAAGAAAATGACCATCGGGGAGATCAAAAATTTCCGCCAGTTGGGCAGCCACACCGCCGGCCACCCCGAATATGATGTGGAAATTGGCGCGGAAATGACAACCGGCCCGTTGGGGCAGGGCGTCGCGCATGCCACCGGGTTTGCTCTGGCCGAACGGATTTTAAACGCGCGTTATAGTGATGATCTGGTCGATCACCGCACTTTCGTGATGATGGGCGACGGCGATCTGATGGAAGGCATCAGCGCCGAAGCGGCATCATTGGCCGGGCATCTGAAACTGGGGCGCCTGACGGTGTTCTGGGACGACAATAAAATTTCCATCGATGGGTCGACTGATTTATCATTCACCGAAGATGTCGCGGCGCGTTACCGCGCCTATGGCTGGCATGTGCAATCGGTCGATGGGCATGATCCGGTCGCGATTGAAAAGGCGACGCATGACGCGCTGGCCATCACCGATAAACCTTCGCTTATCGCCTGCCGCACCATTATCGGTTTCGGCGCGCCGAATAAACAGGGCACGCATCATTGCCACGGTTCTGCGCTCGGTGCCGATGAAATCGCCGCCACGCGCGTTCAACTGGAATGGCCGCACGAGGCATTTGTTGTGCCGGAAAATATTTTATCGGCGTGGCGCGAAGCCGGTGCGCGGGGCAATGTGGAACATGACGCATGGAAAATCCGCCGCAACGGCCATAAAGACCATGCGGAATTCGACCGCGCCATGGCGGGCGATTTGCCCGAAGCTTACGATGCCGCAATAAAAGCGTTGAAGGAAAAACTGGCGACCGAAAAACCCAAACATGCCACGCGCCAATCTTCCGGTGCAGTGTTGGAAGCGATTATGGGCGTTGTGCCGGAATTAATCGGCGGCAGCGCGGATTTAACGCCGTCTAACAACACCCAAGTCAAAGGTTTTACCGATGTAACGCCCGCCAACTATAACGGGCGATACATTCGTTACGGCGTGCGTGAACATGCGATGGCCGCCACGATGAACGGCATGGCGTTGCATGGCGGCATTATTCCCTATGCCGGCACATTCATGCAGTTCGCCGATTATTCGCGCCCCGCCATTCGTTTGTCGGCATTGATGGGCATTCGCGTTGTGCATGTCATGACGCATGATTCAATCGGTTTGGGCGAAGATGGCCCCACGCATCAACCGGTTGAACATCTGGCCGCGTTGCGCGCCATTCCCAATTTGTTGGTCATGCGCCCTTGCGACGGTGTTGAAACGACGGAATGTTGGGACATTGCGTTGCGTTCCAAAACTTCGCCCAGTCTGCTGGCGCTGTCGCGTCAGGGATTGCCGACTTTGCGCAAGGCAGATTCTGAAAACCTGTCGGCACGCGGTGGTTATGTGCTGGCGGGCGACGACCAAAAACGCGATGTCACCATTATGGCGACCGGTTCCGAAGTTTCCTTGGCGATGGAAGCCCGCGCGCAACTGGCCGACAAAGGCATCAAGGCGGCGGTTGTTTCCCTGCCCTGTTTTGAATTGTTTGAAAAACAAACGGCGGAATACCGCGCCACTGTTTTGGGCACCGCACCTCGCATTGCGGTCGAAGCCGCGATACAAATGGGTTGGGATCGTTATCTTGGTGACAAGGGTATCTTTATCGGCATGAAGGGTTTCGGTGCATCCGCACCCGCCGAAAAACTGTATGAACATTTCGGCATCACGACCGCAGCGATTGTTGCGGCGGCGCAAAAACTAACTGGTAAGTAAAACATAAGGAGCAAGTCATGACTATCCGCGTTTCCATCAATGGTTTTGGCCGTATCGGCCGTCTGGTTCTTCGCGCCGCGTTCGAAGCCAACCGCAACGACATCGAAATCGTCGCGATCAATGATCTGGCTTCGGCGGAAACCAACGCGCATTTGCTGAAATATGATTCCGTTCATGGCCGTTTCGGCGGCGAAGTTGCGGTGGATGGCAAGGATCTGATTATCAACGGCAAGCGCGTCAAAGGTTTGCAAAGCGCCGATCCCGCCAAGCTGGGCTGGGGCGATCTGGGTATTGATATCGCGATGGAATGTTCGGGGCGTTTCACCTCGCGCGATGATGCAGGTTTGCATTTGAAGGCTGGCGCGAAAAAAGTTTTGATTTCCGCCCCCGCGACGGATGAAGATTTAACCGTGGTGTACGGCGTCAATCACGACCAATTAAAGGCCGAACACACGATTATTTCCAACGCGTCCTGCACCACCAATTGTTTGGCGCCCGTTGCGTTTGTTTTGGATAAGGCCATTGGTATCTCCCACGGGTTCATGACCACCATCCATTCCTATACCGGCGATCAACGTACGGTCGATACGGCGCACAGCGATTTGCACCGCGCCCGCGCCGCCGCGATAAACATGATCCCGACATCAACCGGTGCGGCCAAGGCGGTCGGCAAGGTGTTGCCGAATTTGAAGGGCAAGCTGGACGGCACATCGATCCGCGTGCCGACGCCGAATGTGTCGGTGGTCGATTTTAAATTTGTCGCGAAACGCGCCACGACAGTCGAAGAAATCAACAAGGCGATTACGGATGCGGCCGCTTCGGGCTCGCTCAAGGGTATTTTGGGTGCTTACAGCGAACCGCTGGTCTCGACCGATTTCAATCATGATCCGCGTTCATCAATCTTCGCGTTGAAGGAAACCAAAGTGATCGAAGGCACCTTCGTGCGCGTCATGAGCTGGTACGACAATGAATGGGGTTTCTCTAACCGCATGTCGGATACCGCTATCGCGATGATGAAGGCGAAATAGCTTTACAGCCACTTACCTAATGCCGCAGTCACCAGTTTTCTTTCGGCTTGGGGCAATGTGCCGATGCGTCCCAAAATCCGATCTTCCTGTAAGGTCGCAATTTTGGCGGTGCGGATGATAGAGACAACGGGCAATCCGGCTGCGGCAAAATGGGGGATGGGCACATCACCTGTCCATATAGGATCAACAACGCTGGTAATCATCAAGAGCCAATAAAGGTTCTGGGCTTGTGCCAATGATTTTGTGCTGACGATCAAGGCCGGACGACGTTTATCGCCGACTCCTTCGGTAAAAGGAAAGGGGACTTTGACAATATCCCATTTTGAAAATTTTGGTGTCGCCATATTTACAAATCCGCAAAAGCGGTATCATCTGCCGCGCTTGCCCATTCATCAAACGTGATAAAGGGATCGTCTTTCACGTTGCGTGTGGTGACTTTCTCAATGATAACCTGTTCGCCGCGCACGCGGTAACGGATGCGGTCGCCGGGCTCAATACCTAACTTGCGCCGAATGGCGCGGGGGATGACAGCCTGGCTTTTGCTGGTCAATTTGGAGGTGAGGGACTCGTTTTCCATAGGCGAATAGTAATACGGTATTACTTTTTTGTCAAGTGTTTTTTAAGCCACCTTCAAACGCGGTAAATGCTGTTGGTCCCACAGGGTACACAGGGAATCCACCAGATCATCGATCATCGCATCGGTGTGCAACGGGCTTGGCGTCAGGCGCAACCGTTCTTCGCCCACGGGCACCGTCGGGTAATTGATCGGCTGCACATAAATATCCGCATAATCAAACAACCAATCGGCCACCGCCTTGCAACATTTGGCGCCGCCAATCATCACCGGCACGATATGGCTTTGGGTTTCCATCAAGGGCAAACCGGCGGCGCGTAATTCGGCGCGCAAATAATTGGCCTGTTTTTGCTGACGCAGGCGCAGATCATTTGCGGTTTTTAAAACACCCAAACTGGCCAAGGCACCCGCGGCCACAACCGGCGGCATCGATGTCGTGAAAATAAAACCGGGCGCATGGCAACGGATGGCATCAACCAAAACGCGCGAACCGGTGATGTACCCGCCCGCAACGCCGAACGCTTTGCCGAATGTCCCCTCGATAATATCAAACAAGCCTTGCGCCTTGTCGCGTTCGGAAATACCCGCCCCCGTGGGGCCATACAACCCAACCGCATGCACCTCATCCAGATAAGTCAAAGCGCCGTATTTTTTCGCCAGCGCGCCGATTTCGCGCAGAGGCGCAATGGTGCCATCCATCGAATAAACGCTTTCACAGGCGATTATTTTGGGCGCATGTTTCGGCGATGCCGCCAGTTTATGTTCAAGGTCGGCGATATTGTTATGCAGGAAAATCTGTTTTTCGACCTTGTGGCGCGACATGCCCGCAATCATCGACGCATGGTTCTTCGCATCGGAAAAAACAATGCAACCCGGCAACATTTTGATAAGGGTCGAAAGCGTCGCCTCGTTGGAAACATAGCCCGAACTGAACAGCAGAGCGGATTCCTTGCCATGCCATGCGGCAATCGCGGTTTCTAATTCTGTGTGAACAAGGCTGTTACCGCTTATGTTGCGCGTACCGCCAGCACCGGCGCCCCATTTATGCAATGCGTTTTGCATCGCCGCCAACACATCGGGATGTTGTCCCATGCCAAGATAATCATTGGAACACCAGACGGTGACGCGTTTGGTGCCATGGGGGGTATGCATCAGGGCGGCGGGAAATTCGCCGCGCAAACGTTCAATGGTCGCAAAATTGCGGTAACGCCCATCTTGTTTCAGATTCTCAATATCCCTGGCGAAAAGCGCGTTATAGGCGTCGGCGTTCCATGTCATCGTGGGGCATCCTTGAGCAGTTGGTCATGCCTAAACCCAAATCACCTGCGTATCAAGAGGGGTCGCGATTTTTCTGGGCATTTCGGCGGTTTTTGTGCAATTTAGGGGTGTTTCGGACACAGGTGTATCATGCGTATTTTGCTGACAGGCGTGGCGGGTTTTATCGGTTTTCATGTCGCGCGGGCTTTGCTGGCGCGCGGCGATAATGTTATCGGTATCGATAATCTGAATGATTATTATGATGTGTCGTTGAAACAGGCGCGGCTGGATTTGCTGATGCCGCATAAGAATTTTACCTTCCATAAAATCAATATTGCCGACCGCGACGCGATGCTTGGTTTCGCGGCGCAAGGCATCACCCATATTGTGCATCTGGCGGCGCAGGCTGGCGTGCGTTATTCGCTGATAAATCCCTATGCCTATGTTGAATCCAATCTGGTCGGGCATCTGGTGATGCAGGAATTGGCGCGGCACATACCGGATTTGAAACATTTTGTGTATGCAAGTTCGTCGTCCGTTTATGGCGGCAACACCAAAATTCCGTTCGCGGTGGGGGATGAAGTCGCGCATCCTGTGTCGCTGTATGCCGCGACCAAAGCGGCGGATGAATTGATCGCGCACAGCTATGCGCATCTGTACCGCATCCCCACGACCGGCTTGCGGTTCTTTACCGTGTATGGCCCGTGGGGCAGGCCGGACATGGCGGCGTTCAGCTTTACGCGTGACATTATCGCGGGCAAGCCGATACAGGTTTTCAATCACGGCAAGATGCGGCGCGATTTCACCTTTATCGACGATATCGTTGCGGGTGTCGTGGCGGCGTTGGATAAAGCACCTGTCGATACCGGTGCGCCGCCGGTTGCGCTGTATAATCTTGGTAATTCGCAATCCGAAGATTTGATGCGGTTTATTTCCGTGTTGGAAAATGCCTTGGGTCAAAAAGCGGTGATGGATTTTCAACCGATGCAGGCGGGTGATGTGTATAAGACTTTCGCGGATATCGCATCCACTACGCGCGATTTGGGGTGGAAACCCACCACGAATATCGAGGCGGGCGTTGCCAGCTTTGTTGAATGGTATCGCGGTTTTTATGGATAAAAATAGGTTATTTGAGGAAAGTATTTCATCTGTTATAAACCTATAACGTTATTTGTATGGGGACTTAAATATGTTGAACAAAAATAATTTTGCTGTGGCGCTTGCTTCAGCTGCAGCTGTCTTTGGATTGCCATCTGCCAGCCTTGCGCAGAATGTTACATCTTATGGCCAGAGCGGCGGCATTACGGCAGGAACGATTAATATGGGCGATGCTACTCAACAAACTACATCCACCCCTCATGCAACCTGCAATGTTACCTCATATAATCAAACGGGCGGCGAAACGGCGGCTGCAGTTACGATATTGCCAGATGGCCGCGTGATTGTGGATAACAGTGCCTGTGATGGGGCGCGGCCAGCAACCAAACATCGCGCCACGCGTCACACGCCGCGATAATAATGTCTACCCGATATCGACCATCACCGGCACATGGTCGCTCGGTTTCGGCCCCCACCCACGCGCATCGCGCAGGATGATGTGCGATTTGAGCGCGGGCTGAAGATCGGGTGTGACCCAGATATGGTCAAGACGACGGCCACGGTTTGACGCGGTCCAATCGGCCGCGCGGTAGCTCCACCAGGAATAACATTTTTCGCTCTCGGGTACGAAATGCCGTATGGCATCATACCAGTTATGCGCCTTCTGCCACGCCGTCAGTTTTTCAATTTCAACCGGTGTGTGTGAAACGACATCGATCATTTGCTTGTGCGACCACACATCATGTTCCAATGGCGCCACATTAAAATCACCGACGATTATTTTCGGTTTTTTGTCCTTGCGGCTTTTCCACCACGCGGCCTGTTCATCCATAAAACCGAGTTTATGCGCGAATTTATCGTTCGCCGCCGGGTCGGGGATATCGCCGCCCGCCGGCACATAAACGCAATGGACTTCTGTGTTGTTAGGCAGGGTTGCGAAGATATGGCGGCAATCTTCGCGGTTATGCCAGTTTTTGTGGCCGGTGTTAGAAAGCGGCAAGCGCGACATGATAGCCACGCCGTTGTAACTTTTCATGCCGAGGATATGTTGATGCGTGTATCCCTTGGCGGCAAAGGCGGCGCGGGGAAAAGTATCATCAATGGTTTTTGTTTCCTGCAAACAAATCACATCGGGCGCGGCTTCGTCTGACAGACGTTCCAACAAACCCATGCGCAGGCGCACTGAATTAATGTTCCAAGTCGCAACGCGCATCAATTTTTTCCAAAATTGGGCGGCACAAACACGAAAGTATCGCGCGGGAAGCTGGCGACTTCCTCCATATTTTGCAGATTGACTCCGGTGCTGTGGCCTTCCGCGTCCAATACTTTCCATTGGCGCAAATTCAACGGGCGGTCTTCAAACACCAAGGTCAGGCTGCCCGCGCCGGGGTCGGTTGTTTGCACAAGCGTGACTTCGATCTTGGCGGCGAAATGCTGGATTTTGGTGATGGTCACATCGCCCGCCAGTTTAACCGGATCGCGCAGGATAAATTCGGCCAAACTGCTGCCCTGCGGCACATTGGTCTGGTTTTGCAAAGAGTCATCCCAGATATGCACAAAACTGCCATCGGCGATGATAAAATCCTTGTTGGGCGGGTTATAGGCGACATGCATTTTGCCGGGGCGCGATATATCAAGCGTGCCATGCATAATGCCGCCCGCATCATCGATTTGCATAAAATCGGCGGAAATATTTTTTAGATTGTTCAGGTAATTTTCTATGCGCGCGATATCGGATTTATCCTGATTGGATAAATGCGCGGCCTGTTCCGCCGCAAACAAAGGGGCGGGCGCAAGGCATAAGGTGATGAACGCGAGAGCGAGGATGTGTTTTTTCATGCCCCCAAGATGGGCGAAGAATGCGGCGAAAGAAAGGGGGAATTTGGGGGCTGGCTGGGTTTTTTATCCTTATCCTTTAGGTCTCGTTACAAAATGGTAGTCCCTGCAGGCATCCCGTGTAAGGCGGGATGTACGTCAACAACCCTGAGGAGCCGGTGTTTCCCTTTCATCCATGGCTGGCGGGGAGGCCGGTTTCATCAGGCATCCTTTTTTTGAGGATGCGGGTTGGTTGTATCATGACGGGAACAGCATGTCAAGGGAAAAATCACATGTTTATGGGATTATTGTTTTTAGGATAAAAAGCAAATACTGGATCCCGGATAGTTTTGCATTTCCAGCCCCGCCAAGGCGGTTCTGAAAAAGCAAAACTTCCGGGATGACGAAGATAGAGAGATGACTAAGGGGGAGGATGACGATAGAGGGGTTTACCCGCGCACGACGCGGTCTTGGGGGAATAGAAGGATGACAATCGTTCCTTTGCCCAATTCGCTTTGCAGATCGAGCGTGCCGCCATGAAGTTCGACCAATGCTTTGGTCAAAGGCAGGCCGAGGCCGGTGCCTTGATGCTTGCGGCTGAGCGCGCTTTCAATCTGGCCGAACGGCGCCAACGCCACAGCGATATCCTGTGGCGCAATGCCAATACCGGTATCGGTTACTGTTATGTTGATCTGGTTGTGGTCGTTCACGCGGGCGGTCAATGTGACGCTGCCGCCTTCCGATGTAAATTTCACGGCGTTGGTCAGCAGGTTTGTTAAAATCTGCTTCATCGCTTTTTCTTCGCCGCGCAGGCCGGGCAGATCGCGCGGAATATCGACCGTCAGCCGCACTTTTTCTTCCTTGGCGCGTGCCGCCACCAAACGCAGAACCGATTGCACCAGCGTATCAAGGTTAAGCGTCACATCATGCAACAGGCGCTTGCCCGCTTCGATTTTCGACATGTCCAGAATGTCGTTGATCAACGACAATAATAATTGGCCGCTGTCATAAATATCTTTGGCATATTCGACATATTGCGGTTGCCCGACCAGCCCGAACAATTGGTCTTTGATAATTTCGGCAAAACCGATAATGGCGTTGAGCGGCGTGCGCAATTCATGGCTCATATTCGCCAGGAATTCCGACTTGCTGCGGTTGGCGAAATCGGCCTGTTCCTTGGCGCTCATCAACGCGTTTTCGGCTTTGCGGCGCTCGGTGATATCATACATCGTGCATTCAAAACCGCGCTTGCCGTCGATGTCATGCGTTTCATGGCCGCTCAGGCTGACCCAGATCACTTTGCCGGTAAGAGTGTAAAACGCGATCTCGCAGGCATAGCGGCCATGTGTGCGGGTTTTTTCAAACCACTCGGCGCGTTCGGTTTTATCGACAAAAAGTTTGCCGTTCACATCCGGTTGCGCGGATACCAGATCAGGGGCATCGGCATAACCAAGGATAGTGGCCGCGGTCGAATTGGCGTTTGTCCATGCGCCGTCTTCGGCGATATGGAAAATGCCGATATCGGCATTTTCAAAGATCGCATTGTATTTTTGTTCGCACTCACGAAGCGCGGCGGCCAGTTCTTCGGCAGAAAGGTTATTGTAATCAGACATGCCCTAAACTCGCCGATAACCCCTAAAATACGGTTAAGGTTTATTTCCAGCCATGCAGGTAAATCAGGTCGAAACAAGCGGGGATATGCCCGTTTTCATCACCAAAGCGTGTTTGATAGAGCCGCGCCGCTTCGGTAAATACCGCGCGTTTGGTGGGGTGCCGCAACCGCTGGCTGTGGGCGTTGGTTTGCCCCATGCCGCGCAAATCGCGCATCAGGGCGAACATGTCCGGGTACATGATCGTGACGGTTTCTTTGTCCGCCACGGGCAGGGTGAAGCCTGCGCGTTGCATCAATACGCTGGCGGTTTGCAGATCAATCGTGGGCGACAGGCGCGGGCTGATCCCGCCCATGACCGCAATTTCCGCATCGGTCAGACAGGCGCGAAGTTCGCCCAAACTTTGTTCGCCTATCAGGCTGGCGATAAATAATCCGTCGGGTTTAAGTGCCGCGTGGATTTGCATAAGCACGCCCGGCACATCATTGACCCAATGCAGCGCAAGGTTGCTGGCGATCAGGTCGAATGAATTTGGTTCGGTTGGGATGCGGTCATCATGCAACGGCAGATGGGCTGATGAGGGCAAAAACGGAAAGGGGCTGAGATCGCATTTGGCTGTAAAAGTTTTTTTGACATCGGTGATGCGGTCGATGATTTCATCACCCGACGCGTCGAACAAGGCGCGGTGCGCGGCGAAATTTGGCGTGGCGCGATTGATGTGACGGCGGACAAGGGCAGGGTCGAACAGAAGGGGCGCGCTCAAATTCAGCCTTCCATGAAATGCCCGACGGGGCGCAACGATTCAATCCGGTCGCAGATAATTTTGGTGATGGCCAGCAAAGGCGTCGCAAGAATGGCGCCCGGCACGCCCCACATCCAATACCAGAAAATCAACGCAAGGATGATAAGAACGGGATTAAGCGTAAAGCGTTTCGCCAACACGCGCGGCGTCAGGAAAGTGCTTTCGGTGATATGCACCAGCAAATAAATCGTGGCGGGCAGCAAGGCGGCATAGAGCGTTGTTTGCGAGCTGATACCGACCAGAATAAAAAGCGTAATGCCGATAAACGGCCCCAGCACAGGAATGTAATTCAACATAAACGCCATAAAGCCCCACAGGATGGGATCGCCCAACCCATAGAGCGACATGATGGCGCCGGTGGCGATTCCGACCAGCGCGTTCATCAAGGTGATGGCGGCCAGATAGGCGGAAATATCGCTCTCGATTTGTTGGGTGATAAGGACGGCCTGACGTTTATCGTGGAAGCGCGGCAGGATTTCGGTAAGGCGGCGCAGGAAAACATCGCCCGATGCCAGAAGGAAATAAAGCACCAGAAAAGTTTCGCCAACGCCGCGTGCCAGGCTTTGGGTGTTGGTCAATAACCGGTCGGAAAAGCTGGAACCCTGAATGGTGACGGTCACGGGTTTGGTTGTTGTCGTCTGGGTCAAAATTTCCGCGTTCTGCACGACGGTTTGCGTGGCCTTTAACGGTGTGGTGATGGTATGCAGTTGGTGTTGGATTTTGGTGATGGTGCCGGGCAATTGTTGCGCCCAATCGGATGCCGGTGTGGAAAGGACGGAGCCGAGCGCGTAGATGCCGCCGAACAAAACGCTGATCACCAATAATGACGCGACATGCGAAGGGATATGCGCCTTTTGCAGCAAACGCATCGCGGGGTTAAGCACGAATTTCAGGATAATCGCCAGAATAATCGGCAACAGGATGGAAGAAGCCGTATAGCACGCCGCCAGCGTCGCAAAGATAAAAAGCCCGCCCAGAAAAACCGTGTTGATGTGGATGGGCTCATAGGGCGGAAGGGGCGATGCGCCTTCTTCTGTTTCCGATGCGGGGTGGATTATAGGTTCAGACATTTTATTTACCCGTTACGCCGTGATAAAAACCGCGCAGGATGGATTGCACTGTCGATACGCCCTGCGCACCCAGACTTGAGACATGCAAAGGGATCGATTGCATGCGGCGCAGTTTGCGCAATAAAAGAGTTATGATGCAGGCCAGTTTTACAATCATCAATAAGCCGATGATAACAAGCGATTGCGCCTCGCTTAACCCCTGTGATGTTAGAAACAGATAGATGCCGTACAGGCAAAGCAGGAACAAAGCCGATGCCGTGATGGCGGCGGCAATGGTCAGCGCCACCAGAAGCAAAAGCTTGCCGATCATCTGGCGGGTGATGTTAAGACCCGACACGGTTTCAAAAGCGGCCAGAAGTGATGTAATTTTTCCAAGCATGTGTGACCCTTAATGACGACGGAAAATATGGCCAAGAACCAAGCCGATACCCAGCGTGATAAGCGAAGCTTTGACAGGTTCGTTGCGAATGGCGGTGGCCAATGATTCAACGCCGGTTTCAATAGTGGGGTTTTCGTCCAGAAGCTTGCGCAAATAACGCCCGGCATTTTCGGCCACTTGTTCCAGCGTGTCGACGGTATCTGTATGTCGGTTATCCTGATTAAACATGGATGCTCTCTTTATATGGCGTTTACGAGGGCAGATTAGCGGAAAGGGGTGGCAAAAGATATGGGGTGAAAATTCACGAAAAACCCTTGTGACAGAGTAATTTGGGCGGTATGACCGTCCGGCCATGTCTTTTATCCGCACCCGATTCCCCCGCCTGTACCGCGCGACCGCTTGGGTGGCGTTGCTGGCGATGCTTGTGCCGATGTTTGTTATGCTGGCGCATCAACCTGCGATGGCGCAGGCAGCTGTGCATATCTGTGGCGCGGAACAATCGAATACCGGTGGGCATGATAAAGCGCCCGCGCATAAATTACCAGCCTGTCCGGTTTGCCAAAGCCTGCATTTGCTCGGTGGTGGGTCGGTGCCGCCGGATGCTGTGGCGGTCGCCGCTGTTTCTTTTGTCGCTTTCGCGCCGGTTATTTCTGTTTCCGATTTTGTTCCGGCATCTGCTTCCACCTTGTTACCGCCGGCGCGCGCGCCGCCTGTTTCCGCCTAAGTCCTTTTGTTACGGCCTTTGCCGTACCCTTTTGCTTATGCGGAGTTTTCCATGTCTAAAAAACTATTGTTTGCTGTTGCGTCTTTGTGTGTGTTTACGCCCGCTGCTGCGTTTGCCTGCGCCTGTGGGTGCGGTGTGTTTGATGTGGGTACAGGGTCGATGATGCCGACAGGTTCGGGCGGCAGCGTGTGGCTGGAATATAATTATATGGATCAGAACAAGAATTGGAGCGGCACCGGAAAATCCGACCCCGCCAATAATTCCGACAAAGAAATCGTCACCAACTTCATCACCGCAGGCGGGCAATATATGTTTAACCGCGATTGGGGCATCGAGGCGGAAGTGCCGTATTGGACGCGCACATTCAACACGACCGATGATGCAAGCGACCCCGCCAGCTTCCACCACGCGTCGCTAGGCGATATCCGGGTAAAAGGCATTTATGCGGGCTTTTCCGATGATATGTCGACCGGCATCACCTATGGTTTTAAATTACCCACGGGGACTTATAAACAGCCCGGTTTTGACCGCGATACCCAAATTGGCACCGGCAGCACCGACTGGTTGCTGGGCGCCTATCATCGCGGGGCTTTGACCGATGATGGCAAGTTTGACTGGTTCATGAACGGGCAATGGCAACATGCCTTTACCGTCGCTAGCCATTACCGGCCGGGTGATGATGTCAATGCGGCGATCGGGTCTTATTACAATGCGGGTACTGTTGTGGGGGCCGATGCCATTGCGCCTTTGTTGCAATTTATCGGCTCGACGCATCAACAAGATGTGGGCGCGGCGGCGGATACGCCTGATTCAGGCTATACGCGCTTGTTTATATCGCCGGGGGTCGAATATAATATCGATGCGTTCAAACTTTATGCTGATATCGAATTGCCTCTTTATCAGAATGTGAATGGTAATCAATTGACGGCACCCGTTTTAACGAAATTCGTGGTCGGGTATAATTTTTAGGGGGCGTTATGCGCACAAAAATTCTGGTGTTACTGGCGGCGTTGTTGTTCACACATGCGGCGCATGCGGAAGCCGTGGTGGGGCAACCCGTACCCGCTTTGGTCACGCCGACTTTGGATGGCAAAGCGTTTGATTTGTCGTCGTTAAAGGGCAAGGTTGTCGTGTTGCATTTCTGGGCGACATGGTGCCCCGCCTGCCGCGATGAAATGCCCGCGTTGGAAGCCGTATGGCGCAAAACGCACAGCAAAGGCGTGGAAGTATTGGCGATCAGCGCCGACCGGCCACGTAACAAAAGCGATGTGTTGAACCTGATGCACTACTTCACTTTTCCTGCATCAATGATGGACAGCGCCAGCAAGAATGATTTCGGAACGCCTTCGGCAATCCCTGTCACTTATGTGATCGGCAAAGACGGCGTTGTGGTGGATATGATGCGGCCTGATATCAAGCCTTTGACCGAAGGTGGCTTGGGCGGTGAGGTCAAGGCTTTGCTGGAGGCGAAGACAGATGCGCCTAAGCCGGAAACAAAACCGGATGAAAAAACTGACGCCAAGCCCTAGCCACTTATCGGGCCGTTGGCGTTGTGAAGCCAAAAGACCCTTGGAATAATGTTTTCGGGCAGTCGGTAAATTGTATATGCCTGCCGTAGTTGCCAATAATGTCGAGCAGCGCATTGAGACTTAGATTGTTGCCATGGCGTTCAAATATATTATCGATGCACCAACGTTTGCAGCTGTAGCGAGGGCTACCATCGCGCGGCGGCAGGACATCAATATAAAGCCATTCTTTACAAAATCCTATTGGATTGGGTTTGGGCGAATTATCCGGTGGAAAGCCAATTGTAACTATCAAAGTTCTATCGGCGGGTGCGATGTTCATTTTGCTATCAGGTTTTGGATCTTCTTCGAAAATCATTTGCCCGAAGGGTTCACCATTTCTGGCTTTTTTAATACGCGAAGCGGCGATCGCTAATTCAGAGAATAGCTGGTCGCGCGCTGTGGCAAAATCTTCTTCGGATAATGGGGGCACTTCTGGCTTTGGCGGCGCAACGGCTTTTGCCGTTTGGGGGATGTAAATTTCTGTGGCATCAGTCGTGTCTTTTTCTGCGCTGTGATTCCAAAGTCCGAATTGCGCAAAAAAAGAATGTGCCCAGTCGCGAAATGAAAGTGACATAATAGCTCCTGTGTAAATTTATCCTTCACGCTAACATTCCGATAAACCTTATCGCAATCAGAAATTTGAACAGAATTCTTAACCATAAAGCCTGTTTTGGCTTAATATTTAAGACTCGGCATTCGCGGTATTTTTGCTATAACCATCGCGGGAGGTTGGCGTGGGCGAATCCGGTGCCAACCCGGTCAGGGCCGAAAGGCAGCAGCCGTAACATTTTCGATTTGGGTCATGTTCAATCTCCCACTTTTTGCGAACCGCTGGTTCGCAAAAAGTGCCACGCCGAAGCCCTTGCGGAGGCGGGCTGTTGCCATTTTATAATCACCCAAACCTTGAAATTATCCTTGTCCGGTTTATTCGCCCCCGAAGATTTGCCCGCCGCCGAAGCGCCGCCCGCTTATCGGGTGCTGGCGCGTAAATACCGCCCGACGACTTTCGACCAATTGATAGGTCAGGAAGCGATGGTGCGCACCCTTTCCAACGCCATCGAGGCCGGACGCTTGCCGCATGCCTGGATGTTAACGGGTGTGCGCGGGATTGGTAAAACGACCACCGCGCGTATTATCGCGCGCGCCTTGAATTGTACCGGTGTTGATGGCAAAGGCGGGGCGACAATAACGCCCTGCGGCCAATGCGATGCGTGCCGCACGATTATGGAAGACCGTCATGTCGATGTGATGGAATTGGATGCCGCGTCGCGCACCGGCGTGGAAGACATGCGCGAAATTATCGACGGCGTGCGTTATGGCCCCGTTTCGGCGCGTTATAAAATCTATATCCTCGATGAAGTCCACATGTTGTCGAAAAACGCGTTCAACGCGTTGCTGAAAACATTGGAAGAACCGCCGCCGCACACCAAATTTATTTTCGCGACCACGGAAATCCGCAAAGTGCCGGTGACCGTGTTGTCGCGGTGCCAGCGTTTTGATTTGCGCCGTATCGAAAGCGACGAGCTGGCCATGCATTTCGCCAAAATTTCCGAATGGGAAGGCGCCAAGGCCGACACCGAAGCGTTGAAAATGATCGCGCATGCCGCAGATGGTTCGGTGCGTGATGGGTTAAGCTTGTTGGATCAGGCGATTGCGCGTGGCAATGGTGTGGTGGCCGCCGATGATGTGAAGGATATGCTAGGGCTGGCCGACCGCGGCCAAAGCATCGGGCTGTGCCGCCAATTGCTGCGCGGGCAGGTGGCGGATGCGTTGGGCAGTTTCGGCACCATGTTGCAAGCCGGGTGCGACCCGTTGCAGGTGTTGCAGGATATGGCCGATCTGGTGCATTTACTGACCCGCGGGCAGGTTATACCCGAATTTGCCAGGGATGAATCGCTGGCGGAATATGACCGCGCTTTGTTAACCGATGTTTCGGACATTAAAATTCCCGCGCTGGCACGCGCGTGGCAGATTTTGCTGAAGGGCATTACCGAAGTTCAGGCCGCCGCGCATCCGGCACAGGCCGCCGAAATGGTTTTGATCCGTTTGGCTTATGCTTCCGACTTGCCGACGCCCGGTGATCTGGTGCGTAAATTGCGTGATAGCGGAGCAGGGACGACTGCGCAGGGTTCGGGCGATACGGGCGGCGGTGGTGGCAATGCGCCGCGTGCGAAATTGGCGTTGGGCGGCGGTGGTTCGGTTGTGGCTGTTGCGGCACCGCAAGTAGTGGCGCAAATGCAGCCGATGAATTACCGCGAAATCGTCGCGTTGTTTTCCGAAAAACGCGAAGCCGGTTTGCATGCCGTATTGTATGGGCAGGCGCATCTGGTGCGGTGTGAACAGGGTTTATTGGAATTACGCGTGGGCGAACAGGCACCCGCCAATTTCGCCGGACGCGTTGGGCAATGTCTGACCGAATGGACAGGCCAACGCTGGGTGGTTTCTGTTTCATCGGCACAGGGCGAACCCAGTTTGGCCGAGGAAGCCCGCGCGGCAGAAGCGGCGCGGCACGAACGCGCCCGCAATCACCCGTTGATGCAGGCCGTGTTTGTTGCCTTTCCCGATGCGAAAATGACAGCGTTGCGGCAGCGTGTGGTGGTGGCTGTAGCCGCCAGCGATGATGCCGCGCCAGCATCGGACGGCGATACCCTGTTGAATGACGGCGAAGATTTATAACGCCAGTCGCGCGGCGATATCCTTGCGGATAATCGCATGCATTGTGAAATTGCGCGGTTCGTTTTGGCGGAAGGTTTCGGCGCGGAAATCAACCGGTTCGATATGCTGGTAAGTATCGGGGCGTGATCGCCGTACCGTTATTTCGCCGCGGCAATCGGTTGCCTCCGAAGACACGGCCATCAAGGGGTTTCGCTTTTCAAGGCTTTGTCTCCATCGGCGCGGGCTGTTGCCATGCGGGCTGGTCAACCGGCTTTCGTGGATTTTAAACGGATCGCTGTTGCCCCATTTGGGGATGCAACACAAAACGACCAGATCGCCGTGATAGGGTTTTTCGGAATGGTAATCTTGCCCTTGGTTCAGATTGACCGTTTCTATGCTCAGTGTGTCAGCCACAGAAAACCCTAAACCAATCGCGGTCGTCAAAGCCTGTTTGATCAGGATTTCATCGCGAAGGCTAAGTTTGGATTGGGGGCGAAACACATTATCATAGGTGGCGCCAACCGCTATGATGGTTGAAATCACGGCTGCTTTGCCCGCCGCCGCATAAGGCAACGTAAGGCTTTGGATGATGTCGGCGGTGGAACCGGCATCAACCAGACGGGCAGGGCGGGATTCCGCGATATCTTTGCTAAGAAAAAACATATTTTTTATGTAAAAAGGACAGCGGTCTGTCCTTGTAAAATCGGCGTATTTTAGGCAATCTGGGGCAGGCGCGTAAAGCACGAAAAATACTTTCGCCGTTTGGTTAAAAAAAAGGACAGGGCCATGAATATAGCGAAAATGATGAAGCAGGTTCAGGACATGCAGGCCAAAATGGGCGACATGCAAAACCGTCTGGGCGATGTCGAGGTGACGGGGCAATCGGGCGGCGGGCTGGTCACGGTCGTGATGAATGGCAAGGCCGAGATGCGTAAAATTTCCATCGACGCCAAATTGCTGGACGCGTCGGAAAAGGAAATGTTGGAAGATTTGATCGTGGTGGCAAGCAACGACGCTAAGGCGAAGGCCGAAGCGATGATCGCCGGTGAAACGGAAAAAGTCATGGGCGGGTTGCAATTGCCGCCGGGTGTTAAGTTGCCGTTTTGAGGAATATTTTTAAGGTTAATTTATGGAAGACATCAAAATTGAATTTAAATTATTTGCTGAAGATCTAGCAAAGCACTCTCTCCAAATACAGGAAGAGGTGCGAGGCTATTTTCAGGAAGCCTGTGTGTTTTCGACTTGGTATTTAGCAGTTCAAGATCAAGCCTATTCGAATCCTTTGACTTATCTTCAACAAGGAGCGTTTCCTGTGTGGCGGTTAAAGCATGAAATTGAATTGCCGGACCAAGGGGTTTTTAGAGCAGCCATAAAAATGTGTGATAGTTTTCTGGATGGATATGTGCAAATTTCTGAGGTTAATGAAATATTTTCTAGTGCCAGCTTGGTTGTGGGTAAATTAGGTGCGACGGTGCTAGAAATTTATGCAGGCAAGGGCGGTTATGACGTTGGATCAGATGCTGCTGGGTTTCCTAAAATAGTAACGGATAGTTTTTATCCTTTACAGCTAGCTGAAAAAATTAAAGCGAACATCAATGGACACGGGCTTGTAACCGGTATTTGTCCACTAAAAAGAAAAATGATTAAATCTTTGATAGGAGATGAAGTTTCACAATTAGCAAGGTTGTCCAGCCGACCTGCTTTATAATTAGGTATTTATGTCACCCCTCGACCAACTGATGAAGCATTTGGCCAAGTTGCCCGGTTTGGGGCCGCGTTCGGCGCGCCGCATGGTTTTGTATATGTTGAAACGGCGCGAAGCGGTCATGCTGCCGCTTATCGACGCTCTGACCCGCGCGGCACAGGATGTGAAGGGTTGCACCACCTGCGGCAATCTGGGCGGCTGTGATCCTTGCGAAATTTGCCGGGACAATGGCCGCGACCGTGGCTTGATATGCGTGGTGGAGGATGTCGCCGATTTATGGGCATTGGAACGCAGCCATGCGTTCCGCGGTATCTATCATGTGTTGGGGGGAACTCTGTCGGCGCTGGAAGGTATCCGCCCCGCCGATTTGAAGATTGAGAAATTACTTGAACGCGTAAAATTGAATGAAACCAGAGAGGTAATCCTCGCGCTTAATGCAACGGTCGAAGGGCAGGCGACCGCGCATTATGTGGCCGAACGGTTGGAGGATGCGGGTGTTACGATTTCGAAACTCGCGCATGGGTTGCCGGTGGGGGGCGAGTTGGATTATCTTGATGACGGTACTTTGGCCGCCGCCATGCAGGCGCGTCGTAAGGCGGGTTAGGGTTGTTCTTCATAAGGTTTTAACCATCTGTGGCCGACAATATGCGGGGTTTTTTGTCCCCGTAAGGCCGCGATCTTTTTCCGTAAAATATGCAATTTTATGGGAAAAGTGAATCGCTGGTCTATAATATAAGTCGTTTGGGAGCTGTTTTGCCGTGAATATTGGTCTTGTCGTTAACGCCCGTGGAAAGATGTGTCTTGTCCATGATGAACCTTTCGAGGCAACGCCTCTGTGGGTTGGCTATCACCTTGATAAAAAACGCTTAGAGATCATCTATGACACAGGCGGCACCTATCCTATCGATTGGGAAGCGACCGACGAAATGCATAACTTCTTGCTGAAAATTAATAAGATCCTTATTATTCGCATGGAGAATAAGAGGCCTGTCGAAGGTTATGATACAAGCTTCCTTCATTTGAAGGATGGCAAGGTTGTCGAGACTTAATTTTATAAAGGAACGAATCAGGTAATGACCACGCCCATCGATGACAATGATGACGAATTGAACGGTATCCCTTTGGATGCCGAGCAAGAGGATTCAGCGCGTCGTAAGAAAAAGGGCGAGGGTGATACCGAAGGGGCGGGCTCCGGCATTGCCAAAATGCTCACCACCCGCAAGGCGGAAGAGGTCAAAGGCGAACACCGCCATTTGGTCGGCGCCGACCTGATCGAAGCGATTGTGGAATTTTTCAGTGAATTGCCGATGCGCGCTTCGGCGAATTTGAGCGTGGCATGGGAAAAGACCAAGACCAATGCCAAATCGTTCGCCGTTGTGAATTGGATGATTGAATTTGGCGACAAGACAGTGCGCGAATTTATCAAGAGCCGAGAGCGTGACCGCGGCGGTGCCGCCCGTGACTCGCGCGGGTTACAACAGCGAAGACCCGTGGCGGCGCAGAAGAAAGCGCCCGGCACCAAAGGTATGTCGATGATGCATGGCCCTGCCGGTCCGTCAAAGTAAACCCTTTCCTTACTATTTCATTCGTAAACTTAGACCCTTATCACAGGGGTTTTTGGCATGTCTGAAACAGAACCACGCGAGATTATGTCTTATGATGTGTTGATCGTGGGCGCGGGGCCTGCGGGGCTTTCCTGCGCCATTCGATTGAAGCAATTGGCGCAAACAGCGGGGCGCGAGATTTCCGTGTGTGTCATCGAAAAAGGCTCCGAAGTTGGCGCGCATTTGCTTTCGGGTGCGGTGTTTGAACCGCGTGCGTTGAATGAATTGCTGCCCCATTGGAAAGAGCTCGATGCGCCATTAACTGTACCCGCGACATCCGACAGTTTTTATTTTATGACCGCGCGTAAGGCGTTCCGCTTGCCCAACCCGCCGACTATGAATAATCATGGTAATTACATCATCAGTCTGGGGCGCTTGGGTAAATGGCTGGCGCAACAGGCGGAAGCTTTAGGCGTGGAAATTTACGCAGGTTTTGCCGGTGCCGAAATTTTGTATGATGATGCGGGTGCCGTGGCGGGTGTTGCCACCGGCGATATGGGCATTGGCAAAAACGGCGAACGCACAGAACGATATACGCGCGGCATGGAATTGCGCGCACGGCAAACAGTGTTTGCCGAAGGGTGCCGTGGGTCATTAACCAAAGTGCTGTTTGAAAAATTTGATCTGCGCAAGGGTGTCGACCCGCAAACTTACGGGTTGGGTATTAAGGAAATTTGGGAAATCGATCCGTCCAAACACCGCGAAGGCCATGTGCAACACACGATTGGCTGGCCGATGGATGCATGCACCTATGGCGGGTCGTGGCTGTATCATTGGGAGAAAAATCTGGTTTCGATTGGTTTTGTGGTCGGGCTGGATTATCAAAATCCATATCTGTCGCCGTTTGAAGAATTTCAACGGTTTAAACAACATCCGCATATTCGTTCTTTATTAGAGGGTGGCAAGCGCTTGTCTTATGGCGCACGGGCGTTGAGCGAAGGCGGCGTGCAATCCCTCCCGCGTTTGACATTCCCCGGCGGGTTGTTGATTGGCGATGCGGCGGGATTTTTGAATGTGCCCAAAATTAAGGGCAACCACACCGCGATGAAATCGGGCATGGTCGCGGCGGAATCTTTGGCCGATTTATTGGCGGGCGACGCAGTGGAAGCGACCGATTACCGCCCGCGTTTGGAAAAATCATGGTTATGGGCGGAGTTGTTTGGCGTGCGCAATATACGCCCCAGCTTCCGTTGGGGATTGCTGGGCGGCATGATTTACAGCGCGATCGATACAGTGTTGTTGCGCGGGCGTGCGCCGTGGACATTGCGTAATCATGCCGATAACAAGGCGACCAAACTGGCGAAGGATTGCGCCAAGATTGAGTATGCCAAACCCGATGGCGTGATTTCTTTCGATCGTTTGTCGTCAGTGTTCTTGTCCAACACCAATCACGAAGAAGACCAACCCGCGCATTTAAAATTGCGTAATCCTGCGGTGGCGATTGATGTGAATTTGCGCGATTACGCAGCGCCGGAAACGCGTTATTGCCCGGCAGGGGTGTATGAGATTGTGCAAGAGGGTGACAAGCCGCGCCTGCAAATCAACGCGCAAAATTGCGTGCATTGTAAGACGTGCGATATCAAAGACCCGACGCAGAATATAGATTGGTGTGTGCCAGAGGGAAGCGGCGGCCCTAATTACCAAGACATGTAGTAAAATTACGCCTATTGGGCGCCTAGTGCGCTTTTTAGGAAGACCCGCAACGCGCGTATGTTGAATACGCTTGCCTTGCGGGTCTTCCTAAAAATCACCCTAATCACCACAATATTCGTAATTTTACCTCTCTGATACTTTGAGAGAAGTGAGGGCGGTTATGCATCTGTCGATACCACCTAAATCTTTGTGTGTGGTGATGTTTTGAAAATTAGATTGTTGTAACAGCGTTGCCACCTGTAGCGCTTGGGTGATGCCGATTTCAAAGCACAAGATGCCGTTCGGGGTCAGAAAATGGGGGAGTTGCGGGATGAGGTGGCGGTAGGGGGCGAGGCCGTCGGTGCCGCCGTCTAATGCCAGCATCGGGTCATGATCACGCACTTCGGGCATGAGATGCTCGATATAGAAATGGGGGATATAAGGTGGGTTGCTGATGATAATATCAAACTTCCCTGTGATATTTTCCAGCCAATTGCTGGTTTGAAATGCGGCGCGGTTGTTCAGTTTAAGCGCGACAGCATTTTGCGCAGCCTGTTCGACGGCACGCGGGTTGATATCGATGCCAAGGCCGGTTGCGGATGGAAATTCGTGTAGCAAGGACAGCAAGAGACAGCCGCTGCCTGTGCCTAAATCAAGAATCCGGTGGGCATCTGTTTTTAGTTTTAAGATAGCTTCGACCAAGGTTTCGCTGTCGGGGCGCGGTTCCAATGTGGCTTCGTTCAACCCGAATTCTAAACCCCAGAACCCGCGTGTGCCTATAATCCGTGCCACCGGTTCGCGGGCTGCGCGGCGGGTAATAAGTGCGGTGATTGACGTTTGCTCGGCATCTGATAATTCGCGTTGCGATTGGCTGAGGAGTTCGGCGCGGTCGATACCAAGCGCATGACCGGCAAGCAGGCGGGTATCAAGTTGCGGGTTATCGACACCAGCGAGTTTTAGAGTTTCAATGGCGTTTGCCACATAGTCCGCCAACCTCATTGTCCGCTCAACTCCGCCAGTTTTTCGGCTTCGTCGCGTTGGATCAGCTCGTCGATGAATTTATCCAGTTCGTTGCCGGCGATAACCTGTTCGATATTATACAATGTCAGTTCGATACGGTGGTCGGAAACGCGGCCTTGCGGGAAATTATAGGTGCGGATACGTTCCGACCGGTCGCCGGTTCCCACCTGGCTTTTGCGTTCTGCTGCATGCGCCGATTTAATGGCGCGGTCGCGTTGTTCATAGATACGGGCGCGTAAAATCTTCATCGCCTTGGCGCGATTTTTGATTTGTGAGCGTTCTTCCTGCATCGCCACAACCGTATTGGTGGGGATATGGGTGATGCGCACCGCGCTTTCGGTCTTGTTCACATGCTGGCCGCCCGCGCCCGAGGCGCGGTACACATCGATGCGCAGGTCTTTTTCCTGGATATCGATATCGGTTTCTTCCATTTCCGGCAACACGGCGACGGTCGCGGTCGATGTGTGGACGCGTCCCTGCGTTTCGGTTTGGGGCACGCGTTGCACGCGGTGAACGCCGGACTCGAACTTCAATCGCGCGAAAACGCCGCGCCCTGTAATTTCGGCGGTGCCTTCACGCAAGCCGCCCAGATCGTTTTCCGACAATTCCATCACTTCAAATTTCCACCCGCGCACGGCGGCATATTTGCGGTACATGTCGAACAGCAACGCGCCGAACAAGGCGGCTTCGTCGCCACCGGCACCGGCACGGATTTCGATAATCGCATTGCGTTCATCCGCGATGTCTTTGGGTAACAGCATGCGTTGAACTTGCAGCTCAAGCGCGGGGATGGTCGGCTTTAACGCTTCAATTTCCTGTTTCGCTTCGGCGGCCATATCGGGGTCGGACAGCATGCCTTCGGCATCCACCAATTCCTGCCGCGCTTTGTTTAATGCGATAATGGCGTCGGCCACCGGTGTCAGGTCGGCATATTCCTTGGATAGTTTTTTGAACTGGTCGGCCGCCATCGGCTGCGATAACGCATCGCGCACTTCATCATGACGCGCCAGAACGCGGGACAGGGTTTCGGTAAGGGACATGCGGCGATCTAGAGGCTGTTAAGGGTTAGAGCCTATAGCCCATTTCAGCTTTGAAGCCTAGAGGCGGTAATAACCGGTGTAGCCGGACGCCTGGCTTGATCGATATCGAACCAGGATGAAAGAAAGCCGATAATATCCGCACGGCAAACCGACAAGGCAGGCTCCTTGATATTAGCCCTTTGCGATTCAATAAAATCAGCCAGCAAAGGTCGCCAATCAGCCGCTTGGGACAAATCTATTTTTTTCTCGGCAAGAGCCAAGGCAAACATGCGCACATAGCTAATAGCCTGCGGTTTTGTTTGCCTTTGTGCCCATTTTAACATGGCTTCACGGCGCTCATTCGACAGCTTAATAAAAATACCGAACAGATGTCGGCGGTTGGGCGGAATCTGCGCTTCGCCTGTTGCGGTAAGAAACAGGTTTTCGGTTGTGATTGAAACATCATTCATAAAATATCCTCAAAAAAAGCATCGTTAAAATTATTCGCCTTAAAAATTATTCCGCCGCTACTTCCAATTTGGCTTTTTCTGCCTGAATTTCGGCGGCTTTCTTTTCCACCAGACCGACCAGATGACCGACGATATCTTCATTTTGCAAACGGTGCGCCGTTTGGCCGGCGATATAAACCTGATGCGTGCCTTTGCCGCCGCCGGTGAAACCGATATCGGTCATCATCGCTTCGCCCGGGCCATTGACCACGCAGCCGATCACCGAAACGGTCATCGGCGTTGTGATATGTGCCAGGCGTTCTTCCAAAACTTCGACCGTTTTAATGACGTTGAAATTCTGGCGCGCGCATGACGGGCATGAAATAACGGTTACGCCGCGACGACGAAGCCCCAGCGATTTCAAAATTTCATAACCGACTTTGACTTCTTCGACAGGTTCCGCCGACAAGGAAACGCGCATTGTGTCGCCGATACCCGCCCATAACAGACTGCCCAGACCAACCGCGCTTTTCACGGTGCCGGAACGCAGGCCGCCAGCTTCGGTGATGCCGATATGCAAAGGATAATCGCACGCTTCGGCAATGGCCTGATAGGCCGCGACGCCAAGGAATACGTCCGATGCCTTGACACTGATTTTGAAATTGAAGAAATCATGATCTTCCAGAATTTTGACATGGCGCATCGCGCTTTCGACCATCGCGTCGGGGCAGGGTTCGCCATATTTTTCCAGCAAATCATTTTCCAGCGAACCGGCATTAACGCCGATACGGATGGCGCAACCGTAATCCTTGGCGGCGTTCACGACTTCCCGCACGCGGTCATCGGAACCGATATTGCCGGGATTAATGCGCAAACAGGCGGCGCCTGCTTTGGCGGCTTCGATGCCGCGTTTGTAATGGAAATGAATGTCGGCGACGATCGGCACATTCACGCCTTTGACGATTTCGGCCAGTGCCGCCGTGGATTCTTCATCGGGGCATGACACGCGCACGATATCGACACCTGCCGCTTCGGCGGCCAGAATTTGCGCGATGGTGGCCTTGGCATCGGTGGTCAAGGTGTTGGTCATTGTCTGCACCGATATGGGCGCATCGCCGCCGACCAGAACATTGCCGACTTTTATCTGGCGGCTTTTACGGCGGGCGATTTGGCGCCAGGGACGGTGGGCTTGGGCATCGGTATGATCGACAGACATCACTTCTTCTCCTGCTAGGCTTTATTGGGTGGTTGTGGCCGATAAATGATCGGGGGTTAAGTCTATATTGCGCACGACATGCGGCGCGCCATTGGCGACCGGTGGCACGTCTTTGCCGTCAACCGACATGACGATACCGCTGCCATTGCCGGTGGTCAGCGACAGACCGGATTTGTTGGGAACCTTATAGCTTTCGCCCGGTTTCAACACATGGTCGTAAATCGCCTTGCCGTTATTGTCGGTGATCATGATCCAGCTGCTTTGCGTGGCGCGGATGGTGACGCGCGAGCCGTTCGGGTCGGTTGGTGTTTTTGCTTCGGCGGGTTTTGCCGTGTCGGCCTTGTTAAGCGCCGCCAGATTCAAATCCTGCGCCGTTTGTTTTTCGGTTTCTTTGACAGGAAGCGGGATAGCGGGCGGCAAAGCTGCGGGCAATGCCTGTTCTTTGGGCGCGTCTTTGGTGATGAGGATGCCGTCGGCGGGTGCATTTGTGGTGACAGAGGCCGAGCCGGACAGGGGCGCGGTTAAACCAGCCGCCCCATCATTGCCAGATGATGTGGAAGAATTAGGTGCCGGTTGCGCCACGGTTGGTAATGGTGGGGCTGTGCTGAATTGCGCGCGGTTGGATGATGAAATGCCGTACCACAACGCATAGATAAGCAACAAAGCGATGGTGGCGCCCGCCATAATAATGCCGGTGGGGGCGCGCGCTTCGGAAACGGGGGTAGGCATCGACAGAACGGGTTTCTTGCGGCGGCCCGCCATTTCATAACGGTAACGGTCAACGGCAATTTTGCCATCCACGCCCAGAAAATTGGCATAGGTGCGCAGGAAGCCGATAACATAGGCATCGGCGGGCAGCGCGTCATAATGGCTGTTTTCCAGCGCGATCAGAAAATGCGGTTTGATGCACAGATATTCCGCGATCTGATACAGATCGTCATTTTTGTCCAGACGGGCGCGGCGCAGGATATCGCCGATGCGCTCTGTTTTCGGGGCTTCGGTTTTGCCGCGGTTGGGCGCACCTGTGGCAGGCGCGGGTTGCTCTTTGGGAATGGCGACCACGCGCGCGGCTTCGGGCTTTTCCGCCGTGGGCGGGTTTTGATTTTTAAGGCTGTTTCCTGACATGGCCGGACAATAGAAGAAGTGCCGGTGAAATGCAAACAAAAGGGCAGGGTGCGGAAAGGGGAAATACCGTAATAACTATCTGTTCTTTAAGGCGTTTTCTGCCTGCGCAATCAATTCGGCCATAATTTCCGATGCGGGTTGTTCGGTGCGCACCATGCCGACGCTTTGGCCGGCCATGACTGACCCCGTTTCTATGTCGCCATCCATCACCGCGCGGCGCAGGGCGCCCGCCCAGAAATGTTCGATTTCCAGTTGCGATTCTTCCTTGGTCAATTCGCCCGCGTCAAAACGCGTGATGACTTCGCGTTGTTTATCGAGGAATTTTTTGGATCCTTCATTGGCCAAAGCGCGAACCGGGATGATGGGAAAACGCGCATCGAGTTGCATCGAAGGAATGGCGTCACGCGCGGCGGCGCGGATGAAGGCCTGTTTGAATTTCGCATGCGCGATGGATTCGGTGGCGCACACAAAACGTGTGCCCAATTGCACGCCCGATGCGCCCATTTCCAGGTATGACACAATCGCCTCGCCGCGCCCGATACCGCCCGCCACAAACACCGGCACATCGCGGATTTCAGGCAGAATTTCCTGTGCCAGCACCGATGTGCTGACGGGGCCGATATGGCCGCCCGCTTCCATGCCCTCGATAATCAGGGCATCCGCGCCGGAACGCACCAGCTTTTTGCCCAGCGCAGCGGTGGGCGCAAAGCACATCAGTTTCGCGCCGCTGTCTTTGATTTTTTTAACGGCGGGCGCGGGGGGCAGGCCGCCCGCCAAAACGATATGGGTGGTTTTTTCGTCCAAACAAATATCGATCAACGCATCGAGTTGCGGGTGCATGGTGATGAGATTGACGCCGAAAGGTTTGGATGTAAGCGCCTTGGTGCCGCGAATTTCGGCGCGCAGGAGATCGGGCGTCATCGACCCGCAGGCAATAGTGCCGAACCCGCCCGCATTGGACAATGCCGCGACCAGATTCCGTTCGGAAACCCACGACATCGCGCCGCCCATAATGGCGAGGTCGGTGCCCAGAAAGTCGCAGCCGCGTTGCCACAGATGGTGGAGGGGTGGCGAAACTTTTACCATTGTCTTAATTTATCCATTATTTTACAGGCATTCTTAACAGCTATGGGGCGCATATTGCGGCGGCAATGCCCCGCTGTCAAACCTTATGCCGCATCCAAACCATAGGCGCTGTGCAAGGCGCGGAGCGCCAGTTCGGTATATTCCGACGCGATCAGCACCGATGTGTTGATTTCCGACGTTTCGATAACCTGGATATTAATGCCTTTGGCGGCCAGCGTTTCAAACATCAAGGCCGCGACGCCCGCATGGCTGCGCATGCCGATGCCGACCAGCGAGATTTTGGTGACGTTTTTTTCGGACAGGATTTTTTCGAAACCGATGTTGGCTTTTTCATCTTCCAACACTTTTAACGCGCGTTCCCAATCGCCCATTGCGACGGTAAAGGTGATATCGGTCACTTGCCCGTCTTCGGACGCGGTTTGCACGATCATATCCACGCTAATCCCTGCGCGGGCGAGGGGCGAGAAAACCCGCGCCGCGACACCCGGTTTATCGGCCAACCGCGCGAGCGTGATTTTCGCTTCGTTGCTGGTATGCGCAATGCCGGTGACGGTATTTTTTTCCATGTCTTTCGTTCCTTCTATAACCAGAGTGCCGGGCAATTCGCTGCCCACTTCGTTGGCGAATGTCGACAGAACCTGAACCGGCATGCGGTAACGCATCGCCATTTCAACCGAGCGCACTTGCAAAACCTTGGCGCCCAGCGAGGCGAGTTCGAGCATTTCTTCGTAGGAAACGCGGTTCATTTTCTGTGCCGCTGTCACAATGCGCGGGTCGGAGGTGAATACGCCCGGCACATCGGTATAGATATCGCAGCGGTCTGCTTTGAGCGCGACCGCAAGCGCAACGGCAGAAGTGTCGGAACCGCCACGCCCCAATGTTGTTATGCGGCCATCTTCGGTCACGCCCTGAAAACCGGCGATAACGCCGGTTTCGCCATCATCCAATCGCGCGCGCAACGCGTCGCCTTCGATATCCATAATGCGGGCTTTGGCATGGTCGGAGTCGGTCAGAAGGCGCAATTGCCAGCCTTGCCAGGACCGCGCATTAAGCCCGCGTTGTTGTAGGGCCATGGCCATGAGGCCCGCCGTGACTTGTTCGCCCGTTGAAACAACCGCGTCATGTTCGCGGGCATCGAAACGCGGCGATATCGCGCGGCAATGGGTGATCAATTGATCGGTGACGCCCGACATGGCCGATACCACCACGGCGACCTTATGGCCGTTTTTGATTTCCGCCGCGACTTTGGCCGCCGCGTTTTTAATGCGGTCTGTGTCGCCGACGGAGGTGCCGCCGAATTTCATGACAATAAGGGACATAGGGGAAGAGAGGTTAGAGCAAGAGGGGGGTAAAAGGAAGATAGGTCGTTTTTGTAGCACAAGAATAGATTCGACAAAAATGCATTTAAAGCCTTATCTTTCGCTCTTCTTCCTCTCCTTCTTTGCTCTAACCCCCTCCTTTTCTATGTCCAGCATCGACCGCGCCGAAATCGCCCATTTTTCCAGCCTTGCCGGTGATTGGTGGAATCCCGCGGGCGTTATGCAGCCCTTGCACAAGCTTAACCCCGCGCGGTTGGAATATATTCGCGATGCCGTGTGCGGGCATTTTAAACGGCGGGTGGGGGCGGCGGATGCCTTAAAAGGACTGTCGATTTTGGATATCGGGTGCGGTGGGGGGGTGCTGTGCGAACCTTTGGTGCGGTTGGGCGGTGATGTGACGGGGTTAGATGCGTCTGCCGAGGGCATAAAGGCGGCGCGGGCGCATGCGGCATTGTCCGGGTTGGATATCGATTATGTGTGCGACAGCGCGGAAAATATGGCGCAGGGAAAGCAGAAATTCGATGTAATTACGGTGCTGGAAATTCTGGAGCATGTCGCGGATATTGACGTGTTGCTGGGTGCGGCGGCGCGATTATTGAAACCGAACGGCATCATGATTTTATCGACATTAAACCGCACACCGAAATCTTTTTTGCTGGGCATTGTCGCGGCGGAATATATTTTAAAATGGGTGCCGCGCGGAACGCATGATTGGCGCAAATTTATCCGGCCTTCGGAACTCGCGGCGCATCTGGGTAAGGCGGGATTGCATGCGGGCGATATAACGGGTGTTATCTATGACCCGTTGAATGATAATTTTGTTTTGAAACGCGGCGAAGTGGGCGTGAATTATTTGATGTACGCCGTGAAATAATGGCCGCATTGTTTTACGAAAAAATACCGATTGTCGAAAATAATGATCCGTTGGTTGATCTAGCGGATTATGATTTTATCTGTGAACCGGCTTATTTTAATCAAGGGTTGGCAGCCTTGCCCAAACTTTACACGCGTTTGGCGATTGCCGATAAATTGACTGCGCTGCAAAGAACCGTATTGACGAATTATCAATTCAAAATTTGGGATCCGTGGCGGTCGCGCGAAACGCAATACGCTCTTTATGAATTATGCTTGCAAGAATTACAGACAAAGAATCCCGCGTGGGATGCGGCGCGGGTGCGGCAAGAAGCGTCAAAATTTGTTTCCGATCCCGACCGCGCCGACCGTGTGTTGCAACATTCTACCGGCGGCTCGATTGATCTGACTTTGGTGGCTCGCGCAACGGGGCAGGCGTTAAATATGGGCACAGGCTTTGACCATTTTGGCGCCGAAGCCGCGCCCGGATATTTTGATGATGTGGATTCTGTCGTGCGCGATAACCGGCGTTTGTTGCGCGACGCGATGCTGGGTGCGGGCTTTACCCAAGACCCCGATGAATGGTGGCATTTCGATTATGGCAACCAGAAATGGGCCGAGGCTGTGGGGAAGGATGTGGCGTTTTATAGCGAGATTTCGAGCATCTAAAGGCTAAAGCGGAAAGTCGAAATCGCAATCATGTTGCAAATTCGGCAATTTGCGGCGCGCTTCGGTCACTTCATCCATATCCAGTTCGGCCATGATAATGGTCGGTTGTTCGCCTGCTTCGGCCAGAATTTCGCCGCTGGGCGCGATGATAAGCGAATGGCCGTAACTAAGCCTTTCGGCGTTGTGCATGCCGCATTGGCCGGGGGCGATAACGAAGCAACCGGTTTCAATCGCGCGGGCGCGACACAAAATATGCCAATGCAAACGCCCCGTTGTGGCGACAAACGCGGCAGGCGAGGTGATGATGGTGGCGCCCGCCTTGGCCAAGGCGCGGTGTAATTGGGGAAAGCGCAGATCATAACAAATGGTCATGCCGATTTTGCCCCACGGCGTATTGGCGGTAACGGCGCAGGTGCCGGGGCGGTAATTGCGCGACTCGCGGTAAATTTCCGTGTCGCTTAGCTCCGCATCGAACATGTGGATTTTATCATAACGCGCGACGATTTCGCCTTGCGGATTGAACATCAGGCTGCGATTGGCCAATCTGTCGCATTCAGTGGCGACCGGCACGCTGCCCGCCAAAATCCATGTCTTTGTTTTGCGTGCCTCAGCGCTGAAAAATGCGATGGCGGGGTGTTTGTCCTCGGGCGGCGATTGCGCAAAAAGCGTGTCGCGCTTGGTGCCGATAAGGCAGACATTTTCCGGCAAGGCGATAAATTCCGCGCCGCGTTCGGCGGCTTCGCGGATCATCGGCTTTATTTTTTCAAGATTGGCGGCGAGGTCTTGGCAAGTATTCGTCTGTATGCAGGCGGCGACTAAGCGGTTATTCATCGTGTTGTTTATCCTGCCAGTAAAGCATCCAGTTTGCCCGCCGCATCAAGCGCATACAAATCATCACAACCGCCGATGTACTGCGTGCCGATGAAGATTTGCGGAATGGTGCGCTTACCGTTGGTTTTCTGCATCATTTCCGCAAGCTTGGTTTCGTCGGTGCGGATATTGATATCGTCAAACGCCGCGCCTTTTTTCTTGAGCAGCATTTTGGCGCGGTCGCAATAGGGGCAACCGGGGCCGGAATAAACAATGATGTGCGCCATGCCTATTCTTCCTCATCCAGTTTTTTGGCGCGGGGCGGCACATATTTGTAATCGAGGATGTTCAACAACAACGAGCTGATACCCGTCAGCAAAAGGCCGATCAAAATCATGATCCACGGCAAGGTGACTTTTGTGAAGAGATGAAAAATGAAAGCGTCGAAACCATCTTCGCCGGTTAAGTCATTTGGCACGCAGGCCGGATTGGCATCAAAGAAATAATGCAGCGAGCCGCAGAATGTCCAATCAAGCATATGGCCGCCGACCAGTTTGGTGACAGAACCGAGGATAAAATAAATAACCGCGCCGATGATAAGGGCGAAACCGAAACCATTGACCAGTTCGATGGCGCGAATGACGGCTTCCTTGGCGTTACTGATAGCAGGTCTGGGTTCCAGACTTTTATGGCGCACTGTTCTGGGGGCTGCCGTTTCGGTTGTCGGCTGAATTGGTGGTTCGTTTTGCATAATGTCCTCACTCTGGCGTGCGTTTAATAAGGCGCAAGACTATGGCAATTCAGGGGCCGTGGCCAGTGGGTGCGAGGCCTTAGCCCCAAAAAACATACAGAAAATTTATAACACCGTTGGGTTTAGCTGAATTTATTGCTCCGGTTGAACCCGTTAGGCGCCATTTTACCGGCCTGGGCGCGTTCGCCTTTCCAGTTGCGGATATCGGATTCGGTGCGGGTCTTTTCGCCCGATTGCCATGTTAACCCTTGTTTCAACACAATGGTTTTCACATCGGCCAATTCGCCGCCGCTGTATTTTTGCAAAATCACGCCGCGTCCGCGCGCCATTTCCGGCAATTCGCCGATGGGGAAAATCAGCAATTTGCGGTTGGTGCCAATCACCGCGATATGGTCGCCCGACACGGGGGCGAACACGACAGCCTTGCCTTTGTCGTCGAGGTTGAGGATTTGTTTGCCGTTTTTGGTTTGCGCCAAGACATCTTCGGTTTTGACGATAAAGCCGCGCCCGTCATTCGACGCCACAATAAATTTCTGTTCGGCGGCGTAAAGGGTCGCGCCCAGAATTTCCGCTTCGTTCGGCAAATCGACCATCAAACGAATAGGCTCGCCAAAACCGCGACCGGGCGGAAGCTTGTCGCCCGACAAAGTATAAAAACGTCCATTGCTGGCGAACAGTAAAATTTTGTCTGTTGTTTCGGCGTTTAACACAAAACCTTCTTCGTCGCCTTCTTTGTATTTGATTGCAGCGCGTGCGGAGGCATCGAGCGCGATATGCCCGCGCATCGCGCGTATCCATCCCTTGGCCGAGCAGACAAAGGTGATGTTTTCGCGTTCGATAACGGATTCGATAGGGATAAGAATGTCGGCAGGCACATCGCCGATAACAGTGCGGCGCGCGCCCAGCTTGGTGTTTTTGCCAAATTTCTTTTTCAACTCGGCGATTTCATTGTCGATAAACGCCCAGCGCAGATCTTCGTTTTTCAGAAGCTTTTTCAAGCCCGCTTGTTTTTCCGCCAGCGTTTTCTGTTCGCCCTTGATCTGCATTTCTTCCAGCTTGCGTAAGGAGCGCAAACGCATGTTCAAAATCGCTTCGGCCTGATTATCGGTCAGGCTGAACGCCTTCATCAAAACAGGTTTCGGTTCGTCTTCGGTACGGATGATTTTGATGACTTTATCAAGATTGAGGAAGGCAATCAGATAGCCGCCCAAAACTTCCAGTCGCGCTTCGATCTGTGCCAGTTGGTAAGACGAACGACGGATAAGCACATCCTGACGATGATCAAGATAGGAACGCAAGACTTCGCGCAAATCCATCACATGGGGCACGCAGTCCTTGTTCAGTATATTCATGTTTAAGGGAATACGCGTTTCCAGATCGCATTGGCGGAAAACGGATTCCATCAAAATGGCGGGTTCGACATTGCGCGATTTTGGCGTTAACACCACGCGCACATCGTCGGCGGACTCGTCCTGCACATCATCCAGCAACGGCAATTTACGCAGTTGTAGCAACTCGGCCATTTTTTCGATCAGGCGCGATTTTTGCACCTGAAACGGAATTTCGGTCACGACGATTTGCCATTGGCCTTGTTTCAATTCTTCCTTGTGCCATTTGGCGCGCAAACGGAACGACCCTTTGCCGGTTTTGTAGGATTCAATGATCGACTCGCGGCTTTCAACCAGTTCGCCGCCGGTGGGGAAATCGGGCCCCGGCATAAAGCTGACCAGTTTTTCGATACCGGCATTGGGTGTGGAAATCAGATAACGCAAAGCGTCGCACATTTCCGCGACATTATGCGGTGGGATGGATGTCGCCATGCCGACTGCAATACCGTTGGTGCCATTGGCCAGCAAATTGGGGAACGCGGCGGGGAGAACGATGGGCTCAACTTCGCTGCCATCATAAGTGGGGCGGAAATCGACCGCGTCTTCGTCAATGCCTTCCAGCAAAAGCTGCGCAACTTCGGTCAGGCGCGCTTCGGTGTAACGCATCGCGGCCGGATTATCGCCATCGATATTGCCGAAATTGCCCTGGCCTTCGACCAAAGGGTAACGCTGGTTGAAATCCTGCGCCATGCGAACCATGGCGTCGTAAACCGAACTGTCGCCATGCGGGTGGAATTTACCGATAACGTCGCCGACCACGCGGGCGGATTTTTTGGGTGGCAATTTGGGGTCGAGTTTCAACGCCTGCATCGCGAACAGTAAACGCCGATGAACGGGCTTCATGCCATCGCGCACATCGGGCAAAGCGCGATGCATGATGGTCGAGAGCGCATAGGACAAATACCGTTCAGACAATGCCTCACGCAAAGGCTTGTCGAGGATATCCTGTGGCGGTTCGGGCGGCAGCTGTTTGGAAGAGGATTTGGTCATAAGGCGTGGTTATCAGCAAAAATGATTCTGTGAAAGCATTTTAACCTTAATTTTCAGATGAAACGCGGGCGAAAAATGATTAAAATGCGCAGGTAATCACGGAACGGGTTGGCGATGTCGGCGATTCATTTTTGTATCGATATGCAGACGGGGCAGTTGGCCGCGTTGCCCCCCTTTGCGCGGGACAGCGTTAAACGGAATAATCTCGATCTTATCGCGGAACTGGAAACGCGCGGTGTATCGACCGTCTATCTGGCCTATGTCAATCAACAGGTCGGGAGTATGCTTCCGGCCGCCGTTCAGTTTTGTCGAGAGCTCTCACTGGCCGCCACGACGGTAATGGATTATTACCCCGCCTTGAAAATCGATATGCCGCTTTCGCCTTTTTCTTTGATCGGTTTTAAAAATTCCTGTTCGGCTTATGAACAAGATAAAATTGTTGGCTATGTCGAAGCCAACGGCTATTCACACATTATTCTCAGCGGTCTGTATGAAGCGCGCGATGATATCAAAGGAAGCTGTGTCAGCGAAACCGCATGCGATTTTGCGCGCGCCGGAAAGCAAGTAACCATTGTGGCCGAAGCCACCAATCTGGGCGCGATAGCGTTGGGACGTCGCCAAAAATTGCACAGGCCGTATAATGTGGCCGTTACACCCATGGCGCAGGTTATGGATGATTTGGACGCCGCGTATTTTGATAATGCGCTTCGTGCGCGTGACCCTTCGCGGTTGCCTGCGCTGCAGTTTGGGTGATTTTTCTTAATTACGCTACCGCGCACTCATCCCGCTCCGCCGCTTTACGGTAAATATCCAACAAACGCTGCCGCGCTTGCGGTAAATCGCCATCCCGGGCGATAAGGGTGCGCGAATGCGGGTTGGCGAACACATGGCGGCTTAAAAAATGGCCGGTCATTTCCAGGCCTTGCAGAATATCTGCCGCTTCCCATTCACCTAGCCCGATCAAAAAAGCGGGCAGGGGGAACAGCTTGTCATGATAAGGCTGGCCAGCTGTAAGCGAAACGGCGCGGCCGGTGCGCGGGCTGATATAGGCCAGATTGTCGGTGCCGCCGCCGCTGGCGCACTGGGTCAGATCAAGTCCGTAACCAAGGGCTTGCAGCAAGTTAATCTCCCACTTCACATAAACAGGCGCCCACAAGTCGCTGTCTTGTAATGACAAAAGCGTGGCAAGTCCGGCATAGACGCCAGCCATCGGTTGTCGTTCAGGCAAGCTGGCTTCGGTCACCGCGCACACGCTGTTGATGATGCCGACCACTTCGGGGTTATCAAGCCAGATGGCGGCCTGTGCCGAGGCGAGGTCGAGCGTATAGGTGCCCAGCTGGTCAATCGTTCGCGCCCGCCACGCCGCCTGAACGCGGTTGCCGGGTTGCAATGTTGGCCGTGCGGTGCGGCCTTGCCCGCCATGCACCAAACCGGCATGCCGCCCATGCGATGCCGTAAGCAGTGTGACCACAGCCGCGTTTTCGCCGTGTGGGCGTGATGAGAGAACAATACCTTCGTCAGTCCAATCCATAGGAGGGGTTAGGGGTTAGGGGTTAGGGATCAGAGGTCAGAGGCTAAGGCAAAAAAATGTTAGAGGGAAGTTGTTTCCTGTCTTGTTCTTCCCTAACCTCTATCCTCCGACCTCCAGCCTCAAACCTTCCCATGACAACCGCCATTTATTACACATCCATCCGGCCTGAACAGGGGCGCGAAAACCATGTCTATGGCTTGAATGTCGCGATTGGCGATTGGACGCGGGCATATTTTCGTTATGCGCGGGCGGAAAAATTCACGTTTTTGATCGGCCATCAATGGGAATTGGAAGACATCGAACAAATGGCCGCCGAAGCGGGCGTTGATAAAGCGCGGTTGGTGACGCTCGACCGGCGCTATCCCGCGCAAAATTTCGGCGGGTTCACCCATGTGTTTCGCCCCGAACCCGGCACGCGCAATATGTTTTGGTTGCGCCAAAGCTTTGGCGCGTTTTCTTTTTGCGGTTTGGCGCATGCCATAAGCGGGGTAGAGGCGGGCGAGGTTTTGCAGGAATATTGCCTGACTCCATCCGAGGCGAGTGATGCGATTATCTGCCCGTCGTGGGCGGTGCAATCTGCCATTCGTGCTTTCTTTGATAATTACGGCGATTATATCGCAGAGCAATTCGGCGCGGTTTATAAATGCCCTGTGCAATTGCCGGTGATACCTTTGGGTATTGATATCGAAAAATTCGCGGCAAAAAATACGCCGGAGAAACGCGCGTTGCAACGTGCCGCGCTCGGCATCGGCGACAATGATATCGTGTTGTTATGGGTAGGGCGGTTGAGTTATGCGATCAAGGCGCATCCTTTGGCGATGTATCAAACGGCGGAGCAAGTCGCGGCAAAAACATCCGTCAAAGTGCATCTGGTGATGGTCGGTTATTTTGTGCCCGCGGAATCGGCAGGTGAATTTAAAAATCTGGCGCGTGATGTGTGCCGCAAGGCTAATGTAGTTTTTGTCGATGCCAAAGATACGCGTTTTCCCGATGGGTTGTGGGCGGCGGGCGATATTTTCCTGTCGCTGATCGATAATTGTCAGGAAAGTTTTGGCCTTACGCCGGTCGAGGCGATGGCCGCAGGTATCCCGCGCGTGATAAGCGATTGGAACGGTTATCGTGATGCGGTTGTGGATGGCGAAGACGGGTTTTTGATCCGCACCATGCAACCGCCCGCCGGAAATGGGTTTGATCTGACTGTAATGGCCGCAAGCGGGCGCGAGATTTATGGCGGCTTGCTGGCGCGGGCGGCGGCGACGGTTATGGTCGATGTCGATCAGGCGGTGGAACGGATTTTGTTGCTTGTGAATGATAAGAATTTGCGCACGCGCATGATTGAAAAAGCGCGGGCGCGTGTGCGGGCGATTTATGATTGGCGGCATATCATTCCGGCCTATGAAAATTTGTGGGCTGAGCAAGTCGCGCGGCGCAAAGCCAATCCGCCGCCCAAAAAACAATGGAAAACTGCGCTTCCGCAATTGCCCGATTCTTATGCGATGTATGAAGCCTATCCGACGCGATCATTGACTTTGAATGATAAAATCATCTTGGCGGCATCGTCTGATGAAATCCGCGTTTTATGGGCGCATGCGATGAATACTTACGCGCATGATATGCTGGTAAGCGCCAATGATGTTACCGCCCTGATAGGCTGGCTGGGGCAGAAAAATGTGACGATACAGGCGGTTTTTGACCATTTTCCGGCGCTGGACAGGCCTTCGCTGTGGCGCACCATTGGCTGGTTGCTGAAATTGGGCATTGTCAAAATTGACCTTGATAAGTAGCCAAGCGACATTACATTAAGAGAGTAAGATTAAACCCGACAGGAGAGTCAAATGGGCGCAGCCACCAAAGCCGTAAGCGATGCAAGTTTTGAAGCGGATGTTTTGCAATCCACGCAGCCTGTGGTGGTCGATTTTTGGGCGGAATGGTGCGGCCCTTGCAAAATGATCGGCCCCGTGTTGGAAGAAGTCGCCGCCGAAATGGCGGGGCAGGTGACGATTGCCAAAATCAATGTCGATGATAACCCTATGGTGCCCAGCAAATTCGGCATCCGCAGCATCCCGACTTTGATGCTGTTCAAAGACGGCAAAATGGTCGCGACCAAAGTTGGCGCGGTACAAAAAGCCGCGTTGCAGGCGTGGATCAAGGAAAACGCATAAACCGTGTCTGCGTTTATTGATCTCGTTCAAATAGTCCTTATCGACCTATCGCTGTCCGCCGATAATGCGTTGATGGTTGGCATGGCCGTGATGGCTTTGCCCTTGGCTCAGCGTAACAAGGCGATGCTGGCCGGTATTGGCGCCGCGACGGGGCTACGGGTTGTTATGGCGTTCTTTGCGGTGCAATTGCTGCATATCACGGGCTTGCTGGCGGCAGGCGGGTTGTTGTTGTTATGGGTCTGTTGGAAAATGCTGCGTGAAATTCATGCGCATAATCATCCGCAACCGGCGGGCGGCAGACCATCGGCTAAAAAAATCCACCACGCCATCTGGCAAATTCTCATCGCCGATATTTCCATGTCGCTGGATAATGTGTTGGGCGTCACCGGCGTGGCGCGTGATAATGTGCAGATTATGGTGATTGGCTTGGGGTTGTCGGTAGTGTTGATGGCCTTGGCTTCGTCGCAAATCGCCAGACTGGCGATGAAATACCCCAAGACAGGCTATGCCGGTATTGCGGTTATTCTCTATACCGCCGTCAAGATGCTGTGGGACGGGGCGCAGGCCTTTATTTAGGTGCCGCGTGATGCAGGCGCACTTGCCGTTGTTGGCGGAAATAAACATCGCGTTCCTGCAAGCAGGTTTGGATAAAATTTTGCCCATCTTCGCCGCCCAGCCAGTGAAGAATTTTCTCCATATTTTTTACATCGGCAAGGGTTAGTTGTTCGTCGCCCATGATGTGTTGGCGCAATGGCTTGCCCAAACCATCTGGTGAATTTTTTATGCCCCATTCGATGATATAGGCATTTTGTTTTTCATGTGGTCGATGTTTATTGAGTAGCTCGAACATGCTTTGCGCCTGTTCGACGAACCCCGTCCCTATGGGGCTTCCGAGCCAATTAATCAGGCTGGTGGCAACACGTGTGGCGCGTGTATCGGGATAGCCCCAGCGGCCAAAGATTTTTATAATGGGAAAAGTGTTGCGTTCATTTTCTATAAAATAAACATCATTTGTTTGAACTTCTTTGCCCACTCGTTTGAGCCAGTTCTTCATGAAAATAGCCTCGATAGGGCTGTCGTGGCGCAGGGGAATAAAGGGCGTAAATTCCCATATAACTATTTCTGGTTGGTATTCTTCCGTCATGATTGAATTGCTCCTTGAAAAGATATTCTTGAAATTCGCCAGTTTTATAAATGAGCGATATAGTTAATGCAATAAGGCTTAGCCACGCTTCCTTTTAACCTGTTCAGTAACGCCGCCCGCGCGAACGGGGCGTTCGGCAAAACTGCCCAAACTAACCATGCGGTCATAAATCACCATCGCGCCCGCGATGCCGACATTGACGCAAAATTTGGTGGGGATTTTCACGACATGGTCGCAACGCGCCACCATTTCGGCGGACAAATTACCGCCTTCGGGGCCCAACACATAGGCGGCGCGAAGCGGATGGCGGAAGCTGGGCAGGTCGACCGCGCCTTCTATCAGTTCAATACCGACAAGCGAACAATCTTTCGGCAGTTTGAAATCATCCATGCCTTTATGCGCGTAAAACGGCATGTGGATATCGGCATGCGATGTGTCGGTCGATTTAATCTCGCCGTAATTGAGCGTTGATCCGACAGTGAAGAAAAAGCTCGCGCCAAAGGCATGCGATGTGCGCACGAGATTGCCGAGATTAAAGCCTTTACTAATACCTTCGGCGCCGACAGCGAAATAACCACGCATAGTTTATCCCCATAAAAAAAGGCCGGGCGCATGGAAACACCCGGCCTTCTTATTTTAAAGCTTTATCCTAGCGTTGCAACCCTTCGCCATGCAGGGCGATATCAAGGCCGCGGCGTTCCACATCTTCGGAAACGCGCACGCCCATGGTTTTGTCGATAACAAAAAGAATAACCAGCGTGCCGAGCGCACACCAACCGATGGTCCAGCCGATGCCTTCCAGCTGTATCCAGATCTGGCCGAAATTGCCATCAATCGCGCCCGCTTGCGTCGCCACGCCGCTGATGGATGCTTTGGCAAATACGCCTGTCAGGATGGCACCCAAAATGCCGCCCACGCCGTGGATGGCAAAACAATCAAGGCTGTCATCGATCAGGTGAAATCTTTCCTTCATGAATGCAGCCGATAAATAACAAATCGCCCCGCCCAACGCACCGATAACCAACGCGCCGCTTGGATCGACAAAGCCCGATGCCGGTGTAATGGCGACCAGACCCGAAATCGCGCCGGTGATAGTGCCGAGCACACTGGGTTTACCACGCAATTTCCATTCGACCGTCATCCATGCGAGGGCAGCCATAGCGGCGGCGATCATGGTGGTGGTCATGGCCATCGCGGCGCGGCCATTGGCGGCGAGCGCAGAACCGGCGTTGAAACCGAACCAACCCACCCACAACAAGGACGCGCCCACAACGCTGTAAGCCGGGTTGTGCGGCGCGTAATTTTCTTCGGAGTGCAAACGCTTGCCGATGAACAAGGCGGCAACCAATCCCGCCACGCCCGCATTGATATGCACGACGGTGCCACCCGCGAAATCCAACACGCCCATGCTGGACAGAAAACCGTTTGGATGCCAAACCCAATGGGCGATGGGCGCATAAACGATAATCGACCACAGCCCCATGAAAACAAGCATCGATGAAAATTTGATGCGGTCACAAAATGCGCCCGCAACCAAAGCCGGTGCGATAATCGCAAAGGTCATCTGATACATCATGAACAAAGTTTCGGGAATGGTCAGGGGCGTTGCGGCGTCTGTGCCTGCGCCAAGCGTGAAGGCCTGATTGAAACCGATATTGTTCAGCAAGAAACGACCCATGCCGCCCACATATTCATTGCCATTGGTAAACGCTATGCTGTACCCCGCCACAACCCACAACACCGCGACCAGACAGGCGGCGGCAAAACTTTGCATAACAGTGGCCAGAACATTGTGTTTGCGCACCATACCGCCGTAAAACACCGCAAGGCCGGGCAGGGTCATGAGCAGCACAAGCGCGGTTGAGGTAAGCATCCATGCCGTGTCGCCGCTGTTGATGGGCGCGGCATCGGCGGCAAAAGCGGGGGCGGCGAGGAGGAAAAATCCAAGAAGTGCCGCAAAAAACCTTGATATTCCAGCCTTAATCATCGTTTAGCCCCTGTGTGAAAATGTTTTGCCGATGCTGAAATCTGAAGGCACAATTGCTGCATAGCAATATAAAATCGTCAAGCCCTTAAATCCGCGTTTGAAACTAATGTTTTTGGGTTTTAGGGCAGGGCTGTGCTATCAAACGGCGGCTTTGAACAGAGAGATAAGGTTATGGATATTTTTCCCCAAGAATATGATTTTGAACAAATAGAGCAGTCGATCGTCGCCTGTGAAGCCGTATATTGCAAAGGGCGACCGGCTCTCGATTGGCGGCGCAGCATGTTCTCTGTCTGCCTTAACGGCAGACAAGACCAGATATCGGTAAATGATTTTTTTAAAATGTTGATTCTTCGTGGTATGGCGGCGCGTCAAATCGGTGATTTATTGGGACGCAACAATTGCAGCGTAAATCCTGTTGTCGTGCGTAGCCGCGCTGAACAAGAAGGGCGCAATTTACGCGCGGCATTGAAAATGATGTGCGCGCCATGTCCGTAGAAGAAGAAAATCCTTTGTCCGAAATTTTTAAGCAAATGTTTGAAGAGGCTTTTGCCACGGCAGTTCTTCGGCATGATGCGGATCAAGAAAAAAGGCGCCATCGGGCGCAGTCACGCCGAAAGGTGAAAGACCTTAAGCCTTGAGGGAAAGTTCGGCGGGGCTTCGACCCCATTCGACGATATGCCATGCATCGTCTTTATATTCCATCACACATACATGGCCTGTCGCCACTTTGCGGGCGGGGAACGCGTCTGCATTTTGCGCAGCATGGGCAAAGAAACGCAAAATGCCGTTGCTGGTGATGATCACCGATGTTTTTTGTTCGGCGTCACGCAACAGGCTTGCGACATCGGCGGTGATTTGTGTTTCCGAAGGCGACCATTGCCGGTCTGACGGGAAGACAGAATTCTTATCCCATGCTTTTAGTTTGTCGCCGTCGCCCATCGCGGTGATCTCGGCGGTGGATTTCGCTTCCCACACGCCATAATCGATTTCCGTCAGGCGTTTATCAATGCGGATTGTGTCGGTTGGGATTTTTAAAGTAGCGGCGATAATTTCTGCGGTTCTTTTTGTGCGCAGTAAGGGCCCAGTGATGATTGTTTCAGGCGTGATGTTCGCATCGCGCAACATATCCGCAACCGCCTGCGCCTGTGCCAATCCTTTTTCGACCAAAGGCAAATCCGTTCGCGCGCCCACCCATACCGGCGTTTCTTGCGCGGTGAAGGTATTGCCGTGGCGGGCAAGGATGAGGCGTGTCATGCCAATTCGCCTTCGCGGGCGATGATGGCTTCGGCTATCGCGACATCTTCGGGCGCGTCGACAGAATGATGGGTGCGGGTTTTATAATCGACCAACGCTACGCGGATTTTTAGGCCATATTCCAACGCGCGAAGCTGTTCCAACCCTTCGGCCTGTTCCAATGGCGATGGTGGCAAGGCGATGTAACGTTCCAACCCGCGTTTGCGGTAACCGTAAAGCCCGATATGGCGATACACAAAAGCAAAACCTTGCTTGCGGATATAAGGCAGGATGTTTTTGGAAAAATACAACGCGTTGTGATGCGCGTCGAACACGACCGTGGTGCCCGATGCGGGGGTGATTTTTTTCTGCTCACGGAAAATTTCCAGCGCTTCATTTTCCAACCGCACCGCAGGCGTGACGATATCGATATCAGGCGCTTTTTGCATTTCGGCGATCATCGCTTCCAAAACCCAGGGCGGGGTCAGCAAGGCGTCGCCTTGCAGATTCAATATAATATCTTGCGTAATGTTGGCGGCAGCCAAGGCGGCGAAGGTGCGTTCGCTGCCATTGCTGCAACTCTCGGGGGTCATTACCGCTTCCGCGCCAAAACTTTTGGCATGCGCGATAATGCGGGCATCTTCGGTCGCAATCACGACGCGCTCGCAACCCTTAACGGCTTTAGCAATGCGCCAGACGCGTTCCAATAAAGAAACGCCTGCGATGATATGCAAGGGTTTGCCAGCGAAACGGGTCGACCCATAACGGGCGGGTATAACAATCGCTGCGGGCATTAGTTGATGTTCCGCGCTGACGCTTGGTCATAGATGTCTTGAATCAAGACACGCTGTTTGACACGGAAAGACATGCGGTCTTGCACCGGTTTGGGCAGATCGCTCATTTTAAATAAATTCTTTTTCAGCAAAACCATAATAATGTCTTCGACCGCGCGCGCCATTTCATTATCGGTGCGGCGCAATTCGCCCAGCGCGAAGTCAACTTGTTGGGGGTCTTGTCCGCGATCCTTAAGAAACGCGATAACATCCGGGTGGTTGTGGGGCAAGAGATCGCCGCCGATCAGGATGCGGGCGCTGACCTTGGTGATCGTGCCGCCAGTATCGCGTTGAATATAGGGCATATGTTTCTCTGCTGTGGAAGGCCGGGAATCACCCTAGCATAGAGAAATCAGGGCGGGGAGGGGTTATTTGTGTGGATTCAGACGATGGCATGTTTTAGAACCTGTCCGCAATCTTTTGATGCTGGACTGCAAATCGCGCTTTCCTCCCTTTTTCCTGCTCACGTATATTAAATACGCTGCGCGAAAAAAGAGAGGGAAGCACAATTTTCGCCACAGCCTGAAAAGATTTCGAACAGGTTCTTCCAAAGCGCCACTCAACCCCTTATTTTTTCCTACTGGAGTATTCTTATGTCCCAATCATCCGCCGCCCGAACGTCCCATTCGAATATCGAAGAAGCAGGAGAAGGCGACAGCGCATCCGGCGTTTCCGGCCAGCGTTTGCGTTCTTTCATCCAGCGCATCGAAAAACTGGAAGAAGATAAAGCAGCAGTCGGCGAAGATCTGAAAGAAGTTTATGCCGAAGCCAAGGGAACGGGGTTCGATGTGAAGATCATCCGCCAGATCGTGCGTTTGCGCAAAGTCGAAGTTGAAAAGCGCCGCGAATTTGACGAGCTGTTGGAATTATACAAGGCCGCGATTGGTATGGAGGCGTAATCAACTTGTTCGCCCTTTCCAAAATTTTTTGGGCTTATGCCTCACCGGGCAGTTTGCTGGCTTTTCTGCTGGCGGCTGGTTTGGTGATGGCGGCGACTAAAAAGTTTGCGGGATTGGGGCGCGGGGTGTGCGCGTTTGTTTCTGTGTGCTTGCTGGCGATTGCGTTACTGCCGGTGGGCGAATGGGCGTTGACGCCTTTGGAAAATAATTTTTCTTTTCAGGCAATCGATCATGTCGACGGCATTATCGTTATCGGCGGCGATGAACAGGTGCGCATCACACAGGCGCGCGGGCAATTAACGGCGTTTGAATCGCTGCGGCGGTTTTTTACCGTCAATGAATTGGCGAAATCCTATCTCGATGCCAAAATTATTTTTGCCGGCGGTTCGGCCTTTCATCGTCCCGAAGGTGATGAGCATGAAGCGGATATCGCCCGCGATATGATGACGGAAATAGGTGTGCCGCCTGAACGGATGGTTTTTGAAACCCAGTCGCGCAATACTTACGAAAATGCGGTTTTTTCCGCGCAGATTGTGAAACCTGAGCCGCAACAAAAATGGTTGCTGGTGACCAGCGCGTGGCACATGACCCGCGCCATGGGTTGTTTCCGCGCGGCGGGGTGGGATGTCTATGCGGCACCCGCCGGGTATTTTACGACAGGCATTTATGATACACATTCTGTCTTGCAGTTTGACCAACAGATGCATCTGCTGTCACAGGCGATTCATGAATATGTCGGATTGGTCGCTTATTATTTGATGGGAAGGACGAACGCATTATGGCCGGAATGAAATTATCCCGTTTATTTGTCGTGGCGTTGGTTCTGGTCGCATCTTGTGCCCAACAAAATCAAAATAACGCGCCTTCTTCGGTGGCGGGCGCGATACCGGCGCGGCCAACGGCGGCGGTGCGCGAATGGATACGCGATACGGAACAACAGGCGATGGCCGACGGCGTATCACCGGCCACCGTTCATGCCGCGTTGGATAATTTTGTGCCCAATCCGCGCGTGGAAGAATTGGACCGTAAACAACCGGAAACGACGATTACATTTGATGCCTATCGCCATAATGTTGTGGGTACGGTGCGGATTCACAAAGGTGCCGATTTGATGCGCGATCATGCAGCCCAATTGGCCACGATCGAACAGCGCACAGGCGTGCCGCCGCAAATTGTGGTTGCTTTGTGGGGTATCGAAAGCAATTTCGGGCAAAATATGGGCGGGTTTGAAACCGTCAATTCGCTGGCGACTTTGGCCTATGAAGGACGCCGCGCCGATTTCTTCCGCAGCGAATTGATTGTCGCCTTGCATATCCTTGATCAGGAACATATGCGACCCGACCAGTTGCGCGGGTCATGGGCGGGTGCCATGGGGCAATGCCAGTTTATGCCTTCGACCTATTGGAAATATGCGGTCGATGCCGATGGTGACGGCAAACGCGATATCTGGAACAGCACCGATGATGCATTGGCATCGATCGCCAATTATTTGTCGGCGATTGGCTGGCAACGCAATCTGGGCTGGGGGCATGAGGTGGCGTTGGCCGCGCCTATCGACGCATCCGAAATGGGGTTGGGGCAGAGCCACAGTCTGGCCGAATGGGCCGCCAAAGGGGTGACATATCCCGACGGGTCTGCGCTACCACAGAATGATATCGAGGCCTCGTTGTTACAACCTGACGGTGTGGGCACCACGGCTTTTCTGGCCTTTACCAATATTCCGGTGGTGATGCGGTGGAATCATTCAACCTATTTTGCCCTATCGGTGGGTCTGTTATCAGACGGTATAGCAAGGGATTAGACTCGGCTTCCGAGTCTATGTTAGCGTCCGGCTTCCCTGAATTTAGCTGACCATAGCCTATGAAAAAAACGTGTTTTCTTGCCCCTGTGTTTTTGTGCGTATTGCTGGCCGGTTGCGCCACCCATCCGCACCAGCAAACCCCCACCACAGGTAATGCGACCAAGCCGCCAGCCAATAGCGGCGAAGGCGTTTACAAAGTCGGCCAACCTTATCAGGTGAATGGCCAGACTTATGAACCGCATGAAGATTACAGCTATGACGAAACCGGTATCGCATCATGGTATGGCGATGATTTCCACGAACAACACACCGCCAATGGCGAAACATTCAACAAGAACGAACTGACGGCGGCGCATAAAACCTTGCCGATGCCATCGCTGGCGCGTGTCACCAATCTGGATAATGGCCGGTCGATTGTGGTGCGTATTAATGATCGCGGGCCGTTTTCGGGCAACCGCCTGATCGATGTATCGCAACGCGCTGCGCAATTATTGGGGTTTGAGGGAACGGGTACAGCGAAAGTGCGCGTGCAGGTTCTGGCCGACGAAAGCAAGGCGATTGCCGATGCGATGCGCCATTATGGCACGACATCGCAAGTGGCTTATTCGGGCGAGGATGCGGAGCAACCTGTTGCGTCACAGCCGCTTGTTGTTTCGTCGCAACCTTTGCCGCCGCTTGCCAGCGCGCCTGTGCAAAGCGAAACCCTGTCGCCCGTCCTTACCAATCCGACAGTCCATCAACAGCTGATCGCGACCAAGCCGGTGGCCGAAGTGGTGCAATTGCCGGTGACGGGCAAGAACCAGATGTTTATTCAGGCGGGCGCGTTTTCGGTTGAAGCCAATGCCGCGCATATGCAGCAAAGCCTGTCGCGGTTTGGCAAAACCAGCATTTCAACCGTTACCATCAACGGCACCAAATTTTATCGCGTGCGCCTGGGCCCTGTGGCCGATGTCGCGCATGCCGATGCTTTTGTCGCCAAGCTCAAACAATCGGGCATTACCGCCCGCACCGTTATAGACTAAGGAAGGTCTGATATGAAAACCAAGCTCGCCGTTGTTTTTTCTTTGATGTTTTTTGCGGCTGCGCAAGCGCAGGAGGCCGCGCCGGTTGCTGCTCCTGCTGCCACTGCGCCATTGGATGTCGCCGCGCGTCAGGTTTATCTGATCGATGCCGCAACCGGCACGCCGATGTTCGCCAAGGATGCCGACACGCAAATGCCGACATCGTCGATGAGCAAGATGATGACGATGTATGTGGTGTTTCAGGCGTTGAAAGACGGCAAGCTGCACATGGAAGACAAACTGCCGGTTAGCGAACACGCGTGGAAACAAGAAGGGTCGCGCATGTTTTTGAACGTGGGCGAACAAGCCAAGGTCGAAGATTTGATCCGCGGTGTGATCATACAATCGGGCAATGATGCGGCGGTGACATTGGCCGAAGGTTTGGGGTCGGGGTCGGAATCCGCATTCGCCGATGTGATGAATACCCAAGCCAAAGCGCTGGGCATGAATAACAGCCATTTTATGAATGCGACCGGCTTGCCCGATCCGCAACATTATTCCACCGCGCATGATCTGGCGATTTTGGCGATGGCGTTGCAACGCGATTTTCCGGAACATTATCATTTCTTTTCGGAATTGAATTTTACCTATAATGGTATTTCGCAGGGCAACCGCAATCCGCTGCTTTACCGGAATATGAATGTTGATGGCCTAAAGACGGGTCACACGGATATCGGCGGCTATGGCCTGACCGGCTCCGCCGTGCGCGATGGGCGCCGCGTGTTTTTTGTTTTGAACGGCATGCAGGATATGCAGGCACGTGCTGACGAGTCCGCCAAAGTGTTGGACTACGGGTATCGTGAATATGGTTTGTACCCTGTTGCCAAGGCGGGCGATATTGTGGCCAGCCCGACTGTGTGGCTGGGTACCGCGAAAAATGTGCCAATGGTCGCGGCGGATAATGCCATGTTCACGTTGCCGCGCAGCGCGCGCGCAGGATTAAAGGCGGTCGCGTCTTTTGATCAACCGATTGCAGCACCCATTGCCAAGGGACAACAAATCGGCGTGTTGACCGTAACGGCACCCGGCATGGAAACGAAAATTGTGCCGTTGGTGGCCTCGGTCGATGTGCCGCGAGTTGGTTTCTTCTCGCGCTTTTTCACCAAGTTGGGCGTTGTTTTCGGCGGCAAGAAGGCTTGATCAATTTTCCTCCCCCTTGATGGGGGAGGAAGCAAAAACTTAGGCTTACGCTCTTGGTCGTAAGTCTTAGTTTTTGCAGGTGGGGGTGACTTCTGCATAGGAGATGATAGTGTAAGATGAAGAAATATCCACCATCAGCTAGTAAAATATTGTCACGGGCATTAAGAAAAAATATGACCGATGCCGAGTCTGCGATTTGGCAACAATTACGTTCTTGTCAGATGCATGGATATAAATTTCGCCGACAGGTTCCGATTGGAAGATTTATTGTTGATTTTGTTTGTCATGAGCAAAAGCTTGCGATTGAAATTGACGGCGGGCAACATGATTTGGAGTCGGAATGCGAACAAAACAGAAGTGAGTTTATAGAGAAGCAGGGCTATCAGATTTTGCGTTTCTGGAATCATGAAGTATTGGAAAATATTGATGGGGTTTGTGAAGTGATAAGTAGCGGGTTACTGCGGCATCACCCCCACCCAACCCTCCCCCATAAAGGGGGAGGGCTACCTCTTGTGGCGGATAGGGAAGCTCAATGAGCATGAGTGGCAAATTCATAACGCTTGAAGGCGGCGAAGGGGCGGGGAAATCGACCCAGATCAAAGCTTTGTGCGCGTTTTTGCGCGGTAAAAATATCGAAGTGGTGCAAACCCGCGAAGTGGGCGGCGCCCCTTCCGCCGAAGCCATTCGCGAGTTGTGGTTGACCAAGGGCGAAGGCTATTGGGACGCGCATAGCGAGTTATTGTTGATTATGGCCGCCAGACGCGAACATTTGATCAAGACAATCTGGCCTGCGCTCGAACGCGGCGCATGGGTTGTGTCGGACAGGTTTGTGGATTCTACCCGCGCCTATCAAGGGATTGGTTTGGGATTGGGATTGGATTTTGTCGAACATGTTTATTCCCTCATCGCCGATGATTTTGAACCGGATTTGACTTTGTTGCTGGATTTGCCGGTCGAAGCCGGATTGGCGCGTATGACATCGCGCGGCGGGCAGGATGACCGGTATCAACAACGCGACATCGCGTTTCATCAAAAACTACGCGAAGCCTATCTGGCTTTGGCGGGGCAGGATGCGCACCGTTTCCGCATTGTCGATGCGTCGGGTGATGCGGCGACGGTTTCGACTGTTATTGAAGACATTATGTGCAAGAGCTTCGGCTTATGAGCGAACATACGCATCATCTGGTCGGGCATGACGCGGCTATGGCGGAGGTCGAAGCGGCGTTCGCCTCTGGCCGCATGCATCATGCGTGGTTAGTTACAGGTATCGAAGGGATTGGCAAAGCGACTTTGGCCAAACATATCGCGCAATTCGTGCTGGCCAAGGGGCAGGGCAAAATTGGCAAGGCCGATCCGACACAACAGGTTTACAAACTTGTCGAAGCCGAAACCCATCCCGATTTGCTGATCATTCGCCGCCCATTGGATGAAAAAACCGGAGAGCAGAAAAACATTATCCCGGTTGAGCAGGCGTTGAAGGTTGCGGCTTTCTTGCGCAAAACCGCGACCCATGGCGGGTGGCGCGTGGTGTTGATAGACGAAGCGCATCGGTTGAACCGCCACGGCCAGAACGCGATTTTGAAAATTGTCGAAGAACCGCCGCCGCAGGTTTTGATTTTGCTGACCGTCACGACGCCGGGTGCATTATTGCCTACCATCCGGTCGCGCACGCGCACATTGGATTTGTTGCCGCTCGACACACCCCACATGCGTACAACCTTGCACCGCGCCGCGCCAACTTTGCCGCCGGAAGATATTAACGCGTTGATTGATTTATCGGGCGGGAGTATTGGGTTCGCGTTGAAAATTCTCCAAAGCGAAGTTTTGCCGCTCTACCGCGAAATGCTGGCGATACTGGATGCGATGCCGGTGATGGATGTTGCGCGTGTGCATAAACTGGCCGACCAGATTGCGCGCAAAGCCGATGCCGAAAGCTTTGAAGTGCTGACAGCCTTGCTGGTCGAACGGTTGCGTTTGACGGTGCATAAGGAAGCGGTACAGGCGGAAGGCCACGCGCCATTGGCCCTGCAATTATGGGACAAAACGCGGGCGACATTGGAGAGCGCGGAACATGGCAATTTGGACAAAAAATTGGCCTTCATCACGGCGATGAGCGATATCCGTGCCGCGTTCTAAGCCGCGAATACATGCCGTTTGGCGGCAAAGAAATTAAAAAACATGCCTGCGCAGGTGCCGCCCAGCAAACCCAAGATTGGATATTGATAGACCAACGGCACAGTGCTGACCAAGAGGGCATAGGTGCCGCGGTTAAAGATAAGCCCTATGGCGCAGACGGTCGCAAATTTGGCCAGCTGTTTGGATGCTTGTACACGTGGCGCGTGGCGGAAAGTGAAAAGCCTGTTGCCAATCCATGTTACGGTCACAGTGGGCGGAAATGAAAACAATGCTGCCGTAATGCGTCCCAAGCCCAGCACATTGATGCCGAGATAAAGCAAGGCGGCATCCATGCAAAAACCGATGCCCCCAACGATACCGAAACGGAAAAATTGCCAGAAAGTATCGCGCGATATCATCAGGTCTGTTCATCCTGTGTCGCGGGCACATTCAGATAACGCATGCGTTTCATTTCACGGCGTCCGCGCGTGACGGTATCCAAAATCAAACCACAGGTCAGGCTAAGAAAGCCCAAAATCATCAAACCCATCGCCAACACCGCCGTTGGCAGGCGCGGCACCAAACCGGTTTCCATGAAATGCACGACAATCGGTATCATCAATAGGGTGGCGGCGGCGGCAAAACCCAGCGCCAGCAGCGAGAAAAACTGCATCGGCCTTTCTTCTTTCACCAACACGATAATCGTCCATAAAATGCGGAAACCGTCTTTGAAGGTGCTGAGCTTGCTGATCGAACCTTCGGGGCGGTCTTTGTAGGGCGTGGCGATTTCGGCAATCGGCATGCGCAGTTCAAGCGCGTGAACCGTGAGTTCGGTTTCGGTTTCAAATCCCGCCGACAGGGCAGGAAAACTTTTTACATAACGGCGCGACATCACGCGATAGCCGGATAACATATCCGAAATGCGGCTGCCGAAAATCCATGCCACCATGCTGGTCAACAGCCAATTGCCGAAACGGTGCCCCGGGCGATAGGCTTTTTGGATATCGGTGACGCGCGCGCCATTGACCATATCAAGGGCGTCTTGCCGCAAGGCCGCAATCATCTGTGGCGCACTTTCGGCGTGGTATGTCGCATCGCCGTCGACCAGCACATAGATGTCGGCTTCAATATCGGCGAACATACGGCGCACCACATTGCCTTTGCCCTGTAACGGTTCGCGGCGCACGATAGCACCGGCGGCTTTGGCGGTTTCTATGGTGCGGTCGCGCGAATTATTGTCATAAACATAAATTTTGGCATCCGGCAGCACGCGGCGGAAATCATGGATCACAGTCGTGATTGCGGTTTCTTCGTTATAACAGGGGATAAGGACGGCGATACGGTTCATGTAAAAACCTATTTCTTTAGGGCGGTGAAAAGGGAATCCATTTTGGCCGCCAGCTTGCGGTCCCTGACTGTTACTTTGTTGCCCGCGTCATGCGTGCTGAGGCTGACCCAGATTTTGTTATAGATATTTTTCCATTCGGGATGATGGTTCATTTTTTCGCATTCGTAGGATACGCGCAGCATGAAACCCATTGCCTCGGGAAATGTCTCAAAGGCGAATGTTTTTTCCAGACGGTCGTTTTTCTTGATCCATTTTGCGGCAGCTTTAGCCATCAGATTTACCTATGTCGGATATAACGGGGCACACGCTTAATTCTGTATCATCAAAAAGCCTGTCCGTCACCTTCTGGCAAGATAAGCCGGGGGCGTCATATTTAAGCCCGTAATAGCCCATGGCTTCGGCGGCTGCCGGTATTTGCCAGCTTGGGATAAGCATCATAAACCGCCCGCCGGCATTGCGGTGGGCGTCGATGCGGGCATGCAGCATTTGGTTAATGCCTTTGTCTTGGTCGGGGCTGGTGAAATTGCTTTGGATGCGGACGAATTTTATATCGGATGGAAATTCAGGGATCAGATGGGAATAGGGTTCAAACCCCGCCATCAAAATCATCAGGTTTGATGTGTCGCCCAATGCCGGAATTTGCGCTTCGACATAGCTGTCCAGCCAGGCGCCGCGCCGGTGCCAATTGCCACCAACGACAGACGCAGAAACGACAGCCAGCAAAAAGGCGGCAACCAATCCGCGCGTGGAGATTTTGAGTGGCAGCAAACCAACCGCAAGAAGGATAAGCAAAGGCGCGATCATCTCTATGCCCACGGCATAGCGATAGATGGTGAACATCACCAGCCACACGGCATAGGCAACAGAAAAACTGGCCAGCAAATAACGCGTGGCATAAGGCGATGAAAGCGCATCGGCGCGCGCGCGGGTGCGCCCGAAAAACAGACGTACCAAAATCGCCAACGGCAACAGCCCATACAGAATGGCGATGCGCCAATCGCGCCAATCAATTTCGCCGACGCGAAACGGATAGCGCGACATAAGGAAAGGCATGAAAAGAAAATCACGCCAACCATGGGGTGAATATTCGATATCACGCGAACTGGCGATGGGGGCGAGGGGGGATTTGAATATTTCGTTGAAATAAGGGAATAACGGGCTGCCAAAATGTGTGTGCAGAAAATACGCCCAAGGACCCAGCGTTACAGCACAGCCGATCAACACGCCAATCCCAAAGGCGAAAGACAGCCAGATGCCGCGCCGTAAACCGCCGCCCGCAAACAACAATCCGCCGCAAAGACCCGTCGCGTAAATCACACTGGGTAATTTCAATCCCATCATCAAACCGGACGGAATGCCGAACGCAAGCGCGAGGGCAAAGACACGCGCCGTTTTATCCAACGATAAACGATCAATATGGCGCACAATCAACGCCGCCGATAAAAACGCGCCCAGGCTGGTGATGTTATCACCGAAGGTCGTGCCGATTTGCGCGATGCCGCCACCGCCCAACATGCCGAGTGTGGCAAGCGCGGTGCAGACTATTACTTTGTGGCGCGGGTTGGGGACGATCAATACCGCATGCGCGATGATGAACAGCAAAATAAAATTCAGCCCTTGCGCAAAGCCCAAGGCAAAACCGGCCACACGCGCGGGCGCATGCGTGGCGAGCTCAAAGAACGGCACATCCATCAGCGGGTTATAGAAAAATGGCGTTTGCGATGGCAACAAATCCATCGCATAGCGGTTATTCACAAACGCATAAGCGTTATAAAAATGGTAATTGCGCAAATCCCAATTGGCGTCCTGCCCCAATGCCAACGCCAGAATACCGAAAGCCACAGGCGCCACAGCCAGCGCAAGCAAAGCCAGCCACCTTGCGCGATTACCCTTGGGGGGTAAAAAATGGGGTGGGTGGATAATGAACATCGACCTGATTTATTTGGCCGACAAAGGGATAACCGTAGGTGCGACCGCCGCCGGTGTGGGTGGTGCGGGCGGCAGGGCGGGAACGGAAACCGTGGCGGTTGGCGCACCGGGAGGCGCTGTTACCGTTGGCATCACGACCATAGGCGTTGGCGATAAAACTTGCGGCGAAGGCGGAACGGCGGTCACCGTAACGGTTTGATTGGTGATAATCGGCGGCAACGCGGTCGCCATGGGTTGCACTGTCAAAGGTTGCAGTGGCGGGGTTTCCAACGGTGTCGCCGCCATGCCCAAAACGGGTGCCGTTGTGATAAAAGAACCCATGTGGTTTTGAATGGCGGCATCAAGATTGGCGCTCAGATCCTTCATTAAACCGCTGATCAGTGTGTAATAGGCGTCCTGTTTTTCCATATCGGTCGGGTCTTCCGGCAAAGTCACGCTGCGCGTCGCGTTGGCGTCGGCCGTTGCAAAACCCGCATGGCCGTTGGCCTCGATCGATACTTGCGCGTGGCCGGTATATTTCAAAGTTTGCTGACGCGTGAACAGCTTGTCGATGCCGTCTTTTTTTGGCAGGGCTTGAGCAGACAAGGACGCGTCCTTTATCAGGATAATCGCCTGGCCTGTCTGGCCTGTCGCCTGCAAACGGTCTGTTGCCCATTGGCGGATGGCGTCATTGATTGTCGGCGTGAAATGATTGTCATTATAAGGCGATGTCGAAGGTTGGATTTCCGAACGGTCGGCCAGATTGATCGCCTGAACATCCAGGCCGATTTTAGCCGGCAAAGTTTTGGTGGCCATCGGCGCCGGTGGCGGCAAATCGCCGGAACAGGCGGCAAGGGACAACAACAGGCCAAAAGCGGCGGCGATTTTTTTCATGGAACGCTCCAAAGGAAATCAAGGCGTGGGGGGGAATCGGGCAAGTTGGCAGAGGGTAGAACAAAACGAGGTGCGGTTAAATAGCCTTGTCAGGTGGCGAAAATGCGGCACACGGGTTTTATGCTGCATTGCATGACTATGCTGCATCGCAGCGCGTGTTTTACGGGTTATTTATTTGTTTGGGCGGGGTGAAGATTCTATGGTGGCGGGGCGATAGGACGAATCAACAAAATTTCAGGTGTGTATATGGCTGCAAAACTAAGCGTTCGGGAGAAGTTCGCCAAAGCTTTGGATATTTTCGCGACGGCTGAAAGCGAAAGAATTGAGGCTGTGGTTGCGGATGTTATGAACGCCATAGACGAAGCCAAATTATGTGCGCCACATATCGATGCCCCGTCTTTTAAAGACGATGTGCTTCTGGGCGCGTTACATTCCGTTCAGATAACACGCATCGCCTTAAAGGATGCGCGCAAGGCGGAGGCGCCTGCGGAGCTGGCGGATTCTCTTATCAACCAGATCAAGGTAGCGCAGACGGCTTTGTTAAAGCGTTATCAACTGCAACGTCCGGATGATTGGGCCACAGGCGTGGCGAACCCGACTTTTGAACCTGCCGGTTAAATATCCAGCCCGATATCCAGAATTGCCGCGCTGTGGGTGATGTGTCCGACCGATATGCGGGTCACGCCCGTTGCGGCTATGGCATTGACGGTTTGCAAAGTGACGCCGCCCGAGGCATTGGTGGCGACGCGCCCCGCAACCTTTTCAACCGCCAGTTTCAATGTTGCGGCATCCATATTATCCAGCAAGACACTATCTACCGGTGCTGTGGGCAGTAACGCCAGAACCTCGTCCAGTTGCGCCAGCGTATCGACTTCAATTTCTACTTTAACAAGATGGCCTATCGCTTTGCGCACGGCTTCAATTGCCGGGCGAACGCCGCCCGCCACGGCGATATGGTTGTCCTTGATCAAGATGGCATCGTCCAGACCAAAGCGGTGATTATGGCCACCACCACATTTAACGGCATATTTTTCTATTACCCGAAGATTGGGGGTGGTTTTTCGTGTGCAACAAATTTGCGTCGCGTGCGGTTTGACGGCTTCAACGAATTTATGCGTTTCAGTCGCTATCCCACTTAGATGACACAGAAAATTGAGCGCCGCCCGTTCGGCGGATAGCAAGCTGCGGGCAGGGCCTTCGACCCGCGCCAGGCAATCACCCGCCTGAATTTTATCGCCATCCTGTTTCAACGGCGTGAAAATAACGCCTGCGTCGAACAGATGGAACGCCAGCCGCGCCGCATCCAACCCCGCGACAATGCCCGCCTGCCGTGTGTTCAGTTTGGCCTGCCAGATTGTATCGGCGGGGATGATGGCATTGGTGGTGATATCGCCCGCGCGACCCAGATCTTCGCGCAAGGCGGCTTCGACCAAAGGGCGCACCATCAGATCGGGCAAATTATTATGCGGCATCGGCATATTCCTTGAGCAGGTAACGGGAATGTTCAGCGTCGGGTAAAGAGTGCGGAAAATCATCGCGGTAATGCGCGCCGCGGCTTTCGGCGCGTTGCAAGGCCGATTGCGCGATCATCATGCCGACCAAAGCGCGGTCGGATATTGTGGCAAGGGGCGACAGAAGGTCAAGAGCGCGTTCCAGCCCCGCCTTGTTGCGCACGACGCCGACATGGTTGGATAATGTGGCGTGGATAAGGGCGCGTTGCTGGCTTGTTTCCATGCGAGCCGGTGTAAAAGCGCGTGTTGGGTGTGTGCGCGTGGTTGCGGGTGACGATGCGCTTATGTCTGCCGCGACACGTTGTCCGAAGCAGGCGGCTTCCAGCAACCCATTGCTCGCCAAACGATTGGCGCCGTGAAGCCCTGTGCTGGCGACCTCGCCGCAGGCCCACAGGCCGGTGATGTTGGTGCGGCCATGCGCATCGGTAACGACACCGCCCATGTGGTAATGCGCGGCGGGGCGCACAGGGATAGGGGTTGTTGTGGGGTCTATGCCCGCCTTCATGCATACCGCATGGATATGGGGGAAATGCGCCGTGAGTGTATCGCGCAAAGGACGCGCATCGAGAAAAACGCGATGGCCATTGGATATATGGTTGGCAATGGCGCGGGCGACGATATCGCGCGGTTGCAATTCGTCGGTAAAACGCGCGTTGGTTTCATCAATCAACAATGCGCCTTCGCCGCGCAGCGCCTCGCTGATAAGCGGCATCGGATCAAGATGTGTGTCCAGCGCAGTCGGGTGGAATTGCATAAATTCCAGATCGCCGAGCGCCGCGCCCGCGCGGGCGGCAAGCGCCAAACCTCCGCCCCAATTTTCGGGCGGGTTGGTGGTGTCGCGCCATAAACCGGCCGCGCCGCCTGTCGCCAGCACGATTTGGTTGGTGGCAATTGTTGTTTGTTCTGTGCCGCGTTGCAAACGCACAGCCTGTATCTGGCCATCGGCGATAATGTCGGTGGCAGTGGCGTCTTCGATAATTTCAATGGAAGGGGTTGCGCGGGTTTTGGCGATCAATGCCTGCATCACGGCAGCACCGGTTGAATCTTTGGCATGCACGATGCGGCGTTTTTGGTGTGCCGCTTCCAACCCCAGATGCAACGCGCCTTGCGCATCGCGGTCAAACATCACGCCTTGGCCGATAAGGTTTTGGATGATGCGTGCGGCATCTTCGGTTGTGTGGCGAACGATGTTTTCATCGTTCAAGCCATTGCCGGCTTTAATCGTGTCGGCGGCGTGGAGGGCGGCATTGTCGTCCGCGCCGATGGATGCTGCGATGCCGCCCTGCGCCCAGGCGCTGCTGCATCCGATGCCAAGTTTGCGTGGCGAGATAAGCATGACAGGCAGGGGGGCGAGAGCGAGGACTGTTGTGATCCCTGCGAGTCCAGCGCCAAGGATGACGGGTTTCATTACCGCACCGCAATCATACGTTCGACCGCGCGGCGGGCTTGTGCCGTGATGGCGTCGGGAATGGTTACTTCATGTGTCAGGGTTTCCAGCGATGCGCGGATATTCGCCAAGGTAATGCGCTTCATGTGCGGGCATAGCTGACACGGGCGCACGAAATTCGTTTCGGGGCGGCTTGCGGCGACATTATCGCTCATCGAACATTCGGTCAGCAAAACCACGCGCGCCGGTTTATGCGCATCGACCCAATCAATCATACCCTTGGTCGAACCTGCATAATCGGATGCCGCCACAACATCGGGCGGACATTCGGGATGCGCCAAAACCACCACGCCCGGATTTTGTTGGCGGAACAAAGTGATATCGTTTGGCGAAAAACGTTCATGGACTTCGCAATGGCCTTTATAGGTGATGATCTGAATTTTGCTGCCCAGGGCGATAAGATCGTTTTGTACATTCTGTGCAAGATATTCATCGGGCAACATAATGACCCGATCAACGCCCAGCGATTGCACGATTTTGACCGCATTGCCGGATGTGCAGCAAATGTCGGATTCCGCTTTGACCGCAGCCGATGTGTTGACATAGGTAACAATTGGCACGCCCGGATATTGTTGGCGCAACAATCGCACATCATTCGCCGTGACGGATTCCGCCAGCGAACAACCGGCCTGTGTGTCAGGGATAAGCACTGTGCGCGTTGGGTTCAGAAGTTTGGCGGTCTCGGCCATAAAATGCACGCCGGCCATCACAATCACATCGGCTTTCACATCAACCGCTTCACGCGCCAGAGCCAAAGAGTCTCCGCAAATATCGGCAACGCCGTGGAAAATTTCGGGGCGCATATAATTATGCGCAAGGATGACCGCGTTGCGGGTTTTCTTCAGGCGCAAAATGGCATCGACATCATCGGCAAAGGCGGCCCATTCCATCGGCGGAATAACATTTTTCACGCGGTCATAAATCGCCGCTGTGCGTTGCAGGCTTTCTGCCGTCTGTTTTGAAACGATACCCATCTGGCTTCTCCTAAAAGGAACTAATATACTCAATATGAGTATAAATAGGCTTCGAAAAAACGGGTTGAATCCCCGTAACCATGCCAAAACTATACGCTTTTACGGGCTCTAACGCCATATCGAAAAATAAGCCAATTATATCAGCTTGTTCGCGGCAGTTTGGTGCCGACCGCCGCGCGTTCCTGCAAAACTTTGCGGCGGAAGGCGAACAATTTGGCGGGGCGTCCTGAGGCGCCGCTGGTGATTGCACCCGTTTCTTCGACCAGGCCTTGCGCTTCGACCAGGCGGCGGAAATTCTGTTTATGCAAACGCAATCCCGCCAAAGCTTCGACCGTGTTTTGCAGTTGCAGCAGGGTAAAGGCGGGCGGCATCAATTCAAACACAACAGGGCGGTATTTAATTTTGGCGCGCAACCGCGCCATGGCGGTTGCCACAATGCGCCGATGATCGAAAGGCATCGCAAGGCCAAGATTGTTTTTCTTTTTGCCTGCTTCGCTGACCAATCCCGCTTCCCACAAAAGTTCATAGCGTTGCAGGACAAGTTCTTCGTTCCAATGGCGCGGATTGGCGGGAAAGGCGATGGCGATACGTTCGTGCCTTTCACGTTTGGCCGCCGCATCGGGCGCGGCATTTTTCCATGCCGTCAAAGCGGGGATGATTATTTTGGTGGTGAGTGTCGGCACGCCGTCGCGGTGGTCTTCCCATGGGAAATGCAAATACCAGGATGACCAGTGATCATCCATATTATGCGGCGCCTGATAAACCAGCGCCAGATAACCGATCGAAACTGCACGCTGCTCGCGCGCTGTGCGGTCACGGTCGCGGTCGGCAAAAGTATAAAGCTGTTCGACATAGCCCAGCGTTTGTTGCGCCTTGACCCGCGCCCATGAACGCAACCCTTGTTCCAAGGTGCGGTGACCGGTTTCAAAAGGGCCCGAAGGCAAAGCAAGATCGGATGCGGTCAGCAGGCAAGGCTTGCCGTTGGCCATGGCCACAATAACCGCATTCAATTCAATAAGTGTGGAGGCCTTTACCAAAGGCGAGGGGGACACCGTTACTGTCCGTCACAATCATGCGTCAGGCAGCTTGCGGTGGGCGGCGGGTTGTCGGTCAATGTTGCCGCAGGCGCGCCGGGGCTCATCAGGCATTCGCGTTGTTGCATATCCATGCAGCCGGAAAGGCTGGTAAGCGCAAGCAATAAAGCGAGAAGGGAAATTTTTTTCATGGCGTCACATCCTTTTGATAAAAGCCTGATACTTCACATATCAATGAACAGGTATATTTATTTTGATGATAGGGACATAAAAAATCAATAAATTCATTTATCGTGCTTTTCACAAAAAAGACATAAATCAGAGTCAATCTTTCGTTCGTCCTGTAACCATAAGGAGCTTTTCCCATGTACAAACTCTATTATTCACCTGGTGCCTGTTCGATGGCTATTCATATCGCTTTGCATGAATGTGGCCAGCCCGTGACTTTGGAAAAGATTGATATGATGGCGGGGCAAAACCGCACGCCGGAATTTCTGAAATTGAATCCGCGTGGACAAATCCCTGTTTTGGTCGATGGAGATCAAGTGCTGCGCGAAGGTGCCGCCATTCTTATCCATCTGTTGGAAAAACATGACAGCCCCTTGTTGCCCAAAAGCGGTATGGAACGCGACGCGGCGTTGGAATGGCTGATGTTCGCCAATGCCACGATGCACCCCGCCTATGGCCGCGGGTTTTTCCTGAAACGCAACGGCGTGACCGAAGGCCCGTTGGTGGATGCCACGATTGCCGCCATTAATAGTTTATGGGAAGAAGTCGATCAACGTCTGGCCAAGCAACCTTATGTTTGCGGTGCCAAGGTGACGATAGCCGATATTTTGCTGACCGTCATCGCCAACTGGTCGGGCAATATGCCCAAGCCGGTTATTTTTGGTGAAAACACCAAGCGGTTGTTAAAGGAAATCAGCAGCCGTCCGGCCTATCAGCAAGTTTTGTCGGAAGAACAAGTTGAATATAAGGCCGCGGCTTAAGCTTTAGATAAAACCGGCGACCATTTGCCACAACATATCCAGATTTTCGGGTGTGCTAAGGCGGTGGTCACCGTTTTTTATGAGCGTTATTTGCACATCGTCCGATGCGATATGTTTGGCGATGCGTTCGGCGTATGTGTAGGGAACTTCCTTGTCGCGCATGCCTTGTAGTAAACGAACGGGGCAGGCGATGGGGCAGGGCGAGCTAAATACCAGATGCGCCCGCGCATCTTCGATCAATTTTAATGTCATTGGTATTCTGAAATCTGGTGGCGCGTCTTCGTCATAAATTTCGCCGTCGCGCAATAATGTCTCGCGCTGTTTATCGGTCAGGTTTTTCCATACCAACTCTTCCGAAAAATCTGGCGCGACCGCTATACCGATAAAAGCCTTGATACGTTCGGGACGCGATGATGCCAGAAGTAAACCCAACCACCCACCCATGGATGACCCGACGATTATTTGCGGCCCCTGTGTCAGCTGGTCGAGGACGGCCAGCGTATCTTCGCGCCACAAGCCGATAGTGCCATCTGTAAATTTTCCGGGTGATTGCCCACAGCCGCGGTAATCGAAACGCACGAAAGACAGGCCGGATTCGGCGCATTTTTGTGCCAAATACTGGGCTTTTGTGCCTTCCATATCCGACGCATAACCGCCCAGAAAAACCACGCCGGGTTTGCCCCCGCCTGCCTGCCCTATATCGCCAATCTGTCGTTGATATGCAAGGGTGCCTTCCGCTAGACTAAGGAATTCAACAGACATATATGTAGCCCCATAAAGTAATGACACAGCCAAACAGCTTTAACAGAAATCCCCAGCCGCTTAAAGGTGGAACGCGGCGCAGCACAAAGGCCGGCGTTTTGCATTTGTGTGCCGATCTGGATTACGGCGATCCGGCGCGGGAAACGGTGACTTTGGCGGTCCTGACCCAACGTTTGGGCTGGCGCGCGATGATCGCCAGCAGCGGTGGCGCGTTGGTGACTGAGGCGGAACGGGCTGCGGTCAAACATGTGCGCATGCCGCTCGACCATCACGGTGTTTTGTCCAGCTGGCGTAATCGCGTGCAACTGGAATCTTTGGTGCAACGCGAACGTCCGGTTCTCATTCATGCGCATGGCATCGCGACCGTGGCGCAGGCGTGTAAATTAAGTTTGTTGCACCGGTTGCCGTTGGTGATCGATATCACGCAACCTTTGGCCGATACGCCTTTGACCCATCGGTTGATCGCGCTCATGACGCAAACATCCTGCGCGGTGCGTGTGCCGACACGGATGATGGCCAAGCATCTGACGTCGACTTTTCAGATTAATCCGGCGATTATCACGCGCGTGGCACCCGGCATCGATCTGCAAAGCTATAACGCATCGGGCATCAGCGCCGAACGGTTGCATAATCTAAGCCGTTTATGGCGTTTGCCGGAACAGGCGATTGTGGCCTTGGCACCTATGCCGATTGAACCCAACATGGGGCATGCAGAAATTCTGCAGGCTTTGGTGCAGTTGAAACAGGAAAATCTTTACACTGTTATGGTCGGTGGCGGGCGTCATTCACAATTGCTGCGCACCGAATTGGAACAAAGCATCGAACGGTTGGGCTTAAGCGGCAAAGTGATTATGCCCGAAACCTGTACCGACTGGCCGGCTGCGTTTTGGCTGGCGAATATGGTGATCGCAGCCAACAGCGCGCCACGCGGCCAGAATATGGAATTGCTGGCGGCGCAGGCTTTGGGTCGCCCTGTGATTGTCACATCGGTTGGCGCGAACGAAGAAATGGTCATGAAGGGCGAAACCGCCTGGGTTTTGCCGCCCGATAATGTGCAGGAATTAACCAAGGCGTTGCGCGAAGCCACCCGTCTGAACACAGATCAACGCGTTAATCTGGCCGACAATACGCGCTATTTCATCGAAGATAATTTCCCGCAGGCAAATTGGTTCAACGGCATGATGGAAATGTATGAAGGGTTGATGTATCCGGCGGCGCGGACGGTTGCGACCACGGTTGCGGCTTAAACAACTGCCGCAATACTGCGCATCTGAATCATCAATTCCGCCGGGCTGTGCGGTTTGCGTTGTTTGATCAACGCATCGACGCGGTTTTGCATCGTGGTGAAACATTTGCGGAATTTCCATTCGCGCATATCGTCGCTGCTGGATGCCAAAGGATCATCGACCGGCCAATGAACGCGCACCGGGTCGCCGGGCCATTGCGGACAATTGGCGCGGGCTTCTTCGGACAAAGTAATAATCACATCGACCAATATTGAACGCGACGAATTAAAAAATTCGTTCCACCCTTTGGCATGCAATCCATCCAGCGAAATACCTTCGGATTTCAATAACTCTGCAGTACAATCATGCACGCCGGGCAACATGGCATAACCGGCGGAAAGGGCGGTAAAGCGGTCGCCACCTTTGTGGCGCAACAGGGCTTCGGCCATAATGCCGCGCGCGGCATCGCCCGTGGACAGAAAAAGGACGGTTGTGGTGTTGGGATTCATAAATTTTTCACTTTTTCTGGCGGATTCAGAACGAATCACTTGCCCCTACTGTAGGGGGTGCGGATTCATGCGGTCAATGGCGTGAAGCGAACAAAAAACTATTTCGACTTTGCGTTGCATGAAAGACTCACATTGGGTAGAAAAGAGTCAGAAACAATAACTTAGAAATTGAACCATGACTGTTAATCTCACTTTGCCCGACGGTAACGTCAAAAGTTTTTCCGCACCCGTAACGGGTTTGGATTTGGCCGCCTCTATTGGCGCCGGTCTTGCCAAGGCCGCGCTGGCTATCAAGCTGGACGGTGAGTTGCGCGATTTGATGCGCCTCATCGACCGTGATGCAAAGGTTGAAATTGTTACGCGTAAGTCGCCCGAAGCTTTGGATCTCATCCGCCACGACACCGCGCATATTCTGGCCGAAGCGGTTCAGGAACTTTTCCCCGATACGCAGGTGACGATCGGCCCCAATATCGAAAATGGTTTTTACTACGACTTCGCCCGCGATGTGCCTTTTAGCACTGACGATTTCCCCAAGATTGAAGAAAAAATGCGCGAGATTGTCGCGCGTGATGCACCCTTGGTGCGCGAAGAATGGCAACGCGACGAGGCGGTGAAGTTTTTTGAATCGAAAGGCGAGAAGTATAAAGCGGAATTAATCCGCGATTTGCCCGCCAACCAAACCATCACAACTTATTCGCAAGGTGAATGGAAAGATTTATGCCGCGGCCCGCATATGCCGACCACAGGCAAGACGGGAACCGCGTTCAAGCTGTTGAAACTGGCCGGTGCCTATTGGCGCGGCGACAGTAAGAACGCGATGTTGCAACGTATTTATGGCACCGCTTGGCGTGATGAAAAAGAATTGCAAGCCTATCTGACGCAAATTGACGAAGCCGAAAAACGCGATCATCGCAAAATCGGCAAGGAACTCGGCCTGTTCCATATGCAAGACGAAGCGGCGGGCAGCGTGTTCTGGCACCCCAAGGGTTGGACATTATACAGAACGTTGGAAAATTATATCCGCCGCCGTATTACCAAGGCGGGTTATGTCGAAGTGCATACACCGCAGCTGTATGACAGCAGCCTGTTCAAGGCATCCGGCCATTGGGATATGTATGGCGACAATATGTTCAAGGTCGCGTTGAAGAATGAGGCGAAACCGGACGAACCGCATATGTTGGGGTTGAAGCCGATGAATTGCCCCGGCCATGTGCAGCTGTTTAAACAAGGCATCACCAGCTATCGCGATTTGCCGTTGCGTATGGCCGAATTCGGTAATTGTCACCGTAATGAATCGCACGGATCGATGCATGGCCTGATGCGCGTGCGCCAATTTGTGCAAGACGACGCGCATATTTTCTGTACCGAAGACCAGATTCAAAGCGAGAGCCTGGCATTCTGTGAATTGTTGCGTTCTGTCTATGCCGACCTTGGGTTTGAGGTCGCACGTGTGCGTCTGGCCGACCGTCCCGCTGTGCGTATCGGCACCGAGGAGGCGTGGGACAAGGCCGAAGGCGCATTGAAACGCGCATTGGAAGAAGCGGGCTTGCCCTATGACATCAATCCGGGCGATGGCGCGTTTTACGGGCCGAAACTGGAATTCTATTTGCGCGATGCGATTGGCCGCGAATGGCAATGCGGCACGTTGCAAGTCGATCCCAACATGCCGGAACGTCTGGATGCGGTTTATATCGGCGAAGACGGGCAGAAACATCGTCCTGTTATGTTGCATCGCGCGATTTTGGGCACGTTGCATCGTTTCCTTGGCATTATGATCGAAGATTGTTCGGGCAAATTTCCGTTGTGGTTGTCGCCGGTGCAGGCCGTTGTTTGCACCATCACCAATGATGCGGATGATTATGCGCGTGAAGTTTATGAAGCATTGGATGCGGCGGGTATACGCACGCAAATTGATACGCGTGCCGAAAAGATCAATGCGAAAATCCGTGATCATTCGTTACAGAAAGTGCCATTGATTTTGGTTGTGGGGCGCAAGGAAGCCGAGAATAAGACGGTCGCTTTGCGCCGTTTGGGTGGCGAGGCGCAGGAGATGATGAGTTTGGCGGATGCGGCGGTGAGTTTGGCGGCGGAAGTTTTGCCGCCGGATTTGCGGAAGTAGTTTATTCTACCAGCCACTTCACAATGCTGCCCGCATAATTTGTGTGCATAGCGTTGTGTAGTGCCGGAAACAGCGCGGTCAGTTCTTCGTCCAGTTTCCACGGTGGGTTGATTAATATTAATCCACTGCCCACCAATTTATCCGCACGGCCTTCTTGTTCGTAAATAAACTCGGCGCAGAGAATTTTGCCGATGCCCGTCGCCGCCAGCGCTTCGTGAAATTGCCAGATCGCTGGTCTGTTTTTGATGGGATACCACAACATATAGATGCCAGTCGGCCAGACTTTGTGCGCCGCCTGCACGCGTTTTACCAGACGGTCGAATTCATCCGGCTCTTCATAAGGGGGGTCGATGAGAACAAGGCCGCGTTTTTCCGGTGGTGGTAAAAACGCGCCCATCGCTTCAAACCCGTCGCGGTGGTGGATTTGCATGCGCTTGTCGTGGGGAGACAAAACGCGCAACGCCTCAAAATCTTCGGGATGAAGTTCGCAGGCCATCAACCGGTCTTGGTCGCGCAGCAGATGAAAACCGATCAGCGGCGAACCCGGATAGGTACGGAAATTTTCTGTGCCTATGCCGTTCCACAGAGGATTTAATTTCCGCAATATGGTGTAATAATCTTTCAAAGCGGGCAGGGGAGCGGATGCCAGAAGGCGGTTAATACCGGCGTCGGCCTCGCCGGTTTTTAATGCGCGGGGGTCGGCAAGGTCATAAAGCCCGATGCCCGCATGGGTATCAAGGACGGCAAAGCCTTTGTCTTTGACGCGCAAATGCCGCAGCACAAGCGTTAAAACCGCGTGTTTAACGACGTCACAGATATTTCCGGCGTGAAAGATGTGGCGATAGTTCATGATTGTCTTATAACCATAATTAACCCCTTGCGCCAAACAGGTTTTTGGCTTTGATTCAAGGCATCAGAATCAACAAGGATTTTAAAATGACCCGTTTTGCCCGCGCTTTGGCTTTGTCGTCCCTTTCGGCCTGTTTCGCGCTTGTGCTTGGCACATCGCCCGTCGATGCCGCCACCCATTGCCATTGCACGCATACTGTTACGCATCACCATCATCATGTCGTTCGCCATGCGGGCCATCACCGCGTAATCGCTGCGCCCGTTTCCAACACGCGCACTGCGCAACAGCATTTGATCAATCTGGGTTATTACAAAGGCAAAGCCGACGGCAAAATGGGTCCGCAAACCCGCAAAGCCATCAAGAATTTCCAGCGTGACCACGGGTTAAAAGCCGACGGTGTTTTGGGGCCGAAAACGATGCGCGCCCTGGCTGATGCCGATGCGCCTGTGATCGGCACGCACAGCTTTAAGACGCAAGAATTCGCCAACGGCATATTGCCTTCCGATGATGTGGGTTCCGATTACGCGACATCGATGAAGGGCGGCACGCGCAAAATGAACAGCCGATATGCCAGCGTCGATGTGAATGAAAGCGGCACAGCCGGCAATAAATCCTATAATGTCACCGTGAACGGCCAAACGGTTTTGGCGGTCGATGGGCAGCCTTCGGTTATCGGTATTTCGCCGACCTATGATCTGGGCAACGAAGACGTGATGATTTTCACCAGCTACAGCCAGGCCGAACCCAATTGCCTGTATCATACGCATGTGTTGATGTTGAATAATGACGGGTCGAAAATGTCGGATGTCGATAATTGCACGCGCACCAATCAAGCGCATGTCGATGGCGGTTCGTTGATTATCACTTTCCCCGAACCCGATGCGAACCGCGCCGTGGGCGCGACCTATCGCGTTGAAGGCATGAATGTCGAACGGTTGTAAGCGCTAGCCCCAAATAAATTCCATTGGAATTTGAATGTCGGGATGAAGGCTGTGCTTCACGGGGCAACCCTCTGCGGCTTTTATCAATTTGCGTTTCTGCATATCATCCAACGCCACGGGCACCGTGATTATCACGGGCAACGCCGCAATGCGGCGGCTGGGTGTCGCGGTCATTTCTTTATGAACCGTGACTCGACTGTTGGTCAAATCGACCGCAATCATATCGGCGACGATACCCATGGTTGTCAGGATACACGCGCCCAAAGCTGTTGCCATCAAATCGGTGGGCGAAAAGCTTTCGCCCTTGCCGTGATTATCGACCGGAGCATCGGTCAATAAAGTGGTGCCGGAAGGTTTGTGGGTGGCAGAGCAACGAAGTGTGCCCTGATAGACGATATTGATTTCAACCATTCTGTACCTTCTTCTTCGGCCACGCATTGACGCTGGCCAAGATCACGGCCGCCCAGTAAGGCAAGGTTTGCACCAGCAACATGCCCGCCCATAAATCGGCATTTTGGTTCTGTATTTCAAATTTCCACAACACCAGCAAGGCGCAAGTGAGAAGGGATATGAGTAACGCCAATTCTTCCCGCGCCATCAATATCGCCTGCAACGCCGCCGGTTTGTCGGCGCATTTCGGCGTGCGGAAAAACGGTTTTCCCGATGTGAACATGCCTTGCCACATCGCGCGCGCAACGGCATGGGACAACGCCATGCCAGCGATAGCCGCCCCCAACCGGTCGCGCCACCCGCATTGGATGCGCGCCCGATACAACAAAAACGCCGCCGCGATCTTGAAAACAAAAACGCTGAGCGTCGGCACCAGAAAAACGGCGGGCGGAAATTCGACCCATTTGAACAACAGCAAAACCGACCATACAATCGCGGCACCCGCAAAAACAATATGCGCGGCATCGGCAAACCACGGCAGCCAGCCGGAAATGAAATGGTATTTTTGCCCGCGTGTCAGGCGGTTGCCTTCGGCCAGATCGCGCCAATGGCGTTTCAGGATTTGCGCCGCCCCGTAAGCCCAACGGAAACGCTGGGTTTTATACGCGCTGAAATTATCGGGCATCAAACCGCGCCCCATCGAATTGGCCATGTAAACCGCTTCATACCCATTTTCAAATAGACGCAAACCCAATTCGGCGTCTTCGCAAATACACCATTCCGCCCAACCGCCTGTGCCGGTTAATGCGGTTTTGCGGATTAATGTCATCGTGCCATGCTGGATAATCGCGTTGCGTTCGTTGCGTTGAACCATGCCGATATGGAAAAAACCCGCATATTCCCAATAACACATGCGTTTGAACGCGCTTTCGTTTTCGTCGCGGTAATCCTGTGGCGCTTGCACAAACGCGACTTCGGGTTTGGTAAAATAGGGAATGGTCGACCGCAACCAGTCGGGAACAACTGCATAATCGCTGTCGATCACGCCGACAAAGGCGGCATCGGGCGCGGTTTGTGTCAATGCGAAATTCAACGCGCCCGCTTTATATCCCGGCCAGGAAGGCAGATGGAAGAAGCGGAAACGTTCTCCTAACTTGGCGCAATATCCCTCAACCGGTTTCCATACCGCTTCGTCTTTGGTGTTGTTGTCGATGATCAAAACTTCAAAATTCGGGTAATCAAGTTTCGCCAAAGCATCCAGCGTTTCCATCACCATGTGCGGCGGTTCGTTATAACACGGCACATGGATAGAAACTTTGGGCGCATCGGCTGGCGGTGTCCAATCCTTGCGCGGTTCAAAGAAACGGCGGCGTTCGCGCGTCCATAAAACTTCGGCCAGCTCGAAACCATCGACCAACAACAACGCCAACAAGACGATCTGCGCGCCCAGCAAAGCCGTCCATGCCACCACATCGCCATTTAAAATACGTTCGGCAATGGCGGCCATGATTGCCCAGACAAAAACGCTGGCGACCGCCTGAATGAGTCCGGCGTAGAAAAGCTGCCCACGGAAACGCAGATATTGCTTGCGCCGCACAAACCATTGGATAGGCAAAAACGCAATTGCTGACGCGAGCAAACAACCCTGCAGCCACCGCGCGGATTCCGCAACCGAACCGCTCATGGAAAATTTCGGCTTGCGGTCGATGCTCCACAACCCCCAATGCGCGCCGACGGTGCCTTCGATGCCGCGCTTCCATGGTTGGTCAAAAGATTCGACGATGGAGTAATCCAGCCGTTCCGCGCTGGCGATATTCAGGAAATCGCGGGTGAATTTGGCTTCATTGATCAGTGATGGCTCGGAACCTTTGACCCATTGGCCTTCGCTGGGCCAACCGACTTCCCCGATAAAGATATGTTTGTGCGGAAACGCGGTGGCCAATTGGCGGTAGCGATACATGATATAGCCAATCGCGCCGTCTTCCGGCACGCCTTCCCAATAGGGCAGGATATGCACCGTGATGAAATCGACGCTGTCGGCCAATTGCGGATATTTCAACCAGATATGCCACGGTTCGGCTGTCGTGACGGGGATGGAAATTTGCCGTTTGGCGCTTTCGATATAGCCGATCAGCTGGTCAATCGTCACATCGGCGCGCAGCAAAGATTCATTGCCCACGATCAGGCGCTTCACATTAGGATTGGCGCGGGCGACACCGATGGCGCGCGCCAGCTCTTCTTTGTTGGTCGCGTCATCGGGCGACATCCACGCGCCCAGATTAACATCCAGATTATGCTTGGCCGCGATAGCCACAATGCGGTCCAACCCATCGGCCACGCCATAAGTGCGGATGGAAACCGTATGGCCTTCCAATGCCGCCAGATCGCGGTCGATATCGGCATCGGATAAATGATTGTCTGCGTTGCCCGCCTGATAGCCGCTGTAGGACAGGCTGTTGATGGTGCCGCCCCAGGCGCGTTCGGAAACGCTTTGGTTGACCAAGGCCCACAGGGCGAAATTGACCAGCAGAACGATAAGGCTGATAGAGGCGGCGCGTTTGATCATAAAGGCAAGGTGGGGCTAGGTTAGAACAGCCGTGACTATACCCCGAAACGGGGCATATTTGCCTAGGATTATTTAACCGGTGCCGCAAAACCGTTCAGGAATAAATCGACGGTCTGTGCCGCCCATTGATCCAGTTCTGGCTTGGTCATATCTGTGTCCAACCCCATGGCGCGGCGTTGCGGCGCAGAGGTCAGCATGTGCAAAAACTGTTCGGCGGCAAACTCGGGCGCTATACCGGATTTCTGCATTTTCAAAACGGCGGCAATGCGGGTAATGGCTTCGGAACGCGCGCTTTCGTTATGCATGATGGTGACCATCTCGGGAAAGCGCCGGGCTTCGGCCAGCATCAGCCGTTGCAAAGCCACCGCCTGTGGTTTCATTGACGCATGCAATATAATTGGCGCGATGCGCAGCAGAACTTCTTTGATGTTGGCACCCGCAAACAGGGTATCGATAGCGGAAGCGGGGGGACGCAACCCGTGGATAACCCTATGCACCACGGCGGTGAACAATGCTTCTTTATTGTCGTAACGCGCATAGAAAGTGCGCTTGGAAATGCGCGCCTGTTTGGCGATTTGTTCGATACTGACCGCGCCATAACCTTGGTCGAAAAACAAAGCGGTCGCGGTATCGAGGATTGTGTCCTCCAACATCGCCGCCTGTTCCCGCGACGGGCGGCCACCTCGTCGCGGGGCTTTTACTGGTGCTTTAGTCATGATTACCTGTAATATCCATACCGATATCCATAGGCAGGATAATAGGCGGGCGTGGCGTAAACAACCCGTTGCGGCTGGGCATAATATACCGGCGCAGGCGCGGCTTGATACACGGAGGCTTGCTGATAGACGGGCGCGGGTGCTGGCTGATAATAAGTTTCAGCTGGGGCAGGTGCCGCAGCACCGACCACATCGCCTACAGCGACGAAAGGGAGCGTGGCAAGCGCTACGGCGGCACCGGCAACACCGGCCACCAAACCATAAGCGAAACCGCCGCCGCCATGACCGCGACCCCAGCCGCCATGATGATCCCACCCGCGTGCCTGCGCAGGGCTGAATGATGTTGCGGTAATCGCCAGAGCCATCAAAGCAGTGGCGGCATATTTGGTTGTGGTCTTCATCGTGGCCTCCCTTGTTGTGTTCGCGGTGGATGTCTTTCCGGTGGGCGAATCGTTGAATTAAACTTATCTATTTAACTCAACGGTACAGTACCGTTTCATTATGACACAAATAAGGCGATTATTTTATCATTTAATTCATGGGGTTATGCGGAGTGAGAACTCCAGAAAAGCTGAAATGGTTTAAACAAAGATATATTTTGAGTTCTATTGGGCAGTGGGATGGCTGACGCTTGAATATGCTTCTTTGTCAGCTTCAAAAATTCTTCGTTGAGCTTCGCAAGAATCTAAGTTGTTTGGGTGATCCATGAGGCAGTTTTTATAGGCCACTTTAGAATCCTCCATATCATTTCGTAAATGCACGGCCGTTGTGCAGCCGACTAACAGTGATACAGAAATAATTGTGGGAATTAAAAAGCGCGAATAAGACATTTGCTACTTTCTGGCTGGTTATGAAGAAGCTGCCGCTTTTTACAACGGCGCCATCTGTTTAGACTTTTCACCGAGCGAGGTGACGAGGGCAGAGATTCCGTCGCGGCGGGCGATGGACGAGAATTCGGCGCGGCGTGTCGCCAATTCCGAAATGGTGCCGTTGATGAACACATCGACGATGCGGAATTTGCCTTTGTCGTCGGCCTTCATCAGGTAGTTCAGCGACACGGCGTCTTTGTCTTTGGGCTTTAACGTGGTTTCGACAATCACGCCATCCGCCGTTTGTTTCTGATCGACCACGGAAAATTGTTCGCCGTCATAGGCGGTAAACTGGCTGGCGTAACTCGCGACGCTGAAATCGGAGAACGCATTGACCAGATCATTTTGTTCCTGTGCTGTCGCTTCTGCCCAGCTCGACCCAACCGCCATTTTCGTCATCAAAGGCAAATTGAAAGCGGCGCGAATGGCGGGGTCGAGCTTTTTATAACGGCCACTATAACCCAACTTGTCGCCTTGCTTCATCGCCTCGACCAGCTGGCTGTAAAAACCGCGCACCGTATTTTCCGCAGGCGTATCCGCCGCCTGTGCCGCAACCGACACACACAACAATCCTATAGCGAGAAAATACTGTACCGTTTTCATCATCCAACCTTAGGCTGTCGCTGCGGCTACGGGGGTTTGTTCAACACCGGATGTTTGAAGACCCAAGGCTTCCAACGCTTTTTCAACAATGTGACGGGCGTTTAAACCGGCTTCGTCATATTGTTTGAAAGGCGCGTTATGATCCTGGAAAATATCGGGCAGGGTCATGGAACGGATTTTCAAACCGCGATCCATAAAACCTTCATTGGCCAGATGGCTCAACACATGGCTGCCGAAACCGCCTTGCGCGCCTTCTTCGATCGTGATGAGAGCCTCATGGGTGTTGGCCATGCGGCGGATCAATTCCATATCCATCGGTTTGGCAAAACGCATATCGACAATTGTTGTGCTGATGCCGCGGGCATCAAGTTCGGCTGCCGCCTTTTTGGTTTCTTCCATACGCGTGCCGAGGCAGAGAATAGCAACCTTGGTGCCTTCCTTGACGATGTTGGCTTTGCCGATTGGCAAGACTTGGCCACGGGCAGGGCGTGCAATGCCGTTGCCTTCACCGCGTGGAATGCGGATGGCGGATGGCGCGTCATCAATAACGGCGGAGGTGGCGATCATGTGTGTCAGCTCAGTCTCATCGCTTGGCGCCATGATAACAATGTTAGGCAAGCACATGAGATAGGCGAGATCGAAAGCGCCCGCATGGGTCGCGCCATCGGCACCAACCAGACCGGCGCGATCCATAATGAAACGCACAGGCAGTTTTTGCAGAACAACGTCATGAACCAGCTGGTCATACGCACGTTGCAGGAAGGTTGAATAGATGGCGACATAAGGTTTGAAGCCTTCGCAGGCCAGACCGGCGGCGAAAGTCACTGCATGTTGTTCGGCAATACCAACGTCAAAGGTGCGTTCGGGGTATTTCTTGCCAAACACATCCAAACCGGTGCCCGAAGGCATCGCGGCGCTGATAGCCAGAATGCGGTTGTCATGTTCCGCTTCGACGATAAGGGCGTCGGCAAAGGCGCGGGTATAGGTTGGCGGTTTTGGTTTGGCGGCCGCTTTCTCTGCCGCCTTTTCCGCTTCGGTTTTAACAATATTGAATTTCGGTTGAACGGCGTGAAGTTTATCGGCCGCTTGTTCTGCCGCTTCGTAGCCGTGGCCTTTTTGCGTCACGACATGGATCAAAACAGGGCCGCCTTGTGGGTCGTCGCGCACATTTTCCAACACGGGAACCAGATGTTCCAGATTATGGCCGTCGATCGGGCCGACATAATAGAAGCCCATTTCTTCGAACAAAGTTCCGCCCGTGACCATGCCGCGCGCGTAATGTTCAGCCTTGCGTGCGACTTCTTTTAAACGGCGCGGGAACAAGTTGGCAAATTCCTTCGCGATATGACGCAGGCTGCGATATTCTTTTGATGAAACAATGCGCGATAGATAGGCGCTCATGGCACCGGTTGGCGGCGCGATCGACATATCATTGTCGTTTAAAATAACGATTAAACGCGAATCCGATGCGCCTGCATTGTTCAGTGCTTCATAGGCCATGCCGGCGCTGATGGAGCCGTCGCCGATGATGGCGATGACGTTATTCTTTTTGCGTTTGAAATCGCGGGCAACGGCGTAACCGAAAGCGGCCGAGATTGAGGTCGAGCTGTGTGCCGCGCCGAAGGCGTCATATTCGCTTTCGCTGCGTTTGGTAAAGCCGGACAAACCGCCGCCCTGACGCAAAGTGCGGATACGGTCGCGGCGACCGGTCAGAATTTTGTGGGGATAGGTTTGGTGGCCGACATCCCAGATGATAATGTCTTCGGGTGTGTTGAAAACGTAATGAAGGGCCGTTGTCAGTTCGACAACCCCAAGACCCGCGCCCAAATGGCCGCCGGTGACAGAAACGGCATCGATGGTTTCAAGACGCAATTCATCGGCAATCTGCGGTAGTTGTTCCGGCTTCATCTTGCGCAAATCTTCGGGAATTTTAATGAGATCGAGCAGGGGCGTTACAGGCTTGCCCGGTGCCGCATGCACATCCGATGCTTCAACTTCGCAGGATTGAATGATGTTTTCACGGTAAGGTTCGTGGTTCGACCCGTGATGGGAAGATAGGGGGCTTTTGGGTGCGGTCACTTTTTAATACTCCTGAACTTTTTAAAAATAAGGCGCTGGGCGACCTCAATTAAGGTTTTGCCGCGCACTATCGCGTCAACAGAAATTAGCTTTTTGTTAACGGGTAAAGCAAGGATTTGTTTACTTTTTCACTTTCATCGAAAGCCAACGTGATATTAATGCCATTGCGTTGATTTATTTGGATAATTTTACCGCTTTGACAAAATGGGAAAGCCATTCTTCTTGCAACCCCCAGTTGCCGCGTAGGATAAAGCTGGGGTGGTAGGTGGGGATAATCTGAAGTGATTCCTCTAAACGACAGGGCAGAATTTGGCCGACTTTGCCCAGCAACCCGTTTTCACCTGTCAAAGCCCACAAGGGGGTGCGCCCCAACGCCATGACAATTTTCGGATTTTTTTGGCGCAAAACATCGCCCAGATGGGCAATTTCGGGCGCGAAATCGGCGCGGCAAAACGCGCTGCCAAACTTGCCATATTGTTCGGCAATGCCGATGCCTTCGGCCATTGCAGCGCGGCGCGAGGTAAAGAAATGATCGACCTTGTTGGCGGGCGGGCGGTGGCGAAACACATTGGCGATAAGGGTTTCTTCGCGTTTGATGCCGGCCTGTGCCAATATTTTATCCAGCAATTGCCCGCTGCGCCCCACAAAGGGACGGCCCAGCCGGGCTTCTTCCGCGCCCGGCGCTTCGCCCACCAACACTATATTGTTCCATGCGGCGGTGGGGTAGGCGTAATCGGCGAAGGTGGGGGCTTCGGCAGTGGTGTCGGACAGTTTAAGGGCGTGTTGCATGGAAAAGGCCGGTGGTCAGAGTTTGGAGATGAATAGCAGATTCGCCATAAAAAAGCGTGTCCCACTTTTCCCTTGCTCAAACCCTCACAAAACCCTAAAACGCTGCAACCCGAAAGAGTGCGCGCGTAGCTCAGCGGTAGAGCATTACCTTGACATGGTAGGGGTCACAGGTTCAATCCCTGTCGTGCGCACCATTTATCAAACGCTGTGCGTTTAATAAATGCCTCGCCATAGCTCTTGCGAAGGCGGGCTGTCTGCCCATCTATGTGGCCAACTTATACATTCCCTAACAATCATATCCCGCTGACATTATTACAGTTGTAATAATGGGCGTTTGGCGTTTGTATCACAAATGCAAATGGGGAAATAATCAATGCCAAAAATTCTGGTTCTTATCCTTGTGGGGGTTCTGATGATTTGGGGTTTCAACGCACGTGCCGAGACAACGCAAACCGCTTATGACTTTACCTTTCATGCTTTGCAAGGCGGGGGCGAGCTTCCCCTGGCGCAGTTTAAGGGCAAGGTAATATTGGTGGTCAACACGGCGTCACAATGTGGCTTTACCGGCCAATATGACGGGTTGGAAAAACTTTATACAAAATACGCGCCGCAAGGTTTGGTGATTGTCGGCGTGCCCAGCAATGATTTCGGTAATCAGGAACCGGGCTCGGGCGAACAAATCGCCGGATTTTGCAAATTGAATTATGGCGTCAGCTTTCCGATGGCATCGAAAGAAGATGTGATCGGCGATAACGCGCATCCGTTTTATAAATGGGCGCGGGGGCAGGTTGGTTGGATCGGTTCGCCGAAATGGAATTTCCATAAATATCTGATCAACCGTCAGGGCGAGCTGGTCGATTATTTCCATTCCGTCACTAAACCCGATGATGTGGATTTGGTCGATAAGATTGAATCTTTGCTGGCGGAACCAACGCCCTAAATCACATTATATAAAGCATATATTCGCGCCAATTGGTGCATGGAAATTTATGCCAATTTACAAAAATATCCCATTATCCCATTGAGATATAATGTCATATAATTGCAATTAAGAATCATTTGCAATTAAAAAAAGAATGGATTAAAGAAGATTCCCAGGCTTTCAAACAAAGGGATTTCTTTATGAACACGATCAGCGGCGCCATCGAATTGCACGAACAAATAGGGGCGGGGGCCTATATCGACCATGTGTTGCACACCCACAATTTTTTGACGAAACAGACTGATTTCACGCCACACAATGCCAAATTGAACGCCACGCTGCACAGCTTTGTGCGCAATACGATGCGGCATCGCAGCCACGAAGAAACACACGCGATCCTCGGCGCGCCGGTTATCAAACAAATCGCGCCGGATCTGCGCCGGTTGCTCAGCATCAGCGAATATGAAATGGAATGTTATTGCGCGCGCGCTATGGTGGGCAAGGAGCCCGGCGCCGAAAGCCGTTTTTCATCTTACGATAATTTTATCTATCGCGATAATTACGAAGCCCTGGTCGCCGCCGAACTGCATGCCATGAAATGGCATGTCAAAGCGGTGCCGTTAAAACCGGATCGTGAAAGCGTCGCATTTGTGGGCGCGGGCGCGTTACCTATCAGCGCCATCATGTTCCACCGGCGTACAGGCTTGCAGGTAACTTGTATCGATAGCGATGAACAGGCTTGTAAGTTGGGGCGTCAGCTTGTGCTGCATCTGGCCGCGACAAACCCCGCCTATGCGGGATTGGATAAACAAATTCATTTTATTCACAAGGCGGGCGAAGACCATGATTACGTCACACACCCGATTGTTTTTATCGCGAGTCTTGTTGAGAAAAAAGACCCTATAGTGATGCGCATCGTGCAAACATCGCACACTGTCGCCACGACGATTATCCGCAGCGCGGAAGGCCTAAGCACCTTATTATACAAACCGGAAAATTGCGTGGCGGGTCAGGAAGAATATAATTCCTATCTGGTCGGGCAAACCAAGCCAACGCCCGATGCGATTAACACCAGCCTGATTTATCGTTTCCCGCCCGGCAAATGTTGGCGGCGCAACAAGATCGGATTGGCGGAACAGGCCGATGATATCGCGACGCTGCGGCCGCAACCCAAGCGTATGTGGCGGACGGGTTCATTGGATATTTCCATTTAAAAACGGCCTGAAGGAATAAAGCTATCTTGTTGAAATAACTGCGAAACTATATTTTGATGTTTGGCCGATAGGCAGCATGATTTATAGTTGCGAAGTCTTATTTTAAGCGGTTATTTTAAACAAGGAATTTGAACATGAATGCACCAACACGCGATGGCCAATTCCATCTTGATAGGTCTGGCAACAACCCCCAGAAGGCAACCCTTCTTGCCGACCAATTGGGGCTTCGTTCTCCTGTTTTACATATAGAATCGGAAATGGAAGCGCCGCAAGATGCCGCGCCGAACAAGAGAAAATTTCCATGGGTTAAGGCGGCTGTTGCCGCTACGGCTTTGGCCGGTGTTGCTGTCGGTGTCACTGTTTTGCGCGAACAAAATCAATCGGCCACCACGCAAGCCGTAACGTTGGCTTTGGCTGATCAGAAGGCCGATATCGCCAACAAAATTTCTACAGCACGACAAGAAGGTATGTCGCAAGGCACCGCAAGCGCCACTGCAAGCATGACGCAAATGCAGCAAAATTTTGGTGCGCGGCTTAAACAAGCGGAAGAAGCTTCTTATTACAGAGGGCAAGCCGATGGATTTGGTGCGCATACTTGCCAAGTTATAAATAATTACAGCGGTGTGGCATATTGGGGGTTGGTAAATCGTCAGGCGCGTGCCCAAACATGCAATCCCGATTCAAGCAAGCTGCATAAATTTACGCCCTAACTTTATTACGCTCAAACTAAAACAGGCCCGGTATCGCTACCGGGCCTGTTTTTTATTGTCTTAAATAAACCGCTTAGTAAGGTCGTTCGTAAACGACTGTTGGCGGCGGCGCCCGCTCATAAACCACTGTTGGCGGGGCTTGTTGGTAAACCACTGTGGGTGGCGGTGCCTGATAAATCACTGTGGTGCGTGGCGCGACAGGGCGGGCGATTTGGTTGCCCTTGCTCACCATACAGGCGGTATAGGCGTTGTTGTATTGTTGCTGGATGCCTCCTTGCTTGCTGCCCGATGTGTTTGCACCGACAGCAGTACCGGCAACGGCACCGCCCGCCGCGCCAATCGCCGCGCCATGTCCACCGCCCAGCGCTGCGCCTAGACCCGCGCCCAAAACCGTTCCACCCACGCCTTCCAAAAGACCGGTTGTATTGGCGTCTTCCGCCTGGCTGCGCACTTGGGAATCCGCATAGGATTTACAATAATCCTGTTCGCCCGCGAATTGGTCGAAAGATTTCCCCTGTGGCGGCAAGGCCTGAACCGTGGGGCCTCCTGGCGTGCTGGCGCAGGCCGCGAGCAGCAGCACATTGCCGAGGAGGGCGAGGCGCAAATTTTTCATGGTCATCTCCGTAAAGGTTGACAGCGATTCACTGTATCGCGGCTTAGGGGCTAAATTATGGCGGTTGGTGTGGCGTGTGACAAGCCGGATTTATGCGGCTTTTTACGCCGAAACTAACCCATACAACCCGCCACTCGGCGCGTAATCGGGGATGATTTGCCGCAACGCCGCGTCGCTTAGCCCGAACTGGCCGCCGACCACGCTGCCGATAACAGAACGGAAATCGGTGGTGACCGCCAGATCGCGCCCTTGCCATAATTGGTTGGGGCGCAATCCCGGCCATTGACCGTAGACCTTGCCGCCGCGCACGCGCCCGCCCATGACCCACGCCACATTGCCATGCCCGTGATCGGTGCCGTTATTGCCATTTTGCGCGACGGTGCGGCCAAATTCCGACATCACCAGAATGGTCGTGTTCTGATATTCGTCACCCAGATTTTGCGCCAAGGCCATCAGCCCATCGCCCAATTTTCCTAAACGGTTTGCCAATTGTCCTTTGGCATTGCCTTGCCCCACATGCGTGTCCCATCCTCCGACATCCATGAAAACCATTTCAATGCTGGGGTCACGGCGGATCATCATGCCGACTTTTTCGCTTTGCTGCACAAAGGCATCGGCGCCCGGCGCGCCTTTGCCTGCGTTCTGCATTTCATCCTGCAAATCCTGCATTTCGGTATCGCGGGCAGAGACTGCCTGTTTATACAAGCTGCCGAGTTCTTCATTGCCGCCATACATAGCGCTGAAGGCGCTGTCCATTTGTGGATTAACGGATGATTTGCCATTGCCGCCATGCAACCCGTTGGGAACAGAGGCGACATTGTAACGTCCTTGAAAAATCTTTGGCAGCGTATTGCCAAAATTCAAGGCGCGTGTCGATGAATGAGTGTCGGGCAGAATTTGCGCAAGGCCGTTCATCCATCCTTGTGACGCCTGCGCGGAATTTAACATGGCGGTTTCCATGATATCCTGCGCTTCGAAATGCGAACGGGTTTCGGACGGTGAACCGCTGGCCTGAACGAAAGCCAGCGTGCGGTTTTGCCATAAAGGCATCAGGCTGGCGAGATTGGGGTTAAGGCCAAAAAATCCATCGAGGTCGAGCAGGCCATCCGTTTGTCCGGGCGGCGCGATGGCGATGGTGGCGCGCGAGGCATAATAATTTTCTTCGCGATAAGGCGTAACTATACTCAGCCCATCGACAGCGCCGCGCATCAGGACAACGATCAAATGCCCGTTGGAAGGTTGTGGCGATGCCAAAGCCCAACCGCTGCGCCCCAGGGGCAGCAGGCAATAACCGCCTGCCATGATCAGTTGGCGAAGCAAAGCGCGGCGTGAGATCATCGGCGTTCTCCCTCAATAATAAACAAATTCGGGGCTGCTTAGTAATAAGGCTGGGCGCAATTTGGGCGCGGCATTGTTGATAGCTTTGGCGGTGTCCACGCTCCAATTATCGCCCATGGATTGGATAAGGGCGGGCGAGGGATCGGTGGTAACGATGTTCGCATATCGCTCTGCGAAATCGATGCGTTTCAACAAAGCGTCTGAATTCAGCCATTGGTCATTGGTGTTGGCATAACCGTTGGGGGTAAGGCAGCGATAAAGCGGTTCGCCCATCTGGTTGATGGCGCCTTGCAGAATTTTAGTGTCGCCTGCCGGCTCCACATGGCTGGCGCGCAAAACAGAAACCACATATCGAAACGGCGGTTTGAATTTTTTTTGCGCGTAACGCGTATCCCAAAATTCGGGCGCATGGAACATGGTGTCCAACACTTCGGCGATAGAGCCGTCATGGTCGCGGTAGGATGCCGCCATTTTATCGACCAGACTTTGCGGCGGTTCGTCGGCGACAAAATATTGCGCCAGTTGGTATGCGATGTGATGCGCGGTGGAGGGGTGATGCGCCAGAATATAAAATACGGTTTCGACTTCCGATTCATTGCCGCCATTAATACGGTAACCCAGCCAGTTGTAATTGCTGTAATCATGGCGGCGTTGGTCGAACATAAAATGGGTGCGCTGGTCGGCTTCCTTGCCCTCGCTGATGCCCCAGCCGGTCAGGATATGCGCCAATGTGGTAACATCGGTTTGTGAATAGCCGCCATTTACCCCAAGCGTGTGCAGCTCCATAATCTCGCGCGCATAATTTTCATTGATGCCGATTTTGCGGTTCTTTGCCACCACGCTGTTGGGGTCGGTGTTCAACCAATTATCCAGATAGAACAACATGGCGGGGTGGTGCGCTGTCGCGTTTAACAAATCACCAAATTTGCCCAACGCATAGGGGCGGATGGCATCGCGTTCATAGGCGCCGATCATCCATTTATCCATGCCCTTTTCGGCAAAGATATTGAAATGGTTGAACCAGAAATCGACCATCACTTCCTGCAATTGCGCGGGCGACAAGGTGGCGCGAAGGATTTTGGCCTGCGCCGCTTCTTCGACAATTTCATTTTGATGTTTGCGCAAATCTTTCTGTTCGTCTTCCGAAAGATCTTTGATGTTTTTGGGCAGCTCGTAAGTATCGGCGAGTTGCGGCAAGGACATTTTAAGTGAAGGTAGGGCATCCAACCGCCCATCAAGTTCGGGTGATGTAAGATTTTGCGGATGCAGTTGTTGATTGATCCAGACATCGATACCGATGCGACGCACAGTGTCGATATCGCCGACCGTGGGGCCGAAACTGGCGCGGTTAAGCAGATGTAGAATTTGCGCATCGGTCGGCATGACCTGTTGCGCCTGTGCGGGCAGGCAGCACAAAAGAACGCCTAGCGATAAGATAAAACGTTTTCGTTTGTTCATCCCGCGCCTCGCATTACAGGGAAGCAAAACTATCCCATACCGTTGGGGCATAATTAGGGCATAAAATGGTAAAAATAAAATTTACCAAGCTTTTAATAAGACCAGCGATTCACCAATCATAGGGAAGCGCTCATGCTTCCTTATGATTGGATCGCGGTCTATGGCGTATCGCTGGTGCCAAACCGTTTCCGCGTCAGTCCTAAAAACATGCCCATACCAATCGCCAAAGCCAGCAAAGAAGAACCACCATACGAAATAAACGGAAGCGTCATGCCCTTGGCAGGCATCAACCGCATGGTGGATGCCAGATTGATAACCGCCTGAAGACCAAATTCGATCAGCAAACCGCTGACAGCCAGCACCACAAACAGGCTGTTTTCTTCGCGCAACCGCATCAACCCGCGGATAACGATAAAGGCAAACAACCCGATGATAAGTAAACACCACAACAGGCCGAGTTCTTCGCCCGCGACAGCGAAAATAAAATCGGCATGCGCGTCGGGAATGGACATTTTCACGGTGCCCGCGCCGGGGCCGGTGCCCAACAGTCCGCCATTGGCGAACGCGTCCAGTGCGCGGTCGACTTGATAGGTATCGCCGGTATGGCTGAGGAACTTATCCATACGCGCGGTGAAATGTGGAAAAACATGATAGGCGATAAACAGGCTGGCGACGCCGCCCATGCTGCAAATGCCGACAAAGGCCACCGGCAAACCGGCCAGGAAGAACTGAGCGAACCAGATGGTGGAAACCAGAAAAGTCATACCGATATCCGGTTGCATCAACAGGAAAAAGACAATCAGGATATAAAGGGCGATGTTGACGCTAACGCCCGGAAAGCCACGCCTTTCGCACTGCCGGGCGAACAGCCATGCGGCGGTCACCGCGAACAAAGGTTTGACGAATTCCGAAGGTTGAATCGACATGCCCAACATGGGTATCCATCGCACCGCGCCTTTAATTTCAACACCCACAAAGGGCGTGATAATCAGCAGAGGCAAAAAGCAAACCAGCAGCGCGGCTGCAAGGATTCGGATTTTTTTGGGCGGTAACAGCGATATGGAAAAGCTGATCGCCATTGCGGGTATCAACATCGCCAGATGGCGTTCGACGAAATACAGATTGCTCCACCCATGTTTGGCGGCGACGGCGGGCGTAGATGCCTGAATAAGCAGAATGCCGAAACCCATAATGATGACAAGGGCGGCCAGCGCCCAACGGTCAACCGTCCACCACCAGCGGCCTATCACGGAACGGTCGGAGCGGGTTAGCACTGCCATTATTTGTTTCCTGTCAGAGCGAGGACTTCGGCCAAAAACTGGTCGCTGCGGTCATATTCATTTTGAAAAACGCCAAACGAGGCGAAGGCGGGGCTAAGGATAATATTGTCGCCCGTTTTGGCCATTGCCACTGCCGCTCGCACCGCCTTTGGCATACTGTCGATAACGGGCAAATGGGGCAGTTTTTTCAACACGCGGTCGCTGCCGGTGCCTTTGATAAGGATGCCGCGAATTTTGTGCTGGGCGATAAAGCCGGTCATGGCGTCAATCGGCAATCCTTTATCCGCACCACCAAAAATCAACATGATGGATTCTGGCGGAAAGGCGGTTAGGGCGGCAAGGGTTGCTTCCTGTGTTGTGGCGTTGGAGTCGTTGTAAAAATTCATGCCATTTTTTGTGCCAACAAATTGCAAACGTCCTTCGACGCTTTGGAAATCATGCAGGGCATTATCGACTATGGCTTCATCGATGCCGTAAGCCAGTGCGGCGGCGCGGGCGAGCGCGGCATTGGCCAGGTTATGTTGGCCTGGAATTTTTAAGGTGAGCCCGACGGGCAGAGCGGGTGCGATGACCGCGTGAAGTGGTTTTGCCAATGCGGCGACTTCCGCAGTGGTGATAAGGGTATCACCCGTTTTCTGGTTGCGGAAAATGCCCGCCTTGTCGAACAAATATCGCGCCATATCATCGTCGTAATAATTCATATGGTCGGGGAAGAAGTTCGTAAACACACTGATATTCGGGCTGATATGCAAATCTTCAAAACCTTGCAGCTGCCACGAGTCCAACTCCAATACCGCGACGTCATACTGTTCGGTGCTGTCGAGCAACGCGAGCGTCGATACGCCGCGGATATTGCCGCCCAGCAAAATTTTCTTGCCCGCGCGTTGCAAAATATCGGCGATCATGCAGGTTGTCGTTGTCTTGCCGCGTGTGCCGGTAACACCGATAGTTTTCAGCGGCGACAGATGCGCGAACAAAGCGGTACTCATATACACAGGGATATTCTGTGCCCGCGCATGCGCGATATATTTATTGTCGATCCTTATGCCCGCACCCTTGATAACGAAATCGACATTCTCGAATATTCTTTCATCATGGCCACCAAGGTAAAATTCGATATTGGGAAATGCGCGCAAGGCATCAACGGATATGCGCAACTCATCCGCGCTTTTCATGTCGGTGACATAGACTTTTTTGCAGTGCCGCGCCAAAAACGCGGCATCACCCGCGCCGCGCCCCAACAACCCCAACCCCATCAGGGTAACGGTTTTGCCTTTGAAGAATGCCGCGTAATTTTGCATCAGCGCAGCTTCAATGTCGAAAGCCCGATAAGGCCGAGGACACAGGCGATAATCCAGAAACGGATAACGACGGTCGGTTCCGACCAGCCCAGTTTTTCAAAATGATGATGAATGGGCGCCATGCGGAAAACACGTTTGCCGGTCATTTTAAACGACACGACCTGAATGATGACCGACAATGTTTCCATCACGAACAGGCCGCCGATAATCGCCAGAACCAATTCATGCTTGACGATAACCGCAATGGTGCCGAGCGAACTGCCGAGCGACAGCGAACCCGTATCCCCCATAAATACTTGGGCAGGCGGCGCATTGAACCATAAAAAGCCGAGGCATGCGCCGACCAACGAGCCGCAGAACACGGCCAATTCACCCGCGCCCTGCACATGGTGCAATTGCAGATAATTGGCGAAAACCAGATTGCCGACCAGATAGGTGATGATGATAAAGCACAAAGCCGCGATGATAACCGGCACCGTTGCCAACCCATCCAACCCATCGGTTAAATTCACCGCATTGCTGGCGCCCACAATCACCAAAATGGCAAAGGGTGTGAACAGGATGCCGAGTGGCAACATATATTCCTTGATAAACGGAATGGCCAGATCGGTTGCCGTGGCGGGCGCGGCATTTTGGGTGATGATATAAGTTGCCGCCGCGCCGACGATAATCTGGAACGCCAACCGCACCTTGCCCGGCACGCCGTGATGCGACCGTTTGGTCAGCTTACGGAAATCATCCAGAAAACCAATCAGGCCGAAACTGATAGTGACGAACAAAACGACCCATGTATAGATGTTGGATAAATCCGCCCATAGTAATGTGCTGGCGATAACGGAAACCAAAATCATCAAACCGCCCATGGTGGGGGTGCCTTTTTTCTTCAGATGCGTTTCGGGGCCGTCGCTGCGGATCGGTTGGCCTTCGCCTTGCTTGGATTTCAACCAGCGGATAATGGCGGGGCCAAAAACGAAACAGATCATAAGCGATGTTGCGATGGCACAGCCGGTGCGGAACGTGATGTAACGGAACAGGTTGAACAGGATAAAATCATGCGCGTAAGGAGTCAGGAAATAATAAAGCATAAGGACTCCTAGCTGGCGATTTTCTGGTGGGTGGAGGTGTCGAGCGCTTTCAGCGCGTCGATCACAAGGCTGAGCCTGATGCTGTTGGAGCCTTTGACCGAAATAACATCATCGGGCTGGATGGATGCTGTGACCAACGGTGCCAGCGCTGCGCTGTCATCGGCATAACCGCCGCGCAAATTTTGGGGCAGGGCGTTATACAAATATTGCATCATTTCGCCGCAACAAAACACGCTGTCGATTTTGGCATCCATAATCGCGGGTGTCAGTTCGGCATGGAGGGAGGGTGATGTTTCCCCCAATTCACGCATATCGCCTAACACCAGCAAGCGTTTGCCGGCACGGGCAGGGATGATATTCCCCAACACACGAAGCGCTGCCCGAACCGAAGCGGGGCTGGCGTTATAGCTCTCGTCGATCAATGTGAAAGTGCCGCGTTCGCCCAGAGAAATTTTTTGCGAAACACCTCGTCCCTTGGGCGGTTTGTAATGCGACAAAGCCATAGCGCATTCATCCGCCTTGCCGCTGGCGATAGAAGCGGCCAGCAAAGCCGCCAAAGAATTTTGTACCAAATGCATGCCTGGCGCGCCGATGGAATAATGGATGTTGTAACCGTCAATTGTTGCGTTAACCGCGCTGCCTTCCGCTGTCAGGGCGCAATCCACTAAAACTGCATCACCTTTTTTCTGCGAAAAAGACAAGATGTTTTTAATGCCACGCGCTTTGGCGGCCGATTGCAACCGCGCAAAATGCGCGTTATCGCGGTTTAAAATAACGGTGCCGTTTTCCTTCATACCCTGAAAAATTTCCGCCTTGGCATCGGCAATCGCCTCGGTCGAGGCAAAAAATTCCAGATGCACTGCTTCGATCGTCGTGATGATCGCGATATCGGGGCGAACGAGAAGCGATAAATCAGCCAATTCGCCCGCATGGTTCATGCCCATTTCAAAAACGCCGAAATCGGCATCGGGCGGCAGACAGGCCAGCGACAAAGGAACCCCCCAGTGATTATTGAAACTGCCCGGGTTGGCATAGGTGTGGCCGACGGCGGACAAGGCGACGCGCAGCATTTCTTTGGTGCTTGTTTTGCCGACCGAACCGGTGACGGCGATAATTTTACCCGTGGCGCGGGCACGCCCCGCGCGACCCAATTCATGCAAAGCCAAAAACGTATCATCGACAAACAATAAAGGCGCATCGGGCATCGCATTGGAAGGTTGGCGCGACACGAGCGCCGCCACGGCACCTGCTTCAAATGCGGCGGCCACATGATCATGCCCGTCATGCAGCGGCCCTTGCAGCGCGATAAACAAATCGCCTTTTTGCACCGTACGGCTGTCGATGGAAACGCCGTTGGCTTTCCATGCCTGCTCATGCAAGCAACTTCCGCGCACCGACCGCAGAACATCCTCAGCTTGCCATAATGCCTGCTTCATAATCCCAAAACCTTCCTCGCCTCAATTGCATCGTCAAACGGCAATGTCACATCGCCCACAATCTGTCCCGGCTCGTGCCCTTTGCCGGCAATCACCAACACATCATGCGCGCCCAACCGGCCAATGGCTTCGGCAATCGCATGCGCACGGTCGCCCATTTCCACCACATTCTTTTTATCCGCGCATCCGGCCAGAATCTGCGACCGAATAGCGGCTGCTTCTTCATGCCTTGGATTATCGTCGGTGACAATAATCCAATCGGCCTGCGTTGCCGCGATTCGCCCCATGATCGGCCTTTTGCCCGCATCGCGGTTGCCGCCACACCCAAACACAACGCCCAGTTTTGCGCCCGCATGGGCGGCAACATGGGGGCGCATGGCGCGCAACACATTTTCCAACGCATCCGGTTTGTGGGCGTAATCAACGAAAACGGTGCCGCCTTTGGCCGAATGGCCGATTAATTGCAACCGCCCCGGTACATCGGTGACTTTTTCCAATGCAGTGATAACCCTGTTGGCATCCGCACCGCTGCCAATCGCAAGGCCTGCGGCGCATAATGCGTTCCATGCCTGAAAATCGCCAATCACGGGGAACAGGATTTCGCTGCGTCGCCCGAAAACATCCAAAGTCAGAATCTGCCCCTTGGCGTCGGGACGGGCAGCGATCAAACGCAGATCATTTCCCTGTTTACCATAAGAGATGATTTTCAATTCGCGTTTCTTGGCGGCGTCTGACAGCGCAGAAAATTCGGGGATGTCGGCATTTAAAACCGCCGCCGCGCCTGTGGGTAGCAACGCATTAAACAAACGCGCCTTGGCGTTAAAATAAGCTTCCATCGTTTGGTGGTAATCCAGATGATCACGCGACAGGTTGGTGAAACCGCCCGCTTTCAATTTCACATATTCCAGACGGTTGAATTCAATGCCGTGGCTCGAAGCCTCAATCACCGCATGCGTAATGCCTTGCCCTGCGCATTCATCCAACAAGTGATGCAGCGTTATGGCATCGGGCGTTGTTAATGAGCCATAGAAGGTGCCCGCCGCGGTCACCAAGCCCAATGTGCCGATGCTGGCCGAAGGATGGTTGTTAATTTTCCATATCTCGCGCGTGAATTGCGCGGTCGATGTTTTGCCGCTGGTGCCTGTAACGGCCACGATTGTTTCCGGTTGGCGTGGATAGAATGCGGATGCCAGCGCAGCAGTTGCTTTGCGTATATTTGGGGTGGTCAGGCTGGGAACAGAAACGGGGGCGGAACCTGCCGGCATCAACACAGCCGCCGCGCCCTTGGCAATCGCGTCATCGATAAAAACGCGTCCATCTTGCTTCACACCGGGCGTGGCGATAAACAAAAAGCCTGGTTTGACCAAACGTGAGTCGAGCGTTAACCCGGTGATATCCGCATCACCGCCATGCAAGGTGATATCCTCACTGGACGCTATCAGAGTCAAAAGACGCATAATTTGATCCTTCTTCGACGGGCAACCCGTCCACAGTTTCCGTGCCCAGCGGTTTTAAAATCTGGTGTTCTGCAGCATCCCGCATATCTTTGGACAAAGGCGCCATACCCAGCAAAGGCCCGATTTGCGCGATGATGTGATTGATGGCGGGCGCAATCACCCACCCCGCCGTTGCAAACCCGCCTGTTTTAGCATTTCCTTTCGGATCATCCAACAACCCAAAAACCAGATAATGCGGCGCGTTCACGGGGAACAGGCCGATGAACGATGCCCGGCGTTCGCCTTCGATATAATGGCCATGCGCGCCCGAAATTTGCGCGGTGCCTGTTTTGCCGCCGACCTCATACCCTTCGACATCGGCTTTTTTCGCGGTGCCGCGCGTCACCACCAAGCGCATCAACCCGCGCACAAGGGCGGAGGTGCGCGGCGACACCACAACATCTTCATCCACCGCAGGCGGGCTGTCGCGTTTCAATAATGTGGGATGAACGGGGTGCCCGTCATTGACAATGGTCGCAACCGCGCTTGCCAATTGCAAAGAATTTACCGCAACGCCCTGGCCAAAGGCGGCGGTTAATGTGGTCGCTTCCGACCAATCGCGGGCAGGCGGGATTAACGGCGCGCCCACTTCGGGCAGTTCAAACGGCGTTTTTTCCGTCAAGCCAAGACGCGTGAAAAATGCGCGTTGGCGTGTGCCGCCAAAACGTTGCGCCATATGGGCCGAACCGATATTGGAAGAATGGGTAAAAATTTCCGCGACATTCAGATTGTGGCTTTCGTTTTCGAAATCATGGATTTTATGGCCGCCGATTTCCAAAATATGCGTGGTGTCGAAAACATCATTGATATGCACAAGGCCGGAATCGAGCGCCAAGGCGGTGTTAAAAATTTTGAATGTCGAACCCATTTCATAAACGCCCAAAGTGGCGCGATTGAACAGTTGGTCATTCGTTGCATTGCCGGGATGGCCGGGGTCAAAATCGGGCAACGACACCATGCCCAGAATTTCGCCGGTGGTGATATCCATCACCAAACCCGTGGCGGCTTCGGCATGATAATCGCCCATCGCCTCGGCCAGCTCCTGATGCAAAATGCTTTGCACGCGCAAATCAATCGACAAGGGCAGGGGGTTGGGATTGTCGTTTAGCCTATCGTCCATCGATTTTTCGACGCCAGCAATACCGTTATCATCAATATCGCTGTACCCCACCACATGCGCCAATAAATTGCCGGTCGGATAAATGCGCCGTTCGTCGGGATGGAATTCCAACCCCGCGATGCCCAGCTTGTTGACCTCGTAATATTGGCGCGGTGTCAAATGGCGGCGAAGGCTGACGCAATGTTTGCCGCTTTGCAAATCATCGGATAGTTTTTTGGGATTAAGATCCGGCAACGCGCCCAACAATTGTTTGGCCGCTTCGTCCGGATTGGTGATGTCTTTGGAATTGGCGCACAGCGATACGGTGGGCAGGGATGTGGCCACAACATTGCCGTTCCGGTCTGTTATATCGGCGCGTTGCGTCGGGCCTTCATTGATGATGGCATGCGCGCTTTGGGAATCCGGTTCGCCGCTTAATGTCAAATAGGCCAAGCGTCCGCTAATGGTAATCCATGCGACGGCGAACAAAATAATGATAACGCCCAACCGTCCTTGCGCCAAACGCAAAGCCTGTTCATGTGGCGTCGCAAGACGATGTTTTTTAGGGGGGGGGACGAGACCCGGTAATATCGGCTGCGCAGCGTTTTTCTTTTTCCGCGACAGCCGCCATTTCTTCATTGCGTCAGGCCCAACGTGCCGATCAAGGCGCCAATCTTGTCGGTCGATGCCGCGGCTGCCGCATGCTGCATAATCATGTGGTCGTTGATATGGCCGCTATTATTGGCGCTTGCGACGCGATCATGTTTGGGTGTTGCCACATGCGCGTCCGGCACTTCGGTGATGACCGGCATTGTCGACGCGGTTTGCACCAAAGGCTGTTGCACAGGTTCGATGCCGTTATGCACCGGCAACAACAAAGCGATATCATGCATAGAAGTCACGCGCCTGGTATCGGTCGCCTGCAACCCCAGATGATGTTGGGCGGCGGCTGCTATGCGCCCAGGGTTGGCCAGATAAACCCATTCGGCGTTCAACACATGCAGGCTTTCCTGCTCCGCCATAATTTGCATATTCAGACTGCGCAGTTTTTGTTCCTGTCCGCGCACATGATCATTGGTGTGGAACATCATCGTGCTGGAAAGAATAACGGCGCCCAGCCAGACGATGAATGTGGAATAGGAACGTGTCATGCCGCCACTCCTTTTTGCGCAGGCGCTGCTGTGCGTTCGGCCACACGCAATTTGGCGGAACGGGCGCGGGGGTTGGCGGCGGTTTCGTCCGCGTCCGCCGTTTGCGGTTTTTTGGTCAGGATATTGAAACTTGGCGCGGGCGCGTTCTGATCATTGGCGGGCAAATGGCGCGACACGGCGGGCGCGTTGCCGGAACGTTTGCGCATAAACTCTTTCACCACGCGGTCTTCCAATGAATGAAACGACACAACGACCAAACGGCCATTTGGTTTCAATAAAATTTCGGAAGCTATCAACGCGCGTTTCAATTCGCCCATTTCATCATTCACATGAATACGCAGCGCCTGAAAACTGCGCGTCGCGGGGTCGATGCCATCGCCCGAACGCGGCACCGCGCGGCGGATAATGTCAGCCAATTGCGCTGTGCGGGTGATGCGGGTTTCGATGCGGGCTTCGACGATGTTGCGGGCAACGCGTCGCGACAAACGTTCTTCGCCTAACGTGTAGAGAATATCGGCCAATTCGTTTTCGCTCATTTCATTTACCACATCGGCGGCGCTGGGGCCGCTGCGGCTCATGCGCATATCCAAAGGCCCGTCATGTGAAAAAGAAAAACCGCGTTCCGCATTATCCAATTGCGGTGACGACACGCCCAGATCGAGCGCAATGCCGTCAACTTGGTTGGTCGATTGCCCGGTCAACAAAACATCCATCGCGCCAAACGGCCCTTGCAATAACGTCAGACGGGGTGCGAATTCGGCCACCAGTTTTTGTCCGGCTTCAATCGCTTCGGGATCACGGTCAATCGCGATCACGCGCGTGTTGGCTGCGTTTAAAATCGCGCGGCTGTAACCGCCGCGGCCGAACGTGCCATCGACATAGATGCCGCCATCATGCGGGGCGAGGGCCTCAACCGCTTCGCGCATCAGAACAGGAATATGGGCCGTATGTGCTTGCATTACGCGCCCTTTGCCAAAGATTGCGCCGTGACGGACGCGATAATCTTGCTCAGCGAAATATCTTTCGCCTTCGCCAGACTGCGCGCATCGGCTTCGTGCGCCGCCAGTTTCTTTGGATCCCACAGCTGGAACGTTTTGCGGCGGCCGACAAACGCCACTTCCTCGCCAATGCCAACCGCGTTTAAAAAACCATGGGGCAGGGTAATGCGACCTTCGCCGTCAAACGGCAACTGAATCGACCCGCCAAAAATCGTGGTTTCGATCAGCTCAAAAATATCGGGGGGTAGGTCTTGCTGTTCCAGGCTTTGGCTCAGCAATTCCAGATGGGCGACCGAGCATCCGTCCAACGCATCCTGTTGCAGGGATTTGAAAACGACGATACCGGAATTATCGCTGCCCAAAGCCGTCCGGAAAGATGCCGGAACCGAGACACGCCCCTTCTTGTCAATTTTATTGACAAAACTGGACAGGAAAATGGGCATAGATGCCTCAGGAATTCAAAGGGTTAGCAGGAGTGGCAGCGCGGTGTGACCAAAGCAAACAGGGGGCGGCCAAATGTGGCTTTTTCCTGTCTCTTTTTGGGCAATTATGGGATACCATGGGATTACATGGGCAGTCAAGGGAATGTTGTCCAAAAAACGATAAAAATTGTGTGAAATCAAATTGCTGGGGCGAATCGTTTGTTGCCGATTTGTTCCCGTTTCAGGTTTTTAATTTTTCTGTGCTAGGGTTTTTGCCTCTGCCCCTTTTTAAAGAAATTTTTTGATGCGCATTTGGACACTCTCATTGGCGGGTAATCAGGCCTCGAAACGGCAAGTCGTCGCCGTGGCCAAAGCGTTGCAGAAAAAAACCGGCGGCAAAATCACCTCGTTCTTTCCCGAACCTCCTGCGGGGGTGGAAGGCATACAAAATAACACCGGCATCACATGGCAAATCCCGCCTTCGGTCGATGAATTGCGCGATATGGGATTCAAATTGCTTTGGCCGGATGTTGTTGTTTCCTGTCGTCCCGAAGTAGCGGCTTTGGCTTTGGCGGTTAAACAGGCCAGCGGCCATAAAACCAAAATTATTCACATTCAGAATCCGAATGGTATAATCGGAAATTATAATTTAGACCTTGCCGATTTCGATATGATCGTGCGGCAACCACAGGAAAAATTTGCGGGCGATAAGGCGCCGAATGTCATCGCCAGCCAAATGGCGATACATGGAATAACCCCTGCTATTATGGGCGCATGGCGACGTAATGCCTTGCAGGTTACGCGGGATATTGAAGTGCAAAACCCGACCATTGTGTTTGTCGGTGGCACCGATGAATATGTAACGCTTGGCCGCGAACATTATGAAGAGTTGGCAAAGGATATCGGTGAACTTGCCCGCCAATCAAACGGGCATGTTTTGGTTTTGACATCGCGCCGCACAAGTGAAGAGGGAAAAGCAATTCTTAACATGCTTGGCGAAGATGGAAATGTGCTGGTCGATCATTCGTCAATTTCTTATCAGGACGCGCTGGCTGTTGGAGAAAGATTCATTATAACAGCGGAGTCCATGTCGTTTATTTCCGAAGCGATGGTAACGGAAAAGCCTTGTAGCCTTTATAATTTTGGCGATGCTTTAAAAAATCATCCCTTGCAACCCACATTAGCCAAAGCTGTCAAAGCGGGCGAACTTGCTTTGTACCCGCGTTATTCGGGCGGCATTGCGTTTAGGGATGAGTTGCCCGGTTTAACGGACGGTATTTGCGAAAGACTGGGGCTTGGCAAAAAGCCCGTACCGGTTCGCAGGGCTCACAGAAAATCCGCCCCCGCGCTTGCCGCGCATCCCGCCTAAATCTTACGGATAAATGCTGGCGACTTTGACATTCTTGGATGTGGCCGTTTCGGCGTGGCGCGTGCCGGTATCGCGCAGGGCGTAACGCGGCCATTGGCCATTCGCCAGTTGGGCTGCAGAATTTTCCGGTTCGGCCAGACGCGTGCGATACATCCAATATTGCAACATCACCTGTTGCACATAATCATGGGTTTCGCGCAACGGCAGGCTTTCGAGGAACAGCAACGGGTCTTTGCGGTCGCTGTCATCCAGCCAATGCGCCACATTGCCGGGCCCGCCATTATAGGCTGCAAGCAACAACAACAGATTATCGCCGATCATCGGTTGGTCGGCCAAAGTGCGCACATAGCGTTGACCCATTTCCATATTGGTGGCGGGGTCGAACAACGGATCGGGGCAATGGTTGCCGGCATGTTTGGCCGTAACGCCATCCATCCCACGCGCGGTCGAAGGCATGATCTGCATCAAACCACAGGCGCCGCTGCCGCTGACGGCATCGGGGTCGAATTGCGATTCATGGCGGATAAGGGCAAACATCAAAGCGCGATCAACCTTAAACCCGCTGGTCGGTTGCCATGCGGGCAGGGGATAAAGCGCCGCTTGATAAGTCTGGCCATTTTCATTGGTGGCCATGCCGCCCAATTGCATGCTCAGTAACGGCATGCGGGCTTTTTCCGCCAAGGCCAGCGCGGCGGTCTGCAACGGGTGATTATCGGGATCCATACGGCGCAATTCATCTTCGGCCATATCGTTGCGGCCAATCTGCACCAATCCCAATGCCTGCCAACCGGCCTTGTTTTGCGACAGGGTGGCGATATTCTTGTCGGACAGTTCTGGCATTTTCCATGAGCGGCCAGAGGCATGCCCATTCATGCTGGCGGCCATATAGCCGTAAAAACTGGTGGGGTTTTTGGCGGCTTCGGCCAGCCAATGCTGGGCTTGGGCGGTATCGCCGGTTTTCTTGGCGGCGCGGAACGCCCAATAAGACGCTGCCGATTTGTCCCATGCCGAAAGGCCGGGGGCTTGGGCAAGGCTGGCAAAAGAACGGGTGGCGTTTATGAAGTCATGCGCTTTCCATGCGGCAAGCCCGTCGATCCATAAACCCAGCGGCACGCCGGTGCTGGCGGCTTTGTGCGCCAGAGGACGGGCAGCGTCGGTATCGCCCCGATAGAACAAAGCTGCGGCGCGGCGGCTGTCTTTGCCTTCTTCGCCGGCATCGGCAACCATTGTGCGGAAACCGACCAGCTTCAGATTACCGCCGGTAGCATTTGCCCATTTGGGGGCAATCACAGGATGGGGCAAAGCATAGGTGCCCTTGGGGGCGCGGACGGAATCATAAACCGATTGCGCTTCGGGCATATCGGCATAGGCGGTCAACCATTGGCGCGCTTCGGCAATAGTGGGGGCGCGGTGTTCATAACGGTCGGCCAGAATATGCCCGACTAATCTCTTGTCTTTGATTTGGGCGATGGCGGCATCGGCCTTTTGCCAATCCTGTGTTTCCTGCGCGGCGAAAGCGGCGCGGTATAAATCAGCATCCTTGTCCGACAAAACATGGGTGGGGTCTGTGGACGCGGCAATGGTGGAAACGGGCTTGGGCGACACAACAGGTTGTGCGGCATCCAGATGCAGGTTGGTGCTGGCCAGCAAACAGATAAGCGCCGTCAACGCTGTTTTAAGCGGGCGGATGGCTGAATGTCTCTGTACCGAAACGTTTTCCATGCTTCGGCTTTAGGGGGGAAAAGCCGCAAGAGCAAGGAAAATAAGCTACCCAGAAAGGGTAATTAAGAATTATTCTTTGTTTATCAATATGTTGTTGTCTTTCAGGTGGTTTTTAAGGGTCAAAAGATCATTCCAGGCTTGACGTTTTGCACTCGGCTGACGCAGCAAGTAGGACGGATGGAAGATAGGCAGACAGGGAATGGGGGTTTGTCCCTCGGGCGTATAGCTGGCCCATTTACCGCGCAGTCGGGTGATGCCTTCCTTGGTATTGAGCATGGATTTGGTTGAAACGCCGCCAAGGAAAACCAAAATTTTCGGCTTTATCAGGGCGATATGGCGTTCAACAAAGGGAATACATGAGGCAATTTCGGCATCGGTTGGCGTGCGGTTGCCGGGCGGCCGCCAGAACAGGATATTGGTGATATAGATGTCGGAACGCAGCATGCCAGCAGCCGCCAGCATTTGATCCAGCAATTTGCCGCTGGCGCCCACAAAGGGTTTGCCCTGCCGGTCTTCTTCCTCGCCCGGCGCTTCGCCAATAAACATGATGGGCGATTGCGGGTTGCCATCGGCGAAGACCAGATTCATGGCGGTGGTGCGCAGGGCGCAACCTTCGAATTTACCCACTTCTTCGCGTAGCGCTTCCAAAGTCTGGGCGGCAACACGGGGGGGCGCGGCGGTTATGGGGGGAGCCGCAGGCAGGGGGGCTTGTCGCGCAAAAGGCAGGGGCGCGGAAGGGGTGGCTTCGGCTTGGGTGTGTTCCTCAGTTTTTACATGAGCTTTGGGCGTTAACTCTTTCCACACAGACAAAAGTGCTTCTTCACCGATCACTTCATCGGCGCCCATATCGATCTGCCATTGCAGATCGGCCAGCATTTGTTGCGGATTCGTCATAAGTTTTTGTAGCAGCAAAAATCTTATGCTACCAGTTGTTAGTTGCAGGGAGAGTGTGTTAGGAAGTTGCCCCTGAATGAGAAATGCCGGTTTAGCTTCCTCCTACGCAAGTGGCTTCGGAGGACGAGCGGTAGGTGAATCAAGATTAGGTATGCCGGTTTAGCTCAGCGGTAGAGCAGCGGTTTTGTAAACCGAAGGTCGGAGGTTCAATCCCCTCAACCGGCACCACCCTACGCTTGCCTTGTCCTCCGAAGCTTTAGCGTAGGAGGATGCGCAAGCTTCGGGTGGCGAGGCCATCCCCCAAAAATCCCCCGCGCCCCATTTTTTTATTGACCCCCCGTCAATTGTCGTTACACAGGGTTTTATCGAAGCGCACGTACCACTGGCCCAAGGACGAAAAAACTCGAAAGGGTTTGGGGCATACCACCCTCTTTCGTTCCCCACTGGTTTATGTAACGACGCTTTGCCGCCCGCCGTCGCCCTTCGGGGCTATGGCGTGGTTCGTGGTATACGGCTGGTATCTATGGCGACCTCTTAACGGGGGAAACCAAACAGGTTGTAGGGCAAAGTCAGAAGGGGCCGGAAGGCGCGGGTTGACCCAAACGGGTCAGGCTTCGTGATCCCATCCTTAAAAGAATGAAGTTTGTTTACCCGCCCTTGAATGGGCGTGCCGAACCGTGATGCGGTTCGGCTCAAAGGTGGCAACGGCATTCTTGTCGCCTGTTCAATCCCAGCCGTTGTGTTTAGGCGGGCATATGCCCACAGGTATGGGAGTGAGTGTAGTGGCAGACAAAAATTTATCCATTCTGGGCATGGCGACAACGCTGGCCATACAAAACGTGTCCAAATCCGACATACGCTCTTTCCCAAGCCACGAAGACATGGTGCGCGAGCTATCATATCCCAGCGATCCCGTACGTTGTCTGCACAGCGAGCCAACAATCGCCAACGCAAAAATGTTTCATAAGGGTTTTAATGGCAACGTTTTGTATGCGGTGAAAGCCAATCCAAACCTTTGGCTTCTCCATACTTTATACGAAGCGGGTACCCGCTATTACGATGTCGCCTCTCTGGATGAAATAAAACGCGTTCATAGCCTTGGCTACCATGATGTTCACATGGCCTATATGAACCCGGTCAAGGATGAAGACGATATTCGCCACGCTTATTTTGATTATGGTGTGCGCGACTTTGCGCTTGATGATCACGAAGAGCTGGAAACGATTCTTGAACACACAAAAACCGGCGCAACCTATGCACCCGACCTCAATCTGCATGTGCGTATTGCTATCCCTAACGACTCTGCCAAGCATGATCTTTCGGGAAAATTTGGTATTGAAATCGAGGATGCTGCTGCCTTCCTGAAAGTTGTGGATGGATATGCCGCCAAGACGGGCGTGTGTTTCCATGTCGGTTCGCAAACAATGGAGCCCCAGTCTTTTGCACGCGCCATTGCGGTCGCGGGCGAGGTCGTCAAGGAATCCGGTGTCACCTTGGATGTACTGGATGTTGGCGGTGGGTTCCCCGCGCAATACCCCGATATGTCTCCCCCGCCGATGCAGGATTTTTTCCGCGCCATTGCCACCTCCATCACCGCGCTTAATTTACCGAAAGAGTGCGAAATATGGTGCGAACCGGGGCGCGCCCTTGCCACGCCGTCGGAAAGCCTGGTTGTGGAAGTCGTCAAAAGAAAAACCCGCAAGGGAGCTAACTGGCTCTATATCAATGACGGGCGTTACGGCCAGTTGCATGACGGCTCTATCCACGGCGTTATCTGGCCGATGGAAATGCTCAATCTCGATCCCCAGCAGCCGCCGAGCGAAAATCTTATTCCCTTCAGCCTCTATGGCCCGACTTGCGATTCCGATGACAAGATTGTCGGCCCTTATTACTTGCCCGATAACATCAAAAAGGGCGATTACATCGTTATCCACAATATGGGCGCCTATGGGGCCGTGATGTGTACCGATTTCAACGGATTCTTCGCCGATCATCAGGTGGAAATCACCCCTGTCCGCAATGACGGGAATGTGATCCCGATGCGCAGCGGCGCTAAAGCCCTCGCATTCGATATGGTTTGATGCCTTTATAGGTTTTTGGTGCGGTTGGGGATCGCGAATCCCTTATCGTTAATCCGCTGTTAACGCCACGTTCGTATTGTTCGGCGGTAAGGCGAATCGTGCAGATTCGTTTTGCGCCTTGCTGAAATTTTGACACATTATAGAACGCATTATACTCCATGACCCCTCCGTCTTTGCCCGAATCCAAATTGAAAAATAAGGCCGTGATGCCTTCCGACAACGCGTCGGAAAAAAAGGTTTCGTCGGCGCTGTGGGGCGTGGCATCCATGACCGGCTTGGGAACGGTCGCCATTCTGGTGCCGCATCTGGTTTCCGAAAGCATCGCGGTGGGTGCCAGTTCCGTGGTCGCCTTGATGTTGTTCGGCGCGGCGGGCGTAACATGGCATCTGTTTAAAAAAACCCGTACCGAGAGCAAACAGGAAATTCTTCTGCGCGAAGCGTTCCACAGCGTTCTAACGCCGCAGCTGATCACCGACGAAAAAGGCAATCTGGTTCTGGCCAACCGCGCCTTTCGCGGCTGGATAGATTTGGGCAGCAAAACTGCCGAGGCCGCCTTGTCGTCGCGCTTTTCCGCAACGCCTGCGGTCACGGCGGAATTTAATCAGGTGCGCGCATCTTTGCAAAAAGGCCATGCGGGCATTGCCGAATTGCCGGTGGTGCGCGGCGGTAAAATTATCGAATGGCGGCGGATTGTGTCGCGCCCCATCGAAGGTTTCTCCACTTATTTCCATTGGCGGTTCGAGGATATCAGCGAACGCCGCCGCATGGAAAAGGCGATGCATGACGAACAATCGAAACTGATCGACTTTATGGCGCATGCGCCGGTGGGGATTTATTCTGTCGATCAACATGGCCTGTTCCGTTTCGTGAACAAGACTTTGGCCGAATGGTTGCAAGTTACGCCCGAAGATCTGGTCAAGGGCGATGTGCGTTTGCATGATGTGTTCCGCGAAGCGCCCAAAGGCGTTGCGGCGCATGCGATTGTGGCGGGCGCACAGGGCGACAGCCGCGGCGAAACCGTGATGCGCCGCCGCAACGGCACGTTGTTTCCTGTTGCGATAACGCAAACCGTCGTGATGGGCGAAGACGGTAAAACATTGCGCACGCGTTCCATCGTGCGCGACCAATCGCCCGAACGCGAATGGCAACAGGCCTTGTCGGTTTCCGAACATCGTTTCCAACGTCTATTTGCCGAAGCGCCGATCGGCATTTTGCTGGTCGACAGCAAATATACGGTGATGGAATGTAACCACGCCTTCCACGGCATCATTCGCCGTCCGCGCGGCGGCATCGTTGGCACCGGCATGGCCGATCTTATCGCGCCGCCCGACCGCAAGCAGATGATGGCGAAACTGGCCGATGTTTTGGGTGGCAAGGATCAGACTAAACCGATCGAAGTCAAGATGGTCAGCGACCGCGAAGTAATTGCCCAAGTTTTCGTCAAACGTTTTGGTTTGGCGGTCAAGGAAGGTGCGACCGGCGACGAAAACGGATTGATGTTGTATTTCATCGATGCGACCGACCAAAAACAATTACAGGCGCAATTCGCGCAATCGCAAAAGATGCAGGCGATTGGCCAATTGGCCGGCGGCATCGCGCATGATTTCAATAATCTGCTGACCGCCATGATCGGTTTCTGCGATTTGCTGCTGCAACGCCATAAACCGGGCGACCAAAGTTTCAACGACATTATGCAGATCAAGCAAAACGGCAACCGAGCCGCCAATCTTGTGCGCCAATTGCTGGCCTTCTCGCGCCAACAAACCTTGCAACCTAAAGTCCTCAGCCTCGCCGATGTATTATCGGAACTCAGCAATCTGATGCGCCGTTTGATCGGCGCGCAGGTGCGCCTTGAAATGGTGCAAGGGCGTGATGTCGGTTTGATCAAGGTCGATCAGGGGCAGTTGGAGCAGGTGATCATCAATCTGGTCGTCAATGCCCGCGATGCTATGCCGAGCGGTGGTACGGTAACAGTGCGTACGCGCAACCACAAACAGGAAACCCATGTGATGCGCGGGCAAGACGACATGCCGCCCGGCCATTATGTGATTATCGAAGTATCGGATACCGGCATCGGCATCCCGCCCGAAAATATCCAGCGTATTTTCGAACCGTTTTTCTCGACCAAGGAAATCGGTTCCGGCACCGGCCTCGGCCTTTCCACCGTCTATGGTATCGTGCGGCAGACGGGCGGCTTTATCGCTGTCGACAGCGTGGTGGGCAAAGGCACGACGCTTAATATCTATCTGCCGGTCTATGACGAAGCCGACGGTCCCGCCGAATTGGCCAAGGCTGAAGAGTCATCGCGCGGCGAAGACAGGCCGGGTCCCGACCTTACCGGTGCTGGCACCATCTTGTTGGTCGAAGACGAAGATGCCGTTCGCGTGTTCTCATGCCGCGCCTTGCGCAACAAAGGGTACAATGTTTTGGAAGCGCGCAGCGGCGAAGAGGCGATAGAAGTTCTGGGCAAAGAAGGCGACAAGGTCGATTTGATTGTGTCCGATGTCGTGATGCCGCAAATGGATGGTCCGACCATGTATAAACATGTGCGTCAGCAATGGCCGAAGATTAAGGTGATTTTCGTTTCCGGCTATACCGAAGACCGGTTGCGCGAGCAATTCACTTCGGGCGAAACCATCTATTTCCTGCCGAAACCTTTCACATTGAAACAACTCGCGGGTAAGGTAAAAGACGTGATGGAAGGCGTTTAGCCTGCTTGAAAAACTGGCGTTAGAGGCGTAACCTGAAACCTCACATTTTCGCAGGTTTGTATGTCCGCTCTCTCCCTCACCGATGATCTGTTTTTCACCCAAACCGGCATGAACCGCGCGGGAGTCGAAACCGCCGTCAATGACGCGCTGAAAGGCGGCGATGATGGCGAATTGTTTCTGGAATATCGCCAGTCGGAAAGCCTGGTCTGGGATGACGGCAAATTAAAAAATGCCGGTTTCGACACCACGCAAGGTTTTGGCCTGCGTTCGGTCGCGGGTGAAACCGTCGGCTATGCCCATGCGGTTGAAATGAATGAGAAGGCGATCAAACGCGCCGCATCAACCGTCCGCGCCGTGCAATCGGGTAGTGCAGGTATATACAGCGAACCACCCGTCGGCACAAACCGCCATTTATATCAGGACAGCAATCCGTTGCTGGGAAAAACTTTCGAAGAAAAAATCCAACTGCTCCAACAAATCGATGCCTATGTCCGCGCCAAAGACAGCCGCGTGGCGCAAGTCAGCGTATCGCTGGCCGCCAACTGGCAGGCGGTACAGATTATCCGCCCCGATGGCTGGCGCACCGCCGATATCCGCCCGCTTGTGCGACTCAATGTATCGGTCGTGGCGCGTGACGGCGACCGGATGGAAGCGGGCAGCATGGGCGGCGGCGGGCGTGATGAATATGCGCGCTGGTTCAATCCCGCCGAATGGCAGAAACTGGCCGACGAAGCCATCCGCAAGGCGTTGGTGAATCTTCAGGCGGTCGAAGCGCCCGCTGGTGAAATGACTGTGGTGCTTGGCCCCGGCTGGCCGGCGGTGTTGCTGCATGAAGCGATTGGCCACGGGTTGGAAGGCGATTTCAACCGCAAGAAAACATCGGTGTTTTCCGAACTGATGGGGCAACAAATTGCGGCCAAAGGCGTAACGATCGTCGATGACGGCACAATCGATGCGCGACGCGGTTCCCTCAGCATCGATGATGAAGGCACCCCTACCCAATGCAACACGCTGATCGAAGATGGAAAACTGGTGGGCTATATGCAGGACAGGTTGAACGCGCGTCTGATGGGCGTTCGCGCGACCGGCAACGGGCGTCGCGAAAGCTTTGAACATCAACCTTACCCGCGCATGACCAACACAATTATGCGTCCCGGCAACATGGATCCGAATGAAATTATCGCGTCGGTGAAAAAGGGGATTTATGCGCCCGATTTCGGCGGCGGGCAGGTGGATATCACATCGGGCAAATTCGTTTTCTCGGCCAGCGAAGCCTATGAAATTGAAAATGGCAAAATCGGGCGACCTATCAAAGGCGCGTCACTGGTTGGCTCGGGTTTCGAGGCGCTGAAACGCATCAGCATGATTGGTAATGATACGATGCTGGATGGCGGGATTGGTACTTGTGGCAAGAATGGGCAATCAATCCCTTGCGGTGTTGGCCAACCAACGATGCGGCTAGACGGTATGACGGTGGGTGGTCGCGGGTAATTAACTTAGGTGTTTAACTAGATCAAAAGTTGGCGATAAAATTCATGTCAGATGCATCAAAAAAATCTAGTGTAAATGTTGATCTGGGAGCCAAAGCTAGTTTTGACTTCACCGTATCAACGGAAATTCCTGCCAAATCATCTGGGCGGTTAATCGATGCAGTCACGGATATTTTTAGGCCGTATTCAGAAAGCCGTGGCCTAAAAGCAGATCAGATTCGATTACAAAGAGAAGATGTTCTCTTAGAAATAGCAAAAAAAGCGGCGGAACGAATTGCTATTGAAAATCTTTCTATACATGCTTTGCCAAATAAATTTCTAATTCCTTTTATGGAAAAAGCTTCTTTAGAAGATGGTGATAGTATTCTCATGGATCGATGGGCTGATTTATTAGTGTCCTCAACTATTGACCCTAACAAAGCACATCCAAAGTATGTGCAGATTTTGTCTGAAATGACTGCAACAGATGCCTCTTTATTAAGAGCCTTGATACTTCATAGAATTGATGATGTCCCGACTCCGCAATTGGAAGACTTGTATCTTCATTCAATCCAGCAGCGTGTTTTTGATGCTCCGCTAGTATACTTGCAACGGGACATGAAAGAAATCCTTATGAGAGGAATGAACAATTTAGAAAAAAATGGAGACAGAAAAAAATTTATTCGAAATATTTTTGAATATATTGATGGGTCTTTTGCGTGTTCAGGCGTGGCTGTTGATGATGTAATAATTTATGATATGAAAGAAGACGGAGATTTCTGGAGTCTCGCCCTTGGAGATAAGGTGGAAGCGCAAGTATTTTATCTTTCAAATGAAAATAGCAAAAGTGAGGATATTCTTGAGTCTTTAAACCTTATTAGACGTTTTCAAATTAGAATGGAGGTTCCAAAATTAAAGTTATATGTTGAAATATTCTATATTACAGTAACTGACTTGGCCGTCGATTTTTTGATTAGCTGTGACCAAACATTATTCAAAAAAGTAGGTGGCCAGCGTGGATATTAAAGGATTTTTCTGTGCCTAAAAAAAACTCACACGATGTCATCATCATCGGCGCGGGCCCTGCGGGGCTCAGCTTTGCGCGCGCGCTGGCCGATACGGGTTTGAAAATCTGCCTGATTGAAAAGCAAACCATCGCCACCTTGGCAAACCCACCGTTGGATGGCCGCGATATCGCGCTCACACACGACTCGATTTCCTTGATGAAACAAACAGGCATGTTCGACCATCTGCCGAAAAACGAAATCTCGCCGATACGCGAAGCGCGAGTGTTCAGCGGCGGCTCGTCCTACTTCCTCGGTTTCGACACCAAACAAATGAACAAAAACGCGTTGGGTTTTTTCGTGCCTAACAATGAAATCCGCCGCGCATCCTATCGCGCCGTGAAACCGTTTAAGAATGTGACGATAAAAGACAACATCACCGTCAAAAAAACCACCACGGATGATGCGCGCGGCACTGTGCATCTATCAAATGGCGAAATTCTTACGGCGTCACTGATCGTCGCAGCTGACAGCCGTTTTTCGGGCGCGCGCGCGCAAATGGGCATCCCCGTCACCACCAAAGATTTTGGCCGCGTGGCGATTGTGTGCCGCATGGCGCACACCAAACCGCACGATCAAATCACCTATGAATGTTTTTTCGACAGCTGGACAATGGCCGTGTTGCCGTTACAGGGTGATAAATCCTCGCTGGTGCTAACGCTGCCCGCAGAAGAAGCCGAAGCGGTTATGGCGATGGCGCCCGCCGCTTTCAACAATCGTATCATGCAAAATCTGGGCGACAGGCTCGGCAAAATGAAATTGATCGGCGAACGGCACAGCTACCCGCTGGTTGCCGTCTATGCTTCGCATTTTACATCGAAACGTTTTGCGTTGATGGGCGATGCCGCCGTCGGCATGCATCCCGTCACGGCACATGGCTATAATCTGGGGTTGGCTGGTGCGCATGTGTTGGCGAATGAAATCCGCAAGGCTTTGTCGCTTGGTTTGGATATTGGTGATGCGACGGTGCTGGATGCCTATTCGCGTACCCATCGCCGCGCCAGCGCATTTTTGTATTACGGCACCAATGCGTTGGTGAATGTCTATACCGATAACCGGCCTGTGGCGCTCGCGCTACGCGCGATTGGTCTGCGCATCGCTAATCACCTGCCGCCGTTCAAGCGGTATGTGACCAAACAACTGACAGGCAAAGCGGCATAATTATTAAGGGCAGGGGCCGGTAGAGCGCAATTGCGCAACCTTGTCCAAAGGATAATTGGAGTCGACTGGAATTAATGCCATGCCGTTTTCGTTCCATGAAACGCAAGCCATGTTCGACTGTGGACGGTGCGAAAAAAGAACGCTCGCTGCCAAGGCTGCGCCTGCGGCAATGCCAATCACAAGAGGTTTGGCAGAAAGAAAAGGGGCGCTGGTCATGTTCTAAATCCTTGGCATAGTTTTCGGTAGTCGCTTTGTACAAAAAACGCGGCCATCAAAACAAGGCCAAAATTACTTTCGCTGCCGGATTAACCATGCCGCATTTCGGCCTTTTTTAAAACGAGGCCAAAACCCCCAGCATCGCGCCCACAAGTAACACAACATTCACCAGCATGCCGATGATAAAGCCCTTGGCGCGGCGTTTCGCTTTTTGGTAATAGCCCCGTGCGTAAACCCCGCGCGAAAAACACCAGATTGCGCCTAAAGATGCCGCGAACACATCATCCATCGCAAAGGCCGCGATCCACAAAATCGGCAGATGGAAAATCAACTGTTCGACCGTATTTTGCTGAACCCGCAACACCCGCAAAAACGGCTCTGGCCCTTCGGTATGCGGCGCCTTCACATTATATTCGGTGCGGGCGCGGCTGACATTGACCATGAAGATCATGTAAATCAGCATATCCAGCAAGGTCACAAAACCCGTAAAAGGCTTGGCAACGGTGCCATAATCAGCGGTAAAAATGTGCCAGGGGTCGATCATCATGGGGTGTCCTTTGATTTTGGGTGCATAGGCAAGAGACATGCTTGCACAGGATGGCTTAGAACGGCATATTAACCCTACAATTTTATACGCGATTCGCGCAAGGTCGCGCTTGAACGGAGCTTTTCGGCAATGAAGAACCTCACCACCTGTTCCTTGAAATCTGTTCTGCTTACGGCCTTCGTCCTTTTCCTTGCCGCTTTTGCGTCGCAAACGCGGGCGGCCGATCTGCCTCTGGCCGCCGCTTCGCCTTTGACGGGCGTTGCGTTCGATGACCGTCCTTTGTTGTTGCCGGTGCAACGGAATTTTCAAATGGCCATGTTAACGGCGGGCAGCGAGATGGGGCGCAGCTGTGGTAAAATGGAAGCCTATGGCTGGCGCATGAGCCAGACCGAACAAGGCCGCGTCAACCAAATTTTTAATAACACCGTCGATCGTATGCGTTTGATGGGCTACACGATCACGCCCCAGGATTTGTCTTCGGTGTCGAAAGACATTACCTTGTTCACCGCCGATCACGACAACAAGCATTTCATCTTTTTATGGTCGGCGGGCGAATTGGGTCTGGTTCTGAATTTGTGCGAAACATCGGCACCTATTCCTTCGCTTAACCGTCCGGCGGCAAATAAATTGTCGCCTTCGGTGCAGACTTTCCCCGTGATGGATGTTGTGCCTGCGGGCGTTTCCGCCATGGGCAAGCGCTCGGCCAAGGAAATCGGTGGGTTCTCGCCTGTCGGCAAATGGGTCGGCGGTTACACCTGTGCGCAAGGCTACACCGGCGGCACGCTGGAAATCAGCCATCTGCGCGGCCAGAATTTTGACGGTGTTTTCAAATTCTATCCCACCATCAAAAACCCGACGGTGCCTGCGGGGTCTTATACGATTTATGGGCAATATGATAATGACTCGCGCCGCATTTTGATCAATCCCGGTAAATGGATTCAGCATCCGGCCAATTTCTATAATACGGTGATTGTCGGCGGCTTCGATCCAATTGCCGATAGTTTCAGCGCCTATTTCCAGGGCATCAGCGGTTGCACAAGCTTTGAAGGCCACCGCGAAGGCGATGCGTCCTATGCGACGCGCGTTACCAATCGCGATATTTCACGGCATCGCGCGGTAAAGAAACACAAGAAGGTTGCCGCAAAGAAAGCCGCGACGGTAACGGCACCGCCATTGATGCCTGCTGCTGATATTACGCCTTCGACACCTGTTGCGACAGATGCGCCGCTTCCTTTGGCGGCGACACCGGCTCCTGTTCCAACGCCAGTTCCTCCGGCACCAAAACCTGCGCCGATTGCGGCTCCGCCCGCCGCTGTGCCGCCTCCATTCGCGGCTGCGCCTGTCGTGTCTGTGCCGACAGTGCCAAGCGCACCGCCAAGTTTGCCTGCGGATGACAAAGGCATCGTCCTTCCCGGCAGCGGAAAATAATTAAAGCCCGTCCAAAATTTTGGACGGGCTTTAAAATGACAAACCAATTTTAAATTTAAGCGTTGGCGCGAATAAAATCGCGGACAACCGGCAAGATCTGCTCGCGCCATTTGCGGCCGTTAAAGATACCGTAATGGCCGACGCCGATTTGCAAATGGGCTTTTTTCTTCTCATCCGCCAAACCGCTGCACAAATCATGAGCCGGTAATGTCTGGCCGGGGGCCGAGATATCATCCAGCTCGCCCTCAACCGTCAACAACGCTGTTTGCGTAATGGCGGAAGGTTGCACCGTCATATCGTGCCATGTGAATGTGCCGTTTGGCAGATCGTATTTCTGGAAAACACGTTCGACGGTTTGCAGATAAAATTCGGCGGGGCTATCCATCACCGACAGATATTCATCATAGAATTTACGGTGCGAGGTTGCCGAGTCGTCATCGCCTTTGACCAGATTTTGGAACAGCTTCACATGTTCGCCGACATGCCGTTCGACATTCATCGACATAAAGCCCTGCAACTGAATAAAACCCGGATAGACCAAACGATGCGCGCCCGGATAGTAGAAGGGCAGGGAATGGATGACAGTGTTCTTAAACCATTCAATCGGGCGCTCGGACGCCAGACGCGTCACAACGGTCGGCGCTTTGCGCGGGTCGATCGGGCCGCCCATCAAGGTCATCGAACGCGGTTGCGCGGGGTCATTCAATTGCGCCAATACAGACATGGCGGCCAGAACGGGGACTGCGGGCTGACACACGGCGACCAGATGCACATCGGGGCCAAGGAAGCGCGAGAAATCCATGATATATTCGATATTATCTTCCAGATCGAATTTGCCTTTGGATGCAGGCACCAGCTTGGCGTCGATCCAGTCGGTAATATAGACATCATGTTCGGGCAGCATCGCCTCGACCGTACCGCGCAAAAGCGTGGCGTGATGGCCGGAAATGGGCGCGACAATCAGAACCTTGGGGTCGTTATTTTCGGTCGCGCGTTTGAAATGGCGCAAATTGCAAAAAGCTTTGCTGAGGACGATTTCTTCGGTCACGGCAACATTTTCGCCGCCGATTTTGGTGTGTTTCAGGCCAAAGCTGGGCTTGGCGAAATTGCGGGTCGACCGTTCAAACAGTTCGGCGCTGGCGGCAATCGTGCGGCCAAAGCGCGTGGGGTTCCCTTGCATAAAGGGATTTTGGAAGGCGATTTGCGTTGCCTCTGCCGCCATGCGGAACGGTGCCATTGCGGCGCGTTGCCAGTCGTGGAAATGATAGAGCATCATGGCGAAAGCCTTTGAGTTGGTTCAGCGGGGGACGTCGGTCGATGACCCCTTTATAAACCATAAGATGTGAATATAGGTTTAACGCACTGTAACGTCTTGGTTTTTATGCTTAATGGGCTTGGACGAGAACAGGTAAAGCAGCCCGAACAGGGTCAAAAGACTGGCGCGTTCCGGCTCGGGCTCGGGGGGTAAAAGGATGGCGGCGTCGGTTTTTTCGGGCGCATCTTCGGCCAGCGACGCATCCGCCTGGCGCAGCATTTTGCGGCGGCGTAATTCGTCATGCTTTTTCTCGACGCATTCGATTTCATGGATCAGGTCGCGTTCTTTTTCCTGATCGCCTGCGATTTGATCCAATAAACGCATGACTTTGTGGGGCAGGGATATGGCGCCCGTCTGGGCGATGCCCTTCAGGCGGCATAAAAGATGGGTAATATTGTTCCGTTGCGAAGCCAAAGCCTCGCCCAACCATGCCAAACGGCCTGAAAGGATCGATTCATTCATAAGAACGAGTCTTACAGCAGTAAGGTAAATGTCCGGTAAACCTGCCGGAATTATTTAAGGGAGCGCTGCCACCAGGCCATTAACTGCTGGCGAGGTCGTATTCGCGGTGCGGTCAACCAAAATGCTTTGCGGGCTGGCATCCTGTCCGTACAGCTGTTGGTCCCATGTTTCGCGGGGCGCGATAACCGAACCATCAAGCGAAACGCCGACAAACAACCCTTCGGAACGGGCGAAGGCATACATATCGGATTTCAGGCCGAGGCCGGTCTCCGCCGCGACGCCCTTGCCCAATTCGCCGACAGCCAGACCGGCATTGCCGCCCAACGTGACTTCGCGCGACATAATCGAATTCAACCCTTTTTCTGTCATGACCGTAATGACCATTTCGGATGATTGCCCACCGATTTGCAGGCCGAAACTCATGCCGCCAATCGTATAAAAGGCGGGGTCGCTCCATTTACCATCGGCGCCACGCACAACCATAACGGCATTGCCGCCGCGCCCGCCCCAGAAGAAAGCGGCGCGGTAAAGGCTGGGGACGATAATGATAGCTTTGGCGCGTGTCGCCAGATCGACAAGGCCGGGGAATTGGTTGTCGCCCATCATGCCTTGAAAGGTGATGCGCGCGCGGTCGGCCAGCTGTTCAGGTTCTGTGCCAAAATCGCCCGAGCTGCGGCAGCTGGCCAAGCCCAAAAAGGCGACCATGACGAGAAGAAGACGGGCTTTGATCGGGCGCATGCGTGATTCCCTGTGTTTACAATGCCGCCATAATGCCTTGGGAAGATGGCAAATAAAAGGCGTTTCTTTGCTGCCGCGGCGCTGTGGCTGTCGTTATACACACAGCCTGTTTTTTACGACCACAAGGGTGATGGGGGTCGTTCTGACGTTTCTTTGGTCTCAGGGGGTAAAAAAGGGACGAATTTATGGTTTCAAGGGGTAAAAAAGCGGGTGAATCTTTGCCACAGCCAAATTAATTTCGAGCTCATTCTGCGTTACCCCTCACCTGCAAAAACTAAGGACTTATGCCCCAAGAGCATAAGCCCAAGTTTTTGCTTCCTCTCCCAAAGGGAGAGGAAATTCTCTCTTTGGCCTTCTTTCTTTATTCAATGTCTAGACAGTGAAGAAGAAAAGCGAAGTAAGAAAGAATCCCTCTCCCATAGGGAGAGGAAGCAAAATCTTAGGCTTGCCCCACTTGGCAAGTCTTAGGTTTTGCAGGTGAGGGGTAACGACCCCCACAATTTGAAAACCCCATAAGCAAATTGCTCTTGACCTTTACCGCCATTCGTTCATTCTGTGAATGGAAGCAAATACATAGCTTCCGGGGTGTCGAAACCTCACAAAGAACGGTTTGCCAGAATGGCCTGTCCGAAAACAGAATTCCGTTTTCGCTCAAGTAATCTGGCCTGTGATGTTGCGCAAGCAACAGATGCAGAGCGTTGCCGTTAAAAACGCTGCCTCCATCCCCTCGGGGCTGGGAGGCAGTGGCGCATGTCCAGGTCTTCCGGTTCGCCGGACGGCTAAAAGGCCATTGCAATCGTTTCTTTGCGATTTTCGAACTCCCAGCCCACCAAGGCGATCTTGGTGGTGCTTTGCCTGCACCGCTGGGGGATTCGTTTTGTCGATCAGATATTTTCTCCTGAAATCTAGTGTAGACCCTCACCCTAACCCTCTCCCAAAGGGAGAGGGAATTCGTCCTTCTTTCTTTTTCCCCGCTGTCTGTTTGGCAGATATCAAGAAAAAAAAGAGAAGCATGCGTTCCCTCTCCCTTTGGGAGAGGGTTAGGGTGAGGGCCTACACAAACAAATTTTTATCAGCTATTTTTGTTGCACTGCTCGCACTGATAATCTTCCACCCTGCCAACGCCGCCGTTCAATGGCGGCGCGTTGGCACAGTTGCGGGAACGCTGACCAACGGCCAGCTTTGTTATACCAATGGCACAGACCTTGTTTGCGATACAAATTCACCAACGCTTTATAACGGTCTGATCGGTATCGGCACGAGTTTGCCCGCCGTGTCGCTGGATTTGTCGAAGGAAAGTGATGCGATTGCTTTTCCCGTCGGCACCACCGGGCAACGCCCGTCGGGCGCGAACGGCATGGTGCGGTATAATTCCACCACGCCCGGCCTCGAAGCCTATGTGAATGGCGTATGGGCTTCGTTGCTGTCCAGCGCGGGTCTCGGTTCCGGCGTCACCCTCGGCACATCGACCGCCGCAACCAACCCGCAAGTATCCGGCGACCCGACAACCGGTTTATATACGGCGGGGCCGTATCTGGTCGATGTGTCGGCATCGGGCACACAGGTTGAAGAATGGTCGACCAATGGCGTCAACATCACCACCGGCGGTTTGAACATCGCGGGCGTGAATGGTGTCAGCTTTGCCAAGGATTATAAGGCCGGTGCATCGATCTCGATTGGCTCCAGCGCGTTGGTTTCGCAACCTTTGGGAACAACGGCGGTGCAGGGCAATGTCGCCATCGGTTATCAGGCGATCAGCAGCGCGGGGTTAACGGCGGCAGGCATCCGTAACACCGCCGTTGGTTATCAGGCTGACCTCGGCAATACAACGGGCAACAACAATACGGCTGTTGGTTTTCAAGCGATGAATGTCATCACAACGGGCATCGATAACGTGGCCGTCGGCGCGCAGGCTTTGGCCGGCAGCGGCGGAAGTTACAGTACGGTGGTCGGTAATAATGCGGCCTCGAATTTGACATCGGGCAGCAACACCGCCATCGGTTCAAGTGCTTTGTCCGGTTCCGGCGGCACGCGCAGTGGTAGCCATAACACAGGCGTTGGCATTAGTTCTTTAAGCACCATAGATACCGCAAGTTATAATACGGCGGTCGGTGAAGGGGCCGGGAGTACGATAGTGTATGGTGCTAATAATGTGATGCTGGGCTATTATGCGATGTCAAATAGTGGAGCCACATATTCAAACTCCAACGTTGCCATCGGTTATCTAGCCGCCCAATATCTGACCGGCGGCTCGAATAATATTTTCATAGGCGCGGCCGCCGGTGCAGGATCGTATTCGGCCCAAACTGGTTCCCAGAACACGACATTGGGATCTAGTACGGGGCGCAAACTTGCGGGCGGGGGGAGCAATCTTCTCCTCGGCTATAATGTCGGCAGCTCGACCTTAACGACCGGCAATGGCAACATTCTCCTCGGTACATCCGGCGCTATCGACACGCCCGCATCGAACACCTCCAACTTCCTCAACATCGCCAATCTGATTTACGGCACCAATATCGGCACACAGGGGCAGGGCGCGGTTGGTATCGGCACGGCGGTACCGGCAACGACGCTTGATGTTCGCAATGCGGGCGGCAGCGATGCCTTCCATCTCGGCAATACGGCAGGGGATGCCTATTTGTTTGGCTATTCGACGGGGAGCTCGTCGGTAACGCTTGGCGCATACAGCACTTCGGGGGGGACAATTCCTCTTCAGTTAAAATCTACAGCCGTTCAGATTTATAATTCTAATTACACGGGTGTTTCGATCGGAACGACAACCGCCGCCCCCACAAACGGCATGATCGTCACGGGCAGCGTGGGGATTGGCACCACAGCCCCCGCCGTCAAGCTGGAAGTCGCGGGCACAGCCAAGATCGGCAATGGCGGTGAAAGTTGCACTTCCGCCAATTACGGTTCGGTGCATTATAATGCGCTGGGGTATTTTGAGATTTGTTCGCCGTAAGATTTATTGAAATAATATTTACTAAAGACGACACCCCCACCGGTAAAAACTAAGACTTACGCCTCAAGAGCGTAAGCCTAAGTTTTTGCTTCCTCCCCCACGAGGGGGGAGGAAATCTTTGCCCTGTCATTCGTCTTATATAATTCCCAGTATCGGTGCGGGGGAGGCCGCCATATGGCGGAGGGGTGCGGCGTTGGTTGCGGCGATGCCCGCAATCTTGTCCAACCGGCCGATGCTGTTGATGGGTGCCGATTTGGGCAGCAAATGATAATCCGGCGAGCGGGTGACTTTTGCCACGTCGCCGGTTTTGACCGCGTGCTTGGCGGTTTCCAGATGCGCGGATTCCGCGAAGGTTGCCTGCGGCGAATGGCCGCGCAAAACCTGCGCGACCTGCCGCAATCCGCCGCGCAAATTGGCCGACAGGTTTTTATCCATGGCATAGGCCATCAGGCTACGTTCCATCGCGCGCATGTTAAGTGGTAATCCTGTCATACCATCGGCGCTGTGCGGTGCCGTTTTCGGCGCACCCAAATAGGCGGCGGCGCGGATAAGATTTTCCGGCAAAAATTGCAAATGCCTTTTGACGATCGCCAGAATGCTGCGATCCTGTTCGATGAAGGCCGGGCTGTCATACATCGCATTGATCATGGATTGCGCCAGTTCGAAAATGCCTTGCGAGGGATGATCGGTTCTTTCGCGGTCGTCTTGCAACGTGTGGTAATTATAGTTCAACGGCTTGCACAAAAGGGCGACACCCTTGGCGATGCGCAGCGTTTCGTTTTTCGGCAAAGGTTTTTCGGGCGAGATGAAGTGATGGATTTCCTGTTTGGTTTTCGCATCCAATAATAAAAGGGTCGACATAACATCAATCGGCCCCGTGACTTCGACCGGTTTGGAAGACAAAGTGATTTCCAGCTCGACCCCTTGGGCATGTAAAGCCGCCGTCAACGGATAAACGGCATCCGCAATATGGCGGCACAATTCCAACGCGTCATCTTCGCCATCATCAATCACAGGCCAATGCAATAACAGATCGCGCATCAGGCGACCTGATCCGGTGCGGAAATCGATCATGCCCGATGCGCGTTGAACGAGCATTGCGATATAGGAAGCGCGAGCGTCACTGAGCGGGATGATGTGTGGCGCGTTTTCGGATTGGTTTTTTGGTGATGGGGGCATAACGGTTTTTTACACCGGCCGTTACTGAATGGCCAGAATAATTCCGAAGATGGTGACTTCGACCACTTGTTGCAGCGTGCCGAGCAGGGCACCGGTGTAGCCGCGCAGATGGTTGGCGCCGATAAGGGCAACTATTAATCCCGAAATGCTTCCGGCGATAAGAACGGTTGCGGTGTCTTCATCCAAAGCCATATAGGCGATGATCATGGCGACGCCAACCGCGACCGCAACGCGTAGTGCCGGTGGTTGTTGGAAATGTTCTGCGACCGGGTCACCGTCAATGGGGCGCAACCACGCCGCCGCCACGACCATTAAAGCGCGTGACCAGCTGGAGGCGACGATGAGGGTTTGGAAAACGAGCGTGTTGTCGGCGAGGCTGGCGATTGCGCCGATTTTCAGGATGATGATCAGGATGATGCCGAGCGTACCGTAACGCACCGAGCGTTCTTCTTTCAGCCAGCCGACATGGTTGGCTTCGCTGTCCACGCTTTTGCCATAGGCATCGATCAGGTTGGCGAATTCTTCTTCATGTAACGCGCGGGTGATGAACAACATGCCGACCACCGCCGCCGTTGCGGTGATAACGCCCGGCATGCGCATCAAGGTCGCGATCCAGTCGATGCTGGCGCCGGCAAGACCTATGGCGGCACCGATAATCGGGAACCAGACCATGGAGCGGCTGATGAGGCTGGAGCGCAATTCGTTTTTGAAGGGAAGGCTGAACCGCGTCAGATAATTAACGGCAACCGAAATTTCCGCCCACATGTTTTCGGGCGTTGGGGGCTTGACTGTTACAGCGGGTTTATCGGCTTGGTCGGTCATAAAGGCTTTATAGACAGGATGTTACGGCGCGGCAACGGCACAGATGATATTTGGAGAAAAAAGATGGCGATTCTGTGGTGGGGCGCGATTATTCGCCCATTTGCAGGAGGCCGCCGCTGTTGCGGGCATGGGCGAAGGCGCGGCGGACAACAAGGGCTGCCAGGCCGAGATAAAGGATGTTGAGCGCCAAGGCGATGCCAAGATAGTCGAAACGGATAGCGCCGGTTGCCATTTGTTGTTTCATGCTTTCGAACACATAAGTGCTGGGCAGCGACCATGAAATATATTGGAAGGCTTTGGGCAGGATGGATACGGGGTAATAGGGCGCCATAAAGGGCATCAACAGCCATGAACACATCCAGCCCAGCCATTCCGCCGCAAGGCCGAAACGCATGAGCAAAGAGATAACCAGCATGCCGTACCACCAGCCGTTGAAGCACAGCAACGCAGTATAAAGGGGTAGCGCCCACCCCATGCGCAGGATCGAGAAATCGAACAGGAAATAGACGATGGCAAAAGCGGGGATGACGGCGATGAGGCAGCGCGCAGTGCTGAGCGTCATTAGCGCCGCAATGTAATCGCGCAGGCGCAGAGGGCTTGCGAACAGATGGCCCAGATTGCGCGACCAGACTTCCTCCATATACATAATCAACATGGCCATCGAGCTGCGCACCAGAATTTCGGCCAGCATCAACCCGCCCAGATATGCGTCTGTTGTCACATCGGCATGGCCTGTGCGGCGCATGATGGCCATGCTGATGAAGCCGAACAGGATGATGTTAAGGATGGGCCAATACATCATTTCGACCAGACGCGGCCATGATTCCTTATAAAGATAAAGGTGGCGCAGGGTCAGGCCGTGGATACGCCGCAGGGATGGAAGCGGCGACTTACGGGTTGCGGACGATGTCAAGGAACACCTCTTCAAGATTTTTGCGGTCAAAACGGGTAAGGAGTTCGATGGGCGTGCCGGTGGCGACGATTTTGCCTTGCTTCATCACAATCACATCGTCGCACATGCGTTCGACTTCGACCATATTATGGGAAGACATGAAAATGGTCGCGCCGGTATCGCGGCGGTAATCCAATAAGAGTGTGCGCACCCAATCCGCCGTGTCGGGGTCGAGCGATGCGGTTGGTTCATCAAGCAGTAAAAGCTGCGGGCGGTTGAGCAAAGATTTGGCGAGCGACGCCCGCGTGCGTTGTCCGGCGGAAAGCGTGCCGTGGCGGCGGTCCAGCAGGGCGGTGATTTGCAGATGGCCGGCCAGTTCTGCTATGCGGTTTTTTAAATCAACGATGCCATACAGATGACCATAGGTGACAAGGTTCTGGCGGATGGTCAGGCGATTGGGCAGATCGACATAGGGCGACGAAAAATTGACAAAGGGTGTAATGTCTTCGCGGTGCGTTTGCAGATTGTGACCCAACAAAGTGATAATGCCCGATGTTGGTTGCAGCAGGCCAAGCATCATGCCCATGGTCGTGCTTTTGCCCGCGCCATTGCCACCCAGAAGGCCGGTTATGCTGCCCGCCGTGATGGACAGCGTCAGGTCATCGACCGCGACAGTTTCATCGAACGTTTTGCGTAAATTCTTTGTTTCTATGGCTTTTTGGCTGTTTGGCATGAGGTTTTGGCGTTGTTTGGGGCTACGGCGTATCTCTTTAACCCAAATTTCACCTGTTGGGCATAGGATTTTAGCTTCGTCATTCTTGTGGGTTCCCTTATGGCTTCTCTCGCCCGTTCTTCTGCGCTGAAAAAACTTCTGGCGGTTAGTGTCGGGGCGTTATTGGCCGCGTCTGCGGTGCATGGTTTGGTGCAGGGCGGCGAATGGGTTTTTTCTGTCGCGGTTCCTTTGGGCGTTTTGGTTCTTCTTCTGGTTTGGGGGTTCGTCGGCGAAAGCCAGCTTTCGTCATCGACCGGATTTCAGCACCGTATTGATGAATTGCAAAAACGGTTGAATGTTCAGGATGATTTTTTTCAGACATTGAATAACAATACGCCATCGACTTTGGCGATTTATGATAAAGAAGGATCATACTGGTTTGTGAATGCCAGCGCGGCCAAAGATCTGGGCGTTTCGGAAAACGATATTCTGGGTAAAAAGCCGGTCGAGATTTTGGGCGCGGAGCGGGGCCGCAAAATTTTGCGCAATCTGGAACGCGTCGGTACTGTGCATCAGGCGTTTGAAGTTCTGGATCAGTTTGTCGATGCGGGCGGCATTTTGCAGCATACGCGCACGCGTTATCACCGTTTGGATGCCTTTGGCGAATTTCACGGCGGCGTTATGGCGCATGGCGAAAACATCACCAGCTTTGTGGTTGAACGCGAAAAACGCGAAGGCACATTGCGGCAGGTGATATCGACTTTGGTTGCGGTTGTGGATCGCCGCGATCCTTATGCTTCCGGTCATTCGCTCCGCGTGGGGCAATTATCGCGGGCCTTGGCCGAGGAAATGCGGTTGAGCGACGGCGAGCGGGACACCGCGGAAATTGCCGGTTCCTTGATGAATTTCGGCAAAGTGTTGGTGTCGCGCGCGATCTTGACCAAGACCGAAGCTTTGACGCCCGATGAATTGCAACGCATCCGCGACAGTATCATGACATCGGCGGAAATTTTGTCGCGCATCGAATTTGGCATGCCGGTGGTGCCGACTTTGCGGCAGGTGTTGGAACGGTTTGACGGTACGGGCGTGCCGAATAATCTGGCGGGTGAAGCGATTTTGGTTTCGGCGCGGATTGTCGCTGTCGCCAATGCCTTTGTAGCACTGGTCAGCCCGCGCGCCTATCGCGACGGGGCGGATTTTATTTCGGCCAGCCAGAAATTATCGAAAGACGCGGGCGGGGCTTTTGATCCGCGCGTGACGGCTGCATTGGAAAGTTATTTGCAGAAGAATGCGGCGCGGTTGGAGTGGTTGAGTGTCGCCAAAGTTTAGACCGCACGAACCTTGACATAGCTGCCCGGCGCGTTTTCGATGAAGTCTGTGATCTCGCGCGGTGTTACGTTTTCGCCCGCATGTGTTTCCAGCCACTCTGCCCATTCCACCCACCATGATCCTTTGTGGCTTTCGGCCTGCGCAAACCATTCATCGGGGTTGGCGGGGCAAATGGTGTTGGTCCAGTAATTGTATTTTTGCGCCGATGGCGGGTTGACGATGCCCGCGACATGGCCGGAACCGGCCAGCACAAATTTCATATCGCCCGCGTAATATTGGGTGGCGGCATAGGCCGATTGCCACTGTGCGATATGGTCTTCGCGGGTCGCGAGGATAAAGCTGGGCGTTTCAATTTGTGTGATATCGATCGGCACCTCGCGCATTTTAAGCGCGCCCGGTTCGACCAGCTTGTTGTTCAGATACATTTTGCGAAGGTAATAGCTGTGCATCGCGGCGGGCAGATTGGTGGCGTCGGCGTTCCAATACAAAATATCGAACGGGAAAGGTTCGCGCCCCAGCATGTAATTATTGATAACGAACGGCCAGATCAAATCATTGGCGCGTAGCAGGTTAAAACTGAGCATCATGCTGGCGGCATCCATGAAACCCTGGCGCGCCATGCGGTCTTCTAACATGCGGATTTGTTCTTCGTCGATGAAAACGCCCAGATCGCCCGGATTTTCAAAGTCGATCATCGTCACCAGATAGGAACCGGTGTTTATTTTCGGCAAATCGACGGGATAGTCGGGCAGCGCCGCCAGATAAGCCTGTGTGCAGGCCAGCAAAGTGCCGCCGATGCAATAGCCGGTTACATTCACCGCATCGGCACCGGTCGCACGTTTGATTTCGCGCAACGCGTCCAAGGCGCCTTTGTCCATATAATCTTCGAACTGGGTAAGCGCGTGGCGTTTAACAGGGTTAACCCATGACACGCAAAAAACGGTGAAGCCTTGCGCGACCAGATAACCGATGAGGGAGTTTTTTTCGCGCAGATCGAGGATGTAATATTTATTGATCCATGGCGGCAGAATAAGTAGCGGTATGCTTTTCACCGTATCGGTGTTGGGCGCATATTGGATCAGCTGCATCAAATCGTTTTGGTAAATTACCTTGCCCGGGGTCGTCGCGATATTTTTGCCGATTTGGAAGGCGTGATAATCGCTCATGCTGATTTGCAGCATGCCGTTGCCGCGTTCCATGTCGCCCAACAAATTTTGCAAACCTTTGATCAGGTTTTCGCCTTTGCTGTCCCAGGTCGCGCGCAGCACTTCGGGGTTGGTCAGCCAGAAATTGCTGGGCGATGTCGCATCGATAAACAGGCGGGTATAAAATTCGATCTTGCGCGCGCGGTTGCCTTTGATATGCGTGGCTTCCTGATTGACCAAGCGACGCGCTTCTTCCGCCGTGGAAAGATAGGCTTGTTTCAGGAAATCGAAAAACCAGTTTGTTTCCCAGTCTTTGGCTTTGAATCTTTTGTCCGCGGGCGCCGCGTCAACCGATGGCGTTTCCATGCCCTGCAAACGCTGCAAATTTGTGCGGGTCAAATCCAGATAATGTTGCCACAGCGCGATTTGCGCGTCGGTATAGGCTTCGGGGTCTTCCAAAAGCCGCGACGAGAATTGCGTCAGGGAATCCAGCATCGGCATCGGGCTGAAAGACGGCATTTCGATCGGGCGGTGGCGCATCCGTTCCATATAATCGCGGATCAGCCCTTGGCTGCATTCCGCGACATGATACAAAATGCGCCCCCATTCGATGGGGTCGAAATTGATGGGGATTTCTTGTTCGGGCGGCGGGGCAGATGCCGGTTTTGGTTCCGGTGTTTCTGCTTGGGGCTGTGGTGGTTCGGGTTTTGGGGCTTCTGGCTCGGGCGTTTCCGGCTTTGGTGTTTCGACCTGAACCGCTTTGGATTCCTGCAGCCTTTGTTCCATGGCACGCCGCAAAGCCGTAATCGCTTCCAGCGATTTATCGGCTTTCTTGCCCTGTTGGGAATCTGGCGTGTCGTCTGCTATGCTCATTACCACCACATCTGAATCGCGGAAGTAAAATACATGAAATTCTGTCGCGCTGCATCATCAATCCTGTGTCTGCTGTGTCTTTTTGCGTTGGGCGGTTGCGATATGCTCGGCATCCCCAGCCTTGCGACGCATGGCACAGTGCCGGATGATGTTAAAGCGCAGCCACGATTGATCCAAACCCCAGACCCCACAATGGCCGACCCAAGCGGTTGGCCACGCGTGGGCGATGTTCCCTTTATGCCCAAGGATTTCTCGCCACCCGCCGCGTATAATCATTACATGAACGAAATGGAATTTGAGCGCGACGAAGCCGGCGCCGCAAAACAGCAAGCCGCCGATGAGGATGCTGTCGTGAATTCAGATTCCACATTAACGCCGGACGCGCCACACAGCGCGTTGGTGCCCCCGCAATTACCGAAAGAATAAATCATGCGTATAGCTTTGGCCGGATTGGGACATGTGGGTGCCGCGACATTGCGGTTGTTACAGGCGAACGCCGAATTGCTGGCCGAACGGGGTCAGATGATGAAAGTGGTGGCCGTAAGCGCGCGCGACAAGGGCAAAAAACGTGATTGCGATGTGTCGGGCATCGATTGGGTTGATGATGTTCTGGATTTAGCCAAGCGCGATGATGTGGATATCGTGGTCGAAGTCGTGGGCGGCGCGTCGGGCATCGCGTTGGAACTGGCGCGTGCGGCATTGAAAAACGGCAAGCATTTCGTCACCGCCAACAAGGCGTTGATCGCGGCGCATGGCGTTGAATTGGCGCAAATGGCGGAAACGCATAAGGTACAATTATCGTTTGAAGCATCGGTGTGCGGCGCGGTGCCGGTTTTGAAAATGTTGCGCGAAGGCTTGGCAGCCAATCGCATTTCATCGATACGCGGGATTTTGAACGGCACCTGTAATTACATTCTGACGCGTATGGAAAGCGAAGGTGCGGATTTTGCGACCATATTGGCCGATGCACAAAAATTGGGTTATGCCGAAGCCGATCCTTCGGATGATATCGACGGCATCGATACCGCGAACAAGCTGGCGATTTTGGCGGCGGTGGTGTTTGGCCGCGCGCCGGATTTGGGGGCGATTTTTGTGGAAGGCATCCGCGCGATTACCTTGCAGGATTTGCGGGCGGCATCGGCCAAGGGCGGGCGCATCAAATTATTGGGCATCGCCACGCGTAATGAGGCGGGCGAGGTGACGCAGCGCGTGCAGCCTGTGTTCGTGCCGCTGACGGAAGCGGTGGCCAATGTCGGCGGCGTGTTCAACGCGCTCGAAATTTCGGGTGATTTTTCGGGTGAAACTTTGATCCAGGGGCGCGGCGCGGGCGACCCGACCGCCAGCGCGATTGTCGCCGATCTGGTCGATATCGCGCGGGGTAACCGGGGTTATGCTTTTGGCGTGCCGGCGGAGAAGTTAGTATAGATCGCGCTAGGGATTGAGCTTCACAACATAAATCGCGCAGAAACGCGCTTTGCGTTTGTTAGGGGCGGTGGGGCATGATGTGGCCAAGGCGTGCGCAACCGCATCGCCATGAAATGTTACGTCACCAATTTGCGTTCTGTAATCCGCTTCGATGGGCTTCGCGTGATCATGCTTGTCGTTGAAAAGCATATAAGGCGTTCCGGGGTCTGAGCCATGCAGGATGATGGCATGATCCCCATCCATGTGCGGGAAGGATCTGCCGACTTTATAAAAAGCATTTTCCTCGGATGTAAAGTTTTGGAGAGCTGTTCCCGCAGGCAGATTTTTCAGGACGCCGATCAGGGAGTCCATAAAATAAGTGGCGAATGTCGTGCAGAATTCTTGGGGTATCTCCGCATCGGTAAAAGGGGATGCGATATCATCAAGGTCAATTTCACGCCCCATCGGATACGCCAATAGGCCTTTATCGTTGAGGCAGAGATAGGATGGTAAATCTTCATAGAGCGGGTGGTCGAGAACCTCCATCGCGCAGGCGATGAATTGGGCGATGACCGGCGGCTGCGGGCGGCGCCACACGGCGACGCTGTGTTTCATATCCGTCAGGTGAGAGAAAATATCGGGCGTTTCCGATAAATGGATGCGGTCGACCGCCGCGCGGAAATCTGATGATTGGGCATATCGCCTGTCATGGCGGAACGAGGTCAGCAGTTCTTTTGTCAGAACCGGCACATCATCGGTATAATCTGGCGGTATTCTTGTTTGTTCGGCAATCATTTGAGTAACTGTAATCCATTATCGCTATGGCGTGGCTATAGCATAAAATTCTGAAAGTAATTATTGATTTTGCGCGCGTATTAAAAAACTGGATCCCCGCCTTTGGGGATGACGTGATCAGGACGGTTCTTAACCAACCCGTTCGGCCATCATTTTCTTGGTTTCCGCAATCGCCTTGGCGGGGTTCAAGCCTTTGGGGCAGGTGTTGGTGCAATTCATGATCGTATGGCACCGGTACAAACGGAAGGGGTCTTGCAAATTGTCCAACCGTTCGCCGGTCGCTTCATCGCGGCTGTCGGCCAGCCAGCGATAGGATTGCAGCAAGACGGCGGGACCCAGATAGCGGTCGCTGTTCCACCAATAGCTGGGGCAAGCGGTCGAGCAACAGAAACACAAAATACATTCATACAGACCGTCGAGCTTGGCGCGTTCTTCCGGCGTTTGCAGACGTTCGCGGTGCGGCGGCGGTGTTTCGGTTTTCAACCACGGTTCGATAGAGGCATATTGCGCGTAAACCGGATTGAGGTTCGGCACCAGATCCTTGACCACTTCCATGTGGGGCAGCGGATAGATTTTGACGGGGCCGGAAATATCGTCGATGGGTTTGGTGCAGGCCAGCGTATTGGTGCCGTCGATATTCATGGCGCACGAACCGCAAATGCCTTCGCGGCACGAACGGCGGAAGGTCAACGTGCTGTCGATTTTGTTTTTGATATAGATGATGGCGTCCAAAACCATCGGGCCGCAATCATCCAGGTCGATGGTATAGGTATCGACGCGTGGATTGCGGTCGTCTTCGGGCGACCAGCGATAGACTTTGAATGTCTTGGGTCGTTTGCACGCTTTGGGCGCGGGAAAATTTTCGCCTGCGGTGACTTGCGAATTTTTGGGGAGGGCGAGTTCGACCATGAGCGTCTATTCCGGTTGGTGGCTTGCGGATGGCCAGTTTAGGTAAATGTGCCCTTGGGGTCTAGCCCTTAACTTTTAAAATCTTGAGGCAAGAAAAAGCGAAAAAACCCCTCTCCGCCCGTCCTTATGGGCGGAGAGGGGGGGGGGGCGGGG
>JAMFSS010000010.1 GCA_026225415.1 Alphaproteobacteria bacterium | reverse complement strand
CGCTTCGTCAACCGGCAACGCCTCGTTCGCGCTGGGTTATGGCGCATCGGTCAGCAACACGAATGATTTTGCCATGGGCACCAGCCAGAAACTGTCGGGCACCAATTCGTTGCTGATCAACACCACCGGCACCAGCCAAACCATGTCGGGCAATAATCTGGTCGTTCTTGGCGGCGGCAATGGATCGCTTTCGGGTTCGAATAACACGCTTGTGGGTTATCAGGTTGGCAGCACGACCCTGACAACCGGCAGCAACAACATCCTTCTCGGCACCACCAGTGCGGTGGACACACCTGCCGCCGGAACCTCCAACTTCCTCAACATAGCCAATGTGATTTACGGCACCAGCATCGGTACGGCGGGACAGGGCAATGTCGGCATCGGTTCCACTGCCCCCGTCGCCTCGCTCGATCTGTCCAAGAGAACAGATGCGATTGCGCTGCCTGTCGGCACCACGGGGCAACGCCCGTCCACACCGGTCAACGGCATGTTGCGGTATAATTCCACCAGCACGCCAACCGTCGAAGCCTATGTCAACGGGGCATGGGCATCGCTGGGCGGCGGCGGCACGACAAGCCTGACGCTCGGCACATCGACAGCGGCGACCAACCCGCAAGTATCGGGCGATGCGACAACCGGCCTCTATACCGCGGGCGCGCATCTGGTGGATGTGGCGGCGAATGGTGTGCAGGTCGCGGAATTTTCCACAACGGGCGTCAACATCACCACCGGCGGGTTGAACATCGCGGGCGTCAATGGCATCCGTTTCCCCACCAGCGACAACACGCCTTATGCCTCCATCGCCATCGGCTCCTCCGCCTTGGTTGGACAAACCAGCAGCGCGGCCTACACCAACACGGCTGTGGGTTATCAGGCCATTGGTAATGGCACATTAACAACGGCGGCGATTGGCAATACGGCAATGGGTTATCAAGCGCTTTATTCCGAAACATCCGGCGATTCCAATATTGCAATCGGCCGCACTTCGCTTTGGAGCAATACATCGGGTGCGCAGAATGTCGCGGTGGGGCGCGGCGCGGGTTACAGCAATACAACCGGAACGGATAATGTCGCGATCGGTTATTCGGCAGGTTTCAGTAATGTTTCGAGTCAGGGCAGTGTGGCTGTTGGCTGGGAAGCGCTTTACAACAATACCGCAAGCACCAATGTCGGCGTTGGCATGTATGCCCTTTATGGCAATAGCAGCGGTAGTGGTAACACGGCCTTGGGTTATGGGGCGATGTATTCAGTCTCGGGGTTAACGGCAGGTGATAACACAGCGATTGGCAATCAGGCTGCGACCACGCTTCAAGGAAGCTCGACTTATAATACTGTGGTTGGTTCGCAGGCTTTAAGATATGCTACTACGACCAGTGGAAATACTGCCTTAGGTTACGCTGCTTTGGTGGGCAGTGGATCTCCCTTAACGGGCGCCAACAACACGGCGATTGGGTATGATAGTTTGGCCGGGGCCACGACGACCGCAACCGGCAACACGGCATTGGGCTATGCCACAGGCGAGGCGGTTACAACCGGTGTGAACAACCTTATTTTGGGGCAAGGTGTCGCCACCGGAACCCTGACCACCGGCAGCAACAACATCCTGCTCGGCACATCCAGCGCTGTCACAACGCCCGCATCTGGCACCAACAACTTCCTCAACATAGCCAATGTGATTTATGGCACCAGCATCGGCACACAGGGGCAGGGCAATATCGGCATCGGTTCCACATCGCCCGTTGCCTCGCTCGATCTGTCGCAAAAAACCGATGCGATGATTTTGCCTGTCGGCACCACGGGGCAACGCCCGTCCACACCGGTCAACGGCATGTTGCGTTATAATTCCACCAGCACGCCAACGGTGGAAGCCTATGTAAACGGGGCATGGGCATCGCTGGGCGGCGGCGGCGGGTCATCAACCATCACGCTCGGCACATCAACGGCGGCAACCAACCCGCAAAAATCGGGCGATGCGACAACCGGCCTCTACAGCGACGCGGCGGGAACGGTGGAGATTTCCAGCGCGGGCACAAAGACGTTCAGCAGTAATTCGACTTATACGCTGGTGCCTGTCGGCTCTGTTGGTATCGGGGTTACGCCCAGCTATCCTTTCCAGGTCGGCACGACATCCAGCAACGGCAACGGCGCCTATCTGGCTGCGGTCGGCGTCTGGACCAATGCTTCGGATCGCCGCATCAAGGAAAATATCCGCCCTATCCAGTATGGGCTCGACGCGGTCATGAAATTGAAACCCGTCGCCTATGACATGAAAGACAGCCATACGCCCCAAGTCGGCTTCATCGCGCAGGACGTTCTGGAAGTGGTGCCCGAAGTCGTTGGCGTGCCGAAAAATCCGGCGGTCGAACATTACGGCTTGTCCTATGGCAATATGGTCGCGGTCGCGGTCAAGGCCATTCAGGATTTGAAAAACCTGTTCGATGCCGACCACAACGAAATCGAAAAACTCAAAGCCGCCAATGATAATCAGGCCAAGGCCATCGAAGAATTGCGCGCCATGCTGGCCAAACAGCAACAGGAACTGGACGCCCGCAAGGCGAAGTAGGTTGTTGCCTAATGACAATGTTAGATTAAAGAGGGATGGTTGCCTCTTGTGTCATTCCCGCTTTAGCGGGAATCTGGCGCCCCGCGTCTGCGGGGCATAAAAGTCTTTGGCTCGCCGATGCTCGCCACTGGCGTGGAACTGCAACTACTGCTCTTGTATAGGGCGGACTCCACGCCGCCAAAGCGGGAATGATATGCGGAGAGATGGAGCTATTTCGCCGACAGGTTTTTCCGGCGGCCGCAGAAAATCCCGGCAAGCAGCCCACTCAAACAGGCCATGGCTGTCGTCAGATAAAGCCGGTCCATTTCCCTATCCAGCCTGTCATTCAGATGCCGTATCCCCTCATCGATCGCGGCATCCGGCGTGCCCAGCTGGGCGATGGTGGCGCCGGTGTCGTCGATTTGCGTTTGCTGTTCCTGCAAAGCTTTGATGATGGAGGCGATGAACTCGCCGTAATTGACGCGATAGGTGCGGTCCTTGTCATTTCCCCGTTCGATAAGCGCGAGGCCATGTCCCGGTTGCGCGGTTTCGACGATACTCTGCAAATCCTTCGGCAAAGCCTGCTCGACCTCCTGCGCGATGAAGCCGTAACGCTGGGTGTCGTCGCCATTGTTAAAGCGATAGGTGACGGGGCGCAGGAGGTCGATAAATTCAAGGCCGAGACTGGACGGCAGATCCGTTATGTCTTTTTTCAGACGCCGGTCGGAAATGGCGGTGATGGAAGTGACCTTGGCGTAAAGCGCCGTGATGGAGGAATTGCCGAGCACGGCCGAATTCGACGCAGTCAAAACGGCGCTGCTGCCGATAACTATACCGTTGGTGTATGCGGCGCCATTGGCCTGAGCCTGACCGCCGATGAAAGTGTTATTGGTGCCTGTGGTGTTGGGTGTACCCGCATAACCCGCCTGATAACCAATGCCGGTATTGCCGCCGCCGGTGGTGCCGTACAGCGCCTGCCTGCCGACGGCGGTATTGCCGTTGCCGGAAACGTTGGAATAAAGCGCCTGATAGCCCATGCCGGCATTGCCCGTTCCCGTCGTATTGGAATAAAGCGCCTGATAGCCAAACGCGTCATTGGGGCCGGCGGTCGCGGAATAAAGCGCCTGATAACCCATCGCGCTGCTGCCGGTGGCTGTCGTGTTTGAATAAAGCGCGAAGGCGCCGAGCGCGGTGTTGCCGCTGCCGCTTGTATTGGCCGTAAGCGCCAATGCGCCCACCGCCGTATTGCCGGTCGCCGCGCCGCTGACATTGGCAAGCGCCGCATAACCGATGCCGGTATTGCCGTTGCCGGTCAGATTGGATGCGCTGGTGCCGCCCACGCTAAAGGCGCCGGCGCCGACATTCGCGGTACCTGTCGTGATCATATAGCCCGAGCGATAGCCAAAAGCGTCGTTGGGGCTTGCGGTGGCGTTGTATAAAGCCTGCGCGCCGACGGCGGTGCTGTAACTTCCGGTGGTCGAGCTGTAAAGCGCTTGCGCCCCTACCGCCGTGTTGCCGGTCGCCGCGCCCTGAATGGCATAAAGCGACTGATAGCCCGCGGCGGTGTTTTCATTGCCGGTCACCAGATTGCCGCTGACGCCCAGCATGGCCTGCGCGCCAAACGCGGCATTGTTGATGCCGCTGCCCACATACATGGCGGCCTGATAGCCGAAGGCGTCATTGGGGCCCGCCGTCGCGCTGTATAAAGCCTGCGCGCCGACGGCGGTCGTATTGCCGTTGGCGTTGAGGGAATAGGCAGCCTGATAACCGGCGGCTGTGTTGTTGGAAATGTTGGTCGCGGAAAAAAGCGCCGCATTGCCAAGCGCCGTATTGTTCAAACTTGTGGCGGATTGCGCGGCCAGGGCGCTGCTGCCCATCGCGAGGCTGGTGGTGTCGCTGTCGGGAAGCGTCAGGACATTGCCGCCATTGACCTGATAGCCGTAACCCAGCGCGACATTGATAATGCCGGCGAAGGAATTTGGCGAAGTGCCCGACGCATAAATGCCCCAGCCTGTCGGGCTGGAATTGGAGAAATAACCGGCGGTGCCCGTGTTGCTGATGCCCGACACCGCGCCCTGAATGGCGTTGGCGGCGCCGGTGCTGGTGGTGCTGATTTTCAAAACCGCGCCGGTTCCCGATCCGTTAGTGTTGGAAAGCGTGAAGACGGTTCCGCTTGTGTCAGTGGAGGATGTCAAAGTTAGCGCGGTTCCGGTCGATAGCGTATTCCATGTCCATGTCTGGGCGAAATTGGCGCTGTCGATGCTGTTATTGGCGAGGGAGGCCGTGAGGCTGGAGAGCGCTTCTGTGCCGCCACCGCCAAGCGTGACCCAGGCGGAGCCGCTGCAATAAAGCAGACCCCCGTTAAATTGTAGCATACCGGCATGGTTGGCGTCGCAGGTGTCGCTGGTCGCGCCCAGAAAAGCGGGGCCGCGCGCCCAGGTGCCGCTGGTGCTGGGGCATTGGGCGAATGTGTCCCAATCGGCGGCGCTTTGCCCAAGGGTGGGGCAACCGGTTCCGGCGACAAGCTGTTCATGATCGACCGCGACAAGGGCGTTGGCGGCGCTGGGCAGGAACGAACCGCAAAGGGCAAGCGCAAAAACGAGGGCGGAGAGGCGATTTTTTTTCATAGGCCCACCTTTTCCTGAACCCTTTTTTTGCGATGGGCCAGAAAAAAACCGAGGCACAGGCTGATGCCGCCCGCAAGGAGGGGGAAGAGCAACAGATGCAGGCGCAGACTATGAAGGCGCGTTTCTATATCCCGGATTTCATCGGCGCGCGCCGTGTCGGGGGACGCCAGATGCGCGATCGCGTCATGGTTGGCCGCTATCTGCGTTTGTTGCGTTTGCACAGCCTTGACAAGGGGGGCTATCAATTCGCCATAGGCGACGCGATAGGTGCGGTCTTTATCATTCTGCCGTTCGATAAGCGCGAGCCCGTGCTCATGTTGCGCTGTCTCGACGGTATTTTGCAAGGGCTGCGGCAAAGCCTGTTCCAGCTCCTGCGCGATAATACCGTGACGTTGCGTCTCGTCGCCATCCTTGAAGCGATAGGAGACAGGGCGGAGTTTGTCGATGAATGTCAGGCCGAGATCGTCGGATAAATCGCTAATGCCTGTTTTTAAACGCCGGTCGGAAATGGCGGTGATGGATGTGACCTCACTGTATATCTTCGTGATGGAGGAATTGCCTAAAACGATCGAATTCGATGCGGTCAAAATGGCGCTGCTGCCGATGGCGGTGCCGTTGGTGTAGCCCGCCCCATTGGCCTGCGCCTGATAACCGATGAAAGTGTTATTAGAGCCGTTTGTGTTGGCTGTGCCCGCATAGCCGGCCTGATAACCTACGGCGGTGTTTCCCTGCGCCTGATCCGAGGCCAGCGCCTGATAGCCGATGGCAATATTCTGCGAAGCCGGCGGCGTCGAAGTGCTGCTGCCCATCAGGGCCTGATAACCAAAGGCCTCGTTATTGGCGGCCGTCGTGACATTATAGGCGGCCTGATAACCAAAGGCTTCGTCGGTGCTGCCGGATGCCGTTGAATTATAAAGCGCCTGATAGCCGAAGGCGGAATTGAAAGTAACGCCGTTGTTCGAGTAAAGCGCCTGATAACCCATGGCGGCCTGGTCGCTGAAATTCGTATCCGAATAAGCCGCCTGATAGCCGACAGCGGTCGAGTTCGCTAACCCCGCTTGCCCGGAAAAAAGAGCCTGATAGCCGACAGCGACATTTGCCGTTCCTGTGAGAGGGGATCCCGCGCTGCCCTGCATGGCCTGATAACCTATCATAAGATTATTGCCGCCCGTCGTGATATGCAGCCCCGCTTGATAGCCCAGGGCGGAATTGAGGGAGCCGGTGGTCACGCCATTAAGCGCCTGATCCCCCACGGCGGTGGTATCTATAGGAGTCGCACTGGTCGTGGAATAAAGGCTTTTATAGCCGACGGCGGTGTTATTGGCGGCGGTGGTATTGGCTGCAAAATAGGCGGAATTGCCCACCGCCGTATCTGTTGTTACCGACACGCCCGATCCGCTGACGCTCTTCATCGCCTGATAGCCCATCGCCGTATTGTCGGCGGCCACCACATAATAGCCGGCCTGATAACCCAAACCGGTAATGGGACATGTGCTCGCATCGGAATAAAAAGCGGATGCGCCGATGGCCACGCAATTAGCGCCAGAGACAAGGCTGTGAAGCGAATTGGCGCCGATGGCAACGACGTTTGATGCCGTGGTCACCGATGTGCCCGCGTTATATCCCGCATAAGTGTCCGAACTGCTTCCGGTTTGCGAAATGCCCGCGCCCAAACCTGCTGCGACGCTGTTTGTATCGCTTTTGGGGTCTGAGAAAACGATATTGCCACCGATCTGATAAGTCTTGCCGCTGGCGATGGTGACATTGCCGCCAAAATAATTCGGTGATGTGCCGGGCGCATAGATGCTGTAGCCCGACGTGCTGGCATTGGTGAAATAACCGGCGCTGCCTGTATTGCTGGCGCCGCTGACGGTTGCGTTGATGGCCGACGCCTTTCCGGTGCTGGCGGTGGTGACATTCAGGACATTGCCGGTAAGGGCGGTATTGGCGCCCGTTACCGCGAGTATCGATCCGCTGGTCATCGATGTCGATGACAGGGTGAAGGCGTTTTGCGTGGTCAGGCTGTTCCATGTCCAGGTTTGCGGATAGGCGCCCGTTGTTCCGTTATCGATGGTCAGGCCTGCGGTCGCCGCCGTTAAGCCCGACAAGGCGACGCTGGCGCCGCTGCTGCCATAGGAAACCCAGGCGCCGCCATTGCAATATTCTATAAGGCTGCCCGTCCACTGCACCATGCCGGCATGGCTGCTGTCGCAGCTGTCGGATGTGCTGCCGACAAACAAAGGGCCGCGCGCCCAGGTGCCGCTGGCGCTGGGACATTCGGCGAAGGCATCCCAATCGCCGGCATTTTGCCCGGTGGCGGGGCAACCGGTTCCGGCAATAAGCTGTTCATGATCGACGGCGACCGCGGCGAAGGCGGGCAGGGACAGGCCGGAAAACAGGAAAGCGAGGACAAGTTTTTTATTCATGCGGCGGCCCCTGTTTCTTGCGTCGCGTCAGAAAGAAGGCCAGACACAGGCTGGCGAAAGCGCCGCCTGCGAGAAGGGCGGATTGGATGGTGCCGGTATTGTCCAGGCTGTCGCCGAGATACTGTAACTGGCGCGATGGGTTTTGCGTATTCACTTGCGCCATATAGGCGCGGTCATTTTTAATCTGGCTTTGCTGTTCCTGAATGGCTTTGACGATGGGCGCGGTCAATTCGCCATAGGCGACGTGATAAAAACGGTCTTTGGTCGTGTCGCGCGACAACAACGCCAAACCCTTTTCCGGTTGCGCGGTTTCGACAATATTTTGCAACGGCGGCGGCAGGGCCTGTTCCATATCCTGCGCGATAAAACCGTAACGCTGGGTTTCGTCGCCATTATTGAAATGATAGGAAACCGGTTTTAATTTACCGATAAATTCAAGGCCGAGATCGGCAGGCAAATCTGCAATATCTTTTTTCCGGCGCCGGTCGGAAATGCCGGTGATGGAAGTGACCTTGGCGTAAATGGCCGAAATCGACGAATTGCCCAGCACGATCGCATTCGAGGCCGTCAGAATGGCCCCGGCGCCGATGGCGGTGGCATTGGTATAAGAGGCGGCGTTTGTTTGCGTCTGAAAGCCGATGAAGGTGCAGGCCGCGCCGCCGGTCAATGGGGTTGAGCCTGCCGAACCGGCCTGATAACCGATGGCGGTATGGCCTGATCCGCTCGTCACCGCGTTAAGCGCGCCCGCGCCGACGGCGACATGGGTATTGGCCCCTGCCGCCGCGAACGTGTTAAGAGTCGCATTGCCGAAAGCAAGATTATTAGTGCTGGTGACTGCGGAGGAAAGGGTGTTGGTGCCGAAACTTTCATTCGATGTTCCGGTTGAGGCGCTAAGCGTATTTTGGCCGAAAGCCGTGTTGCTGGTTCCCGTGGTTTCGCCCGCAAGGGTGTTTTCCCCGAAAGCCGTATTGTAGCTGCCCGAAGAAATCTTGAACCCCGCCTGTGCCCCCACGGCTGTGTTGGAGGTGGCTGTGCTGGCAGTGGGGCTTAACGCGTCATAGCCGACTGCCGTGTTATAGGCCCCGGTCAATGCGCCGACCATTGCGATTTCGCCCAGCGCGACATTGCTGGTGCCGGTGGTAATGCCCTTGCCCGCATTATAGCCGAAGGCGTCATTCGCGCCGGTCGCAGCCAACAGGGCGTTGGACCCCGCGGCGGTGCTTTGGCTGCCCGTCGTGGTTGCCTTGAGTGCTTCATAGCCTATCGCCGTGTTGCTGGCTGCCGCGCCGGCAAGAACCGCCCCCGCCAGATAGCCGATGGCCGAGTTATTATTGCCCGTCACCTGCGCCGAGCCCGTGGCTATGGTGCCATTGCCGAAAGCGACATTGCCGGTGCCGGTAGAGATGTTATAGCCAGCATTATAACCAAGCCCGTCATTGGGGCCGGCCGTTGTACTGTTAAGAGCCGCCTCGCCCGCCGCGGTGAGGGGGGTTCCCGTGGTATTAGTCGGCGCCGCCTCAAAGCCCAGTCCGGTATTGTTATTGGCTCCATTAACAAACAAAGCACTGCCGCCAATGGCGGTGACGCCTGTGCCGGTATTGACCAAACCCGCCGCACCCGCGCCAATGCTAATCGTGGAGCTGTCGCCGCCGACAAGGCTAAGGAATTTATTGCCTCCCACGTCATAAAAGGCCGCCGGGGCGAGGTTGATATTCCCGCCGAAATAACTGGGCGATACGCCTGATGAAAAAACGCCATAGCCCGTGGCGTTGTTATTCGTGAAATAACCGGCTGCCGCCGTGTTGTTGGTTCCGGTCGCGGCGGCTTTGACGGCGACCGCCCCGCCGGTGCTGGTGGTGCTGACATTCACGACCGGGCCCGTCGCGGCCGTGTTGGCGGCGGTTATGGTAAGGAGCGAGCCGGTGGTTTCACTTGTGGACGACAAAGTGAAGGCGTTTTGCGTGGTGAAATTCGTGCTCCAGCCCCACACTTGCGCATAGGCGACATTATCGAAACTGTGGGTCGCCGTCGCGCCGGTCAGGCTGGAGAAGACGCTGGGGGAAGCGCTGATGCCGAACGTGCCCCAGGCTGTGCCATTGCAATATTGCATAGCCGTACCCGTCCAATAAAGCATGCCGCCATGATTGGTGTCGCAGCTATCGGATGTTGTGCCGACAAAAATAGGGCCGCGTGTCCATGTGCCGCCATTGCTGGGGCATTCGGCGAATGTATCCCAGTCGGCGGCGTTTTGCCCCGCCGTGGCGCAGGTTGAGCCGATCAGTTTTTCGCTGTCGATTTGCGCCATAGACTGAAAGGGCAGGCAGGCTGTCGCCAGTGCGAGGAAGGCTGCTTTCAGGAAGCGATTATTGTGAGGCTTTTGTGGCATGGCGTGAGGGATTCGCTACGGAGCAATACTGTGGACAATGAGGCGGTTCAAGTCAATTGATAGTGCGCGTCGCGCGCGTCCCGCAAACCCAAATCTTGTGGATATAAAGACGTTTATTGTCTAGGGTTCCGCGCAGGAATTTTTAAGAGAAGGACAGCGGGCGGCATGTTGGTGATACTGGTTGCGATCCTCAGCTTAGTCTTGCTGGCCGCGCCTGTCTTTTGGCCACGCGTCGATTTTGTTGTTTCGGGTTGGTTTTACCGCGCCGGTGACGGGTTTTTTCTTGCGGATAATGTGCTGTTCGCCACTTTGCATTGGATGGCCAATGACGGGGCGCGGGTTCCCTCTCCCTTTGGGAAAGGGTTTGGGTGAGGGGTAACGCAGTCGGAGTTTTAATATCATGTTCGTTTTCTTTATTCTGTTCGCCGCATTGCTGGTTTGGCCGGTTATCAATCCGCGCATTGATGTGATCGCGTCCGGTTTGTTTTACCGCGCCAATGAAGGTGGATTTTTTCTGGCCGATAATGTGTTGTGCGTCACTTTGCATTGGTTGGCCTATGACGGGGCGCGTGTGTTGGGTGTTGTGTTCGCGTTGGCGGCTGTCGCGGGATATATCCGCCGCAAACCGTTCGGCGGCATTGACGGCAAAGCAGGATTGTTTTTGTTAGTGGCGTTATTGATTGGCCCCGTATTGATCGCCAATGTCGGATTAAAAGACCATTGGGGCCGCGCCCGCCCACGCGAAGTGACCGAATTCGGCGGTACGGCAAAATTTACGCCGGTATTAGAACCGCATTTCGAACGCGGCCACAGCAACGGGTCATTTGTTTCGGGCGACGGTGCATTCGGGTTTTTTCTGCCTACCCTCGCCTATATCGCGCCGCGCCCGCGTTCGCGCCGCGTGTTTTGGGGCGGTATGATTGCGGGTTGCGCGTTCGGTTTGGCGCGCATCATTATGGGCGCCCATTTTTTCAGCGATGTTATTTATGCGGCCGCGACCATGCTGGCATCAAGCGCGGCGGTTCATGCGGCGATGTATGGGCGCGGTGAAACAAAGGCGCGGTGGCGTTTATGGTTTGGTCGGTAATCTTTACGACAGGCACAATTCACAAAGTTTGTTTCGCCTTCGGCGAACCCCCTCCCTAACCCTCCCCACAAGGGGGAGGGAATACCAGCAGGATTGTTGCGAATGCCTCCACTATACCGTTTATTCCATCATTTCATTTATCCAAGCCTTTATAAAAAAGAAGAACCGGTTCCTCCGAAAATCCCTTCGCATCAAATGATGCGGGGGACGGTGCATGCTCCCTGCCTTGTCTGCCGCCGGTCGATGGCTCTTGCAAAAGCGCTTTTGCAAGCTTCGGCGGGGACACAAGACGTCTGTTGTGAGCAGACGGTATGGGTGTAGCGCGGGGCGGGGTGGGCTGTCAAGGGAAAAATCACATGTTTGTGGGATTTATTGTTTTCGGGATTTAAAATATCAAGAACACCCCCACCAGTAAAAACTAAGGGCTTGCGCCTTAAGAGCGCAAACCCTTAGTTTTTACAACCTCCCCCACAAGGGGGGAGGGAGTTCTTTCTAACCCACAGATTTTTTATAGGCACGCAGGCGGGCGATGGTTTCAAGGTTGGCGACGCCGGTGATATTTTCCGGATGGAAGCGGCGTTGGAAGGCCGTCAGCGCGTCATCGGGTGCCGTGATATCATAACCGATTTGCGATAACAACGCGGTGGCTTCGGTCTGACGCGGCGTTTCGTAATCCTGCTCCGCCGGTTCCGGCCATGCGCCCAACCCTTGCTGCGCCAGATACGCCCATGGGAATAACTCGCCCGGATCTTGTTTACGGCTGGGCGCGATATCGCTGTGTGCCAATAAACAAGTTTTGGCGTTTAAAGAATGACGTTGGATGATGCCGTGTAGCAAATCGCACAAAGCCATTATCTGCGCGGTGGGAAAAAGACGATAGCCGAATTCATGGCCGGGATTGACCAGCTCGATACCCATCGACGCGCTGTTCATATCGGTGACGCCGCGCCAGAAACTGGCACCCGCATGCCAGGCGCGGTTTTTCTCATCGACCATTTGCGTAATGGCGCCATCCTCGTCGATCATATAATGCGCGCTTACTTTCGATTCCGCGTCGCACATCCGCGCCAGCGCTTCTTGCGCCGTTTTCATGCCGGTGTAATGGATGACGACGGCGTTCAACGCCACCGTCGCGGCGCGGGCGTTAAAATTGGGGGAGGGAGACTGCTTCATTTAATATCCCTGATTTTGCATACCGTATCATAGGCGACATTGATGCGTTTCATTTTCTCGGTCGCGGTTGCGATAAATTCGGGTGGCACGCCTTGCGCCATTAATTTATCGGGATGATGTTCGCGGATCAGGGCGCGATAGGCGGCTTTGATTTCATCCGCAGGCGTCACCTCGGTAACGCCCAGAATGGCATAGGATTCCGCAATCGGGTCGTGCGGTTTTTCCGTGTCGGGAATGCCCACGCCTGATCGTGCTGCGATGCGCGCAAAATCCTGCGTCGTGAAACCAAAGATATAAGTGACGCGTTTCAGGAAAGTGATTTCGGCAGGTGTCAGCCCGCCATTATCCGCCGCGCCGATGATAAACAGGCCGCTGAGTATTTCTTCCAACACGGCAGGATTGCGCCGATAGACATGCGCCAGTTGAAACGCATAGGGTTCAAACCCGTCGGCGCTGAGGCGCGCGCGGTTGAACAGCAGGCCAATCGCGGCTTCCTGTGACGGGGCGATGTTAAACACGCGTTTGAAGGCTTCGATTTCCGCGCGGGTTACGCGGCCATCGGCCTTGGCCATTTTCGCGCTGAGGACGACGACGCCCATGGTAAAGGCGGCTTGTTCGATGTTGCCCGCAAAACTGCCGTAATCACCCCATAGGCCAGACCAGCCGCCCGCGCCGCCGGAAGACCCCAGCGCTTTTTGGTTGCTGTCATGGACATGGCCGACCGCAAGCCCGACCGCCGCACCAAAGGGGCCTCCGACAAAAAGGCCGAGCGTCCCGCCGATTATTTTGCCCCATGAGGCGGAGAGAGTTCCCACTTGCCTGATCCTTGCCTTTGCGTCATAGTATTTAGATGAATTCTAAAAACAAATCCGCTTCAGGCAAGTATGGGAATTTGCAAACGCTTTTGCAAGGCGCGGGTTTGCGCCCGACCAAACAACGTTTGGCTTTGGCCGGTTTGTTGTTCGACGGGTGCGACAAGCATGTGACGGCGGAACAGGTTCATGCTTCATTGACCCGGATGAAGGCAAAAGTGTCGCTGGCCACTGTTTACAACAGCTTGAACCATTTTCGTGGTGCCGGTTTGTTGCGGCAGGTGGTGGTCGATGGCGGTCAGGCGTTTTTTGACACCAATATCGGCTCGCATCATCATGTGTTTGACGAAGATACCGGTTTATTGACCGATATCCCCGCCGCATCCATCCGCGTGTCGCATTTGCCGAAATTGCCGCAGGGCAAGAAGCTGGCGCGTGTCGATATCGTCTTGCGCGTGCAAAGCAACGCTTGAATCCCTCTTTTTGTTTCCCCTTGACTTAGTTTAGAATTATTCTAAACTACCCCTATCACGTTCGTGATAGTCACAGGACAGGAGAGAGCTATGGCCACACTCAAAGGCACCAAAACCGAAAATAACCTGAAGGAAGCGTTCGCGGGCGAAAGTCAGGCCAACCGCCGTTATTTGTATTTCGCCCAAAAGGCCGATGTCGAAGGGTTTAATGACACCGCCGCCGTTTTCCGTTCGACCGCCGAAGGCGAAACGGGTCACGCGCATGGCCATTTGGAATATCTGGAAGAATCCGGCGACCCTGCAACAGGTTTGCCGATTGGCAAAACTTCCGACAATCTGGCGGCATCGATTGCCGGTGAAACGCACGAATATACGGATATGTATCCGTCGATGGCGCGTTCCGCCCGCGAAGAAGGCTTTGAAGAAATCGCCGAATGGTTTGAAACGCTGGCCAAGGCTGAAAAGTCGCATGCCGGTCGTTTCCAGAAGGCGTTGGATGAATTGAAGAAGGCTGCTTAAGGGCGAGAAGAAAGAGCGAGGAAGAACGAGGAAGAGCGAGGAAGTACGAGGAAGTTCGAGCGGGTGATCTTCCTCTCTCTTCCTCTCTCTTTCTCTCTCTATCTTCCCTGTCTCTATTCTTGCTCTACCTTGCTCTCCCCTCCTCCCCCTTCCTCGAACCCCCTCTGTTCCCATGCGCGAAGGCAGTTTGCAAGCCCCCACACGCCATGCGGTTGATTGGCAAAATCCCGACTTCTATGATGAAGTTAAGTTGGATGCCGAATTGCGCCGCGTGTTTGATATTTGCCATGGCTGCCGCCGTTGCTTTAATTTATGCGATTCCTTTCCGCAACTTTTTGATTTGATCGATGCGACGCCATCGGGCGAATTGCATGATGTGAAATCTGCTGAATTCAAACCGGTCGTTGATGCCTGTACGCTGTGCGACATGTGTTACATGACAAAATGCCCTTATGTGCCGCCGCATGAATTTAATCTCGATTTCCCGCATTTGATGTTGCGGTACCGCGCGGTGGAAGCGAAAAAGGGCGAAGTTTCTTTTGCCGACGCAGAATTGACCAAGACAGACCGCAATGGCGAAATTGCGAAATATGTGGCGCCGATTGCGAATTGGGCGACCAGCACAGAAAACAAATTTACACGCGGCGTGTTGGAAAAAGTGGCCGATGTGCATCGCGATGCGGCCTTGCCGGAATATGCGTCGAAAACTTTTGTGGCGCGCGCGGCGGCGGATATCGAAGTGAATAAGATGGCGCCCGCTTATGGCAAACGCAAAGCGGTTTTGTACGCCACCTGCACGATGAATTATAATGATCCCGACATGGGTATGATTGCGCGCGCGGTGTTGGCAAAAAATGGCGTGGACACACGCGTTGTCTATCCCGGCTGTTGCGGCATGCCGCAACTGGAACAAGGTAATATCGCGCAGGTGGTGGAAAACGCCCGCAAGGTTGCCGGTGAATTGGATGAATATATCGCGCAAGGTTATGATGTTGTCGCGCTTGTGCCCAGTTGCGCCTTGATGCTGAAACTGGAATGGCCGCTCTTGGTGCCGGAAAATGATGTGGCGCGGGCGCAGGTGATGCAGCTGGCGCAATCCACATTTGATTTAACCGAATATATTGTCGATATCGCCAAGAAACAGGGTTTGGCCGGGGGCATGCGGCCATTGGCGGGTGCTGTTGCGTTGCATCTGGCATGTCACGCCCGCGCGCAGAATATGGGCGCCAAGGCGGCGGAAATGCTGCGGTTACTGCCGCAATCGGATGATATCACCCTTATCGAACGTTGTTCGGGGCATGGCGGTTCGTGGGGCATCAAGAAAGAGAATTTCGATATTGCGTTGAAAGTCGGCAAGCCTGTGGCGCGTAAAACCGCGGAAGTCATCAAGAATGCCGCCGAAAACCAGCAACCGGCCTTTATCGCTTCTGAATGTCCTTTGGCGGCTTTACACATTGCCCAAGGTGTCGAACGGTTGGACAATGCGCCGACAGAAAAAACGCGTGCGCTTAACCCCGTGGAAATTTTCGCGATGAGTTTTGACATTTTGAGGGAACAGCTATGAGTGCTTTGAAAAAAACTATTACGCCGCAGGATATTTTACCACCGGATGCGTATGAAAAAATACGCACCGAAAAACGCGCGGCGTTGCGTGCCGTGAAAATCAACCGCAGGGTTTCGGTCGGGCCTTATGCGACATTTTATTTTGAAAATTACGACACGATGTGGCTGCAGATTCAGGAAATGCTGCGCATTGAAAAAGGCGGCGATGAACAGCTGGACGATGAATTGCGCGCCTATAACCCGATGATACCGAACGGGCGCGAATTGACCGCGACCGTTATGTTTGAAATCGAAGATGTGGCGCGCCGCGCCGCGTTGCTGTCAACCTTGGGCGGCGTCGAAAAAACCATCGAGCTGCGTTTTGAAGGCGAAGTGATAACGGCGCAGGCCGAAAATGATCTGGATTATACCTCGGCCGATGGCAAGGCTTCGTCGGTGCAATTTATCCATTTTCCCTTTACGACGGAACAGACAAAGAAATTTGTTGTGGCGCAAGAAGTGGTTATCGCCGTAACCCATTTTAATTATGGGCACATGGCCGTAGTGCCGCGCGATACGCGTTTGGAATTGGCAAAGGATTTTGATTAAGGAAAAGGTAACTTTGGTCGGCTATTGGAAATCATGACCGACAAAACGCAAAAAATCCTGATGTGTCCGCCCGATCATTTCGGCGTGAATTATGTCATCAATCCGTGGATGGAAGGCCAGATTGGCACCGCCGACCTTTCCTATGCCAAACGCCAATGGCAGACTTTGCATGATTTTATCGCAAGGCAATGTGAAGTTGTTTTGCAGCCGCCGCAATCCGGCCTGCCCGATCTGGTTTTTACCGCCAATGCGGGTTTGGTTTTGGGCAACAAAGCGATTGTCAGCCGTTTCCGCAACACGCAACGTCAGGGCGAAGAAGCGCATGACCGCGCTTGGTTCGCCGCGAACAATTTTGATATTCTCGATTGGCCATCGGATGTTCCCTTTGAAGGGGCGGGCGATGCGTTGTTTGACCGCGGGCAAGATTTGTTGTGGGTTGGGCAGGGGTTCCGTTCCGATCCCACCGCGCCCGCTCTGTTGGAAAAAATGTTGGGGCGTAAAACTGTCGCGCTCACGTTAATCGATCCGCGTTTTTATCATCTTGATACCTGCCTGTGTCCTTTGCAGGATGGGTTTGTGATTTACTATCCCGCCGCGTTTGATGAAATATCGCGCGCGGCGATCGAAGCCCATGTGCCTGCAGACAAACGTATTCCGGTTGGTGAAAATGATGCCACGCAATTTTGCTGTAATGCGGTCGATATCAACCGCCATGTTTTCCTGAATGGCGCGTCGACCGATTTGCAGGATGATCTGCGCAACAGGGGGTTTACCCCTATGGTTATTGGGTTATCCGAATTTATGAAGGCGGGCGGCGGTGCCAAATGCCTGACGCTCAAGCTGGTCGAAGCTTGAGAACTGCGCGATGAAACCGCTATTTCTATTGATTGATTAAGCGTGCCGATTGGGGTAGGAATCTGCTGTCTCGCGGAACTGCAGCTGACACGTGGTGTGGCAGTTAGTCCTCCGCGCCCCGCACCCCGGAATCATTCATGCCCCAACTTGCCGCCGTTTCCCAAGATTTCAAAGTAAAAGACATCAGCCTGGCCGATTGGGGTCGCCGCGAAATCAAAATCGCCGAAACCGAAATGCCCGGCTTGATGGCGGTGCGCGAAGAATATGGCGCGAAACAACCTTTGAAAGGCGCGCGTATCGTCGGTTGTTTGCACATGACCATTCAAACCGCCGTGTTGATTGAAACGCTGGTGCATCTGGGCGCGGAAGTGCGTTGGTCTTCGTGCAATATTTTCTCGACCCAGGATCATGCCGCCGCCGCGATTGCCGCCGCCGGTATCCCCGTGTTTGCGTGGAAGGGTTTGACAGAAGAAGAGTATTGGGAATGTGTTGACCAAAGCATCAAGGGCAACCCAAGCTGGAAACCCAACATGTTGTTGGATGATGGTGGCGATTTGACCATCCGCGTTCATGAAAAATATCCTGAATTGCTGGCCGACATTCGTGGCGTTTCCGAAGAAACCACCACCGGCGTGCATCGTTTGTACGACATGATGAAGGAAGGCAAATTGAAAATGCCCGCCTTCAACGTCAATGACAGCGTGACGAAATCGAAATTCGACAATCTCTATGGTTGCCGCGAAAGCTTGGTAGACAGCATCCGCCGCGCCACCGATGTGATGATGGCGGGTAAGGTCGCGCTTGTGTGCGGTTACGGCGATGTCGGCAAAGGTTCGGCGGCATCGTTACGTTCGGCCGGTGCCCGCGTTATGGTTACCGAAATCGATCCTATCAATGCTTTGCAGGCGGCGATGGAAGGTTATCAGGTCGTGACGATGGAAGAAGCGGCACCTGTTGCCGATATTTTCGTGACCGCGACCGGCAATGTCGATGTGATTACATTGGAACATATGCGGTTGATGAAAGACCGCGCGATTGTCTGCAATATCGGGCATTTTGATTCCGAAATTCAGATTGAAGCCCTGCGTAACCTTAAATGGGAAGAAGTGAAGCCACAGGTGGACGAAGTTGTGTTCCCCGATGGCAAGCGTCTGATCGTTTTGGCGCAAGGCCGTTTGGTCAATCTGGGCTGTGCCACCGGTCACCCAAGCTTTGTGATGAGCGCGTCCTTCACAAACCAGACATTGGCGCAAATCGAATTGTGGACGAATCATGGCAAGTACAAGAACGAAGTTTACATCTTGCCGAAAGAGCTGGATGAAAAAGTCGCTCGTCTGCATTTGGCTAAGGTCGGCGCAAAGCTGACGGTGTTGTCGGCAAAACAAGCCGATTATCTGGGCATTGATGCGACAGGGCCGTTTAAGCCTGAACGTTACCGTTACTAAGTTTTTCCACGATTATGCCGCGAGGGCTTTGCTGTCCTCGCGGCATTTTTGTGTCTGGATGAATGGGGGAAGTATTTCTTGCCCCACAAGGGTTGACAGTCATGCTTCACAGTAATACTGTGATGTTACAGTACATGTTGGGAAAATGATTATGAGTAACGATATTAAAGATAAAAATCTTCTATTATTGGTCGAAAAATTGCGGGCGGCGGTTAATCAGCCGGACGATCTTGCCGTTCAATCCCTTGACGGGTTGATGACCGGCGCAGATGTCGATGTGTTTTTAAAACGCGATGAAATCCGCACGCAAATTCTGCAAAACCTCCGCACAACGGGTCAATTGGTTTTCAAGGACGTGGCCGATCAATGCGATTGTGGAGAAGATCTGGTGATGCATGTGTGGCGTATATCCATGCGCGACCAATATCCGCCCACGCCGGTGATGGGCGATTTCTGTGTATCCATACCCAAAGAAACGCGTGCGCAAAATCTGGTCGAGAGTATTTTGGGTAAAAGCGGTTTTCGTCTGGATACGAAAAAGAAAGCGATTATCGATTTCCAAAATGGCATGCAGCCCATTTCATACCGCGTCAGCCGTGGTCGCGATATTCCCAGTTTTGTAAAAGCGGGTGCGGCGCATTGCGGTTTTCTGGGCAACGATAAGTTAATCGAAGTTCAGGCCGAGGCGTTGCTGGAAGGGCGCGATCCTGTCGAAATGGATATTCGGCAGCAATTTACGGTCAACGCTTTCCGTATGTGTTTTGCGGTGCCCAAAGACCAGACAGCAATTCGGTCAATTGCCGATTTGGAGGGCAAGAAAATTTTGACATCCTACACGGCAACCGCACAGCAGGAATTGGCCAGGCGTGGCATCACGCCCGCCGATATCAAATATCAGGCGGGCGATGTCGAGGCTTCATGCCGCGTTCTGGGCTATGATGCCATTATGGATATTGTCGAAACCGGCAGCAGCCTGCGCAAGGCGGGTATGGTGACGTTGGGCAACCCCCTGTATGCCGGTGATATGAGCCTTATTACGGTGCCCGAAGCGCAACGCCCCATGAGCGAAGGCGATAAAGCGATTATGGAGCGTTTTATGAAGCGCCTAACCACGGCGCAAAAAAAATTGGAAGCCGCCTAGAAGGTTAACGCGGGAATGCGATAGCTGTTTCCTTATGGCTCAATATGGCTTATTCAGGAATGGCTGTTTTTGATCATGATTCCCGGGCTTGTTCTATGTCTCCTATGTCTCCTTCCCATGCGCCCTTTGCGGCTGTGGCGGCTGTCATTCTGGCAGGCGTTCTGGCCGTGAGTTTTGATATCGGCATTCAGACATCGACGCTGATTGTCGTGATCATGACCGGCGTTACCGTCGGTTTGGCCTGGATGGCCATGTCGTTAAACAGCCGTGTGACGCAGGACAGCAAACAATTGCGCCAGTTTCGCCATATCGCTGAACGGACGCAGGCGATGCTGGCCACCGTTCCCGAATCCTATTGCATCTTCACGCCGCAAGGCATTCTGCGCGAAGCGGTGCGCGTCGCGACAACGCTGGGCATCGAAAAGGTCGCGCATTTTGAGGATCTGGTCGCGGCGATCAGCGAAACTGAATCCTTTGTCGCCTGTTTCCGCAAATTGCAAATGACCGGCGAAAGTTTTGTTTTGCCGGTGACGACTCTTAAAGAAGGTAAGGCCGTTCAGATAACCGGCGCGCGCATTCGTATGGGGCGCGATGTGGTGTTGCTGGATGTGTTGTGGTTTAGCGAGAATCCGGCGGCGTTGAAACTGGTCGAACGCAAGAATATCGAACTGACCGAAGTGGCGACCAAATTGGAAATGGTGCGCAGTGTTTATGACGCGTTGCCGTTTCCCGTCTGGTTGCGCGGGCATGATCTGAACATCAACCGTTGCAACGTGGCCTATGCCAAGGCTTTGGATTCCAAGCCCGAAGATATCATACGCGATCAGCAAGAACTGACCTCGACAACAGCGCGGGGTGGCAGCGGGCGCGCTTTGGCGGCCAAAGTGTTGGAAACAAATTTGCCGCAAACGGAGCGCCGCCATGTGATTGTGGCGGGTAAACGCCAATTGCTGGAAATTACCGAAGCGCTTTATGATATCGGCAATGGTGTCAAAGGCGTGTTCGGCTTTGCCATTAATGTGACGGCGGAAGAAGACAAGGAAACCGAAATTGAACGCCATGCCGCCTCGCAACGCGAAGTGTTGGAGCATCTGGGCAGCGCGATTGCGATTTACGGCCCCGATATGCGGTTGGAATTTTACAACCGCGCCTATCTGCGGCTGTGGCATGCCGAAGAAGTGTTTTTGGACAGCAAGCCGACATTCGGCGAAATTCTGGAAGATTCGCGCGAACGCCGCACCGCGCCGGAACAGGCCGACTTCCCGCGTTATAAACGCGAACGTTTGTCTTTGTTCACATCACTCTTGGAACCGCGCGAAGATTTGATGCATCTGCCAGACGGCACGACCTTGCGTATTCTGGTTTCGCCGCATCCGATGGGCGGGTTGATTTTTGTGCATGAAGATGTGACCGACAAGCTGGCGCTGGAATCTTCCTATAACACTTTGATCGCGGTGCAACGCGAAACATTGGACAATCTGGCCGAAGGCATCGCGGTGTTTGGCTCCGATGGCAAATTGGGTTTGTTCAACCCTGCGGTTGCGCATATCTGGTCATTGCCGATTGAGTATCTGTTGGGCAGCCCGCATATCGGCGATATTTTGGAACAGACCAAGGCGATGCAAAGCTTTGAAGGCGAATGGGCCGATTTTAAACGCGAGGCGATTTCCTATACGCTCGACCGCAATCCGCGCAAGGGGCGCATTGTTTTAAATACCGGCGTCACGCTTCAATATGTCGCGGTGCCTTTGCCCGATGGCGCGGTGTTGAACAGCTATCTGGACGTGACGGATTCGATCAAGGCCGAAGACGCGCTGCGTTCCAGCAATATGGCGTTGGCGGCGGCCGACAGGTTGAAGTCGGAATTTGTCGCCAACGTGTCGTACCAATTGCGTACACCGTTGAACACCATTATGGGTTTTTCGGAAATCCTGACCAACCAGTATTTCGGCACGCTGAACGAACGGCAGATGGAATATACCCGCACCATTATGGATGCGAGCAAGAAGCTGTTGCTGTTGATTAATGATGTGTTGGATCTGGCGACGATTGAGGCCGGACGCATGGCGTTGGAACAGGAAAACATTCCTGTTTCGGCGTTGTTGAATACCGCCAAGCAAATGACGGCAGAATGGGCGCGCCAGCAAAGCCTGGAAATTGTCATCGATTGCCCGCCGGATGCGGGGTCGTTTTTTGTCGATATGCATCGCATGAAACAAGTGTTGTTCAACCTTATCAGCAATGCGGTGAAATATACGCCTGCCGGTGGCCGTGTGACGTTGGAGGCGCGGCGTAGCAATGAATGGATCGCGCTTGCGGTTATCGATAACGGCATCGGTATTCCGGCGGAAGATTTGGGCCGCGTGTTCGGCAAGTTCGAGCGCAGCAATGCGCAGGCGCGGCAGGCGGGCGCAGGGCTGGGGTTAAGTCTCGTCAAATGTTTTGTCGAACTTCACGGTGGCCGTATCGAGATTGCCAGCGAAGCGGACAAGGGCACGCGCGTAACGTGCTATATTCCTGTTCATGCGGTGATCACGCTCAATGCCGTTGGTTGAACATTCCTTCCTGTTGCCGAATTTAGAGGCCACGCAAAATCTGGCAGCACAGATTGCGCCGCATGTGCAGGCGGGCGATTGCGTGGCGTTGGTCGGCGATCTGGGTGCCGGTAAAACAGAATTTGCGCGCGCGTTGTTGCGGGCGATGGGCGTGACGGGCGATGTGCCCAGCCCGACTTTTACCTTGCTGCAAACCTATGAGGTAAATGGCGTGCCGGTGGCGCATTTCGATCTGTATCGTCTGCAATCGCCGGATGAGCTGGACGAGCTGGGGTGGGACGATGCGCTCGCCGATGGGATTGCCTTGGTCGAATGGCCGGAACGGGCAGGGGGGCGCATGCCGGCCAGGGCTTTGGTTTTGACCTTCACACTTTTGCCCGATAGGGCGCGGCATTGCGTCATATCCGAAAGCGTATAAAGTTAAGTTATTGATATTTATGATTATTGTATTGTGCAACTAAGAATCGTTTGCAATTTAGGCGTGATTATCTTATAGAGAATGCGACTTATTATCAAAGGAACCTCCCGTGGCTGAAAGTCAGCGCGTTTTTGCAAATGAGATGTCGGATACGCTGCAATCGCTGTCACCCGATTTGCAACGGGCTGTGCAGGCTTTGTGCGATACCTACGAAGCCATAGATTTGCGTATTGAAACGACATTGGGCAATGCCGAAGCCGATTTTATGGCCGCGATGCCTGAAGTTAAAAACCACCAACGCGAGCTTCGTCAGCTGGTTCGGCTTTTGATCGTTGATGTGCATTGCGCGGCCGATGCCGATGCCACCGCCGACCAACCTGTTCTTTTGCGTTTTGCCTTTCAAGATGAAGGCGATCTGGTTGAACAGCTACTCTCCGGCGCCAAGGCGCGTCTTGTCGTCGTGCCTGTCGAAGGTGACGTCAGTATTCACTCAAGCATTCAAGGAACCTGCTGATGATCGCATCTGCGCAACGTATTATGGCCGGCGACGATGGGCATTTCGTTTTCATCGCCGAAATTCTGGGCAAGCATGACAGGCCGGATGCGGATAAAGCGGCTTTGTCCAAGCAGGAAATCGAAATGCTGCGACAAATTGCGCGCATGTTGAACCAGGCAATGGCCGCCGCCAGCCAATCGATGGAAGCGCAAACCGGTTTAATCAGCCTGACGAAATCGGTCGGCGCTTTGTCGCGCGGCCTTGGCGGTATCGGCGCGACGCAAGTGGCCGGCAAAGAAGCAAAAGAAATCCGTGAAAATGCGCGCGACGTGCAAATGGATATCAAAAATGTGATTCAACAGCTGGGCGGTATGAAGGATGATACTGGTTTGAAGCAAACGCTTTTGGCCACCATGAATCAGCTTGCGGATATGGAGCCCAAAGGCAAAGAAGGCAGCCGCGTTGTTCGCCTTGTGACATTGCGCGGCGACAAGGTTGCGGCGATGCCTATGCTGGATATCAAGGGCGTTGCGGTTGAAGGTGCCAAGGCGAGCGCAGTTATTCTTCCTTTCGCGCCAAAAGATGTTTCTGTGTCCAATTTTAAGGCCGCTGCGCCTGTATCCATCGTTGTTGCTGCCACTCAGGACAAAAGTTTTTCTGCCGCTCCTGTGGCGGCTGCGACTGTGGTAACCCAAGCGCTTGGAGCATCTGTAACAATGCCAGTTGAAAACAGAATGGCTTCTGTTGCGTCGATGGCAAGCGCGGTTGCGGCTCAAAACTACGTCACGCAGGTGGCCGCCGTGTCGGCAGTAGCCGCGACGGCAACATCTGTGTCGCCTGTATCTGTATCGCCGCTATCATCACCCCCATCCGTGGTTGCATCAATATCTGCGAGCCAAGCATCAGCGCCTCAGGCCGCTGCGCCTCAAACTGTTGCGGCAGCATCGCCGGTTGCACCCGTTGCCGCTGCTGCGCCACAAAATAACGAAGTCCCTGTGGCGCCTGTGCAGATCGTCGCGCAGTCGGCAGAGATTCGCCCAACAGAAATTCGTATTGAAGCTCCTGTCGTGACGCCAATCGTTGATGCCGCGCCACCGACGCCAACTCCGGTAACGGTGGAAGCTCCGCAAGCGATGCATCCGCAAGAGCCACAAGCTGTTGCCCCAATTGGCGCAAGCGTCGATGGCTCGGTAACGGGGGTGCAGCCAACAAATAATCCGCCCGTAAATTCTGCCGGCGATCCACCCACGGGGTCATCTGACCCTGTTGCCCCGCCAACGGCTGGCGAGGGTGCGAAGCCTGCTCCACCATCTGAGAATCAGGCGCGCTCTGAAGAAAAGCCTGCCCAAAAAGATAAGGTGCAAAATAGAGGAAGTGAACGAGACCAGTATGATGAGAAGGTCAAGAGAGACCCAAGCCCACGGAGATATTTGCCGGATGAGAAGAAGCCTGAAGTCGTAAGCTTTAAATCTTATGTTCATGCTCTGTCTTCTTCGAAACCCATCGTGTCTTTCGTCCAGCACACAGAACACAAAGTAAAAGATATCGTACGTAAATTCAAAATAGCTTCCAAGGGCGCTTGCGCAAACTGTAACGGCGGCGATTGCGCATCTTGCAGCAGGCCATCGATAGATATGGCAAGCGCAGCTAACAAGGTTGCGGCTCTTAATAAAGGCTAGACGGCAAAACCAATTTTTAACGACAATAAATAATGAAGGAGAAATGAAATGTTTAGGTGGGGTAAGGGCGGCGGAAACGGAAAAGAAGAGCAATCGCCAAGCGGATGCGGCGATTGTGCGGTCAAAAGCCTTGGTAACTGCAATAACCATTTAACATCAGCGGCAGAACAAATTGCGGCTGTTTTTATTCAGCAAAAAACATTATTTAAACGCGCAGATCCCAAACATATTGAAGTTGTCGAGTCTATGCTTGCCCATAATATGAAAGATGCCAAAGGGAACCATGTCGTTTACGAACTTCCGCAGGAGCCCCAAACGCCGACAGAACCCAATATGCGTAAATGGTTTCTTAGTCTTGTTTCACAGACTGTCTCTGCGGCTCTATGACTTGGCAAGTGCCAATGCTTCCTGCGCATCGATCGCGCCGTTATAAAGGGCGCGGCCAAGGATAAGCCCTTCGATACCCGAGTTGCTATGCGCTTTGAGTTCGGCAAGGTCTTGCAAGGAATTTACGCCGCCCGATGCGATTACGGGAATGGTCAGCGCGAAGGCCAGATCAATGGTCGCTTCCAGATCGACTTCGCTGAGCGCGCCATCCAGATTGATATCGGCATAAATAATTGCAGCTGCCCCCGCATCCTCGACACGCAAGGCGAGATCAAGCGCCTTAAGCGACGAAGCATTCGTCCATCCCTTGCGCGCGACATAACCGCCGATGGAATCGATCTTCACGCCGATGCGACCCTGATAGCGCGATGCGGCTTCGCGCACCAGCAAAGGGTTTTCCTGCGCCGCCGTGGTCAACACAATGCGCGCAACGCCTTTGTTCATCCAATGATCGATCGCGGCATGATCATGGATGCCGCCCGAAAGCTGAACGGGGATTTTGACATTCTGCAAAATCTTTTCGATGACCGCATTGTTGACCGATGTTTCGGCAAAGGCGCCGTCCAGATCGACGATATGCAGCCACGGAAAGCCTTCCGCTTCAAAAGCCAGCGCACGTTCGACCGGATTGGGGTGCAGAATTTCGGCCTGGCGCGAATCGCTGCTGCTGCGCGTTAAACGCGCCACGGTGCCATCTTTGATATGGAGGGAAGGGTACAGGATCATGGGTTGGATGCCGCGATAAACAGATTGTAATGATGAATCAAAGGCTTGATATCAATAGACTCAAGCGGGAATTTATCAATAGCTAATTACCAAGGGTAAGAATTTACTGGAAATTAATAGTTTCAGTGTTTACTATACCTATATAGAAAGTTTCGCATATTTACATTGAGGTGCGTGATGAACTCGAACCGTATGATTTCATCTTTTGGAGCAGCCAACGAAGAAGTAACCTTCGGGTTGTTCGAGCGCGTTCAAATCGCCTGTGATGTAATTGGCAAAAACCCCGCCGTTCAGGCAATGACGCATTTCGGCAAAGCCGTTGGCGCAAATTTCAAAGCATTGGCCAGGGACGCAGCGGAAATCGCTATGGGCTGCTTCATGGGCGCTGGCATTAAAATGGGTACAGTTATTTTGGCCGACAATGCTGCTGTGAAGCCTGGCAGAGTTCACGGTTTGGCGGCGCTTGGGCTTGTGCCGACACCGGCCTGACCTTGGTTATAGATAGAAAAAGCGCGCTTCGGCGCGCTTTTTTATTGTCAAAAATTTCGCCACATTAGCCAAGGCTTAACCAATCTGTGTTCTACTGAAAACATAGTGGATGAATTTCAGGAGTGGCTATTATGACGATGCAGGTTCCAACCTATAAGCTTGCACAAGAATTGGCTGGGTTTGCCAAAGGCAAAACATTGCTTCCCGCCGGGAATCATACTGGTATTAAAAATATGCTGCAGGATTTTCAGGATTTTCTGAATCCGGCAACCCATGCCCAAAGGGGTATGAAGGCGCCAACGGGCCGCATGCAACTCGGCCTCACCTAACCGCGCGTTTCCACCACAATCCATTTGCCTTCGGTCATTTGCGCATTGCGGCTAAACACCCAGATATCGGTTACCTGTTCCAACCGGCCTTCCGCGCCGCCAATAATCGTGCCATCTGCGTCGCGTAAAATATTTTCCTGATTGCTGACAAACTGCACCGTGACATAGGCCGCATCATTCTCTGCGCGCGCCGCAATCACTTCGGCATCGCTTATGGCGGCCACGCGGCTTTGCGCGGTTTGGCCTTGCGAAGCGCGGGCATCGGCCATTTTCTGGAAATGCGCCGCCAGATCGGGTGATAAAAATTCATTGATGCTGGCCATATTATTGGCGGCATAGGCGGCGACCACGACCGTGAAAATATCGCGCGCCTTTTGCAGAAATTGTTTTTCCTGAAAGTTCGGGTCAATCGCCGCGACTTGCGCCAAGCCACCGGCCAGGGATGCGGGCGGCAGGATAGGCTGCGGCCGCAGCGGAATGACGTTGGAATCTGGCGTAGGTACCGGTTGCGGTGCGGGCGGGGTAAAGGGATTGGGGCGTTGCGTTTCATTATCGTTGCGCGTGCCCAAAACGAACCATAACCGCCCCAGCAGTAATACGGCGATGACGGCATAAACGATGATATCGAGGGGGATGTTGAGATTGTCCATAGCCGAATAGTAGTAAAGCATGCGTTGCGATGCAAATTGTTCCGTGATAGTGAAATAATGTCTTTTTAAGGAGCCAGCATGACCGAATCCACCACCCCGCAAGCCGCCCAACCGACCAGCATCCCCATCGGAATCGGCGCGCAATATATCAAAGATTTGTCGTTTGAAAATCCGCACGCGCCACAGATTTTGGCCGAGCTGTCCTCGCAACCGCAAATGGCGATGGATGTCAATGTGATGTCGCGCGGCATCGGCGAGAATGCCTTTGAAGCCGTGTTGAAAATCCGTCTGGAATCCAAACTGGGCACGCGCACTGCGTTTATTGTCGAACTGGCCTATGCCGGTATTTTCTCTCTGCCTGCCTTGCCGGAAGAACAGATCAAGCTGTTTTTGTTGATCGAAGCGCCGCGTTTATTGTTCCCCTTTGCCCGCGCGATTATCTCCAATGCGGTGCGTGAAGGCGGGTTCCCCAATGTCGCCATTCAGCCGATTGATTTTATGGCGCTGTACGCCTCGCAACGCGATGCCGTTGGCACCATGACGGCGGCGGGTGCGGCGTGAAGATTTTTTGCTGTGCGCTGATTGCGTTTTTGATGTTGCCCGTTATGGCGCATGCCGAAACACAGGATGAGATGCTGCAGAAAACCTATCAAAGTTGTATCGGTAACGACACCGACCCCAACCGCGAAGCCTATTGCGCCTGTGTGCGCGACGGCATGCGTCATTGGAGTATGGATGATTTCGGCGAAGTGGCAGGCCAAATGGCCGCATCGCCCGACGCCACCAAAACCCCGCCCGATAAAATCGCCGCGCTGGCCAAGGAATGTATCAGCAAGGTTTTGCGGTAATCATCCTATGCCGATAGCCGCCGCATGAAGAAAATCCTGTTTGTTCTGATTGGGCTTGCGGCTTTGTATCTGGTGGTGGTTTTCAGCGGCGTGCCGCAAAAACTTATGCAGCAGGGCTATCAAAAATGTATTGGCAATGATGTCACGCCGCAACGTGCCGCCTATTGTGGCTGTGTGCGCGATAAAATGGGCGCGTGGGGCTTGCGTGATTATGCCGGGGTGGCGTTTCAACTGGCGCAGTCCAAACGTTCCGGCACACCGCCCGCCGCAATCACCGATTTAAGCGCGGCCTGCGTTGCCGAAGTTTCGCGGTGAAAGTTGAACTCGCCTTGTCTTATTTTAAGGCGTTGCAGGCTTTCCCGTAACGATAAGCGAAGCTGGACGATGGGGAGCCGTCTCGGTAATGAAGTCCAGATTAATAGCTACTCTCTTCAGCCATGCCAAGACTTCAGGCGTAGGCATTTGAAATTCCAGATCTGGGTCAAAATTATTTGCCCGAAAATAATTAGCGGTGCGTCCTTTGTGAATAATCTGCATTTCTAGGGAGTTCTTGGCATTTTCGAAGATGACCTCAAGAAAATACGAGGTGCCTTTAAGATCGCTGGCGGCTTGGGAAGAAACAATCATTTTTCCTTGGCCTGCCGGGTCAATCTGGCTGACGAGATCTTCAATGCCATCCACCAATTCTTGATAGCTATATTCCAAATACCGTTCTGTTTTTGAAATGCCCAAGCGTGGCGATGTGGATTTTGGCATAATGTTTCCTTTGAAATGTTGCTGTTTTCTTCTAGCTGCGAAAAGCCTTTTAAGGCAACCGTTTTTTGTTGTTAACCATAATCTAATCTCTCTATCCCACTTTCGGCGTGGGGAAAATTTTACGCTGTACCGCTTCGGCGTCGATAAGTTCAAGGATTTTGCGGTCGGACACTGTGCGGGCTTCTTGCGAGCCGGATGCGATTGCATTTTGGTCATTGCCGGTATGGAAAAACGTCAAGAATGTTCTTTCATCTATCATCATGTCATATTCTCTGACCTCAACCCTCAGGAGGGACGGCGCGTTATTAAGGAAAAACGGCTTGCAAGAAAGCTGCCTTCTTTTAAATAATTTAAAACGCCCCGGTTTGCGCGATGCCTGAACAAGGGAATCGATTTCTTCCAGCAATTCCCGCGCGGCCAGTTTTAGGCTATTCAAATGTGCGACAGATTGCGCTCGTTTATCCTGTTGCGCTTTTTTTGCAAGGGCTGCGGCATAGGCATCGGCGCGGAGTTGCTCTGCGGATGCGTCCATCCATTTTCTGATCATCATTTTTGACCCCGCCTCGTTATATCGGTTCTTTCTTATGCCGTTATCATAAGAACGGGGCAGGGGGTGTCAAGGTGCCACCCTTTGGCAGTATTAACCATAATTCGTGACAGCTGGCCCCGAACCCGCTAGATTGCGTTAACTGGTTGGATTCCTTGATTCCGGTGGGTTTTCGGCGGAATATAATCACTTGTTAACCATATTGGTTAATAGTTAAGGGATGAAAATAGGTTTGGGGCGTTCGTTCCAGGCCTCTTGCCGTTTTCGCGGGGTCAAACGTGGCTGAAGAAGATAAAGCAGAAGACAAGAAAGAGGGCGCGCCGGAAGGCGACGAAGCCCTTGCCGCCGAAGCCGCGGCCAAAGGCAAAAAAAAGAAAATGATCATCATTGGCGCTGTTGTGCTGGTGTTGCTGCTGGGCGGTGGTGCCGGTGCGTATTTCATGATGGGCAAAAAGAGCGAAGAACAAAAGGCGGCGGATGCCGCAGCCGAGGCCGCGAAATCGAAACCGGTTTATTATCCGCTGGGCGACATGATCGTGAATTTAAGCGGCGAAGGCAAACATCCTAATTATCTGAAGGTCAAAATCAGCCTTGAGCTGGCCGATGAAAAAGACGTGCCCTTGATGGACAGCATCAAGCCGCGCATCATCGATAATTTCCAGGTGTATTTGCGCGAATTGCGCATCGAGGATTTGCGCGGGTCGGCCGGTATGTACCGGTTGCGCGAAGAGTTGTTGATGCGCGTAACCGAAGCGGCGCAGCCGGTGCGGGTGCGCGATGTGTTGTTTCAAGAAATGCTGGTACAATAAGGGTTGAACTATGGCGGATGCGCCTGAAGAAATGAGCGAAGAAGAAAAGCAGGCCGCCGCCGATTGGGGCGCGGCTGCCGAAGGCGGCGGTGAAACCACGCGCGTTCTTTCGCAAAATGAAATCGACAGCCTGTTGGGTTTCGATGACGCCGTGGGCGGCGATCAGGAAAATTCCGGCATTATGGCGCTTATCAACAGCGCGTTGGTCAATTACGAACGTCTGCCTATGCTCGAGGTCGTGTTCGACCGTCTGGTGCGCATGATGTCGACATCGTTGCGTAATTTCACCTCCGACAATGTCGAAGTCAGCCTTGATCAAATCACCTCGGTGCGTTTTGGCGATTATTTGAATTCGATCCCTTTGCCTGCCATGCTCTGCGTGTTCAAGGCTGAGGAATGGGACAATTCCGGCCTGATGACTATCGACAGCGCGATGATTTATTCGATCGTCGATGTGTTGTTGGGCGGGCGTCGCGGCACCGCGCAAATGCGCATCGAAGGCCGCCCTTACACCACCATCGAACGCAATCTGGTCGAACGGTTGGTGCGGGTTGTGTTGGCGGATATGTCGGGCGCGTTTGACCCGTTATCGCCGGTCACCTTCCGTTTCGACCGTCTGGAAACCAATCCGCGTTTTGCGACTATCGCGCGTCCGGCCAACGCCGCCGTCCTGGCGAAATTGCGCATCGATATGGAAGACCGCGGCGGCCGCATCGAAGTTCTTATTCCCTATGCGACGCTGGAACCTATCCGTGAATTGCTGCTGCAAATGTTCATGGGTGAAAAATTTGGCCGCGACAGCATTTGGGAAACCCATTTGGGCAACGAATTGTTGATGACCGATATGAAGATGCGCGCCGTGTTGGACGAGGTCACGATACCGCTGAAGGATATCATGAACTGGAAACCGGGTTCGCGTTTGATGTTGAATGTGAAGGCCGATGATATGGTTTCGCTGCGCGCCGGTGATGTGACCCTGTTTCAGGGCCGCATGGGATCGTTGAACGGCCATATGGCGGTGCGTGTGGAAAAAGCGACCTTGCGCGAACGGGATGAGGACGGGTTATGATGGAATGGGTAGGGCTTGCGCTGGATATCATCCTGATCGCCGTGGTCGGCATCGGTGTCTGGCAGGCCATGCGTTTAATCGCCCAGCTGCGCGATCTGCGCGCCAGCCGGATGGATATGGAACGTTTCGTGCGCGATTTTAACGGTGCCGTGATGCGGGCCGAGGCGGGTATCAAGGCGTTACGCTCTGCCGCCCGCGAAAGCGGCGATGATCTGGAAAAACTGGTCGAAAAGGCGGTTATGGTTCGCGACGAGCTGAACTTCATCGTCGAAAGCGCCGACGGGGTCGCCGAAAGGCTCAGCGTCGCCGCCAGTAGCGTGCTGCACACCGAAACCAAACCGGCATCCCGATCAACGGATCGCCAATCTGCTTCTGTGGCCGAAGCGCCCGCGCCGACCGAGGCCGCGCCTTCGTCACGCGCGGAAAAAGAATTGATGCAAGCCCTGAAGAAACTTATTTAAGAGTATGAATGAAATGAAAAAAATTCTGCTCAGTCCGCGTTTCATTCTTCCCCTGGCTTTGGCGTTGGGGGTGCTTGTGATGGGTATACGCACCGCCGATATGTGGGATACGCTGACCTCTGGCAAACTGACCGTAAGCGGCGCGCAAGCCGAAACCGCCAAGACGGATGAAGCCAAACCGGCTGCTGCGGATGCCGCGCCCGCCAAAGACGCCCCCAAGGATGCCAAGGCTGATGCGCCTCCCGAATCCGCTATGACCGCGCCGCCGCCCGATGCCGATGCGTCGCCTGCCGAGCTGGATGTGCTCAAGCAACTGTCGCAACGCCGCGAGCAGCTGGAAAAGCGCAGCCGCGATCTGGACACGCGCGACGCCTTGTTAAAAGTTACCGAACAGCGCGTCGATACCAAAATCAAGGAAATGGAAACGCTCCGGTTGCAATTGCAATCTATGGTTACACAGGCCAGCGAAGCGCAACAAACGCAGATTGAAAATCTGGTCAAAATTTATGAAACCATGAAGCCGGAAGAAGCGGCGAAAATTCTGGAAACGCTGGATATGCCGGTCTTGCTGGGCGTGATCCAGAAAATGAAGCCCAAAAGCACCGCGCCGATTATGGCCAAGATGACCCCGGAAAAAGCCAAGGAAATCACCGTCGCTTTGTCCAAGCAGGATCAATTGCCCCAAGTTAAATAACCCCAAAGACCCTATTGCCGTTTTGGTAAAACGGCTTATCTATGGTTGGGCAATAACCAACAGGGTTTCCGATGTTTTCGCTTTCCCCGACCACGCCGCCTGCCGCACCTGATGAAACGGTCAAGGATGTCAGTTTGGCAAGTTTCAAGGCCGATGTTTTGGAAGCGTCCAAAACATCCGTCGTGCTGGTCGAATTCTGGGCGACATGGTGCGAACCCTGTAAACAGTTGATGCCTGTATTGGAAAAAATCGCGCGCGCTTCCAACGGCGTGGTCAGGCTCGCCAAACTTGATATCGATCGGAACCAGCAAATCGCCACCCAGATGGGCGTGCAATCTGTTCCTGCTGTCTTTGCGTTTTTTCAGGGTCGGCCTTTGGATGGTTTCGCGGGCGCCTTGCCCGCAGCGCAGATCACCGCATGGCTGGATGAGGTGATTGGCAAAATCCGCGCGGCGGGCGGCGCGTTGGGCGATGCGGCGGATGACAAGGCCGGATTGGAAACGGCTTTGCAACAGGCCGCCGATTTTCTGGCTGCCGGCGACAATGCCACCGCCCATTCGATCTATACCGATATTCTGGATATGGAGCCGGATAATGCCCGCGCCTTTGCCGGTTTGTTGCGTTGTATGATGGCGCAAGGAAACACGGCGGAAGCGCGTGGGATGTTCGACGCCGCCGATAAAGAAATTACGAAAGACAAGGCTTTCGACAGTGTGCGGGCGGCTTTGGAATTGGCGGAACAGGCAAGCGGCGCCACCGACAGCGCGGCGCTGGAAGCGAAACTGGCTGCGGATCCCAATGATCACCAAGCGCGGTTTGATCTGGCATTGGCCTGTTATGCCGCGGGTAAGCGCGAAGAAGCCGTCGACCATTTGCTGGACATCGTGCGCCGCGCGCGCACATGGAACGAAGATGCGGCGCGCAAACAGCTGGTGAAATTCTTTGAAGCCTTTGGCCCGACAGATGCTTTGACGCTCTCTGCCCGTAAACGCCTTTCTTCGATTTTGTTCTCATGAGCAACATCATCGACGCCTCGCGCACTTTTGCTTCCACATTGCCGGAAGAATTGCCGGTATTTCCGCTGGCGGGTGCCGTATTGCTGCCGCATGCGCGGTTGCCGTTAAATATATTCGAGCCGCGTTATCTGGCTATGGTCGAAGACGCGCTGGGCAAAGGGCGGTTGATCGGCATGATTCAACCGAACGGTGAAGAAGACGAAGCCCATCCCCCCCTTTATTCGGTGGGATGCGCCGGGCGTATAACGTCTTTCAATGAAACCGATGACGGGCGTTTGATGATCGTGCTGACCGGCGTGTGCCGTTTCCGCATCATCGATGAAGCGCCGAACAAAAGATTGTATCGCAGCGTGCGGCCGGAATGGAAAGACTATCTGGCCGATCTGGGCGACCCGGAACAGGTTGACATTGACCGCGAAAGATTGATCGGCCTGTTAAAAATCTATTTCAAGAAAAACAGCATTCAAGTGGATTGGAGCGTGGTGCAAAACGCGCCCAATGATGTTTTGTTGCCGACGGTTATAATGATTTGCCCTTTTGCGCCCAATGAAAAACAGGCTTTGCTGGAAGCGCCCACGATCACGATGCGCGCCACGATGTTGATGGCTTTGCTTGAGATGGCCGTTATGCCTCAAACAGAAAAAGAAGCTGAATTAAGGCACTGATTACAGGCCACCCAGCGCGGTAAGCTTGTCTCGACGTGCAGTGAAACGCCCTTCGGCAAATTTTGTGTTCAGGAAAACATCCAGGCAATCTGTCGCCACTTCCTGCCCGATAATATGCGCGCCCAACACCAAAACATTGGCGTCGTTATGTTCGCGGGCCAAACGCGCCATCGTGGTGTTGAGGCATAGTGCGGCGCGAAGATGCGCATAGCGATTAGCGGTCATAGCCATCGCCTGACCCGATCCGCATATCAAAATTCCCTTATGCATTAGGTTTTTTTTCAAATTTTCAGCAAGCATTTTAGCAAAATCACCGGCATCACAGCTGTTTTCGCTGTCTGGGCCGAGGTCAATAATCGTGTATCCGCGTGTGCGCAACCATTCGGAAAACACTGATTTTAAAGCATAACCACGATGGTCGGAAGCGATGACGATGGTAGGTAATGACATGGAAAGACCCGAAGCAATGGTTTTTCGCACAATATATCATTAATTTTATCTTTAAAAGCTCATTAAGTATGGGGGTATATGATGGCTAAATAAGCGCTATCGAATCACTTGGGAGCTTTAATGCCGGTTATGGTCGCCAAGAAAAGGATGGTAACATTATACATCACCGTAGTGGCGATGTTCTTGACGCTGGCCTATTTCGGCTATCACTATTCCAACAATATGAAGCTGAAACGGGCGCAGATTGAAACCACGGGTTTCAGCACCGACATGGCCTATTTCGATCTGCCGCGGATCAGTTTGAATCTGGGCGGCGGCATGGCCAGCACGCAAATGCGCATCGATCTGTCGCTGGAAGTGGCCAAGCGCGACCTGCCGATGCTGGAAGGTTATCAGCCCAAAATTACCGACCGACTCAACCGGTTTTTAACGGGCATCGATCCGGCAGATACGCGCCGTGTCAGCGCGGTTACGGCCTTGCGCCACGATATGCTGGAACAGGTTAACCGGGTTGGCATGCCTGTCCCCGTACATGATGTTCTGTTGCGTCAACTCGTTATCATGTAATTAATTTTAGCCGCTCTAAAGGCTTAAATTGGTTGCTTTAATCCCCCCTTAATGCCCTTGCAATTTTGCTATCCCTGCCTACATCATAGGAAGAACAGGGAGCAGCACATGGATTTCGAGAATTTCACCGAACGTTCGCAAGGCTTTATCCAGACGGCGCAAATGCTGGCGCTGGGCAAACGTCATCAGACGTTACAGCTGGACCATCTGCTCAAAGTGTTGCTTGATGACCGCGAAGGCATGGCCTCCGGCCTTATCCGCGCGGCGGGCGGCGAGCCGAAAAAGGCTTTGCAGGCGGTGGAAGCCGAGTTGGAAAAAATCCCGCAGGTTTATGCGCAGGGCAGCGCCGATCAGCTGCGCATGTCGCCGGAATTCGCGCGTTTTGTCGCCTCGGCCAACGACATATCCAAAAAAGCGGGCGACAGCTATGTGACGGTCGAACGCATGTTGCTGGCTATTGGTTTGGCGCAAGGATCAACGGCGGAAAAAGCATTGGCCAGCGCAGGGGTGACGGCGGAAACATTAAACAAAGCGATTAACGACACGCGTGGTGGCCGCAAGGCCGACAGCGCGAATGCGGAACAAGGTTACGACGCGTTGAAAAAATATGCGCGTGATTTAACGCAGGCGGCGCGTGACGGCAAGCTTGACCCCGTAATTGGCCGCGATGAAGAAATTCGCCGCACGATTCAGGTGTTGGCGCGACGCACGAAAAATAACCCTGTTCTTATCGGCGAACCGGGCGTGGGCAAAACCGCGATTGTCGAAGGTTTGGCGCAACGCATTATTCGCGGCGATGTGCCGGAAAGCCTGAAAGACAGGCGCGTCCTATCGCTCGATCTGGGCGCATTGGTGGCGGGCGCCAAATATCGCGGCGAATTCGAAGAACGTTTGAAAGCCGTGTTACAGGAAATTTCCGCCGCCGCCGGCGAAGTGATTGTGTTCATCGACGAACTTCACACTCTGGTCGGCGCGGGTAAAACCGATGGCGCAATGGATGCGTCGAATATGCTTAAACCCGCTTTGGCGCGGGGCGAATTGCATTGCGTCGGCGCGACGACGTTAGACGAATACCGTAAATATATCGAAAAAGACGCGGCTTTGGCGCGGCGGTTTCAACCGGTTTTTGTCAGCCAGCCCAGCGTCGCCGACACGATTTCCATCCTGCGCGGGCTTAAGGAAAAATATGAACTGCATCACGGCGTGCGCATCACGGATGGGGCGATTGTCGCCGCCGCTACGCTTTCCAACCGCTATATCACCGACCGTTTCTTGCCCGACAAAGCGATTGATTTGATCGATGAAGCGGCAGCGCGTTTGCGCATGGAAGTGGACAGCAAGCCCGAAGAAATCGATGAAATCGACCGCAAAGTTATTCAACTGAAAATCGAACGCGAAGCATTGAAGAAAGAACAGGATACCGCATCGCAGGATCGGTTGAAAAATCTGGAAGACGAATTGACGGGTCTGGAAAAGAAATCCGCCGATCTGACCTCGCGTTGGCACAGCGAAAAAGAACAGCTGGGCAGCGCGCAGAAGATCAAGGAAAAACTGGAAAAAATCCGCGCCGAATTGGAACAGGCACAACGCAAGGGCGATTTTACCCGCGCGGGCGAATTGACCTATAGCGTTATTCCCGAGCTGGAGCGCAAGCTGCAAGAGGCGCAACACCAATCCGATAATGCAATGCTGGACGAGGTGGTGAAGCAAAGCGATATCGCCGCGATTGTCAGCCGTTGGACGGGGATTCCGGTCGATAAGATGTTGGAAGGCGAGCGCGATAAATTATTGAAGATGGAAGAACATCTGCGCCAGCGTGTGATTGGACAGGACGAAGCGGTTGTCGCCGTGTCCAATGCTGTGCGTCGCGCCCGCGCGGGTTTGCAAGACCCCAACCGCCCGATTGGCTCGTTCCTGTTTCTGGGGCCCACGGGGGTCGGCAAGACGGAATTGACCAAGGCTCTGGCCGAATTTTTGTTTGATGATGAAACCGCGATGCAACGCATCGACATGTCGGAATTTATGGAAAAACATGCGGTGGCGCGGTTGCTTGGCGCACCTCCGGGCTATGTGGGGTACGAAGAAGGCGGCGTGTTGACCGAAGCGGTGCGGCGGCGTCCTTATCAGGTTATCCTGTTCGACGAAGTCGAAAAAGCGCATCCCGATGTTTTCAACGTATTGTTACAAGTATTGGACGAAGGCCGTTTGACCGACGGGCAGGGACGCGTAGTTGATTTCAAAAATACGTTGATTATCCTGACCTCCAATCTGGGTTCGGATTTTATTGCCGCCGATGAAGGAAACGAATTATCGCCACAAACGAAATTCAGTGTGATGGATGTCGTGCGCACCCATTTCCGGCCGGAATTCCTCAACCGTCTGGACGAAATTTTGATGTTCCGCCGTTTATCTCGCGACAACATGGCGGCCATCGTTGGCACACAGCTTAAACGGCTTTATGGCTTATTGGCCGACCGCAAAATCGCGCTCGATATCACGCCTGCGGCTTTGGCGTGGCTGGCGGAGGCCGGGTACGACCCTGTTTACGGCGCGCGTCCTTTGAAACGCGTTATCCAACGCAGCTTGCAGAACACGTTGGCACAGGAAATTCTGGCCGGCAAAATTCTGGATGGGCAAACGGTGGCTGTCGATGCCGGTGCGGATGGGTTGGTTTTGGCGGTTAAAAAAACTGCGCAGGCGGCTTAGGGTTTCTCACGCACGATATGCTGCACTAAATGGCGGAAAGTCGTGCCCTGAAACAAAACCGAGAACACGACCGTTAAATAGGTCATGCCGATCAGGATGTTTTTATCGGCATCGGGCGGCAGGGACAAAGCCATTGCGATGGAAATACCGCCGCGCAATCCGCCCCATGTCATTAAACGTATCGCGCCATGTTCAAACTGCAAGCGCGACTGCAGTAATTTAATGGGCAGGGCAACGCTGACAAAACGCCCGGACAAGGTCGCGATAATCGCGGCCAGACCAAGCGCAAGCATAGGGGCAGTGACTGGAAATACCATAATTTCCAACCCGATCAGCATAAACAAAACCGTGTTCAAAATATCGTCCAGCAATTCCCAAAACATATCCAGATGATTGCGTGTTTTATCCGACATGACAAAGGCGCGGCCATGATTGCCGATCACCAAACCCGCCACAACCATGGTAATGGGGGCGGAAATGCCAATTGCCTCCGCAAAGCTGTAGCCGCCTGCGGCAACCGCTAATGTCAGTAAAATCTCGGTTTTATAATCATCAATATGACTGAGTAACCCATAGGCCGCCCAACCCATTATGAGCCCCAGCGCGATGCTGCCGCCGCCTTCCCACACCAGCAAACCCGCAATATCGCGCAACGCATAACCATCCATGCGGTGCGGCGAAATCACCATATCCAGGAGCACCAGAAACAGCACAACGCCAACCCCGTCATTCAACAGGCTTTCGCTGCCGATTTTCAGGCGCAGACCTTTGCTGACATGGGTGTTTTTCAAAATACCCAGAACGGCCACGGGGTCTGTCGGCGATATCAACGCGCCGAACAACAACGCATGCAGCCACGGCAACGCAAAACCCAACCAATACGCCATAAACCATACCAGCCCGCCCGTGATGAAAGTGGCGATCACCACGCCGAATGTGGCGAGCAACGCGACGACGGTGCGGTATTTTTTCAATTCCGCCAGATCGACATGCAGCGCGCCCGCAAACAACAGGAACGACAACATGCCATGCAGGAATAAAGTGGCGAAATCGATGTTGCTGACAAATTCAATCGCGGGATCAAGGTCGATCAGATGCAACCGCGCCGCGCCCATCGCACACCATGAAATGATTAGCGCAAAAAACATCATGCCGATACTGGTCGGCAGATGCAGAAAACGTTTATTGATATAGGAGCCCATCGCCGCAAAAGTCAGAAGAATGGCAATGGTTTGGAAGCTGTTCATTTTTCTTTTGCCCGACGGGTGATTCCCTTCTTGCGTGGCGAAGGCGTAGCCATTATGAAGACGCGAACGTAAATAATTGATGAAACGGGGGAACCATGCGCCTTAATCGGTTTTTGTTGGGTTTGGGGCTTATTTCCTGTGTTGCGTCGCCTGCTTTCGCGTTCGATGCCACGCAAAGCGACTATATCCAACCGCAATTTCTGCCACCGCAAATGTTGGCGGCACCTCCTATTGAGGGCAGCGCGGCATGGAAACGCCAGATTGACGGGGTGCTTGCGGCGCAACGTGTGATTTCTGCTGGTGACGCCGCCGCGATGCGCGACGAACAACGCGTGCGATTGGAATTACTGACGCCGATTATGGGCGCAGAATTCACACGTTCTAATTTGCCCAAGGTTTTTGCGTTGCTTGACCGGGTATTGGCGAACACCGGCCATATCGTCAATGCGGATAAAAAATTCTGGCACACGCGGCGTCCTTATGTGGCCGATAAACGGGTGAAGCTGGGGGTTGATCCGATTGATGACAGCCCCGCTTTTCCCAGCGGCCATACGACAGAGGCGCGTGTTGTGGCAGAAGTGCTTGCGATGCTGATGCCAGAAAAACGCGATGCGTTGCGCGCGCGTGCCGAAGCGATCGCCGCGCACCGTGTCGAAGCCGGTGTGCATTATCCGAATGATGTCGAAGGCGGCCGGATGCTGGCGATGTTGATGGTGGGCGCTTTGACGGAAAATGAAGATTTTCAGGATGATCTGGCGGCGGCACAGCGGGAGATGGCGGCGCGTTGATCAGGCTTTCAGGCGCGACGCATTACCAACGGCCAGCACTTCGTTGCCGCGCGCGACGATATGCGCCAAAGGTTCGACGGTGACTTCCATAATGTGGCCGTCGGCATGGATGATATGGTCGGTGCCGGTCATAATGCCGATATGGCCGGGAAAGAAAACCAGATCGCCGCGTTTCCACCCATAATCGCGCCAATGGCAGGGCAGTTCCTCGCCATAAGCCTCGCGCTGCAAATCGCTGTCGCGCGGCACATCGCCGATGCCCGCCATTTCCAGCACCAGTTGAACCAGACCGGAACAATCGATGCCCTTGGGCGTGCGTCCGCCCCACAGATAGGGCGTGTGTAATAAGCGACCCGCCGTGAAAACATAATCCTGCGTATGGGCAAATTCGGTCGCCATCACATGTTTGGCGATAATGAATCCGCCATCCGATAATTCGAGGAATTTATCGTTTTCTTTCTCAATGCTGACATAGGAACCGAGCGTGAGTTCATCCAGCGGTGGCGTGCGAACATTGGGTTCGGGATAAAGAAAAGTGCGCAACGCGGTGACGCGGTTGGACAGCATCGAAATATGTTCGCCCCAATCCGCTTCGACATGGGGGATATATCCAACATAACGGTCGCTGCGGTTTTGTGCCCAGATAAAACCATCTTCGCGCGTTTCGAAAATATCGGCAAATTCGCCGTAGCGGATCTGGCTGATTTGTTCGGCATTGTCGTCCGGGGTACTTAAAACCGGCAAAACGCCGCGCAGACATTGGCGCATCACGGGTTCGGCGTAATGGGCGGCGGTGACATTATTGCGCAAAGATTCATCCGCCAGATCGGGGCGGTAGGCGTTAATGCGTTTATCGAGGGGCATTACTCGGCTGCTTCACTCGCCCAAACCGCGGTAGGCGCGTCTGTGGCTGGCGCATAGCTATCGGAAGCGATGCCAACGGCGTCATCGGCGGCAAATTCGATAATTTGCGGCGCGATAGAGGCGGTGTGGATTTCGGCTTCGCCGATCAGGCATGAAAATTCGGTCAGGAAAACGCCGCCGCTGCTGGTTTTTTGTACCAGAACATTGCGACGGTCCAGATCGTCGCGTTGACGGCGTATATACCCAAGTTCGCCCAGACGGTCGAGCGCGCGGCTGACCGCGGGTTTGGAAATTTTAAGGGCGACCGCAAGGCCGCGCACCGTGTGGGGGCCATTACCCAGATAGACCGAAAGCATCAACGCCATCTGGCGGGCTGAAAGATCGGGGGCATCGCCGCGGACGCTTGCAACCAATGCATGACGCCATAATTCAAGAGACTGTAATTGTGCTGGCACGAATAACCCCGGGGCGAAAATTTTGGTGAGGAATCACGGAGGCAAGTGTGAGTCAGAGCGCGTTGATTCGCAAGAGTCTTGGCGATTTATTTTTTCACCTGTGACTCTTTTTCCGCTGGCTATAAATGATGAATCAGAACAGAGGGTTGACTCTATCCGCCTTTGGCAAACCGCGTTTCAATCGCGCGGAAGATGGCCCGCACCGCCATCGCCTCGCCGCCTTCGGGTCGGCCGGGCTTGGATGACAGGTTATAAGCCATCAAATCGATATGCGCCCATGCTGTCTTGCCGGTGAAACGTTGCAGGAATAAAGCAGCGGTAATGGCGCCGGCATAGGGGCTGTTGGGGGCGCTGTTGATGTCGGCAATGTTGCTGTCCAACATTTTATTATAGGCCGCGTGCAACGGCATGCGCCATAACGGGTCTTCCATTGCCGCGCCCGCCGCGATGATCTGGTCGGCCAGTTTGTCGTCATTGCAGAAAAGCGCGGGCAGGTCGGTTCCTAACGCGCCACGCGCGGCACCGGTCAGGGTCGCCATATCGATCAGGATTTCGGGTTTGTCATGAATCGCTTCTGCCAACGCGTCGGCCAAGATCAAACGGCCTTCGGCATCGGTATTGCCGACTTCAACCGTCAGGCCGCTGCGCATGGTGATGATATCGCTGGGGCGGAACGCGTTGGCGGAGATCGAATTTTCAACCGCGGGAATAAGGACGCGCAAACACACCGGCAATTTCGCATCCATAATCAGGGACGCAATCGCCAATACGCAGGCCGCGCCGCCCATGTCTTTTTTCATCAGATACATGCCCGATGAAGGCTTAATATCAAGGCCGCCGGTATCGAACGTGACACCCTTGCCGACCAAAGTGACTTTGGGATGTTTCGGGTTGCCCCAGTTTAAATCAATCAGGCGCGGCGCATTGATGCTGGCGCGACCCACGCGATGAATGGCGGGGTAATTTTTCTTTAGCAGATCATCGCCGATAATCTGCGTGACTTTTGCACCAAAGGCTTTGCCGGTTTCGATAACGGCATCGGCCAGAGCGGCGGGCGTCATGTCTTCCGCAGGTGTTGTGATAAGCGTGCGGGCGAGGTTGATGGCCGTGGCATAGCGGGTGATTTTCGCGGCATCCGCACCGGCAGGCAAAGCAAGTTTCGCGCGGGGTGCCGCCGCTTTTTTATAACGCGTGAATTTATAGGCACCCAAAGCCCAACCCAAAGCCAGCCATTCCTGATAGGCAATCGGCAAATCGCTTTCGAGCTTATAGATGCCCTTGGGCAGGCGGTTGGCGAAATCGGCGATATCCCACAGGCTGGGTATGGTCGAAATGCCCGCAATAACTTTTTGCAATTTGCCTGCTTCATCCGGCACCAACCAGAATGTGCCGGGTTTGGCGGTAAATTCTTGCGTTTGCATCCAGGCTGATGCGCGTTTGGGCGCTTTCTTTTGCCATGCCGGGAAAGTTTTTTCCGTTAAAAGAAATAACGGAATGGCATTTTTTGGCGCGCGTGCAACCAGTATATCCGTCATTTACTTCACCGATCTTGTGCAGAGCAAACCTTGGTCGGAGCCGATAAAGCAATAGCTGACTTCGCCCGTCGATTGGTCGAGGCGAAATACGCCCGCATTGGCGACCGTATTGCTGTGATGCATTAATTGAAACGGGCCGCCCGCTTGCGCTTGCGCCGATGAAATGCCGTGTGAGGCGATGATGCTGCCCGCGATCATCGCGGCACCGATAAGGATAGCTTGCGTATTGGTCATGGATTGTTTCCTTTCTGCTGAGATTATAGGCCGAGGGAAATAAAGAAAAGAAGGGGCTAGAGAAAAAGTGGCAATTGTTTCTCTATCTTGCCCCTCTTTCTCTCTATCTTCTCTCGATCTTTCTTCATGCGACTTTGCTTGATATTGTTTGTTCGCCACGTTTCGCGCTCCAGCTATCCTCGTCGAAATCGCCGTATAAGGCCATAGCGGGCAGATCTTCGCGCAGGATGTCCAGCATTTTCTGGGCAATGGGGCGCAACGACGCATGAACCGTTTTGCCGGAACGCAATTCACCGACATAGGCGGTTTGCGGAACGGAATAAGACGCATGCACCAAGGCCTGCACGCCCATCGGATAGAAATACTGGTTCAATTCCGGCGTCGTCGCGATGCCTGTATTCGCCAAGCCGGCTATCGCGGCAAATTGCGCCTCGATATCTTGTAGCAATTGCTGGTTATCGGCGGGCGATAAATGCTCGGCGCATTGCTGCATATACCAAGGGTTCATGCCGAATTGCCCGTCAATCAACGGCGTTTGGCACACGCCGTTGCGGTGGCGTTGCAGATCGCGGTACGAACCGAAATCCAGCAGGAACAGGAAATTATAGCTGCCATAGGCTTCCAACCGCCAGGGCAGGGGCGCATAGGTTGGGCGTTCCGATAAGACATCGCTTTCGTTACGGCGCAGCCCCTCCAGATCGACAGTGTTTTTACGCGCCACGATATCGCCCGACAGTATCTTTTCCCACTCCGCATCGGTGGGCGCGAATTGGCGGCGAATATCATCGGTACTGACGAAATGCGTGCGTCCGGAAAATTTTTCGGCATAGGCATCGCGCGGTGTATCGGTTGATGCCATATCTTCGGCGCGGAAACTGTTGGGATATTTGGCGAACAGGCCGGTGAAAATATCGCGTGTCACCGCGCGTACTTCCGGCAACGGGTGATGTTTCAAACGACGCAGATTATCACGCGCGGCGCGGAGCGATGTTGACCAGCTGAGCAGCGTTGTGGTGCCAAGCGGTAACAAGGCGCGGCCAATATCAAATGCGCGGGCGTTTAACGCATTCACCCATGTCTTTTCACTTTTATAAGCCGCCGGATCAAACGGATAGGCTTTTTTCAAGCCTTCAACCAGCAAAGGCAAAACGCGGTTATAAATTTCCATCCAGCGCGATTGGATCGCAGTGCTGGCGGCGTGGTTATAGGGATCGACAATCTTTTGTTGCGAGAAATCCAGATAGCGGGTCGATGCTTCTTGGCCGTTATAAAGCGGGTTGTCCTGAACGGCCTTGGCGACCAGCATGGAAACCTGTTCGATAAATACGGTGGTCGAACCGCAATCGCCGATCGACGCATGGCCATAACCAACATAATATTGGTCCATAAATTTGCCGCTGCCCGATTTTTGCAGCTTTTCCAGGTGGCTCGTGACGCTGGCGGGACTGCGCGAATAAAGCGCCTGCAGCATGGCAAGGTCTTCGGGATGCTGATCATCGATAACAAAAATATCGGCCATGGCTATTCCTGTGCAAAAAGGGGAATTATCGACCGCGATTATCAACTATTGCGATGATTCTCCCAAGCCCTTTTAGGTGTTATAATATGTCGCGTTAACGAATGGTTTTTGCGGTGCCACAAGGATATATGTGCGTTAACCATAATAACTGATTGACGAAACTAATGCCGTTTCGTAACCCGAAAGGATAGAAAATACCCGTTTGAAGGGTAAATTGTTATTCGCTTTCAAAAAGTGCCTCTTCGCTATTGTGCGCGGGCAAACATTAGACAAAGATTGACGCCATGAAACAACTGAACGCCTATCGCATTTATGAATTGGGTGCCAAGCTTCACGCGCTTGTCGGTTGCGCCGAATTGCGCGTCAACGATATGTTCGCGCCGCTCAGCGACGCGCAAACGATGTTGGACAGTTTTATCAAGGGCGATGTCGTCACGCTTTCCACTTCCAAATCCGATGCCGTTAAACTTCTGAATAAAATCGGTTCCATCTTCAATCGTTATTTCATCGATCCTTCCACCCGCCAATTGAAAACCGAAAATACCGAAGACCGCATCGACACGCATGAACTCGCGATGCTGGCAACTTTAGTTGAAAAATTTGAACATGCTTTGGCGGCGGAATTAAATCGCGCCCCAACTTATGTGGCCGGCAAACGCGGCATTTATTCGACCTATGATCTGGCGGAAAATGCCCAGGAAATTTTCTCGGACAGCCTGCGCGCCTCTATCCCCGTTGCGGCGCAAAATGAATTTGCGGCATCGGGTCGCGCTTTGGCATTCGATATGGGCACCGCCTGCATCACCCATGCGTTGCGCGCAGTCGAAATGATGCTGCGCGGCTATTACGAAGTGTTTGCCGGTTCCGCGCCCGCCAAGAATGAACGCACCTATGCTCTGTATCTGAAGAAATTGGCCGCCCTGTCGGAAGAAGAAGACCGCGAAACCCGCCCCGACAAACGCGTTATCCAAATGCTGGCGCAGGTCAAAGACCATTACCGCAATCCGTTGATTTTGGCGGAAACAACACCATCGGTGGATGAAGCGATGCAGTTGTTTGGCATGGCCAGCGCGTTGATATCATTGATGGCCGAAGCCGTTGGCCGCAATCGCCGTGGCGGCGAAAAACCCGCCACGCCCGCGCCGACCGAAGGCAGCGATGACGATATGTATGATTTCCGGATGAGGGAAGCGGTTTAATCCTTTTAAGATATTTAGAAAGGAATTGTTATGACCGATAATGTTGTTGCAAGACTTTGGGAAGTTGAACAATGCGTTGCGACCTATCCTTATACCGCATCAAGGATTATCGACGAGATTGCCGCAGATTGTGTGGGGCAACCTAAACTGGCGGCTTCTTTTATTGATAGTGCTTTTGATTTTGCGCAGCCCGTGGCTGCATTAAGTGCTTATGTTGCCTGTGACCTTGCGGCAGCTATGTTGCGAGTGGTTCCCGATCCTCAGCGCGAGGCGTGTATTGCAAAAATACGCCCTCGTTTTTCTTCTTCTTTTAAAAAGTTGGTTGCTGCAGGCATTGAACATCCTATGTTAGCATTGTAGCGCGATTACTTGCTCACCCGCAAATTCGATAATGAATCCCCAATCGCGCTAAAGATGCCCGACAGCTGCGTTGTGGTTGGTGATGTGAAGGCATAATTCACCGCCGTCGCGCAACTCTGCAATTCGGCGGTGTTGATGCCGCCATCGGTGCCAAGCCCGATCGTGTAAATGTAAATCCCCTGCGCCTTCATCGCAGTGCATATCGACAGGGTTTTGCTGTCCATATCACTTACTGCAGTTGTACTGTTTGTAGAGCCAACGCGGTTATTTTCCAAAAACCAATAAGCGCCATGCGCCGTGTTATCGATTGTATTTTCACCGTCGGTAACCAACACCAGCGCCTTGATCATGCCTGTTGTGTTGTAGGCCAGCGGCAGATTATTGGCGTTCATCGTGCCGCCCCATTGCCCCTGCCAGCGCGGCGACAACATGCGCCAACCCCATGCCATGCCTTCGCTGATAACGGTATCGCCTTGCGCCACCATGCCGTTAATGGCGGTGGTCAAAGTGGTCGCGGAATTGGTCATCGGCGTGACCTGTTGCGGGCACAGCAAATTAGGGCCCTCTGTGCTTGTACCCATATTCGACGGGTAAGTATAACTCGTGATGGTGCATGTTGTAGAGCTGTTGGCCGTACAGGACGAGCTGGACGAACAAGTCGTATGGCCGCGTGATGTTACGCATTTATTGTAAACCGGCGTCGCCCAATCATTATACGCGGCATTGGGCGTGTTGTTGTAAGGCGAGCCATAAGTCAGGTTATCGCTCGGCCAATAATAGGTATCGAATAACGTGTTGGTGTTGCTTGATGAGGGGGGATCATCCGTCACATCATAACCGCTTTGGCGCGCATCCACGCAACCGCTCCAGCTGGTCGTGCCCCAACCGGGGCCCTGCGTCACCGGCATCGTGCTGATGGCGTTGTCAAAGGTCGTGTTCATCCATGTGGTGTGCGTGGTGCCAACATTGACGGCCTGGGAAAAAGGCACGATGCCCACCCATAATTTGCCATTGGTCGATGTTGACGCGCCGCCGAACAAGGTGGTGACTAACGTATTGGCGGCGGTTTGCAGGGCCTGAATTTTGCTGGTGCTGCCGCCCGCCGAATCGGCCATCGATCCCGTATTATCCAACACCATAACCAATTCCAAACCTGTCACGGCGCGCGAGATTTGCGAATTGGCGGTGACGGTAATGGTGTTTACGCCCACCACGCCCATAAAGGTTGAAGGCACTGTCGCCGTGGCCGACAAAGTGAAAGTCGTATTGGCGCTGTTGGCGACCACGGAAGATCCCGTCAAGGTCGACCCCATATAGCCGTTGAAATTGGCGTTCAGATATTTGGCGACTTCGGTGTTAAGCGTGGAGGTGCTGACCGTTGAACCGGCGGCAAGCCCCGCCGCATCCAACGAGAATTGCAGTTTCGATTGCACCATCTGGGCGCGGCCGGTATCGACCGCAATGCCCGATAAAACAACCGCGGCGACCATCGACAGGGCCGTGAGCGGCAAAGTCATCCCGCGTTCCGAACGCAGGAACTGTTGGAATTTTTTGCATAAAAAGGTGAACATCTTGCTCTCCTAGGTCGGTGGCGTGACGAGCGGGCTGAGGCGCGGTTTATAAACGGCAACCCTATAGATGGTCTGGCTGTTGAAAATCTTCTCGCTCACAAACAAAGGCGTGAAATGATAATAGACTTCGGAAATAATCACATTGTCATTGGCGTTCAATGTCAACCCGTTGGGCAGGACGGCGTTGCCGTTGGTGCTGCCGATTTTGCTTGATTGGCTCGCCAAGGTGCCGCCGCCGCTATATTGCCATTCGACAATCGGCGATCCGGTCGACGGTTGAAAAATGGATGATATGACAACAACCCCATTCGCGCCGAAAGGAAAAGGGTTCATCAACTGGCTCGTGGCCAAAAGAATGTCATTCAGATTGGCTTTGGTAATGGTCGAATATTGCGTGACGATGTCGGTGACGCTGTAGGCGATGCGGTCGCATTTTTCATTAACCAGCAAATAATAACTGCCGTCGCCGACCCCCATCAGCATGGCAATCCATATCGGCAGCGTCAGCGCGAATTCGACCGCCGCGATGCCGCGCTGAGTGCGTTGCCACAAACGTTGGCGAAATTTACCCAAAAGGTTCATTGCGGACCACGATCTTTGAACTCAGGTTAAAGAAGCCGTTGGTGCCGATAAGAGTCGACATGATCGGCGTGAAAAGTTTCCACGGATAGGTGACGGTGTACACAACAATCTGTTGCTGGGTGCCGTAACCCGAAGTGCCGCCGCCCGCCGCCGCCGCGCTGAAACTGTTATAATCGGCTTCGGTCATCGTCACATTGGCGGTGTTGATCAGGGCGCCATAGCTTTGCAATTCGGTGTTCAGAATCTGCGTGACGCTTTGCGCCTGTGTCTGGCCGGTGGCGCTGTAGCCGGTTTTGGCGAGGCGCGATGTGTTGTAGGTCGCGCTTTCCAATAATTGCTGCGCGCCGATCATCAGGCACATTTCGGTGACGCCGATCAGCAACAGAAAAAACGCGGGCGCGATCATCGCCATTTCCACGGCGACAGAGCCACGGTGTTTGGCGTGTTTTTTCGTTTTGTATGACCACAGCCCAATCACGGATGCACCTGAAAATACGGGGAATTTCAAGTATCAGTATCCCACCAACGCATTGATGGGCTGTTAAGTTTGCAGTGTATTTGCGGTAAAATGCAGAAATTCGAAATTCGAAACAGTTTATGGGCTTTGGTTATCTTGCTGATATGTATGAATAATTCAGGATAGTTGTATGGAGGCGCGGATAGGTGAAAGGCCTAATTTTGAAAGAATTTTTCAACCAGCAAACGCGTCGCGATTCCGCGGTGGCTGATGGCGTTTTTTTCGCCCTCAGGCATTTCCGCAAAAGTGCGGTCGTCGCTGACAGGTTGAAAAATCGGGTCATAGCCGTGGCCTTGGGCGCCGCGTGGTACGGGGGCGATGATGCCGTCGATGCGACCTTCGATAGTCTTATGCCGCCCGTCCGGCCAATACAAAGCCAACACGCAAATGAAATAGGCCGAACGGTCGGTTGCATCGCCCAACTCATTTTGAATACGCTGCATGGCAAAGGCGAAATTATTTTTGGGTTCTGCCCATCGCGCCGAGAAAATACCGGGATCGCCATTTAATGCGGTGACGCATAACCCGCTGTCATCCGCCAAAGCCAGGGAACCAGTGGCCAGTGACGCAGCCTTGGCTTTCAAAATGGCATTTTCGGCAAAAGTTGCACCCGTTTCTTCGGGCGAGGGCAGGCCGAGGCTGCCCGCCGAAACGATTTCGGAAACATAGGGACGCAGCAGCTGGGCAAATTCTTGTAATTTGCCGTCATTATGGGTGGCGATAATGATGCGGGGAAACATAGGGTTAACACTTCCTAAGTTATTATAGGGGACAATCGGGCGTTGCGTTTCTTATAACAGACAAAGGCTTTGCGTGTCTAACCGGCTTAAAATTCTTGTCACGGACGATGATCCCATGATGCGCGATGCGCTTGTGGACGCTTTACGCACCGAAGGCGATCCCGAAATCGATCTGGCGCCCAATGGCCGCGTGGCGCGCACCAAAATCCTTGAAGCCGATTTTAACAGAAAACCCTACGACATCGTTTTTCTGGATTGGGAAATGCCCGAAATATCCGGCATCGATGTGTTAAAGTATTTTCGTCAGCAACCGCATTTCAAACGCACAGCGTTTGTTATGGTCACATCCATTTCGGACAAAGAACAGGTGATAGACGCGGTCAAGTCTGGCGCGACCGCCTATCTGATCAAACCTGTTACCCTCGGCGTGGTTTCCAAGAAAATGGTGGAAGTCATGCGCTGGTTAGAACTCAACCAGAAAAAAGCCTAAAGGCTTTTCTGTCCCATATTCAGGAATTTTTCATGACGCAGGGCGACAAGCGTTTTCTTGTCCAGACCCACCGTTTCGCCAATCGCCGCGCCAATCGCATCGCCAACGCTGGCGATAATTTGCGCGTGATCGCGATGCGCGCCGCCCAACGGTTCGGCGATAATACGGTCGATGATGCCCAGCTGTAATAAATCCTGTGCCGTTAAACGCAAGGCCGCCGCGGCATCCGCCGCATGGGTTGCGCTGCGCCACAAAATCGATGCGCAACCTTCGGGTGAAATCACCGAATAGATCGCATGTTCCAACATCAAAACGCGGTCGCCGGCTGCCAAGGCAATCGCGCCGCCCGAACCGCCTTCGCCAATAACGCAGGCCACAAGCGGCACGCCGACTTGCAAACAAACTTCGATCGAACGGGCAATGGCTTCGGCCTGGCCGCGCGCTTCGGCATCCACACCGGGAAACGCACCGGCAGTATCGACCAAAGTGATAATGGGCAAACCAAAGCGGTCGGCCAGTTTCATCAAACGTTGCGCCTTACGGTAACCTTCGGGTTTGGCCATGCCGAAATTATGACGGATGCGGCTTTCGGTATCGTGGCCGCGTTCCTGTCCGATGATAACACAGGATTGCCCGCGGAAACGGCCCAAGCCGCCGATGATAGCCTGATCTTCGGCAAAATCGCGGTCGCCTGCCAAGGGCGTGAAATCTTCGATAAGCCCACGTATGTAGTCAAGGCAATGCGGGCGGTTGGCATGGCGCGCCACTTGCACTTTTTGCGCAGGCGTCAGCTTGCCATAGAGGCCTTGCAACTGTTTATTGACCTTATCCTGAAGCTTGCCTATTTCCGACGCGATATTGACGCGGCCGCCGTCGGACAGATGGCGCAGCTCCTCAATCTTGGTTTCCAGATCGATAACCGATTTTTCAAATTCCAGCGCTTGCATTGTTAACTTTTATGTTGTGGCAAAGGGGGTAATGCGTATCACGAGACAGCGGGTGACGCAAATAACCACAAATTCCTTATATTACAATTGGTTCGTTAAAGGGGGTTGGGGATAATCGGCCCGCTCACATCCGGCAATTGCTTGGCATCCCAACCGCCGCCCAAGGCTTCGATCAAGGCGACACTGGCCGCCAGACGGTTGCTGGTCACGGTCAACGAAGCCTGTTCATCGCCTAACGCCACAATCTGTGCGGTCAACACGGTGTTGTAAGGCACGATGCCTTCCTTGTACTGGTTCAGGGCAATCTGTTCGGCTTTTTGCGCATCGGCTGTTGCCTTGGCCTGTTGTTTTTCCTGTGTCACCAGAATGCGTTGTGCCGCCAGATTATCTTCGACATTTTGGAACGCCGTTAAGACGGTTTGGCGATACAGGGCAACCGACGCATCGAAATTAGCGCGGGCTTCGGCCGTGGCTGCATCGCGTGCGCCGAAATCGATAATGTTATCAGCGGCGGACGCGCCAAACGACCACACGGTTGTCGTGGCGCTGACCAGATTGCTGAGCAATGTCGAGGCCACACCATAGGATGCGGACAATGTTAATTGCGGATAATAAGCGGCGACGGCCACCCCTATTTCGGCATTGGCGGCTGCGGCCTTGCGTTCGGCGCTGGCGATATCGGGTCGGCGTTGCAAAAGTGTCGAAGGGACAGAAGCGGGGATAACCGGTATGCGACCGGTGCCTGCTTGCGCGCCAAGCGCGAAATCGGATGGGGCGCGGCCAATCAACACCGCAATCGCGTGTTCCAGCTGGGCGCGCTGGATGCCGGTATTGGTCGCGGCGGCTTGGGCGTTTTCCATTTGCGTTTGCGCCGACAGCAAATCACCCGGGGCGGCGACGCCGACATTATACTGGTTCTGCAAAATGGTGACGATCTTCTGGTCGTCTGCGGCGGTTTTATCCAGCAGGCGTTGCAGTTCATCTTGTACGCGCAAGGCAAAATAATCGGTAGCCAGTTCCGATTGCGCGGATAAACGCGCCGAAGCCAGATCGGCAGCGCTGGCTTGGGCATTGGCTTCGTCGCTTTCCAGCTGGCGGCGGATGCGGCCCCAGATATCGATCGTCCAGCTTGCGCCTGCGGAAAGATTATAGCTGTTGGCGGCTGATGTGCCGTTGCCCGCATAACTGGTGTTGGAATAGGTTGTGCTGGTGCTTGTGCCTCTGCTACCGCCATTGCCGCTGCGCGTTGCACCGCCGGTGCCGGAAATAATCGGGAACAGGCTGGCGCGGGTCTGGTCGGCAATCGCGACGGCGGCGCGGTAATTGGCTTCGGCCTGTGCCAGATTTTGATTGGAAATATCAATCTGGCTTTCCAGATTATTCAAAATCGGGTCTTGGTAAATCACCCACCAGTTGCCGCGATTGATATCATCCATAGGAGTCGCCGGATCCCATGTGCCGGTTTCCTTAAACGCCTGTGACGGTGGCGTGGTAGGCTGCACATAATCAGGGCCAACCGTACAGGCGGCGGCCAGCAGAACAGAAAGAAGCGACAGTTTTTTCTTCATGCGTTGTTCCTTAGATTTTTATTCCGCGAATTTTTAATCCAACGGCTGAACCTATCGAGATACAAATAGATAACCGGCGTCGTGAACAGAGTCAGCATCTGGCTGACCAGCAAACCGCCCACAATGGCGATACCCAGAGGGCGGCGCAATTCTGCGCCATTCCCCATACCGATAGCCAGAGGAATGGCACCGAACAAAGCCGCCGCCGTCGTCATCATAATCGGGCGGAAGCGCAACAGGCAGGCATGGTAAATCGCCTCGCGCGGTGTGGTGTTTTGTTCGCGTTGTGATGATATGGCGAAATCGATCATTAAAATCGCATTCTTTTTCACAATGCCGATCAAAAGGATAACGCCGATCATCCCCATAATATCGAATTGTATGTGGCACAGCATAAGCGCGGCAACGGCGCCGACACCGGCGGAAGGCAAAGTAGACAAAATGGTCAGCGGGTGAATAAGGCTCTCATACAAAATGCCAAGAACGATATAGACGGCCACTAAGGCTGAAAGAATCAGGATGGGCTCGTTGGCCAATGATTGCTGGAACACTTGCGCGGTGCCCTGAAAACTTCCATGCACATTGGTGGGCATATTGATGCTGTTGGACAAAGCGGTAATGGCATTGCCCGCGTCGCCTAAAGATTCGCCAATCGGCAGATTGAAGGAAATCGTCGTCGCCGCAAAATGCCCTTGATGGCTGACAGACAAAGGTGTGGGATTGGTGGCGACAGAGGCGATGGCCGACAAGGGCACCATTGTTTCCGCGCTGGTGCTGATGGCGGAACCTGTGGACACTGCTGTGTGCCCCGCCGCCGCGAGGGCGTTGGTGGCGGCATTGGCGATGGCCGTTGCGTCGCCGACGCCGCCTTGCGTGCTAATATAAATCTGTTTCAGCGTATCGGGGTTTTGCCAGAATTGCGGCGCGACTTCCATTACCACATGATATTGGTTCAACGCGTTATAGATGACCGAAACCTGTCGCTGGCCGAACGCGTCGTATAAAGTGTTATCCACCTGCGTCACATTCAAACCCAGTTTCGATGCGGTGTCGCGGTCGACGATAACATCGCTTTCGTAACCCGCATCTTGCTGATCAGAGCTCACATCGCTGAAATGCTTGTCATGCTGCATGGCGGTGGTCAGTTTGGGTGCCCATACGCGCAGATCATCCAAAGTGTCGGATTGGATGGTGTATTGATATTGCGCGTTACCGGCGCGGCCACCCATGCGTAAATCCTGGGCAGCCTGTAAAAATAACGATGCGCCCGGCACGCGGTTCAACGGTCTGCGCAAACGCGCGATAACGGCATCGGCGGACATTTTCCGTTCGCCCAAAGGTTTCAGCGTCGCGAACACAAAACCAGAATTGGTCGATCCGCCGCCGGTAAAGGCGGTGACCGTATCAATCGCCGGGTCTTGCTTGACGATATCAACGAACGAAACCATTTTCTGTTTCATGGACTGAAACGAAATATCCTGATCGCCCAATACGCCGCCGGTGATTTGGCCTGTATCCTGTTGCGGGAAAAAGCCTTTCGGAATCACCATAAACAGATAGATATTCAACGCCAATGTCGCGGCCAGAATAACCATCACGATGCGCGTATGGCGCAGGGCACGCATCAGTAAAAGATCATAGGCGCGTTGCGTACGGGTGAAAAAACTTTCGCTCGCATCGTAAATTCTGGTCAACAATGTGCGTTTGTTTTGTTTCCGGTGATGCGCCGCCTTGCCCAGCCAACGTGCGCACAGCATCGGTGTAAGGGTCAGCGATACAAACAGCGACACCACAATGGCGGCGGATAATGTAATGGCAAATTCATGGAACAGACGCCCCACAATGCCGCCCATCAACAAAATGGGCGTGAAAACCGCGATCAAGGACAGGCTCATGGACAAAACGGTAAAGCCGACTTCCTTCGCTCCCAATATCGCGGCTTCGAAACGCGGCATCCCCGCTTCGATATGGCGGGTGATGTTTTCCAACACCACAATCGCATCATCGACCACAAAGCCGGTCGCAATCGTCATCGCCATCAAGGAAAGATTGTCGAGGCTATAACCGCAGAGATACATAATGCCGAAGGTGCCGATAAGCGAAACCGGAACGGCGATCGTCGGGATAATCGCGGCGCGGCCATTGCGCAAAAACAAAAACACCACAAGGATAACCAGAAAGGTCGACACAACCATCGTCCGTTCCACATCATGCAACGAAGCGCGTATAGTCGTGGTTCTGTCTAATGCCACGGTCATGGCGACGGCGGCGGGAATGGATAATTTAAGTTGCGGCAAAGCCTTTTTAATAAGATCGATCGTGTCGATGATATTGGCGTTCGGTTGTTTGGTGATAATCAGCACCACGGCAGGTTCGCCATTAAACAAACCCTGATTGCGCAAATCCTCGACCGAGTCTGTTGCTTCGCCTAAATCGCTGATGCGTATCGGCGCATTATTGCGCCATGCGACCACCAGATTGCGGTAATCAACAGCGCGTTTGGCCTGGTCATTGGTGAAAAGCTGAAAATGGTTGCCTTGTTCTTCCAATGCGCCTTTTGGGCTGTTGGCATTGGTGGCGGCAATCGCGGCGCGCACATCTTCCAACCCAATGGCGTATTTAAACAAACTGTTGGGATTTAATTCGATGCGAACGGCGGGCAAAGAACTTCCACCCACTGTCACCTGACCCACGCCCTGAATCTGCGACAGTTTTTGCGACAGAACGGTGGAGGCGGCATCGTAAATCTGGCCCGATTTCATCGTGGCCGATGTAAGCGCAATAATCATAATCGGCGCGTCGGCCGGATTGGCTTTGCGGTAAGTCGGATTGGTTTTCAAACTGGCGGGCAAATCCGCGCGTGCCGCATTAATGGCCGCCTGTACATCGCGTGCCGCGCCATCGATATCGCGGTCGATGCCGAATTGAATCGTTATACGTGTGTTGCCGACTGTGCTTTGCGAGGTCATTTCCGCGACATCGGCAATCTGTCCCAAATGGCGCTCCAACGGCGTCGCCACGCTTGTGGCCATGGTTTCGGGGCTTGCGCCCGGCATGCCGGCCTGTACCGTGATTGTGGGGAAGTCGACCTGAGGCAGCGGTGCCACGGGCAATAGAAAGAACGCGACAATACCCGCCATCGTTACGCCGAGTGTCAGCAAAGTGGTCGCGACAGGTCGGTGAATAAAGGGTGACGAGATATTCATTCGGTCGGCCTTGGTTCCGCCGCCCCGTTTTCAGGCGCGTTAGATTCTGGCCCAGCCTCATGCCCGACATTCTTGGAACGCGGGCTCCATTTCTGTTTCAAATGATCGAAACCTAGATAGATAACCGGCGTGGTGAACAAGGTCAGGACTTGCGACACAATCAAACCGCCGACAATCGCGATCCCCAACGGGTGGCGTAATTCAGATCCCATGCCGGTGCCAAGCATTAAGGGTAATGCGCCCAACAAGGCCGCCATTGTCGTCATCAAAATCGGGCGGAAGCGCAACAGGCAGGCTTGGTATATGGCGTCGCGTGGCGATTTGCCTTCGTCGCGTTCGGCGGCAATCGCGAAATCGATCATCATAATCGCGTTTTTCTTGACGATACCGATCAACAACACAATGCCGATAATGCCGATGATATCCAATTCCTTGCCCGCCAGCATCAAGGCGATCAAGGCGCCGATACCGGCGGAAGGCAGCGTCGATAAAATAGTGATCGGGTGGATATAGCTTTCATACAAAACGCCCAGCACGATATAGACCGTGATAATCGCGGCAAGGATAAGCAAAAGTTCATTGCCGAGAGAAGCGCGGAACGCGAGCGCCGAACCCTGAAAGCTTGTCATCACGCTGGCGGGAACGCCGATATCCTTTTCCGCTTTTTCAATAGCATCGACGGATTCGCCCAAAGACGCGCCCGCCGCCAAATTGAACGAAATCTGTGCCGAAGGAAATTGCGCCAGATGATTGGTCTGTAACGCTGTGGGTTTTTCGGTGATGGTCGCAATGGCGGAAAGCGGAACCTGTCCCTGTGCCACGCCTGTAACGGCAGAAGGCAGATAGATGGATTGCAGCGACGCCATCGTAGCGGGTGTATTCAATATCACGCGATATTGGTTGGATTGCGTAAAGATGGTCGAAATGATGCGTTGCCCGAACGCGTCATACAAAGCGTTATCGACGCTGGCCAGCGATATGCCCAAACGCGCCGCCGTATCGCGGTCAATTTCGACATAATCCGACAATCCGTCCTGTTGCAGATTATCCGCGACATCTTCCAGCTGGGGCAGGGTGCCAAGTTTGGCAACAATTTTCGGAACCCATTCCGACAATTCCGCGATGTCGGCATCCTGCGCGATAAATTGATATTGGGTGCGGCTGGATGTGCTGTCGATGGTTAAATCCTGCACCGGCTGCATGAATAATTGGATGCCTGTCACAGCGGCAGCGCGTTTGTTGATGTGGCGGATAATGGTGCTCACATCATTCGACCGTTTGGAAATCGGTTTCAGATTGATCAGAAAACGCCCGCTGTTCAACGTCATATTGGTGCCGTCAACACCGATAAACGAAGACAGGCTATCGACATCCTTGTCTTGTAAAATGGCATCGGCCAAAGCGCGTTGCCTGTCGGCCATTGCCGCATAGGATATGCTTTGTGGCGCTTGCGAAACGCCCTGGATAATGCCGGTGTCTTGCGTGGGGAAAAAGCCCTTGGGCACGACGACATACAAAAAACCGGTCAGGATAAAGGTCGCAAGCGCAATCAGCAGAACAAGTTTTTGACGATCGAAAACCCAATTCAATCCGCGGCCATAGGCGGCGACTAAATCATCAAACGCTTTTTGCGTTTTCTGTAAAATTTTCGGCTCATTTTCGGGATGATGTTCGCTTAGCATCCGGGCGCACATCATCGGCACCAAGGTCAGCGACACGATCGCCGACAATAAGATTGTTACAGCCAGCGTAATGGCAAATTCGCGGAACAAACGCCCGACCACATCGCCCATAAACAACAACGGAATAAGAACGGCGATCAAGGATACGGTCAAAGACACAATCGTAAAACCGATTTCGCCTGCGCCTTTCAATGCCGCTTCCATCGGCTTCATGCCTTTTTCGATATAACGCGCGATATTCTCGATCATCACAATCGCGTCATCGACGACAAAGCCCGTCGCGATTGTCAAAGCCATTAGTGACAGATTGTTAAGGCTGAACCCCGCCAGATACATGACAGAAAAAGTGCCGACCAATGACAAAGGTACCGAAAGGCTGGGGATAATCGTGGCCGGAACATTGCGCAGGAAAACATAAATCACGCACACAACCAGTGCGATCGACAGCATCAATTCAAATTCCACATCTTGTACCGAGGCGCGAATGGTGGTGGTGCGGTCGGTTAATGTCGTCACATCCATCGCGGCGGGCAGGGCGGCCTGAATACCGGGCAGTAATTTCTGAATCCGGTCAACGGTTTCAATCACATTCGCGCCTGGCTGGCGTTGGATATTGATGATGATAGCCGGCGTTTTATTAGACCAAGCGCCCAGCTGGGTATTTTCCGCGCTGTCTTCAACATCGGCGACATCTTTCAGGCGAACCGGCGCGCCATTTTGATAGGCGATGATGATATCCGCATATTGCGCCGCGCTGCTTAATTGATCATTGGCGTTGATGGTGGTGGCGCGTTGCGGTCCGTCAAAACTGCCTTTGGGGGCGTTGGTGTTGGCGTTGGCGATGCTGGATCGAAGATCATCGATATTCAGATTATAGCCAGCCAAGGCCTGCATATTGGCCAGCACGCGAACGGCAGGGCGCATGCCGCCCGACAGGCTGACCAAACCCACGCCGGGCAATTGCGAAATTTTCTGTGCCAGCCGCGTATCGGTCAAATCTTCCAATTGCGTCAGGGGCAAAGTTTTTGATGTAATGGCCAATGTTAATACGGGCGCATCGGCGGGGTTAACTTTGGCGTATATTGGCGGCGCGGGCAGGTCAGACGGCAACAAATTTCCGGCGGCATTGATGGCGGCCTGAACTTCCTGTTCCGCCACATCCAAATTCAAATTTAAATCGAATTGTAAGGTGACCACGGACGCACCGGCCGAACTGGTGGACGACATTTGCGTCAATCCGGGCATTTGCCCCAATTGCCGTTCCAAGGGCGCCGTTACCGCCGATGTCATCACATCGGGGCTGGCGCCGGGGTAAAAGGTTTGCACCTGGATGGTGGGGTAATCGACCTGTGGTAAAGCCGACAGCGGCAATAACCGATACGCAACGATACCTGCCAACAAAATTGCCGCCATTAAGAGCGATGTCGCTACGGGGCGTTGGATAAAAAGGCGCGAAGGATTCATGGGGACTATGATTCGCAGAGGAGGGTTCGCAAGCCTATCACAAGGCCACATTACCGGACAGGCGATATCACCAGTCAATTAGGGCGTTTATGGGGCAAAGATAATCTAGTTAGTGAACGCTGTTCGGTTCAAGATCATGCTGACGTACTGTGGCAACCGCCAATTCGCGTTCGGCGATAACCGTTAGTGGCGTGCCGTCTGCCGCGTGAATGGAATGGTAACGATGGCCGTCAACAGTCACGGGTTTGATATAGGCGATGGTTTCCATGCCATAGGTGCCCAATTCGCTAAGCGATGGGGTCTTGCGGGCGAACAGGGGCTTGTCGGGATGCTGCATGGATATCACCTTTCGCTGGCCGGATGAATCGCCTAAGATTTCATTTGAACACAAATTCGATAAGCAATTCTTAATATCGAGGGGCGGGGAATGGCCTAAAATTTCTGTCCATCAGCCAAAAATGGGGTTTTTATGCATATCGGCGTGCCCAAGGAAATTAAGACTCATGAATACCGCGTCGGCCTGACGGCCGATTCGGCACACGAGCTGGTTGTGGCGGGACACAAAGTCACGGTGCAAAGCGGTGCCGGCACAGGGGCGGGTATAGAAGATGTCGATTATATCAAGGCGGGTGCCGAAATCGTCCCCGATGCCGCAACGGTTTTCGCCACCGCCGATATGATTGTGAAAGTCAAAGAACCGCAATTGCCGGAATGTGCGATGTTGCGCGATGGGCAAATCCTGTTCACCTATTTGCATCTGGCGCCTGACCCCAAACAGGCCGAAGCTTTGATAAAATCGGGTTGCATCGCGATTGCCTATGAAACCGTGACCGATGCCATGGGGCGTTTGCCGTTGTTGACCCCCATGTCCGAAGTCGCGGGCCGCATGGCAGTGCAGGCGGGTGCGCATTATTTGGAAAAAATTCATGGGGGACGCGGCGTTTTACTGGGCGGCGTGCCGGGTGTTGCCAATGGTAAAGTGGCGATTATTGGTGGTGGTGTGGTGGGCGCGAACGCAGCCGTGATTGCGGTGGGCATGGGCGCGGATGTCACCATTCTCGATAAATCCTTGCCGCGTTTGGCCGGGCTCGATGACCAATTTGGTGGGCGCGTTAAAACAATCTATGCCACGGCGCGCGCGATTGAAACTGCGGTGCTGGATGCCGATCTGGTTATCGGCGCTGTGTTGGTCGCGGGTGCCGCCGCGCCCAAATTGGTGACGCGCACCATGATATCGCGCATGAAAAAAGGCGCGGTGATTGTCGATGTGGCGATTGACCAGGGCGGTTGTGTGGAAGGTGCCCACCCAACTACGCACAGCGATCCGGTTTTTGTGGTCGATGGCATTGTGCATTATTGCGTCGCCAATATGCCGGGTGCCGTGGCGCGGACTTCGACTTTTGCATTGAACAACGCGACGCTACCTTATGCGTTGGCGCTGGCGAATAAAGGATGGAAAAAGGCTTTGGCCGATGATGTCCATTTCCGCAACGGGTTGAATGTTGCGAATGGCAAAATTACTCATGCGTCGGTGGCGGCAGCTTTGGGGAAAGAGTTTGTAGAATCCGCAGCATTATTGAAGTGATTGATATGGAGGCGGCAATGAAAGAACAAAAAGATATTGCAAAGTTATTTGGTAAACTCACAAATCAGGAAGAGCGTGTATTTCCACTCAAAGGAAGTCAATTGCAGGCTTCTAAGAATGCAGGTGTTTACGTTATTGAAGATGACGAAAAACGAGTTGTTCATGTGGGGACATCAAAATGCCTAGAAAAGCGTCTTCAAAACCATCTTCACGGAAAATCTTCTTTTGTGAGAAACTATAAGCCTCTTATGAAAAAGGGTGTCAATTTAAGAGGAAAATATACATTCAAATATATTGAAGTTGAGAAGAGAATGCGAGGCTTGTTGGAATGTTATGCAATAGGTTCTCTTTGTCCCAAACATCATGCCATCAGTCACAAGGATGAATAGCTATTCCGGCTTTTTCTCTTTCACAAGTACCGCTGTGAAAAAACCATCCGTCTCATGCTGTGCAGGGGTTAACGATAAATAATCCGCGCCTTTTAATCCGCAAGGCATAAGCGCGAAGTCAGGATGTGATGACAGAAAATGTTCAATCTGTTTTTCGTTTTCCTGTGGCAACAAAGAACAGGTCGCATAAATCAAACGGCCGCCCGCTTTCACCAATCGCGCCGCGCTGTCGAGAATGTCGGTTTGTAATTTCAATAATGTTTCCAGATCGGGTCCCAGATTGCGCCATCTTGTATCGGGGTTGCGCCGCCATGTGCCGGTGCCGCTGCATGGCGCATCGACCAACACGCGGTCGAACATGCCTTTGTGTTTCTTTACCCATGGATCGCGTTCGCTGGTCAAAGGATGTGTTTCGATATTATGCAGCCCCGCGCGGCGAAAACGTTCGGTGCTGGCTTTCAACCGACGTTCCATCACATCGCATGCTGTTATGCGGCCTTTGTTGCCCATCATCGCGCCCAACGCCAAAGTCTTGCCGCCCGCGCCCGCGCAAAAATCAACCACGCGCTCGCCCGGTTTGGCGTCGGTGGCGAGCGCGACCAGCTGCGATCCCTCATCTTGAATATCGACCAAACCGTCTTGCAATATGGACAGGTTGGCAAGCGAAGGCCGTTCAAAAACCCTTATGCCCCAGGGGGAAAGGGGGCATGCGACGGCTTTGATGCCTGTCTCCTCCAGAATTTTGAGAATTTCTTCGCGGGTGGATTTCAAAATATTCACGCGTAAATCCATCGGCGCTTGCGTCAACATCGCGGCCATTTCGCGGTTGAAATTTTTGCCAAATCTTTGTTTTAGAATGTCATAAAGATGCGGCGGACATTCCGCCGCAATATCTTCCGGCATTTCGGGATGTTCAATGCCGCTGCCCGCCGTTTTTTTCAATAAACCGCGTTCATCATCTGCCAAAGGCGCTGGCGCAAATTTGCCGCCACTGCAAATTTCATCAATCGCTTTGGTCGAAAGGCTTTCACCCAACGACAACCACGCCAGAAGGCGCGCGCGGGGGGAAACATTGACACCATATTTTTCCAACCACCAATCCAGCCGCGCCTGATGCCGCAACACGGCGTATAGCCGCGTGGAAAGCGCGGCTCGGTCTTTGCTGCCGATAAAACGCCGGGCCCGGAAATAGGTCCCCGTCAGGGTATCCGCAGGGCGCGGTGTGTCATGGATTTGTTGGAGAAGCTCAAGCGTGGCCTGAACGCGTGCGGCCGGTGTCACTTGATCAGCCGAATTCGCCGGGGGGCGGGTCAACCGGCACGTTCAAATCTTCCAACAGCAAATCTTCGTTGGTCAATTTCATCTGGCCGATGGTGAAATGTTCGGGCGCGCCCACTTCGGGGTCGAACACATCCATTTCAAATGGGGCGATCTTGATATCGGTCTTGAACAAGGCGTTCTTGAACACGACCGTGGCCGACAAAGTGATCAGATTATCGCGGCCAATACCCTTGTAAGTAACGGGGGTGAGCAGCGCGTTGACTTCGGCTTTTTCCTTGTCATTTGCATTAGGTAGCCATGTAACTTCATCCGGTCTCTCAACGATGATAAAGCGACCCAACTGGCCACGCACGAAATGGAAGAAGAAGCGCGCATAGGGGATGCAGGTCTTGCGGTCGACCTTGATCGGGGCGCGTTCGTTAACGGCGTAAAGCGGCTCATTGGTCCAATTCATCAGGCTGACATCACCCGGCTTGTACAGCATATAACGGGTGTTGGGCGCGGGCAGCGATGTGTCCGAAAGGGTATAAAGCTTGTAATCATTATAAAATTCCAGATCGGCGCTTTGGACAATGGTTTTGCCTTCGGGCAATTTCACGGGCGCAATATCGCCGGCAACATCGGCCAAAAGCTTGGATGTCGCAGTGGCATCGAGGGTTTGGAATTTCAGGTCGATCATCGGTAATCCTTATAAGTAAGGGGTATTGTCATGCCTATAGACGGTTGATTCCTGTCCGACAAGTGAGTTTGTTACTTTAGGCGGGATATCCTATTAAATACTTAAGAAAGTCTAGTTGCATAGAAGGGAAGGCTTTGCTATTTGATGCGCGGAATTAGAACATCTTAAATTTTACGGTTTTTCCCACGTGACTGCTGCAAATAACCACATTCCCCCTGTTTCTATCCCGCTTGCGGGCGAACAGGCGATTCTTGCCCGCCGCTATGTCGGCGCTTTGTATGATCTGGCGGAACAGGCCAAGAGCGTGGATGCTGTTGTGTTGGATATCCGTGGCCTGCGCCGTTTGTGGGACGAAAGCGCCGAATGGCGTTTTGTGGGAACCGATCCCCGCTTGGATAACAGCCAATTGCAAAAAGCCGCCGCAGAAGTTGTTAAACAAACAGGCATCAGTACGCTGACGGGTAATTTTCTGTCAGTCGTGGCGCAAAACCGCCGTTTGTTTTTACTGCCCGCCATTGTCGAAGGTTTTCTGGCGCTGGTCGCCACGCGCCGCGGCGAGTCGCAAGCCGATGTGCGCACCGCGCATACTTTGACGTCTGCGCAAAAAGACGCGCTGGCATCGTCGCTGCAACAAGTCACCGGCGGCAAGGTCAATCTGACGATTGTCGAAGACGCCACGCTTATCGGCGGTTTGACCGTCAAAATGGGATCACAATTTATCGATGCTTCGGTGAAAACCAAGCTCGACCAACTTGAACGTACTTTAAAGGGAGCTGCTTAATGGATATCCGCGTTTCAGAAATTTCCTCCGTCCTCAAACAGCAAATCGCTGGTTTCGGAACGGCGACACAGGTTGCCGAAGTCGGGCAGGTTCTGTCGATCGGTGACGGCGTTGCCCGTGTCTATGGTCTGGATAATGTCAGCGCCGGCGAAATGGTCGAATTTGCTTCGGGCGTTAAAGGCATGGCCCTCAATCTTGAAACCGACAATGTCGGCGTGGTTGTGTTTGGCGATGACCGTGGCATCCGCGAAGGCGATACTGTTAAACGTACCGGCACGATTGTGGAAGTGCCCGTTGGCAAAGGCCTGTTGGGTCGCGTGGTCGACGGTTTGGGTAACCCTATCGATGGCAAAGGTCCGTTGAAAGACGTCAAGATGACCCGCGTCGAAGTGAAGGCCCCCGGCATCATTCCGCGTAAATCGGTTTCCGAACCGATGCAAACTGGCATCAAGGCGATTGACAGTTTGGTTCCCGTTGGCCGTGGTCAACGCGAACTTATCATCGGCGATCGTCAGACCGGTAAAACGGCTGTCGTTCTCGACACCTTCATCAATCAGAAGGCCGTCAACCAAGGTACCGATGAATCGAAAAAGCTGTACTGCATCTATGTCGCCATCGGCCAGAAACGTTCGACCGTCGCGCAGATCGTCAAGCAGTTGGAAGAATCCGGCGCGATGGAATATTCCATCGTCGTAGCATCCACCGCATCCGAACCCGCGCCGATGCAATTTATTGCGCCTTATACCGGTTGCGCGATGGGCGAATTCTTCCGTGATAATGGCATGCATGCCCTTATCGTTTATGATGATTTGTCGAAGCAGGCCGTGGCCTATCGCCAGATGTCGTTGTTGCTGCGTCGTCCTCCCGGCCGCGAAGCGTATCCCGGCGACGTTTTCTATTTACACTCCCGTTTGCTGGAACGTGCCGCAAAAATGGGCGACAAGGCCGGTGGCGGTTCATTGACCGCGCTGCCGATCATCGAAACACAGGCGGGCGACGTTTCGGCGTATATTCCGACCAACGTGATTTCGATCACCGACGGGCAAATCTTCCTTGAAACCGGTTTGTTCTACAAAGGCGTGCGTCCTGCCATTAACGTTGGTCTGTCGGTCAGCCGTGTCGGTTCCGCCGCGCAGATCAAGGCGATGAAGCAGGTTGCAGGCTCGATCAAGCTTGAACTCGCGCAGTTCCGCGAAATGGAAGCCTTCTCGCAATTCGCATCGGATCTGGATGCGTCGACACAGAAGCTTCTGAACCGTGGACGTCGTTTGACCGAATTGCTGAAGCAGCCGCAATATACGCCGCTGGCTGTCGAAGAACAGGTTTGCGTGATTTTCGCAGGCGTGAAGGGTTATCTGGATACAGTAGCCGTCGATGATATTGGCCGTTATGAAAAGGGCTTGCTATCCGAATTGCGCAGCACAGGCGCGGCCATTCTGGAAGCGATCCGCACCGACAAGCAGATCAAGCCTGAAACGGAAGAGAAACTGAAGGCGATGTTGATCACTTATGGCAAATTATTTGCATAAGTTTTCGAGATAGATAGAGACAGAGAGAGAAAGAACGAGAGAAATCCCTCTGGTTTTTCTCTCGTTCTTTCTCTCTCCTCTCTTTCTGCCCTTACCCTCGCTTTTTATGCGGGTTGATATCGAAACTTTCGATTGTTTCGCCATATTGGTAATGCGCCATGTCGGCTTCGATCATCGCCGCATATTCGCTGTACTCATCCACCGGCATCGGTGTGGTGTCGATGGGCGCCGCCGCATGACCCGTTTGAAACAGATTGCGCAAATTATCCCACAGGCTGGCCGATGCGCGGGCAATCGGTGCCGATCGGATGGTGTTGATCGGCGGGCTGTCACTCGTCAAAGAGGCTGGCGGCGATGTGATTTCCTGAATGATGTCGGCAGGAAGTGTTCTGAACGGGAACGCTGAGGGTTTTTTTGGCCGGGGCTTCTGCGCTTCGGCGATTGTTGTTTGCGGCGCCGCCGTTTCCGCCGTCACTGGTTCCGATGCAGGCACAGGAAGCGGCGCGGGCGTAACGGTAGGCACGCGCGGCGCATCGCGATAGGTGGGCGCGAAGGGTGCTGGCACAGCAACGGTAGTTTTGCGCGGCAAACTGCCGGTTCGTTCAATATGCGCAAGGATGGGCAAGATGGTATCGATATGTTTGGCCAATGTCTCTAACGCATGTTTTTTCGGCGCGTCCTGTGTGCCGGTGGTGGGGCTGTACAGCGCGGCGTAATCGCTTGATTGCCCATAGATCGACGCGATATGCCGCGCCAGATCTGCACCCAGAATCCCCAACCGCGTGACCGATGCCTGATACAAAGTCGAACGGATGCGAGGCCAAAACGCGTTATGGTCGTCATCATCCGTGATGATGCTTTTGGCGCGGCCGATACACACGCTGCGCGCCGCCATCAATTCGCCGCGCAAGGCTGCCGCAACGGATTTCATTTCATCCATCCGGTCGCGGCGTTTTTGCGCCCACAAGGCGGTGATGATGCTGAGCGTTGTGGCCAACATCAAACCGCAGGCGATCAGGATTTGATAGCGTTCAAAAAACCCGACGCTTGACGATGGGTTCCATGCTTCATCCTTGTGCGCCTGTTCTTGCTTGGGCGTTTCAAAGGCGGTGGTTTTGTCAGCCTGTTTGATTTCAGCTGGTTGCTTGACGGCAACCGTCGCGGCCACAGCCGGCGGCGTCGACACAATCGTTGCAACGGCTGCGGGTGCCACCGGCACCGCCGCGATCACAGGTGCTGCGGCAACAGCGGGTGCTGCGACAACAACAGGTGTGGGGGCAGGCGGTGCCGTGTAAGCCGAAGCGGGCGCAGGTGTTGGCGGTGCAACCGACCATAAACCGGTGCGGGCATTTTGCGCGGCGCGTTCCGCCGTAACATACGGCTGTTCAAATTCGGTGTTGGCCAACGACCCGCGTGCGGTCACGGCCAAACCGCGCTTCAGAAGCTCAAGCGCCAGATCATTGCCCGCATTATTGCGGCAGGTGGCTAACATGCGCCCTTCGCGGTCGCGATCGCGAATGTCACAGCTGGTGTTTTGATTGCTGGTCAGCATATCCAAAGCATTGCGCGCCTGGGGGCCGAAACTGGCACCCAGTTGCGGCGGCACAATACCGAATAAACGCAAATCGCTTTCGCCGATGCGTAATTTTTCGCCGTCCATAATCGTCGCCTGGCCTTGCACCTGATGCGATACGGGGGCGACATCATGGGGCGACATCAATGGTTCGCGACTAACGGGTGTGCGTGGCATGCGGCGCGGCGCGGGCATTTCTTGCGCCATTGCAGAAGGCGCACACAACAGAATAATCAAAAGGGTGGAGAGCGTTTTTTTCATGATGTGCGTTACCGAAAGCCCGAAGCCATCGCGATGGCCTGATCGATTTCGGTAACACCCTTGGCGACAGCCTGCCCGATAAGGTCGAGGCGCGAGACTTCGGCGATACGCGTTTTGGCTTTTTCAATTTCATCGTGCGAAAGGATAAAGCGGAACAGATCGCATGCCTCGGCCAAACAGGTCAGCATCACATCATGCGGGGCAGGGATATCATTGCCCAATACGACGCCGAGGATGCGGCGTTTGACTTCGCGAATTTCCTGATCATTCACGGTCGGGTAACGGCGCGTTCCGAACACCCATAAAATTTTGCGGTTTTCGCGTTTGATGATGCCGCGTGTTTCCAGACGGCGCAGGGCGCGTTCGCGGAAAGCTTCGGCTTCGTCGGATATATGGCGCAACCAATAACCTATCGGATGCGGCGTTAAAACCGGCGCCATCGCCATCAGGCTCAGGATAGGGTCGAGCAGATCATCGCCCACCGGCGAGCCGTCGGTCACGAAAATATCGCGCAAATCGTTATCGATGCGGTTGCGCAATGTCAGATCCATCAACAACGCGCCGGCGCTGGCGCAATCCACAACGCTGGGCGGCAGCTTGTGCAGCTGTCCCGACTGGTCATCCAGTGACAGAAGCAGGAATTCTTCCAGCAGCGTCAGCGGGGGCAAGGGCGCGTTTGTTGTCATGCCGCCAAGCTACCAAATGTTAACGCGGGGGCAAAGGGGAAATAAGCCTCTTCTATAAAGCCTTTACCGCGCGCGGAGATTATCGCGGGGCATCCTTATCACCGGGATTGGGTGCAAAGAGAGTGTCTGGTTATTGGCATTTATAAACATCATAGAGAGAATAGGTAGTCCCTCCGTTTGCAGCGTTAGCCGCAGGCCCGTTTGCATCAGAAGCATACATATATTGCCCTGGCGTTACACAGGCGGCATTGAAATTGGCTGCGCTTTGCCCGGCGCTTATATTGGTAAAGATGCCCGTGTAACTATAACTATAGTTAGCCATATTGTTACTGCCGGTAGCGCTGGCGGGCGAATAACCGATGGATGGCACAGAAATCGCGGTTGCTGCGCTTGCACAGCCATTCATCGTTGTCGCAAGGGCAACCGTCGTTGACGTCGCTCCCGCACCCGTCGCGCCTGTCGTCGTTAAGAGGATGTTGCCGCAATAGCTGAATGTTCCGGTGGGGACGAGGCATTGATAATAGTAAGTGCCGGAAACAACCCCGTAATTTACATTAACCCCGGCATTGAATGCGCCACTGCTTCCATAACTTCCGATAAATTCGCAAGGAACATTCGTTTCATTGGCTGCATAACCATTTGCGCCTTCAATGGAAAGGGGGAGCGCACCGTTTGCCGCCGCGGTTGCCGCACAACCCTGGCTTAAATTTGTCGCACCCAAACCGCAGTAATTAAAGACGCCCGGATAGGCGGGGCAGGTCGACGCGGATTGGAAATTACCCGTCCCTGTGGCGCTATAGGTCCCCGTGGTTCCCGTCGCATTCTGGTAGCAAGTGAATGTTTCCGCTGTCGTGGGGTAGCCGCTTGAGTTTGTGCCGGTTGATACCGAACTCATCTGTTGGCAATTTCCTCCTGCGGCCACGCATGCAGAACGGCTATAAGCAGAGGATGCCTCGTTTGCTGCAACCACGGATGCACTATCTGTCGGAAGTGTGTAACTACCCGCTATTTGAAAGTTTGAAGTTACAGTGGAAATGGGCGTCCCCCCTGTGCAGCTTGCACCTAACGAATAAGAACAGCTGGCGTTTGCCGCCACGGCGGCGACATGAATGGTGGTATTGCCGGAACCTGTATGGATGCTGTCGGTGCAGCTGAGGGTATAGGTTGTGCTCGTCCCTGCGCCCGGCGCGGGGGTTACTGTCGCCGTGCCCGTCGGGCTAATGCCGTTGGCATAGCTGTAGGTTTGCGACCAGGTGGATGGCGTGTCGGTGCTGGATCCCATACAGGTTGTCGCGCCGATATTGCCGGTGACTGTCCAGCTGAGTGTTGTCGATCCGCCCGCTATTATGCTGGTTGGGGCTGCCGTCAAAGTAACGGCCAAGGGCGAGCAGGGCGATAAAATGGCGCAGGCTTCGTGCTTATCGATAAAATCGCCGTTGCCTGCATCCCATT
>JAMFSS010000009.1 GCA_026225415.1 Alphaproteobacteria bacterium | reverse complement strand
CACGGCCCCAATCTTGGCGGAGCCCTGTAAAACGATCCCGCCAATTTAAGACGTCCCCTTCGTCTAGAGGCCTAGGACATTACCCTTTCACGGTAGTAACACGGGTTCGAATCCCGTAGGGGACGCCAATTTATCAATAAATTCAAATAGTTACATTATTTTTGGATTTTGGATTGATGCATGATTAATCATCGCATGCATCGGCCATTACATCAAAATTTGAGCTATTCCCCAATAATCTGGCCAACCGTTGCCCCAGATTTGCGGTAGTAACGTGCATCTTCGTATCTACTGATAAAAACTAAAATTTGCGATATTCATCTTGCTGATGACAGCAACATGATAATCCTTTCTATTATAAGATTCTCGATACTGCCCTCCATTTATATGCCTGCCCCACAATCTTAAGAAAAGCCCATTCAGGAGCAAATGTGTCACGATTAACTGACCTGATAGCGCAAGCAAAAGTCAAAGACCCGCAGTTGGGTACAGATTTAGATAGAGAGTTCAAAGTCCTGTCGTCTCGGTTGCCATTCGGACTGAATTTCGAACGCCACCGCCCGGAGGTCGTGGAGTTGCCTTTGCGTCCCGTTCGTAAAGGAGACAAGACGCGGGTGTTACCCAAGCGGGGTTCCAATAAAAAGGACGATCAGCGGCTTTGGCAGGTGAAGACTATCCACAAAGTTGGTGATAGCAAAGTTGCGGACTTGAATTTGCTAGGGGCAGCAGAAGCAGAAACACAATCTGTAGCGTTGGATGATTTAGTTGTGGTGGCTGAATTCCGCGACACTATCTACCCGGGGCTGGTAAGCACCGGTAAGGTGCAGCGCGGCGGCAATAAGCCATTCCACACTGTCATTAATGGCGAGAACTATCATGTCTTGAAAGCGTTGACGTATACGCATCGCGGCAAGATCGATGCCATCTACATCGACCCTCCCTACAATACGGGGGCGAAAGATTGGAAGTACAATAACGATTATGTTGAAGGCGATGACCTATATCGACACAGCAAATGGCTGGCAATGATGGAGCGGCGATTGTTGGCGGCGAAGGAACTGCTAAACCCGAAGGATTCTGTACTAATTGTCACTATAGACGAGAAGGAATACCTGCGGCTCGGATTGCTGCTAGAGCAGATATTTCCAGAAGCAACATTCCAAATGATCAGCACGGTCATCGCTCCACAAGGATCCCAACGACCGGGGCGCTTCTCTCGTATCGAGGAGTACATTTTCTACGGATTTTTTGGAAAAGCTCAGGCAGTGCCAACTGGTGATACGATGATTGCAACGACGGACGATGCTCAGATGGATGACGGCGAACTCGATGAGAGCCCAATTGATGACGATTCTGAGGAATCTATTGTTGCAACGAAGGTGACGTGGGACAGCCTGCTTCGTCGAGGTACTGACGCAACTCGAGCTTCCAGAGAGGACATGTTCTATCCGATCATCGTCGACCGAGAGACTCGGCGTGTTGTCGAGATTGGGCATCCTCCGGGAAAGGGAAACCCTCTCCCGGAGACTTCCAATTATTCCGAAGATCTATTAGTTAAGTGGCCAATCAGGTCCGATGGCACTGAAGGTCGCTGGCAACTCGGGCGAGATACCTTTGCCACCGTGCTTTCGGCTGGGATGGCTCGCGTCGGAAAATCATATGCTATTACCTATCTAAAGGGCGGGGCGCGAAAACAGATAGCCAATGGAGAAATTGTTCGCGAAGGAAACGACAAATTCGGGTATCCCATTTATACAACCAAGACAGCATCAGCGGCATGGCCTCGAACGCTCTGGAACAAGCGATCCCACAATGCGAGCGTATACGGCTCCACCCTATTGCGATCAATTATTCCTGGCCGCAAGTTCCCCTTTCCAAAATCTCTCTACGCAGTTGAAGATACCCTTCGATTCTTCGTCTCTAACAAGCCCAACGCGGTCATTCTCGATTTCTTCTCCGGTTCTGGTACAACGGCCCACGCCGTAATGCGGTTAAACAAGCAGGACGCTGGAAGTCGTCAATGTATCAGCGTAACCAACAACGAAGTTGCGGCAAAAGAGCAAACATCACTGCACGCCAAAGGCTTACGTCCCGGTGATGCGGAATGGGAGCGGTGGGGGATCTGCGACTATATCACCAAGCCGCGCGTGCAGGCGGCGATTACCGGCAAAACCCCAGATGGTAACCCGATCAAGGGCGACTACAAGTTCACCGACGCTTTCCCTAGGGCCAGCGGCTTTGAGGAGAATGCTGAATTCTTCACTTTGACCTATGAAACGCCGGTCTCGGTTAATCACAACATGGCCTTTGCCCGGATCGCGCCACTACTGTGGATGCGTGCTGGCAGTCGAGGTAACCGCATTGACAAACTTCCTCCCGAAGGCTGGGCCGTAGTGGATGCCTATGGTTTGTTAGCTGATGTAGATGCGGCTACGCCTTTCATCAAGGCCGTAAACAAAACGAAGAATTTGCGCGTGGCCTATATTGTTACCGATGACGACCGCCGCTTTCAGGCAATAGCCCGGCGACTACCTGAAGGTGTTGAAGCTGTACGTTTGTACGAGTCTTATCTGACGAATTTCAGCTTTGCGAACGAGGAATAACGGATGAAATTTACATTAAAAGACTATCAGACGGGTGCCGTACGTGAAGCCCTAGCTAACCTCAAGAAGGCACGGAGGTATTGGCACGCAGATACAGACAGAAGCTCCTTCTCGCTGACCGCTGTTACCGGCGCAGGTAAAACGGTTATGGCCGCTGCTGTTTTCGAGGCGCTCTTTCATGGAGATGATGCGTTTGATTTCGACGCTGATCCCGGCGCGATAGTGATTTGGTTTAGCGATGATCCGGCGCTGAATGAGCAAACCAGGTTCCGTCTGATGGAAGCCAGCGATCGCATCAATCACACCGATTTGGTTCCAGTGGAAAACACCTTCAATCGCGCCAAATTTGAGGCAAAGAAGATCTATTTTCTTAACACACAGAAGCTTGGCAAAAACAGCTTGCTAGTACGTGGGTTCGATCAAGAAGAAATAGAAGCGAAAGCTATCGCGACGTTCCCTGAGATGCGCCCCGATCTCCGCGCATATACGATTTGGGATACCATTCAAAATACCATCGAAGACCCTGATTTAACCCTGTACTTAGTTTTGGATGAAGCTCATCGCGGGATGGGCAATCCGACAACTGCCGAAAAAAATGCCAAGGGTACTATTGTCCAGAGACTTATTAACGGAGCAAGCGGTGTGCCGAGCATTCCGGTGGTCTGGGGCATCTCGGCCACAGTAGAGCGTTTCAACGAGGCAATGAAAGTCGCTGTTAAGCGTACATCCCTACCAAATGTTCTGGTAGATTCTGCCAAGGTTCAGGAGTCTGGGCTTATCAAAGACACCATCCTACTCGACATACCGGATGACGTGGGCAACTTCGATACTGTGCTTGTGCGCAGGGCAACCGACAAACTGCAAGCCTCTACTAAAGCTTGGGCTGAATATGCAAAGCAGCAGGAGGATTCACATACAGTCATTCCGCTGATGGTATTACAAGTTCCCAACACACCCGACCCTGACGATATCGGTCGTGCGCTTGACACCATCTACCAGCAATGGCCAGAACTGGCGAGCGGAAGCGTAGCACATGTGCTGGGAGACCATTCCACGCAGAAATTCGGCAACCATAATGTACAGTACATCTCCCCAGAACGAGTGGAAGATTCGGTTTGGGTTCGAGTTCTTATTGCAAAAGATGCCATAAGCACGGGTTGGGATTGTCCGCGTGCGGAGGTCATGGTGTCTTTCCGCGCCGCTACCGACCGCACTCATATCACGCAATTGTTAGGTCGCATGGTGCGTTCACCGTTGGCTCGCCGTATTCCCGGCAATGAACGATTAAACGCAGTAGATTGCTTATTGCCGAAGTTCAATAAAAAGACAGTCGATGACGTTGTTAAAGCCTTGATGACGGGTGATGACATGCTCCCTCCTTCCGGTGGGCGCATCCTTGTTAATCCCATCGAGATGAAACCCAATCCTGCTGCTTCGGCGGCTGTTTGGGAAACCTTCGAGGCGTTGCCTTCACAAACTCGACCGCAGCATGGAGCTAAGCCTGCGAAGCGTTTGACGGCTCTTGCACATGAACTCGCCTCCGATAGCATCCTCTCGGGTGCTGGGAAATTGGCTCACGCAGAAATGCACAAAGCATTGGATAAGTTCAGAGGGAACGAAAAGGCAAAAATAGAAGCCAAACGCAAAGCGGTATTGACTGTAGATGGCAAAACTGTAGTTGCCGACTTGAAAGGTAAGAACAAGAGCTTTGACGATTTCTGGGAGTCCGCTGATATGGCTGTCATCGACGATGCCTATCGTCGCGCGTCGCGTATATTCAGCCCAGATATTTCACGCACATATGCTGACTATCTTGCTTACAAGGTGGCTGCACCGGATCAGCCAGATGAATTTGAAGAAGCTATTGTTGAAGCACGGGTGGCCATCGCTGCGCTGGGCTTAGTCACTGAGGTACAAGCCTATTTTGATGCCGAAGCCGATAAACTCGCCAAGGCTTGGCTTACTAAATATGGCGATAAAATCAAGAAATTGACCGATGATCGAAGGGAAACGTACCGACAGATTGTGGAGATGAGCACTGACCCGCAAGATGTAGATTTAGTCAAGCCAGAAGCCAAGTTTGAGCCAACCGAAGCTCGTGAGAATGGCCAAGAAGTAAAATTACCAACCTATAAGAACCACCTCTTGTGCGACGAGAATGGAGACTACCCAGCAGAACTAAACAACTGGGAGAGGAGTGTTGTTGAAATAGAAGCCAAACGTAAGGGTTTCAGCTTCTGGTATCGCAATCCGCAACAACCTGGCCAATCTTCGCTTGGTATCGCTTACCTTGATGGCGACGAATACAAAATTATCCGCCCAGATTTTATCTTTTTCGCGAAGAGGAGCGATGGGAAAATAGTTGCTGATATTATTGACCCTCACGGACTCCATCTTGCAGATGCATTGCCGAAGCTACAGGGGCTAGCGCTATATGCAGAAACGCACGCAAAGGCCTATCGGCGAATTGAATCCATTGCCGAAGTTAAAGCCAAGTTGCGCGTCTTAGACTTGACGCGCGAAGACGTTCGCAAGGCTATAGTAAGCACAAAGGACGCAACAAGCTTGTTCAACGGCAGCTTAGCCAGCGATTATGAATAAATGGAATAGTTACAGGCAATCACGTCAGATCATAAACCGAAAGCTTTCACCCTTCAGGGTCTCAGCAAATTGCTCAATTCAGGCTACCAGCCCTAAACCGTCTGCTCCCAGAAATCTTGTTGGCCTGTTCCGACTGTCGGCTGAGTCCGTGATATACATCAGCAAACGCCTGGCTCTTGTTGTTCCCACATAAAACAATCTTCTAGCTGCATTAAATTCTTCCTTGGTACTGGACAGATAAAATGGGATTGTGCCCTCATGCAGTTTAATCATCGCCACAGCGTCGAATTCTCTGCCTTTTGAATTATGCAATGTAGCAAGCTTTAAAGCTTGCTGCGGACTTGCAAACAAGCCCATGTCTTCAAGAGTATAATTGGTAGGATCGAAGCGGTTTCGTCGCATATCACCCTTCATTTCCTGAACGGACGTGTAGAGCAATAAAGCATGTGATGGTGCAATATAATCGGCCTCCACCAATAGAGTACCGATAGCGGTCGAACATTCATCAAGCCATCGCAACGCGCCGTGATCCGGTTCTGCCAAACGCCGAGCTATCTCAATCATCCGCATAACTACGAGTCTACCCGCATATGAGAAAATGCCAAAACGACGGTGCCCCGTCAGCTCGTGAATAAGGTGGAATAAGCTACGCTCGATCGATATGGGACTGTCGGGCCTGGGATCCACTAGATAGCCACAGAGTTGCTCTGCAAGACCAGCAAATAGTCGCACTCGCCTATAAGGTCTTGCACCTGGGCCAACTACACTAATGCCCATATCGCGAAGCGCTCGGGAAAGCGGGAAGAGCGGATTCCAGGTCGGTGATAATACTGCGCATTCTCCTAAAGGTATGCCCAGACTAGAAATGGCAGGAAGGAAATAATCCGTGAGTGCATCCAATGGATTGCTGACATGGATATGTTGGGTGGGTTCGATATATTTACGTGCTTCACCGACTGCAGACATTGACGGCGAACGCCGGAACAGGCGTTCAGCATCTGCGATCACAGACATACTTGAACGAAAGTTCCCAGAAAGCGACAGATCACGCCGAGCGTTAACACGGTCCGCAAATACATCGGCGAGTTCCGGGCGCGCACCTGCAAAGCCATAAATTGATTGATGCGGATCGCCAACCAAAAAGAATTTTGAACGATTTCGTGAAGCAATTTCAGACAATATTTCAACCTGCAAATCGGTAGTGTCTTGAAATTCATCCACCAAAACTAAGGCATAGCGAGAAGCGATGCCATCAGCTATGTCAGGGTACTTTTTTGTGAGCCAGTAAGAGTAATAAAGCAGCATACAAAAATCGACATAACCTTGATCACGGCACAAACGCCAAAATGCCTTCGCGGCACGAGCTACGATATTACTCCTGAGTGCAGAGCCAATGAGATTTCCGTTTACATCAAGGTTGATGCTCGAGAAATCCTCATAATCCTGATGTTTCGGAGCAAGATAACCAATGGTAGCGCACGCAGCCTTGACTAGATTCTCAAATTCATCCATTTCGCGCGTGAGCATTTTAAACCCGGTCGCGTAACCGGGAATGCGCCATACAAATGGGCGAAAAATATTGCTCAGACAGAAAGAATGGATAGTCGACACATCAAAATATTGGTCGTCATCGGGCATTAGAGATTTAGCGACCCGATCTTCAATCTCATGAACTGCGCCATTCGTATAGGTAATGCAGGCGATCTTCCGCGGTGTCCCACGCACATCGTCAATAGATGCCATAAGCTTATGTGTTATGACGCGCGTTTTTCCACTTCCTGGGCAAGCGTGTAGAAGAACATTATCAAGACAGTCCGCTGCAATTTTCTGCTCTGCCGTGAGGCTCATGGCGCTCTTAACCAATCAAGTGCATCAACGATATAAGAGGGCAATTCACAGCCTTCTGTAACGTTACGTGCAGCTACCTGAGCGAACCGAGCTTTGCCGAAGCGCTTTGCGGTAGAGAGAACAGAATCTTTCAAACCAGTAAGAACAGCCGCTTTCTGTTCTTCAGTTTGATCCCCCAGAATATCAGCGATCGATGCCTCGCTGAGGGCTGCGGCTATGCGCACCGCCCCCAGATCCGTCGCAGTCGTAGCCAGGAAATCAAAATTCGCCGATGAGGTAATCTCCCTCTCGAAGGTTGTCGCTCCCAGAAAGACTTTAACAAAAGGGCCTTCGAGTTCACTCAATTCGGGCTTTTCTGGCAGCTCTCCACTATCGTCGATGGCATCGCTGGGCGTTAGATCGGCATCGGCAACAATTGCACACTTCTTAGGCAGGCAGCCCGCGCGGAAAAGCTTACTGTAGGATCTGAAGTGGACACCATAAATTGCCACGATGGAAATCCCCTCCCTCTCTAAGTCAATGCCAAGGGCAGCCTTGACCATGGCCGGGATCAGGAAGAGTTCTGTTGGTCCCTCTACCAGCATAACCTTCCGGGCAAACAGGAGGTTGGATTTGGTGGCATCAAGATAGCGTTCAAGATCCTTAATCTCTTCGTCCGTGAGTTCCTCATTGCTGCTGATTGCAGCTGCAGCGGATGCCGCGCGTCCTGTATTCGTCAGTGCGATGACGGAAGCCAAGCTCGCCTGAGAAGTAACGTGTGTGCTATGGGTTGTTAGTAAAGTCTGGAATGGAAGCTCGTTCAGCGCAGAGATCAAAGACAACTGGAGCTGTGGATGAAGATGCGCCTCCGGTTCCTCGACCAATATGAGCTGCCCAGCAGACTTCTGCTGGGCAAGTCGCTTATGGAAATACTCAATCAAGATCGAAATATAAAGTATGTTATTAAGGCCAAGGCCGTTGCGCGCGGGCTCAAAACGCTTCATCCCGGCATTACTCATAAGAATACGGAGAGAGCGAACGATTGACTGAAAAGACGCATCAGCTAATCCAAGTGACACGTCCATGCTGAAGGCTGGACCGCTGATCTTCTTGAATGCAGTGTCCGTTGCGGTCGCGATTGCTCCTACAGTTGGTGAGGCGGCGATCTTATCGTTGGCTTCAGTTAGGATATCGACCAACAGCTTCTGTTCAGGAATCGCGATATCGCTCGCTTCGATTAGCTTTGCAAGTGGCGACAACCGTGGCTGCCTTAGCTCATTTTCTACGTCACGCAGAGCTGGCAGCGGAACGACAAGAAAGGCTTGTAAATCAGAAAATCGGATCGACGAGCCGACTTCTGTATCCCATTCAATCTGGGTGAGATCGACGGAAGGGTCACCTCCTGCAAGGATTTCCCATGCATAGTCTTCCAAACTCAAAGTGCCAGCGGCGCGGGTGGAACCTAGTGCTTCGCGCACTTTTTGTTTTGGACGAAAGCGATAGAACAGGCGCGCGCGGTCGTCTGCGACCTGCCATCCATGGACAAGCGCCTCCTCATTAAGCTTGCCTTTGAAGCCCTTAAGCTCGAGACCAACAAGTACCTGGGATGGATGCGAAATGTCGATTCCGGAATGAAAGTCGTCGCGTATAAGCGCGCGGTAGCTCGACGGAAAATTGTTATCAATACAGAGGCGCAGGGCATGGAAGAAATTGGACTTACCAGTATTATTTTCACCGATAATACATGTCACAAGTTTCGTAACAGGAACATCTACCAGATCAAATGAACGGAAATTCTTTATAACGACCCGGGAGATTTGCATAGACCATTGTTCCTTGTTCTTAGGTCGACCTCAAAAATTTGGGGACGATTTTAATGTTTAAATGGCGTAGCACTGCGATACCATGGGACTATTCATTGCATATTATGCCGAAATGGCAATCTTACTCGTTGCCCCAATGACATCTCCACGCATGCTGAAGTTAGCATTTCGATTTAGAGTGTTTGTTTGCTGATGCTTAGCAAGAGCATCTCAAATGAGCTTGCAATTGGCTAATGCTGCGTCAGTTTTTAGCCGATTCCAGCAATTTGGCGGGAGGCACATCAAGAGCGGCGGCGATTTCTTGAAGAACCGCAACTGTAGGGTTTCGGATGCCCCGTTCTACGCCACTGATATAGGTCCGGTGCAAATGGGATTGAGCGGCAAGCTCTTCCTGTGACCAACCGCATTTCTCGCGGAGCCTGCGCACATTTAGCCCTAATTGCCGCTGAATATCCATGGCGGCAGCAGATAATTTTGTTGCTTATTGGTCTACAGCCTATGAGTCACAATTGACTTGCCTTCTGGTCACCCCCGTGGATGTATGTAGCCTATAAGTCTCACAAATATGAGTGAGCGGGGTCAAAACGGATAGCGCCATGCATTTCACCAAAGTCGAATACAACAACCTCAATTCCCGGCAAAAAGAGGTCTTTAATTTTCACAAGGTTGCTGCCGCTTTGGCCGATTACGGCTTCAACTGCCTTAAACTGACCGACGATTGGGAGGGAGCTGATTTTTTGGCCTATCGGATGGTCGACAGTGGAGGGGCGAACACACTCAAGGTTCAGCTTAAGGGGAGACTGACTATCGACCAGAAATATATCGGCAAAGGTATCTGGATCGCCTTCCCGCTGAAAGGGGCATGGTATCTGGTCGAGCATGATGGCCTGGTCGAGAAGGTTCGCCAAACAACTAATTGGCTTAACACTGCGTCATGGATGGAGGGCAAACAATACCATTCCGATTCTCCAAACGCGGCGCTGATAGAGAGCTTGGAGGGAAATCGGCTTTGACAAATTGGTCTGAATGGCGCTCTTTCCCCGATCCGCGACAAAACGGCATCCTGATCGCGCCCTTCGGCGCTGGCTGCTATGAATTTCGCCGCAGGGACAGCGGTGAACTTATTTTGTTTGGGATGGGCGGTCATGTCGCACAACGGCTGACTTCATTGCTACCTCGTCCCCATGGCTGCGGAACGCGCAACAATGAAGGCAAGCGCCAATATATTCTTGATCACCTCGCCCTAATCGAATACCGGACGATCCCTTGCGTTTCTGCCGACGAGGCCAGAGCTGTCGAAAACGGGATGAAAGAACGCAAAGGGCTGTACCTCTTCAAAACTTAATCCGGATTACCCATATCCTATCTGGCAAGGCGGCTCCATAGATCAAGAGTAACCTGTGCCGACTCCAGATAGGCGAGCGCCTGCGTTGTTGAATCGACCTGATCGTCATATTTGGAGCCTGGGAAACCCGTTAATTCCTTAACGTAATCTGCAAGCCAGGGCGCCTGCGACGGCAACAGCACGCGCCCCGCTTCAAAAGCCGTCGTTTGGGCGTGTAGTCGCATGACCTTGTCCATGCCGGCAGGCGGCTGAAACGGGCTGATAAACCCAACCCCATCGGCTTTCCCAAGATCCTGGATAAGTTGCGTCCCAGAGGCCTTATCTTCGATCAGGATGGCCGTGGGATTGAAGCGCGTCGACAGCTCTTTCACCTTCCGCCTGAGTTCGGGATATTCAACGCGGGCGCGAAAAACGTCGAGCAGATAATAATGGCCATTCTTCACGCCCCAGGTCGTACACACACTGAAATCGCAAAGTTCATTCGCCTTATTGGCGGTATCCCAGCTTTGGATAATTCTGTCGAATTTCTGGAGGCCTTCAGATGAAGAATAATATTGCAGCCAGCCAGTCTTGACCATAGCCCCGCCTATCGGCACCGGCGCCTGCTGATATTGGCTAGAAAAGTTATATTCCCCGACCGATGCGCGAAGCTTGGTCAGCATTTCGAGTGGCTCGCGCGCAGGATGCAGAACTTCGCCAGCCTTGCGCCGGAATAAATACCGACCGAACGGGTTTTCGATGACGAAGGTTTCGTCTTCTTCTGCAATAGCCGGGAAAGATAGAACTTCCCATCCGCCTTGTTCCGTGAGGTAGCCGACAAGGTCGTCCTGGTGCAGCCGCTGCATGATAACGATAATGCAACCATCAACCTTGCTGTTGAGGCGGCTCAGCAGCGTATTGGCAAACCATTCATTGCAGGCGGTGCGCTGAGTTTCAGAAAGGGCATCGCCCGGCTTCAAGGGGTCGTCAATAATCAGGTAATTACCCCCGCGCCCCGTCAGAGTGCCCCCTACCGAGGTCGAAAGGCGGGAACCTTGCGCCGTAGTCACGAACTCGCCGACCGATTGCTTGGCGGCGGAAAGCGCCAAGCCAGGAAATACCCGCTTGAAAAAAGCCGACCCCACAAGGGTCCTGCAATCGCGCGCCAGCTTGTCAGACAGTTCCTGCCCATAACTCACGCAAATGATCTGCTCGGCGGGATTGTGGCCGAGCAGCCAGGCCGGAAAGGCGATGCTGGCGCAATGCGATTTGAGCGAGCGCGGCGGCAGATTAATGATCAGGCGCTTGATTTTTCCCTGCCGGCAGGCCTCCAGCTTCGACGCGATCAGCTCGATATGCGGTGATGGGGCAAATCTGGCTTCGGGATTGAGTTCATAAAAAGCCCGTTCGATAAACCCCATAAAATCGGCGTGCAGAATGAGGTTATATTCCCGCGGAGTTAACAGCTCTTTCTTTTCACCGATAATCATCCCTTCCTCTTTTCGGGCGCTTCAGATGGCCGCCTAATGCGATCTATGATGCTTTGCATAACCAGCTGGTCTTCAGCGCTTATCTTTTCCGGTTCCGTCGCTTCGGCTGTTGTCTTGGCGTGCTGGATCCGGAGATCGTGATTCATGATGATAGGAATTGCCTTCGGATCGCCTTGAGCAGCTTTCCTCACCAACTGTTTGGCGATAATTTTTCGTTGCGACACTTTCTTTTTCTTGCCGTTTTCCGTTATAGGCACGCGCGCATTCATTTCGGCTTCAATTTCCGTGGCAAGATTGCGCGAGCCTTTGGGCCGCCCCTTGGGATTGCCAGACTGACCGGCTTTGAAGCGTGAGTCTTCAGGTGGTTTGCGATATCCGATGCTGTAAGGCTTCTTATCTTCACTCATGACGCGCCTCCGCGACGAGGGCGTCAAAGCGTTTGCCAGTGCCTTCATGAATTGCATGATCGCCGGTATGCTCTTGCCAGCGCCTAATGATGGTATCGACATAGGCACGGTCAAGCTCCAGGCCGTAACAGATGCGCCCGGTGCGTTCAGCGGCGATCAGGGTTGTGCCGCTACCGAGGAACGGGTCCAAAACCACCGCGCCACGCTCGCTGCTGTTACGAATGGCACGCATGACCAGTTCGACCGGCTTCTGGGTGGGATGCAGGTCATTCCGGGCTGGCTTGTCGAAGTTCCAGACGTCGCCCTGATCGCGCGCACCGCACCAGAAGTGCCCGGCTCCTTCGCGCCAACCGTAAAGAATTGGCTCATACTGCCTTTGATAGTCGGCCCTGCCGAGAGTGAAGGTATTTTTGGCCCAGATTAGAAAAGTCGACCAATGTCCACCGGCATCGACAAAAGCTTTGTAAAGGGTATGCAGTTCGCTTGACGACATGCAGATGTAAACAGCGCAGTCCGTGACTGAAAGGATGTTGGCGCAGGCAGCAAAGAGAAAAGGGCCAAAACCCTCCCCGAGATTGTCATTCAGGATGGGACGATGAGTGCCGCGCATCCTATCTGTAGGGCCATTGGCGTAATTCACGGAATATGGCGGGTCCGTAAACGCCATAGCCGCCCGCCCACCGTTCATGAGCCGTGCCATATCTGCCGGTTTCGTGGCGTCGCCGCATAGCAGGCGATGGCCGTTCAACAAGAAAAGATCGCCGGATCGACTGACAGGCGGTCCTTTGGGCATTTCCGGAAGCATATCGGCTGGGTCGGGTTCCGCCGACGGCGCCAAGTCCTCGATCCGTAGCTCGATCTCATCCAATGTGAAGCCAGTAGCCTCAATATCAAAATCGAGATCTGCTAACTTCAATTCTTTCAGGCTCGCGGCCAAAAGTTTATCGTCCCATTCCGAATTTTCGGTCAGGCGATTGTCGGCAATGGCAAAAGCCCGTGCCTGCGGTGCGGTCAAATGTTCGAGCTGGACCGTTGGTACTTCCTGCAGACCCAACTTGCGGGCAGCAAGCACGCGACCGTGCCCAGCCAGAACTTTGCCAGCACGATCGATCTGCACCGGTACATTGAACCCGAAGCTTTTGATACTCTGCGCAATTTGCGCAATCTGCCGATCGCTGTGATAACGCGCATTGTCGGGATCGAGCTTCAAGGCGTCGATTGGCGTTGAAACAATCTGTAAGGCCGTTTTGATTGACATATCTAATCTCCTTTTCCAGAGATTAGTGTGCCTATGCCGATCGTTTCCGTATAATGGAGGAAACCCGACTAATCATTTTGTATTTTTCTTCAATAGCTTACGCTTCTTTATAGCCGTCCGCGCAATGTCTTCTACATTCACGGGAAGCCCCAGAATTTTGAATATTTCCCTGACAAAATCAGTAAACGGCCCATATGCAGCGTCACTAACCTTGTATGGATCGACACTGCGCGTCGGCTTCTTGCCCGTTAGCATTTCATAGTAGTAGGCCAGCAATGTCGCTACCGCATGTGACCGCCGGTTTTGTGGACGGCCGCCAGGAAGTTTCTCAGGCACCCAACTGAGATCGGACTCGGCAGCTTTTTTTGCGATCGTACGTAATTTCTCAGGCGAAATATTTTCGCCCCTAATAAATCCGTTATTTGCCAAAGCAAGAATTGCTGGTTGATGCAGAGTTTCTAGTTGCTCGGCACAATTGCCGGTAAGATAAATGAGGCTTTCCAACTCTTTTTTGGTACATCGCCGATTAGCTATAGAAAACTTCTGGGGCAAAGCCCCTGATCCATGACGATCCACCTCACTCAACGTAGCAATTGCCCCGAGAAGCAGAGGATCTCTTCCATGTAGTAACGGCAATCGCTGAAAAGCGGCCTTAATGAGATCTTCTTTAGTTTGCATCAGCTGGCGTTTGTAAAATAGTTGGTGAGCTCTTCGTATTTTGTACGATAGTGGTTTATTAAATCGGTAAAATATCGAAATGTTTCGTTGGTTGCCTGCCTTGCCTCGTCAATTGCAGGACGTCTACCTATAGTCAGGAAAACTTCTTTGAGTGCCGCGTGCAAAGCTAATGCTGCTGGTCCCGAAGGAGGTTGAGAAAAATCGAAACCGTAAGCTGCAGTATCAAATCTCATTCGGATGCGTCCAACAGTCTGTACACAATCCTTGTATTTCTCATCTGCCTCCGCCCCAAGAACGGCCAAATCCGCATATACTTCACCATAAGTTTTCATATCGGCGAATAACTCTTTGCGCAGGATTTGATGAATTTCCCAGAGTGTCTGGGGATTGGGCGAAAGCCCCACAACACTGCTAATGGTATGATTGCCAAGCACGGCGATAGGCTGCTCAAGTCTCGCCATTTTTAATGTCAGGCTATAAATGTAATTGCGAATAGCTCCAGCAGCTTTAATCCGTTCGAAATACAGCAAATGCGCTTTCTCTTTCATAGTGTTCTCGTTGGCTTTCTTTGCCTCCTTGAATGCCAACCAGCCAGCAAAAATGGTCATAGCGCCACCGACAATTCCGCCAAGAACTGCTGCAAATATTTCTGTTTTTTCCTTAGTTGAAACGAGAGATTCTACAGCATTCCACAAAACTGTCGTCCCTATTAGGCACAATATTGCGTAGTATATCTTCTCGTTCACACGTTGAATACACATGTAACCCCTCTTTAAAGCATTGCCCATCCAACCACAGTTAAACAAACTCTGCCTTGAATCAAGACACTAGAACAACACCATGCCATTATCTCAACAGGCCAAAACGATCCCCCAGAAGCCAGAGGATAGCCATGCGTTTACTCACATCGCCGCAAGAAATATCAAAAACATTCTCGAAGCTATTAACTCACCATGAACGCGTGTCTTTTGCCGTTGCTTGGGCATCGACAGGATTTGATGGTTTTGAGTTGCTCAAGAAGCATCAATCTAAAATTAGAAATAGCGTGGTCGGAACACATTTTCATCAGACTCATCCCGATTTCATCGAAACATTTAATTCCAACATGAATATAAGGTTCATTTTAGAAGCTGATGAACTTTTTCACCCCAAATTATTTCTTTTTGAAAGTGGAAAAGATAAATGGGCCTGCATTATTGGAAGCGCAAATTTTACGAAAGGTGGCTTTCAGCGGAACCAAGAAGTCTGCATCGCCCTGACAAATGAAGATGCAGGAAATGATATGAGAAGGGGCTGTCGAGATATATTGAACGAATGTTGGGAAAAGGGGCGCTCCTTTAAAGAAGATGAACTAGAAAAATACAGAGAAGTCTGGAAGCGGCATCGAATTTTCTTGAAAAAAGCTTCGGGCCGTTATGGAGACGATCATGTTCGAAAGCCTATCGAAGATGTAGCGATATTGAAATTATCTTGGGATGAATACATAGCTAAAATAAAGAAAGATGATCAGCACCAAACCGATATAAGGATCGAAGTTCTTGAAGCGGCTAGAAGTTTATTCAAGAAATACTCCAAATATAGAGACATGCCCGATGAAGATCGCAAGGGCATTGCTGGCTTTATCAACGGGAACTCTATTCCTTGGCGGTGGTTTGGATCCATGCAAGGCGCCGGCCGCTTCATGGGAATTGTCTCGGATAACAATGCCAAACTTTCAAAGGCCATAGGTCACATTCCTTTATCGGGCCCCGTGTCGAAAGATGATTATCTGCGATACATTGATCTATTTTGCAGTAGCTTTAAAGAAAGCAAAGGTCATGGCATCGCAACGGCGACGCGTCTTTTGGCTATGAAGCGACCTGATTATTTTGTGTGCTTCGATAAAGCGAATTCTAAGAATATACAGGAAGCCTTCGGAATACGCCGTCTTTATCATCAAGAATACGAGCGTTACTGGGACGATGTCATAGAACGAATTCTCGACTCATCGTGGTGGAATGCACGTCGTCCAGAGAACGAAATTGAAGCTGAAATATGGGAAGGTAGAGCTGCATTTCTCGATGCGGTATTTTATGATCCCAATTTTTGGCGGTAGATATAGCAATTAACAAAATTTTCCTTAGAGATGCAGCCTCACCCAGCATCTAAGACTGGAAAATTCTCTCGGATGGCCTGCGCCACATATCCGGGACTAATATGGGCATAATGCTTTTCCGTGATGAGGGTATTGGAGTGGCCCAATTGCTTTGCGATGACCGTCAACGGCACTCCTTTCATGGCCAGTAGAGTGGCATGTGTGTGTCTGAGCACATGATATGTAATTGGCGGATCGATCTCTGCGCGGCCACATACATCGCGAATGCGACGGCTTTGCAGTGACTTCCCCCAAGGGCGGCCTTCTTTCGTTAGAAAGATATGCTCCATTCGACTCTTACCTTTTATAACTGTTTCAAGAAACCTTTTGGCCTCGTCCGTCAATATAACGTGGCGTGGTTTGCCGTTCTTGGTGAGGCGAATATATAAAGTTGCGGTGTCCGGTCTATAATCATCAACTACAAGCCTGCATATTTCACCATATCGGCATCCGGTGAAAATGGCGACTTGAACGATCAACCGTAAATCTGGCTCGCATTCTTTAATAAGTCGGACACATTCTTTTTCATCTAAATACCGGATAACCGGAGCCTCAACATTACGGAATGCCCTTACCCGCCTCCATGCGAGATCTGAAACAACATTTCCTTCGCGCCATACATAGTTGAGAGCAGCTTTCAAAACATTGAGATTACGGTTAGCCGTCACTCGGCGCCGACGAATGAATTCTGGATCATCACTCCAGGTCTGCATATTTTGAGTCTCCGCCCCTTTTTTCGTCCGGAGACGTAACGGAGTGCGCGAAATTTCTTGATGCCAGTCAGAGATCTGCTTGGTCGTCAATTCGTGAACCAGAATATTACCCAGCTTAGGAACAATATGGGCATTGACGATATTGTGCATAACCGAAATGCCTCTTCCCTCTTTGGAATAATGAGCGAGGTAATCTTTGACCGCATCCACGACCATATAGCCGGGATTGGTGTGGCTATTACCGCTTATAACTTGCGGCAATGAAAAGCTTTGCTGTCTCCCATGAAAGCCACCGAAGCGGCCTATAACTGGCCTCACATCGGCAGGGGTTCCGGCTCCATTCAGATTGGCTGTCGGTATTTCCCTATAAACACGCTCGTCAGCTTCGTTCTTGTCGCTTACAATCGTCAGACCGTACTTTCGCCTAAGAACGCTCAAAACGCCGCGGACGCTGTGTGGTTGCCAACCAGTAGCCAATGTTGCCCGTTCAATGGTTAGACCATCAGGATGCCGCAACATTTGCAGTAGATACTCCTGTTTGCCGCATGCATCTCCAATCAGTTCTTGTGAACCTTGTACTATTAAAGCGTTGCCATTCATCCTCTGCCTCCTGGAATTGCGGGGTTTCGCCATGAATGCGTTGATGCAGCCGTACATCCAGTGAAATGAGGATCATTAGATTGCTTTCTCGCGATAATACGGGCCGCGTGGAGACACATCCCGCCGATTTCACAAATTTTCTCATAATTATTTTTGATTTCGGTTCGAATCCCTGATTGGGATTCTTATTGTGCCCAATTTTTGCCAAATATTTTTCACGAAATACCTGTTCACAACCACAGAACAGGGGATTGCAATTATGCAGACAAATATCATTCGCCTTCCTGAAGTCATTAAGCGCATAGGCCTCTCGCGCAGCACAATATATGCGCTGATCGGCGCGGGCCAATTCCCAAGGCAAATAGAATTGAGCGCTCGGGCAGTTGGGTGGCTCGAAGGAGATATTGCCAGTTGGATTGTTGGTAGAATTAATCGAAGCCGCGCTGGAAGGAAATCTCCTAATTAGGCTTAGGCCTCGACTTTGCGCCCATCGGAACGAGCAGAGCTTAAGCTTCGTTGCTGCAGTATTCTTCTGTATTCATCTGCAAGCCTTAGCTCTGTAGCATCGCAGCCGGCTAGAAGGAGGAGGGCTAGCTTCTGCTCAATATCCATATCTTGGTTATTTATGACTTCTTCTATCTGCGGCTTATGCAGCATTGGTGATTTCAGTCTGAAACTTTCATTGATCAGAATATTGCGCCAATGGTCAATAAACCAACTGCCTAATATTGGTATTAAATCTCGTTTAAAATTTGAACCATGTGCGAATTCAGAAAACCGTAACGCCACTCCACAAATGTCGAATGGCACAAGGTGAGACTCAGGCCTCATTTTTTTAATTATTGTGGTGATTTCTTCGCTAAGCCGATTAAGTTCTGCGCCCTCACCTCGGAAGCGCTGAAATATCTTACTCCCTGGGAAATCAAGTCCAACCTTTGATTGGAGCCCTCTTTCTAATTCATCAATTTTATCAAACTCTCCCGTTAATGCTACACTCATCGAGAAAGCCAAAATTGCTTCAACAGCAGAAAGGTTTACCCTTTCGTTGCCTATAAGCTGCTTGATGGGAACTGTCGGCACCTCGCCTCTGGTAGGATTCATAACATCGAACGTTTGTTTATATTCTTCTGAAAGAGAGAAAAATAATGACAGGCTTTCCAGATAACTATGAAAACTTCCAGCAAACCTATTTCCATCTTTATAGATAATTGCAGCGTCAATTGGCTTTTTGCGAATTGTCATTTCCTGAAGCTGTACAGGACCGGATTGTAATCGAGCTCTCAGATTACGAAATACACCAACGTCCGCGCTTGACATGATTTCCGCCTCGGCTAGCAGGTACCAAGCCATGTCGAGAGGTGCAAGCGGACGCTCGCGAAGTTCCTTTGGCGGCTGAGGGTTGCTGCCGGAGCCCGGCAACCACAGTATTTCGTTAAATAAGTTCCTAGGCAGTGATGCCTCAGATCGCAATTGAACGCATAGCACAGCGTGCCGCACAAGATGTTTGCAATACATCGCTTCCGTTGACTGATCGCTCTCGAGCTTCGAAAGATTCGTCATTGCTTGCGCAAGAAGCTCTATGCATCTGCTGCGATTTCCTGCATCAAATTCTGCCATGGCCTCGTCGACAGAGAAGCCTATGATACGCGGTTGGTTCTCGGGAGTATCTTTTACCGCTTGAGCCGCGCCATGAAACCATTTCGCAGCAAGTTTTGTTCTACCAATATTTGCAGCACTTATTGCCGCCTCTCTTAATACAAACATACGATCGGTCGAATTGCTCAAGACTACAACATCTACTACAGGCGTTATTAATTCTACAACTTGTGAATAATTCTTCATCCGCCAAAATACTTTAATACGTTCGCGTATAATAATATCGCTGCCATCAAGCTTAAGAGCAGCTTCATCCAGTGCGGTCAGAGCTAAGATTGGCTGGTTCCCATATTCGTCAATCATCACTGCACGAGCTTTATGACAGTAGGCGGCTAATATCGGCTGCCCCCAGGCCATAGCCATCTCCGCCATTCGGAGATAGTACTTTTCGTTATTCAACCAATCGACGGCGCCTGCCTCGTGTTCCGTGAGCCAGGCACCGCTCACTATTAAATCATAGTCACTGTTGTCTTGATGAAATTCAGAAAGCAGCTGTCCACGATCATTGGCGCTCAGCCGATCTAATTTAAGAAAAAATTCTTCAAGAGACTTTACCGACGGCATACGAGAAAGCCCCGTGATCAGAAAGCATCCCAGCGTACTTAGATGTTCTGAACCAGGAAACTTTTCACCGCCCTCCATTCTTTTTGCTAATTCTTTATCGGATATTAGAAGTCGTCTAAATCTATTTATTAGCTCCAGCCAATTAGGAATTCGGCCAGCACCACCAGTAATAGAAAGCAGATTAATAAGTGATACGCTTTCAACACCACTTCGCATTTTTCCTGTGAGAGAGTCTATTTCTCTCAACAGCGTGCTGGTCACCTTTTCAATTTCTTCGATTACGCCTTTTGCAAGAACTACTTTGCATTGCGCTAGCCTCAAAAGGGCCGATAACCCCAAATGTTCAGGAAAAATAACGGCGTCCAGCTTCAGATTAGGAAAGGCAAAAGAATAATCTGCGATAGACGTTAGAATACTCTGCGGCGCGGAGATGGTTGCTGTTGCGATCGCCATAAGAACAGAACTATCTTTCCCCGCCAACCCGTGAACTAAGACCGTATCGGCATCCACAACAGAAACGCCCTTATCTTTAACGAGGTGGCGTGCAATTGCTGAATGAACGGCCCCCCTCTCATTCTCGCCAAGAATTTTGTCTCCAGCTCTAGCTAGCAAAGGGGAAACGCGAAAACGATCACTCGCAAGGGGCTCAACCCAAGAGCCTGTGAGCCTATCCAGCGTTACGCCAGCTTGCGCTAATCTGGGGGTTACATCCCCCAAAGCAATTGCAAGATCACGAACAAAGGAGCCGATGATTAAGCTTGTGCGCCACAAAAGAAGCTGGCTGTCTTTTTCCAATCCCTCAATTAGACGCTGCCTAGCCTCATCACGTAGCGCAACGGTGTCAGCAGATGTAAATCCTGTTTGTGTAATTTTTCTAAGTTCATCTTGGGGCCAGTTTCTAGAGGAAACCCCCTGTATAAACGCACCAGCAAGTTGGGGATGCCCATTGCCACTTGCGAACATAGAAATTTTAGCCCACTTTGCCGGATCCCCGCCGGCAAGTTTAACTAAATCGCTTATTTCGTTTTCTGCGAAATAAGGAACATCAAAAAAGTTCGAGGAAGCTATATTAAGATCGGTTGCAATCGATACTGATGGTTTTCTGTAGCACGTTATAATTGCGAGCTGATCTCGACGCTGTAATGCCGACAGCACACGGTTAAACGATTTTCGTACAGAACCATCCTCAAGATGATTCAAGTCATCAAATATTACTGCGTCGACTCGCAGGTTATGCAGATACGAAACCAATACGTCCAGCCGTTGCTGGAGGCTGGCCGGTTCAAGGTCTCGAAAATCGATAAGTGCGTACGTTTTTCTTAAGTGTTGAATGGCTTTTCGAGCAAGAAGTGTTTTTCCAAGACCAGTTGCGCCAGATAAAACGACATAAGGCGATGTTAACAGCGCTGAACATATCCCGTCTTGCAGGTGTCTTTCTAAAGCAAGAACCGGCCCCCTTATATCTTGATCAAGATATATCCATGGTGGATATCCACCCACATCGATTACTGTCCCATTTTCGCCGCCAATTGCAGCAAGGGGTGCAGCAGCAAGACGCCCCATAATCACATCAAAATCTCGTTGCCGTAAGGAAACTCGACTTGCCGCATCCAGAAGCGTGTCTAGGTCTGCTCGCAGAAGAACGCGCTCTTCGCGCGTTTTGAGTGTAGCTTTCTGAAGGATGCGGTACATGACCATGGAGGCAGCATACTTTGACGCTGTACCAGCCATACCGAAACGTTGCCGTCCAACTTGAGCAATACTTTGCTCAAGCTCAACTAATATCTGCGAGAAATTGGGTTTGCCGCAATCCCAGTGAATTCGCTTTAAAAGCTCGCCCCTTAAGGTCTCATCGTCACGTGCATCAACAAACGTCTTCACTTCTTTTGGCATTTCGTCAGCCGTAAGAATCCGACGGAGATGCACAACATCACCACTCGCCGCAACTTTTCTCCAATGCAGAAGTCCTGCTTCACCAGCCGGTCGATTGATTTTCGACCTTTCAATACCAACTTCAGACGTTGTGAGAAAATGAAGTGTAACTTTTTGTCCGGGGTTTTTCTCAACCAGATCAATAAAGTTCTTGAGGGTTTCTTTTACATTGGTGCTATTAAGCGTAATCTTTCCGCTCTGTTCTGTATCTTTAACTTGGACAGCCTTGACAGCATCGTCGGCGCAAATAGCATAATCTTCGGCAACTTCAATATAAAGCCTCTCTGCAGGGGACAGTTCCAGCCAAGCCAGCGCTGTCACTGCAATTTGATAAGCATACCCGCGCAACGCATCGATAGCTTCCCGCTCTACGTTTCCTTGAGGGGCTGTTTCATTTTTTGGACCTGGCGTAATCAGGCCATTAAGGGTTGGATCAAAACCTTGCAAAAGCTAACTTTCATCAAAAAAGACCACATCATTTGGAGTGTATATTAGAATCGGTTGTTTTTACAATTTAGCCGCTTAACTAATATAGTTGTCACCCAACCAAGCAGCATAGCAAACCATGATTGAAGCACGCCCAGAAAGCCAGAACATCGCCTGTGAAGAAAATGCTCTAAAGGCACTACAATTTTATAACAAGAACTATGATCAGATCTTGTTTTTAGCGATTGATAGGAATGAAAAAAAGGTTCTAGGTAAATTGCCTTATCGTTGCCGTTACTGCCAAGGAAGCAAACCTGAACGCACATTTAAAAAACGTGCGCATGCAGTATCCGAACTATTAGGAAACAAGGCCTTAACGTCACTTTATGAATGTGACCAATGTAACAAGCGCTTCTGTAGCTTTGAAGATGATCTCGGAAAAATGACTCTTCCGCTGCGCAGTATCTCCGGAGTCCAGGCAAAACGTGGAACGCCAATTTTGCCTCTGGCTGGTGAGCTGCCAAGCGTCCCATCAACAATGTCATTCACTGACAATAACCTAAAACTGCATGTCGGCCGGAATGATGGCTCACATCTGGTCGATGAAGAAAAACAAACTCTAACGGTTTTTTTCGTTAACAAATCATATCGCCCACTTGCCGCATACAAAGCACTATGCAAATCAGCCTACGCCCTACTGCCAGAGGACGAATTGCCACACTTCGAAGAGCTGCGTCTTTGGCTTTGTGAGGATGATCTGCAAACAGGGATGGTTTACAGCGATGGCGCGCATTACTGCTATCAGACCGTTGTTTTCACCCCCAAGCCATTTCCCAAACCAATCGTTGCGCTGTTGCGGCGAAAAGAGCAAATCGACGCCCCCTATATGACCTTCTTCATCGCAACCGGCAATTTCAGTTACGAGATTTTCTTGCCCTGTCCAGCAAAAGATAACCACATGTCAGGCAAGCAGGTCTCATTCCATATTTATCCGCATCTATATCAACTTCAGCCTTGGCTAGCACAAGGGAAAATCAGCGAAGTTCAACTCGATCTCAGTGCCACAGAACGCACAATACCCGAAAAGCAAAGCTTTACTTGGAGTTTCGAAGAACGCGTCAAGGAGTCTTAAATAACCCAAGACAGTTATTCTGATGCATCGCTTGATGCATCAAGGATTCGAACTCCCCCTCTTCAGGGCGTACTACTTCACACCTGATCAGCTATTTAATTCCCTACTCAATCAAAAATTATTCCCTGTTATTCGGGCAGATCATCGCGTTCATCATGATGCGCATCATGATGATACATCACACCTTTTGATGCATTTCGGGCGTTACTACCGTTTGTAACCAACGGATATTCCCTGTTTTTTCCCTGTTAAACAGGGACTTAGATACCCCCGATGGCTTTCACGGTAGTAACACGGGTTCGAATCCCGTAGGGGACGCCAATTATTTCAATGGGTTAGTCGTATTTTTGACGCCGCACGACTTCTGTACCTAATTTTTACCTAATATTTTTGCACCTTAAAACGGGTGCCACCGTCTTTTTTCTGAAAACGTACGGCAAAAATACGGCAGGTGTTTCCGGCCTTTTGTATTTGGGTAACCCTTTCTGCGTTATAGCCCGCATCCGAATTCCCTTGAGCATAAATGTCGAATCGGCGAGGCTATGCTGTTTTCGTTTATTGAAGTCTCTGGTCCGTAACGGGCGCAGGAATGACGGTAAGCGGAGCGGCGACGATTGGCGGACACGCTGATTGCGCCGTGCAGGGTGCCAACGGGTGTGCAGGCTGCGCATCATCAGGTCCTGCGACAAGCCAAGCAAGCCTTACTTCTGGGTTGACTGTGCTCCTCGATTTACAAGTTAAATTGAAGCGTCGGGCAGTCGATAGGATTTCTTTTCGGGCAAACTTGGCGGGGGCGGCGAAATTTCGCTTGCTTTTCTTCGCAAAAAGCTAAGCTACCATAGCGGAGGTGCAACAGTGGATTTTACCGTATATTTCGGCATTCGCGCCGGAACCATGGCTGCGAAGATGAAGGTTTTCGCAGCGCTTTGTTACTTGCTTGCATCTTTCTGGTCCGTAACGGGCGCAGGAATGACGGTAAGCGGAGCGGCGACGATTGGCGGACACGCTGATTGCGCCGTGCAGGGTGCCAACGGGTGTGCAGGCTGCGCATCATCAGGTCCTGCGACATAGTGCAGTACTCCAGAAGTAGGGCGGGACATCCGACGTCGCCCAAAAGAGGACATAATGGGCAAGCTTTTTGATAAGGCAACCCAGCGCGATTCATTGCGCTTTGCCTGGTACCGTATTCGGTCGAATGGCCAAAACTCGGCATTGCCAGAAACGCGTGATGCTATTCATGAGTTCGAGCGCAGGGCCGAATCTGATCTCATAAGAATTCAGCGCGCGCTAAGAGATAACAAATTCACATTTCTTCCACAAAAAGGTGTTCTGAAGGCGAAGTCTGGTGGCCGCTTTAGAGGCATTGTCATGGCACCAGTCGAAAACCGGATTATCGAACGCGCCCTACTAGACCGGCTTCAACAAGATATTGCCTTTGTTCGTGAGGTCATAGAGACTCCTACATGTATAGGTGGCGTTCCTGATAGGAGTGTCCCGCATGGATTAGCTCTCATTCGAGATGCATTCTTAAGCGGGAAGAAATATTTCATTCGTTCTGATATCTCGAGTTTTTTTGATGGAATTCCGCGTCAAAAAGTACTGGGCACACTGCGGATGCATATCGATGATCAAAGTTTTATGACGCTATTGGAGAAAGCAACAACGGTAACCCTGCAAAATGAAAAGCAGCTGGGTGAAGATAAAAAAGTATTTCCCACTGATGAAGATGGCGTGGCTCAAGGCTCGCCATTGTCTCCTCTATTCGGCAACATTTTGCTCAATGATTTTGATCGTCAGTTTAATGAGCGCGGAATTGTATGCATTCGTTTTATTGATGACTTTATATTTTTAGGTGAAAAAGAAGACCATGTTCGCAACGCCTTCAATAGCGCAAAAGAACATCTGAGCAAATTAGGCCTCAAATGCCATGACCCATTTGCAAAAGGCACCAGTCGGGAAAAAGCACAATACGGCTCCATTGACGGCGGATTTACATTTCTCGGTTTTGACATTCACCCAGGATTATTTCAGCCATCGAAGGCGGCGCGAACCAAATTAATCAGAAACATTGATTGGCATTTGCAGCGTGGATGCGCAGCCATAACCGCCGCCATGGAAGGAAAAAAAGGGGCGGAGAATACACAGAGATACGCCCAGACCTTACGGTTAGTCGATAACGTCGTTCGCGGTTGGGGGAATGCATTCGCATACGGCAATGCTCAAAACACTATAAGTGATCTTGATAATCAAATAGATGGCATGCTCAATAAATTTCGTCGTTGGTTTGCGGACAAGATAAGAGATGCAGACAGCGCCACTAGACGGCGAGCCGGGGGCGTGTGTTTATTGAGTGACATTGAAACTAAGAGTTTGGACGAGCTTCCGTATCGGCTGCAGGACAAAAAGCCATTCCGTCAAACAAACAAAACCATCGAGATTTATACTGATGGCTCCTTGTTGAGGGCCAATCGCTTCTCGACCGAGAAAAAAGGCGTCGGTGGTTGGGCGGTCGTATTCCCGGATGGTCGCGAAATAAAAGGATCTGAAGCCGAGACGACCAATAATCGCATGGAACTTATGGCTGTTATTGAGGCCTTAAAGGCTACCCCTGTTGGCGCTTCCATCCTTATAAGGACTGACAGTAACTATGTAGTACGCACTGCTGAAGAAGGGACAATTATCAACAAGCATAAAGCTCTTTGGGACGAGTTTGCGGCGCTTCGACAACAGCGCAAAGTCAAGCTGGCATGGGTAAAAGGGCATAATAAAAATCCACAAAATGAAAAAGCCGATCAGCTTGCAAATGAAGCCGCTAACACGCTTAAAAGCGCACTTAGTTCGGACACTTCAACAAATATGAATGCCGCCTAAATTGAGAGGTTTTACTAATCTTGGCGCCAACCGTTGTGTCAACTATATAGTGCCGCGTGAACATTGAGAGGGCATATGGAAATCGAACTGGAATGGCAGAAAGAATTGTCACTTAAATACAAATCAAAAGGTGACGTATATGAGGTTCCGTTGAAACTGATCCCGGAAATACCTGGAATTTATATTTTTGGGCGCAGGCACGGTAAAAGTTTTGAGGCGCTGTACATTGGGCAAGCCCTTGAGCTGCGCAGTCGCATTAAAACTCAACTCAATAACCACAAATTGTTAAATCACATTTGGGCCGCTAAAGCAGGCAAGCGCATCCTGATGATTGGAAAGCTTAAAGCAAAACAAAAACACAACCCTAAGGTCTGCCTTGGAATCTCTGAAAAGGCCCTTATCCGATACTTTGTTTCTAAGGAGCATGATCTTGTTAATCTGCAAGGTATCGAACTCAAGCATCATGGCATTTCATCGATAGGACTGCACAAGGCCAGAGATTTTCCAAATCACCTCCAAGTCGAAGTTAAGTGAATTCATTAACCACCAATTCTCTCAATGCACCAATCATGCAAATCATACCTGTGACAGACAATTCACCACTATACGAAGCTGCAAGAACTCGTATGTGTTCTTCAATCGTCGGTTTTCTTGACACTTTCACATCGCCACCGCCCCAGCTTCCAAGTCTAGGGTCAGGAACGCTTGTGCGTGTTGGGACGATCCATGGGATTGTGACGGCTGCACACGTGGTTGAGGCTTTAGGAAAAATATCTCGAATTGGTCTGGTGCACTATTTACCAACGGACAAGCAAGGAATGGATTTGATGATGTCGCATGTCACGAACATCTCAATTGGCCGACCTCCTTGGAATGAGCGTGGGCCTGATATTGCATTTATGATTCTGCCGCCTGACAAAGTTTCTACATTAGAAGCTAAAGGATGTGCCTTTCTCGATCTGGAGAGTCGTAGAGAAAAAATATTAGAACACCAATACGACAAACGGGGATTTTATTGCTGCACAGGAGCTCTAGGCGAAGAAACAGCCTCGACAAACAAACCTTCAGGTCGCCTCGAAGTTGCTGGCAAGGCACTGTTCGAAATTGTTGATCCAGGCCCAATACATTGGTCTTCACAATGTGATTATGTGATTTGTAAGCCAACCACTAACACTTCATATACACCGCCAGCAAGTTACGGAGGCATGAGCGGCGGCGGCCTTTTCCTTGCACACATTCCCTTTTATCGCGCTAGTAGTTGATCCCAATTCAAGTGGTAAAAAAAAACTACTCGACAGGGAATGGCTTTTCAGAAGCACAATACGTGAAGGTCGGGGGCTGGCTCTTTCTTCCTCCGCAGAACCTAATTTGCCTTTATGGTCATGCCGCTATAATGTAATGTTGTCGTTGGCTTTGTTTAACAATGTTAGGCCGCCAGGAGATTGGGAACCGCCAACCACACCGACCGGCATGCAATATGGCGATCCGGGTATGAAATTGGGATTGGCCGGAGAAGATATGCTCCCGCTTTATACGCGCAAAGTCATCAATGACCGGTTAGGAGAAATTGTTGGCCAAGAACTAGATTTGAAATTTGAAACTGTAGAATTCCCGGAAAATGATTCACTTGTTCGTATCAGAATTGACCTTTCCGGCCTTATTGCTTCACAAACAATGCATGACGCTGTCACTAAAGAAATTGAATGGTGTTTTCCATACATCACGATATTTACACAATAGCTGAAATTATACCATGCACTGAATAATTGCGCTGTTATGAGTGCCTTCAAGCTTCCTACGCACTTATCAGCTCGAATATATATTTGTCTCGGACGTGCAGACGGGAAGGCTTTAAACAATAAACTCTGCCTCCAGTCCACATGGCTGCTGACCAAAGGTTGGATGAACGCCCATCACTCAACTTCATTTCGATAAAGGTTGATAGACACATGCTTGCTTATCGCAGCTCTTGAATAAGGGGATTTTACTGTTATGAAAGTGCGGCGGTCTTGGAAAATATTCCAGCCACCTTCTGACTGCACATAGAAATAATGGCCGTAGTAATTTGGAGAGTATCTATTGTCAGAAAATATACCGAATCTTACCGCTTTCTTGGTCGCTCGTCGTGCTTTGCCGGGCCATAGCCAGAAGTCATGCCCATGCAGCCAAGACCGAGAGCCGAAATTTCTAGACCGCTTTTTCCAAGTTTACGCTTTTGCATGAGAGCCTCTGATCGGTTGGGGCGAATTTTTGACTACATATTACGCTGGAACATTTTTAAGAAAAATAGTATATTACTTCATACGCTTATTAGAAGGGCTTCATAATGAATGGCGCCAACTAAAGGCCTTATGGCTCTCAAAGCTGTTGCAAACCTAAGAAAATTCACTGGACCCCCTTATGAAGTTTAAAGAGCGAACCATATTGCAACTTGCTGATTTGGTCTGCGGCAATAGAGGACCAGACGAACAATTCTTTTTTCCATATCGCAGCAGTAGTTAAACCCACCTTGAGTCACCACGCTTCTTGATTTTCCCGAACCGTCGTATTTGACAGTAGTAGTATTTTCAACGATTCTGGTGCTTGTATCTTTTTGATAAAGAAAAGCAGCAGGGAAAGGCGGGCCCCATGGCCACACCGGATAAAGACATGATCTTGAAAAACAAAGATCAGCTCGGCGATTTCACAACGGATTCACGAACTCTGCTGGTTGCCGCTATGGCAGCTGCAGTTGCAACACTGAGCGTCGGCACGGCATGGCTTTTACTGCAGCTGATCTATCTCATGACGAACCTCGCCTATCATGGTCAGTTCAGTACGGCCAATATGCCGATAGCGCCCAACGGCTCATTGCCTGCGATTTCAGTTATAATTCCAGTTATTGGATGCCTGGCCGTCGGTTTGATGGCTCGTTATGGTTCTGAAAAAATCCGGGGGCACGGCATCCCTGAGGCCATTGAAGCCATCCTTATCGGCAAAAGCCAGATCCAACCCAAGGTTGCCATTCTAAAACCAATTTCTTCGGCAATTTCTATCGGCACAGGCGGCCCATTTGGCGCTGAAGGCCCAATTATTATGACGGGCGGTGCATTGGGATCACTCTTCGCGCAGTCTTTTAAAATGAGTTCCGTTGAACGTAAAGTTCTGCTCGTCGCTGGCGCTGCCGCCGGCATGACGGCCATTTTCGGTACACCGATTGCGGCCGTCGTGCTCGCTGTTGAATTGCTGCTCTTTGAATGGAAACCGCGCAGCTTCATCCCGGTTGCTGTTGCGGCAATCGTTGCAGCGATCGAACGGCCCCTTCTATTTGGCGATGGGCCCTTGTTTCCTTTCGCAGGCGATATGCATAGTTCTGCCATTGCTTGCCTCGCATGGGTTGCCGTAGGCATTGCTTCCGGCCTTGGTTCCGGCCTTTTGACCCTATTCCTCTATGCTGTGGAGGATATTTTTCAGAAACTCCCCATTCACTGGATGTGGTGGCCAGCCATAGGTGGTGTCGCTATCGGTCTCGGCGGACTGGTCGAGCCTCAAGCCCTGGGTATCGGCTACGAAAGTATCCGCCATCTTTTAAACGGCAGCCTTGTCGGCCACGAAGCATTACTTCTGCTGGTCGTAAAAACTTTGATATGGGGCATTGCTCTCGGTTCCGGCACCTCGGGCGGTATCCTCGCCCCGCTTCTTATCATGGGCGGCGCACTCGGCGCGTTAGGATCGCCGTTCTTGCCGCAAGCCTCTCCCGGCTTTTGGCCATTATTGGGCATGGCGGCAATGATGGGTGGAACGATGCGTTCGCCGCTGACGGCGACTTTTTTTGCTGTCGAGATTACGGGAGCCACCAATATCATGGTGCCGTTGCTGACCGCTTGCGTCGCCAGCCATGCCGTTACAGTATTATTGCTGAGGCGTTCTATTCTAACAGAAAAAATCGCACGCCGAGGTTTGCATCTGTCACGCGAATATCACGTCGATCCTTTTGAGATGACACGGATCGCAGACGTGATGAGCAAGGATGTCGATACATTGCCTGCAACCATGTCGCTGGGCGAGACTGTGGCCTTCTTTTCAGCTCCGGGGCCGAGGCATGAAACTTACCCGGTCGTCGAAAAAGGGCAAAAAGCGATCGGGGTGGTCTCTTACGCCGAAGCCTTGCGCTGGACACGGAATGGATATGACCATGCCATGAAACTGGCCAGCGCGACGGTCGGACAGGAATTGATGTTCTGCTCCCCCGAAGACATGGTTGGAGCGGTTGCTGATCGTATGATCGAACGCAATCGTGGTCGCGCACTGGTTATCGACGCCACGGGAGCCTTGGTGGGAGTTGTAGGGAGACAGGACTTGTGGCGCGCCCGGAGCAAGATGCGTTCCGATGAAGAAGATTACTCGCGCGTGCTTTTCTGGGGCTGGCGGAAAACAGTACCAGCCGGAGAAAAAATCGGAGATTAAGCAAAACATGTTTAAATTGAAACGCGCTTATGAGAAGCCGTTGCTGAAAGACGGATGCCGTGACCGGCACAATGGTGCTCTGTCAAATGCAATGGGATGATGGCCATTATGGCCTTGCTACGCGTTTCTGTGCAGCTTAAAAAAAGTTGTCACGCACCGATTGCAGATCAGCAATATGACTTCTTCTTCAGAAGCCCGGGGGCTGGCAGAATCACCATCATGTTGCAGATTTCCGGAAGGGGCTATAATCGGCAAGTATTTCCCTGTTTGCTTCAACCCCTTTTCTTTCTTCCGCCAGAAAATTTCTGACGGCATCTGACAAGCCTTGATGTGTGAAAAAATGTGCCGAGTATGTAGCTTGCGGCAGATAGCCGCGCTGTACTTTATGTTCGCCTTGTGCGCCTGCTTCGACCCGTTCCAATCCATTTTCAATGGCAAAATCGATGGCGCGGTAATAACAAAGTTCGAAATGTAAAAACGGCCATTGTCCGATACAACCCCAATTGCGTCCATAAAGCGTATTGTCGCCCAACAAATTCATGGCGCCCGCAACGGGCGTGTTGTCGTAAAAAGCCATCATCAAAATAACTTTATCGCCAAGCCGTGGTGACAGTTGCGTGAAAAAATCACGCGTCAGATAGGCCGAACCCCATTTGCGATCGACCGTATTTTGATAAAAATGATAAAACGCATCCCAATGTTCGGTTTTTATATCATCGCCACGCAGGGTTTCGAATGTTAAACCGGCGGCATTGGCATCGCGTCGTTCACGCCGGATGGATTTGCGGTGGGATGCAGACAGGGCGCCCAGAAAATCGTCGAAATTTTTATAGCCCTGATTGCGCCAATGAAATTGCACCCCCATGCGTTGCAACCACCCGGCATGTGCCAGGCCTTGCCATTCTGTTTCCTCACAAAATGTGACATGGGCGGAAGACATATTTTTTTCTGCCACTAACGCTTTAAGAGCATTGCCGATATCAAGCGTGGAAAGAGTGCTGCCGGAACGGCGCAATAAACGCGCGCCTGTTACGGGGCTGAAGGGGACGCAAATTTGCAATTTAGGATAATAGGTGCCGCCGGCATTTTCAAACGCCTCTGCCCAGCCTTGATCAAACACATATTCGCCATAGCTATGCAGTTTGCCATAGGCTGGCATCACGGCTTCGATCAAACCATTGGCGGAGAAACTAATATGCTGCGGGATCCAGCCATTCTCCGGTCTTGCCGATCCGCTTGCTTCCAGTGCCGACAAAAAGGCATGGCTGACAAAGGGGTTTGCCCCACCGGCGCAGGCATCCCAGTCCAAGGCCGGTATATCGGCAATCTGGCTGTATTGCCGGAGAACGTAACCTGATTTTTTGTCCGACATAGTGTTGCCTAACCCCTCTTATCACAGGGGCCATCATAGGCTCCGCCTCTATAATAATAGTAGGAAGTTTTTTTGCATTTTGCCATAATGACGCATCAGGTCAGCCCTCATCCTTATAAAAAAATGTTTCGTTCCGCCTTTCTCTGTCTTTGCGTTTTCATACTGTCCGGCGTCACGCCGGCTTTCGCCGCGCCTTATGACGAGGCCATCAATCAGCTGCAAAAACAATGGGCTGCTATTGAATATCAAACGACAGATCACGAAGAGCAGGAAGAGGCGATCTTTACGCTCAAGCATCAAGCCATTGATCTCAGCAAAGAGTATCCAAACAGAGCAGATCCCCTCATCTGGGAAGCCATTATCGATACGACGAAAGCCGAGATCGATCATAATTACAGTTCATTGCTTCTTATCCAACAGGCGAGGGACCTCCTTATACAGGCTAATAAAATGAATCCTAAAGCCCTGCATGGCCTGGGCATAGCAACACTGGGTTGGCTTTATTTCCGGGCCCCCAAACCGTCCCTTAGTTTTGGCGATATGGGCTTGGCCAAAGAATATCTGGAAAAAGCCATCGCCCTGAATCCTAACAGTTTGGATGCCACTTACTTTTATGGCAGTTACCTGCATGAAATAGGGGAGGATGCCAAAGCAAAAGCGGTGCTGACACATGCTCTTGATGCACCCGTGGAACCCAATAATGAAGTCGCCGATGAAGGGCGCCGGGCACAAATCCAAGAAGTGCTCGATAATTTGTAAGTGGATATTTATTGTATGCCCCGTTACCCCGTTTAAAAGAGAGAATCAACCCCTATGACTAAAATTTTGACTGACAGCAGTGCTGTTGAAATCCTTAAGCGCCATTGCGATCCCAAGCTGTATCCCACCGAAGAGGAAATGCTTCGTGGCTTGGCTGATGCGATTGATCGCGAAGCAATCGCCTCGTTGCGGGCGTTTCTAGGCAAGGTTATCGATGATGATGAAATGTCTGCCCCTGAAAAAGCCAAAAGATACTTTGGCCTTTCCATCAGCAATGAGGAAAAAGCTGAAATATTTATTGACGAAATATACTGCGCCATTTCCGAATATCTTTTTGCCGACGAAGAGTAAGTGAAGCCTTCCCTCAGATGAACGCACGCCAAAACAATAAGGAAGACAAAGCCCCATCCTTTGCCAAGGCGGTGTGGAACCCGCGTATGCTAATCTGCATCGCGTTGGGTTTTTCATCGGGTCTGCCGCTGTATGTTCTGTTGCAACTTGTTCCCGCCTGGCTGCGGCGCAGCCATATAGACCTGACCTCCATCGGCATCGTCGGTCTGGCGCAAATACCCTATGCGTGGAAATTTTTGTGGGCGCCTTTGTGCGATCGTTTCAACATTAAATTTCTTGGCCGCAGACGAACATGGATCCTCGGCTCACAAACTTTGCTTATCCTCTCCATGGCCTGTATCGGCTTGCTAAGCCCTTCTGACACCTTGGGCGCGATTACGGCGGCAACTTTTATCATCGCGGTCTTTTCGGCAACCCAGGATATCGCCATCGATGCCTATCGCCGCGAATTGTTGCCGGATGCCGAACTCGGCTTGGGTAATTCATTTTTCGTCAATGCCTACCGCATGGCGGGGCTTATCCCCGGGGGGGTAAGTCTCATCATCGCCGATTCCGTATCATGGCCGTCGGTGTTTCTTATCACCACCCTTTTCATGATCCCCGGCATTCTTTGTTCTCTGTTGATGAAAGAACCGACGCTCACCGCCCACCCGCCGCGCACCCTGCGCGAAGCGATCATCGGGCCTTTCCACGAATTTTTCACGCGCAGCGATCTTAAATTCGCGCTTTTGATATTGGCATTTTTGTTGCTGTATAAATTTGGCGACAATTTGGCCACGGCGCAATTAACGCCTTTTTATATCGATATGGGGTTCAGCAACACGCAAATTGGTGCTGTCGCCAAACTCATCGGCTTCTGGTCAATGGTGGTGGGCAGTTTTCTTGGCGGCCTTATTATGCTGCGGATCGGCATCAACCGCGCTTTGTGGCTGTTTGGCAGCCTGCAACTTTTGTCCATCATCGGTTTTGCGTTGCTCAGCATGACGGAAATGAACATCTCTTATCTGGGGCTGGCGGTCGGGTTTGAATATCTTGGCGTGGGGCTGGGCACAACGGCCTTCGTCGCTTTTATCGCCGAACAAACAAACAAAAATTTTTCCGCGACACAGTTCGCGCTTTTCTCCAGCATCTTTGCCCTTCCACGCAGCATCACGGGGCTTGTCGCCGGTTTTATCGTGGAAAAAATGGGGCTAGGCTGGACAAGGTTTTTTGTCATAAGCGCGATAACGGCCTTGCCGGGTATGGTGTTGCTTTATTGGGTCGCGCCATGGAATCGACAAAAACTCTAGTTACGACTATTCGCGACAACACTATAATCGCTTGCATCATTGTCAAAGGAGTAAGACATGCCTTGGTTGATAATAATGCTGCTCGGGTTTGCAGGTTTGCGTGTGGGGCTTAATTTCCCAACCCAGCCTTCGATTGTGGTCGCGGCGGTTGTGACGATCGGGTTATGGATTATCTGGAAATTGAAATGGGTCATTTTGGGCATCATCGGCCTCGAAGAAATTTTCGGGGGCAGGGATGGCAATAGCTGATAAATAACCGCAAAATGCGCCCCGTTGCATCCATCGCCTCGCCATGTCAAAAATAGTGCTGCCGTTTCCAATAACCCCCGGGCTCCCCATGTATCTGGTTGTCGTCATTGCTATCGGTCTGGTGTTTTTGTTGGCCGCTATGGCAGGCGCATGGCTTGTGATCCGCAAAACGGATAATGGCGGGCTTGCGGATATAGTCTGGACTTTTGCGCTCGGCATCGCCGCTTTATTTTATTGTTTCTTGCCGCCTGAACAAATCCATGCCCGCACTTTTCTGGTTGGTGCGCTGACACTCTTATGGACGTTTCGGCTTGGGTTGCCCTTGTGGCGGCGTAATGTGGGTGGGGCGGAAGATGCGCGCTACACCGCTTTGCGCACGCAATATCAAGAAAAATTCTGGTCGCGTTTGTTTTGGCTGCTGATGGTTCAGGCCGTTATGGCTTTTGTGCTGGCGCTAACCATTATGGTGGCCGCCCACAATCCATCGCCGCTTGGCGCGTTGGATGCGGCGGGTCTTTTTGTGATGGCGATTGCTTTGTGGGGCGGCCATCTGGCCGATAACCAATTGGCGCGGTTCAAAAAAGATGAAACGCGGCATGGCACCATTTGCGATATCGGCCTGTGGGGCCGGTCGCGCCACCCCAATTATTTCTTCGAAGTCATGTTTTGGGCGGGCTGGCCTTTGCTCGCGCTGTCGGGCGGCTGGTGGATGGGCGTGTTGGCATTTGCGGCGCCTGCTTTGATGTATTGGCTCTTGCGCTATGTTTCCGGCGAACCCTTGGTTGAACAGCATATGGCGCGGCGCTATGGTGATATGTTCCAGGAATATAGCCGTCGCGTACCACCTTTTTTCCCGCGTTTATTTAAAAAATAACAGGAGTTCAGCCCATGTCGCTTCGTTCTTTCATGATCCGCAATGTCGATCGTGTTCCCTTGCCCGATACTGTCGCGGCTTACGGCGTGCAAACGCTGTGCGCACGCACCAGCCGCGGTTTGAAATTTGCCCCCGCCAACAACGATACGCATTTTGTCACGCGTATGTCGGCCAGGAAAATCGCCGAGGCAACCGATGCCGCCAACGCCCAGCATTACGAAGTCCCCGAAGCGTTTTTCGGTTATGTTCTGGGGCAGCACCGCAAATATTCCTGCTGTCTCTTTGACCGCGAAGGCATGACATTGGCCGAAGCCGAAGAAAGCGCCCTGGCGGAAACAATTGCCCGCGCCGGTCTGTCCGACGGTCAATCCATTCTCGAACTTGGTTGCGGCTGGGGCTCGCTCAGCCTTTACATGGCCGCCAAATTCCCCAACGCCAACATCACCGGCGTTTCCAATTCACACTCGCAACGCGCCTATATCACCGCCGAAGCAAAGCGGCGCGGATTGACTAATCTCAAAATCATCACCTGCGATATCAATCTGTTCACCCCTGAACAGGAATTCGACCGTATCGTCAGCGTTGAAATGTTTGAACATGTGTCGAACTGGCGTGCCTTGCTGTCGCGCGTGCGTGAATGGCTGCCGCCCGAAGGCAAGCTGTTTCTGCATGTGTTTTCGCATCACACCAACGCTTATGATTTTGATGTCGCCGATAAATCGGATTGGATCGCGCAACATTTCTTCACCGGCGGCATTATGCCCAGCCATACGATGATCGGCCAGTTTTCCGATCTGATGAAGCTGGAACAGGAATGGCGCTGGTCGGGCGCGCATTACGAAAAGACAGCCTTAAAATGGCTGGAAAATTACGATCTCAACCGTGACGCCATCACGCCCATCCTTGAAGCCACCTATGGCAAAGATGCCGATATGTGGCGCCGACGCTGGCGGTTGTTCTTTCTGGCGACGGCGGGTTTGTTCGGTTTTGATGAAGGCGATGAATGGGGCGTCAGCCATTATTTATTGTCACGCGCCTGATAATGTTGGCGCGTTTCAAAACAGCAATGCAAAATCCGGACGAAAGGCTGATGAGCGTTAATGTCTTCGCTCTGTTGCTTGCCAGCAATCAGTTGCTTTATGCGCCCAGCCTTGAATTGATGATCGGTGGACAGGGGCATTATGGGTGGCCGGTCGCGGCAACCGCGCCGGCCTTCGCCGCCACTTTATGGATATCGCGCCATTCTTCTTTGGCCGCGCGCCTCTGGCTGCCTTTAATGGGTATTGTGGATACGATTGTGGCGCAACTGGCGCTGGGTTCCAACAGCGGCGTGTGGATTTTTCTGCTGCCCAGTTTGACCTTGGCCGGATTTTTGTTGGACAGGCGCGAACGGTATTTTCTGGCCGCCCTTGGTACGGTGGCTATCGCCGTATTGCTGTTTCTGCCAGCGGGGCGTGATGTGCTTGCGCCCGACACGGCCATCGCGGTTGCCCGCATCAATGCCGGATCGGCGCTTATCCTGACCGGTTTTATCGGCTGGGTTTTCGGAAACCGGAAAAGCTAGACGCGCGTCATTTTATCCAAGACGGCACGCGCAACCCACGCTGCGCAACCCGTCGCAAACCCGCCCCACACCATATCAATGCCGGTCAACATCCATGGCCAACCGCTGAATGTCGCCTGATTGGTTAGGTCATAAGTGCCATAGGCGATCACGCCGAACAAAACCCCGCGCATCGCGGCGCAAAGCGGCTTGTCAATTTGCGATGGCCGTACGGCAAAAAAGATGATGCCGATGAAATACAGCGGGTAAAACAACGTCACCGCTTTCCAGTCATAGGTGGCAGCCAGATGCGCCGACAAAATAGGTTGATAAAGGCGCGAACCGCTAAGGCTGAGCCAGATAAAATCCAGCGCCAGGAATGCAACCGCGCCGCTGATATAGGAAAGAATAAAACGTTTAATGTTCGTCATGGCAGGCGATAGGACAACACGCGTCCCCCTCTTACTTTGGCATCAAGACCGACCCAGTTTCCGTCAAAATCATATAAAATATCGATGGGATTGGTGCTGCCTGTCAAGCGCCAAACATGAACCGCGAGTGGCTCCCCGCGCGATGTGATTTTTGCGTCCGGTTGGGGCGTAAGGGTTACCGCTTCAACCTCGCCATTTTCGGGGTTCAGCAAATGCGTTTGGTGGCGCATGTCCGGGTTCCAATAAGCATAAGTCATCAGGCATCCGTCCCATTTTTTAGACAGGGCGGCATCGTCATTCTGGCCAGTTGTGATATGCAACGCGCCGCCGCTGGCGGTGCCCTGTGCCGTCACATGGCTATTGTCGCCGTCATGGTTGGTGTCGGCTGTCAATTGCGAGAGGCATTGATGATCCCATTCTTCATGCGCCGTGTGGTGATAACGAAAGACCGGCACGCCAAGCAATGTCACGGTAAAATCGGCATGGCTTTGCACACGCCACGCGCCTTTCGCGCCTGCCGTTTCATCCACCGTAAATTTATGGATACCTATCGGGTCGCCGTCCAAGCTGATGACGAAATTCCATTCGCGGTGATTGTCTGCGTTATCGGCAAACACAACAGAAGGGACGGCCAACCCCATCATCATAACAATCGCTATAAGAGAATATTTTGTCATGCGGCTATTAGGGTGATGTTGCTGTATGGGCGCGGATAAAGCTCACACTGTCCTGCAAAACCGGCGCGCGATTGCGGAAACCATCGGCCAAGGACAACGCGATGCCGATATGCCCAATACCCGGATAGCTGATAGTTTCAACCTGATCGTCATATCCACGCAATGCGGTCGCCATGCGCGTGCTGTTGCCCGGATCAACTTCATCATCCGCATCGCCTGCCATTAAAACCATCGGCGGCGCACCGCTTGTTACGTAATGAATGGGTTGCGTTGTGGAAATGCGGTCGCCGCCGAACATGTCGATAAGGTCTTTGTCTGTCAAAGGCAGAAAATCATAAGGCCCCGCCAAACCGATAACGCCGCGCATCCATCGCGTCGATCCACCGGATGCGTGGATATAGGTTGGGTTGGTGGCCAACATAACGGCGTTATAGGCACCCGCCGAATGGCCGGCGACGAACAGATTTTCTGCGCTGCCGCCATAATCGGTAATATGGTGATGCGTCCATGCAAAGGCTTCCGCAACATCAAACATAAAATCCGGAAAACGAATTTCTGGATACAGCCTGTAATCGGGAATAATCGTGATGATGCCCTGGCTGGCAAAGGCTTGCCCGGCGAAAAGATAATTATCCTTGCTGCCCGTTTTCCATGACCCGCCATAATAAAACACCACGGCCGGATGGCCGGGCAGGGGATGATCGGGCACATAAATATCCAGCCTGCCGCGATCATGCGCCGCATACGGAACATTGCGAATGACATGATAACCGTCCGACGGGATGGTGGCGTTCAGCACATCAACCGAACTGCAACCCGCCAGCCAGAACACACATTGCGTAAAGAGAAGGGGAAGTTTTTTCATAATTCATTACGCGTTTTCAACGCGTCCTTGCCGCCATACAACCGCATGAAAATGGTAACACATTCGCGCACATGCGCTTCTTTTTCATTCGCGGTTGGCTTTGGTTTGGTATTTAAAAGAACGCGCAAATAATAATTCCCCTTCAGCATCGCGAAAAAATACGAAGCCGCGCTAAGGGGTGAATGAATGCGTAATTTCCCGGCCTTAACTTGTGAGGCAAGATAATCGGCCAGCAAATTAAGGATACGCCGCGGCCCGCTTTCATAATAATGTTGCGCCAGCCTTTGGTGGCGATACGCTTCGGCAACCACCAATTGGGTCGCCGCAATGCCTTCCTTGCTGGAAACCATGTTCAAAAAAGCAAGCCCCAGATCATAAAGCGCAGCCTCGACCGAAGCCTTGCCCGACCCAAACAAACCGGGCGGCGGGGCGTGTTTCTTGGCCAGTTCGGCGATAATATTTTGGAACAGATTGTCCTTGTCTTTAAAATGCGCATAAACCGTTTGTTTGGTCACGTCCGCTTCGTCGGCAATGGCGGCCATCGATGTCTTGGCAAACCCGTTTTGCAGGAATAGCTTCATGGCAGACCCCAAAATCGCGGCTCTCTTACGCGCATCGGGCGCGCGGCCTTGTCGGGGAATCTTTTTTGTCATGGCTTCCTTGCAAATAGACTTGACGGTATGTTATTAGACCCTACAGTATGATTTAACAATAGGAAAAAACGTGCAAGACATAAGCCAGACCCGTCGGAACATAGCCATTGTCGGCGGTGGCATTTCCGGGCTTTGCGCGGCTTTCGCACTGCATCCGCACCACGCCATCACGCTGTATGAAAAAAACGATTATATCGGCGGCCATGCGCGCACGCGCCTTGTCAATTACGGCGGTACGGAAATCGCCGCCGATACCGGCTTCATCGTCTATAACAACAAGAATTATCCACGGCTTTCGGCGTTGTTCCATAAATTAAATGTGCCAACCGCCGAAACCTCCATGACATTCGGTGTCAAAGCAGAAGACGGTTCATTGGAATGGGGCGCGCAAAACCCAAACGCCCTGTTTGCGCAACGGCGTAATTTATTTCGACCATCTTTTTACCGCTTTCTTTTTGATATTCTGTCTTTTAACCGCAGCGCGTTGCGCGTGTCTGCCGATCATCCCGATCTCACGCTGGGTCAATTGATCGACAAAATGCGTTTGGGGCAGTGGTTCAGGGATTTTTATATTCTACCGATGGGCGGCGCGATATGGAGCTGCCCCCTTGATACCATCCTCAATTTTCCCGCCAAATTCTTTGTCGATTTTTTTGACGCGCATGGATTGCTGACCGTCACCCAACAACCGCAATGGCGCACCGTGGTGGGGGGCAGTTGCGTTTATGTGGATAAATTAACCGCGCCCTTCCGCGACCATATACGCGCCAATTGTGGCGTGGCATCCATCACCCGCGTTGATGGAAAAATCTATATAACGGATGCGCAAAACAACAGTGCAGAATATGACGATGTCATTTTTTCCTGCCACGCACAGGAAGCCTTGCCGTTATTATCGGATGTCACATCAGAAGAACGCGAAATTTTGGGCGCCTTCCGTCAGCAAGAAAACACTGCCTATCTGCACAAAGATGTATCGCTGATGCCGCGCCGCCGACCGTGTTGGAGCAGCTGGGTTTATCACGCGCCCGCGAAAACGGAAAACAAACCGATAGGCATTACCTATTGGATGAACAAGCTGCAACATATCCCCGAACATTTGCCGGTTTTCGTTACGCTCAATCCGCCGCGTGACATCCCGCCACAAGACATCTTCGATAAACATATTTTCTATCATCCAATTTACGATCCGCCATCCGTCGCGGCGCAAGAAAAAATGCAAACCCTTCAAGGCCAAAATAACACCTGGTTCTGTGGCGCCTATACGCGTTTCGGTTTCCACGAAGACGGCGCGGCCAGCGCCTATGATATCGCGCAACGCATGGGGGTTGCCGTTCCATGGTAACATCGCCCGCCTTTCTGGTTTCACGCGTCATGCATAAACGGATGCGCCCCCGTGTCCATCTGTTCACTTACGGCGTGTTTTATCTGTGTTTTCCGCTCTCCAAAATATCAGAACTGCGCCAGCGTTTTCTGTCGGTCGATCGCTGGAATTTGCTCAGCTTTTATAACCGCGACCATGGCGCGCGCAATGGATCATCTCTGGAAACATGGATGCGCGGCATTTTGGCCGATAACGGCTTGGCCGAAGCTGACGGAGATATCACATTGGTGACAATGCCGCGACTTTTTGGCTATGTGTTTAATCCTGTCAGCTTCTGGCTTTGTGCGGATAAAGCCGGGCAATTGCGCGCCGTGTTATCCGAAGTCAGCAACACCTTCGGCGAGCATCATTGCTATCTGTCCTGTCACGATGATCACCGATCCCTTCAACCTGATGACTGGCTCCACTCGCGCAAACTGTTTCATGTTTCGCCCTTCCTCGATGTGGCGGGTACATACCATTTCCGTTTTGCAATCGCGGACGAAAAAATCGCCATTCATATCAATCTGTTTGATGATAACGGGCTTTTGCTCGCAACATCGGTCACAGGGCACCGGCAACCAATCACGCTGATGCAAACCTTGGCGATGATCCTGAATTACCCCTTCATGACCCTAAAAATCGTCGCGCTGATTCATTTCGAAGCCTTACGCCTATGGGCAAAAGGCATGCGCTACCACAACAAACCTCTGCCCCCCTCACAGGAGATCACACGATGAGACTAATCCCCCTTGGCACGCTGGTGCGGTCGGCATTAAAGGCGGTGCGCGGTATCGAATATGGCACCTTATCGCTCACGACGCCGAAAGGAACCACGGTCACTTTCACCGGTAAACAACAGGGCCCCGATGCCCAAATTACATTGCATGATTGGAAAGTGGTGCGGCGGTTATTGGCGCGTGGCGATATCGCGCTGGGCGAAGATTATGTCGATGGCAAATGGGATTCGGAAAATATCGAAACCCTCATGACCTTCTTCCTTATCAATCTGGAACATTTCGAAAAATACGCGCATGGCAGCAAGGTGAGCCGCGCGTTGTTCGGCATTTATAATCTGTTCATCAACCGGAACAGCAAATCAGGCAGCCGGAAAAACATCAAAATGCATTACGATGTCGGCAATGAATTTTATAAATTATGGCTGGATGACAGCATGACCTACTCCTCGGCTCTGTTTGCGGATAACGGCCATACGCTGGAACAGGCACAAAGCGCCAAATATCAACGCATCCTGCAACGTCTGGGCGGCGATGTTACATCGCTACTGGAAATCGGTTGCGGGTGGGGCGGTTTTGCCGAACATGCGGCGCAGACGGTCGGCAATCTGAAATGCCTCACAATATCTTCGGCGCAATTGGAATATGCCAAAAAACGCCTACATAACCGCGCCGATATCATCTTGCGCGATTACCGCGATATGCGCTCAAACTTCGATGCCATCGTTTCCATCGAAATGTTCGAAGCGGTCGGCGAACGTTACTGGCCGGAATATTTCAAAATTTTGTCGCGCAACCTGAAACAAGGCGGCAAAGCCGTCGTCCAAACCATCGCCATGCGCGATGATCTATTCAAAGACTACCGCAAGCGCAGCGATTTTATCCGCCATTATGTTTTCCCCGGCGGCATGCTGCCTTCGCTTGGCCGTTTCAAGGAAGAAGCCGCCAAAGCCGGTTTGAAATGCAGCGATGTATTCACATTCGGACAGGATTACGCGAAAACCTTGCGGTTATGGAGCGAACGGTTTGAAGCCCGCCTCGATGATATCCGTCAGCTTGGCTATGATGAAAGCTTCATTCGCAACTGGCGCTTCTATCTTCATTTCTGTGCGGCAGCCTTTGCCGTGGGTCGAACGGATGTCGCACAAATTGAACTCATGCATGGCTAGCCGATCCATTTTTCCCAGCTTTTGGGGTTTTGAAACATGACATGGATAAAGATAGTTTTTTGCGCCATAGAAATCTTCGATACAATAATGGAGAAAAGAAAAGCCACAGGTTTTGACCGGTAGCTTTTTTAAATAGCAAATTTAAATTATTGTCCTGATCCCGATGGAACGCTTGTCAGATTGCCGGAGACGGTATTGCCATTGGTTGCAGGGCCCGTATTAATGCTGCTACCTGTCGAATTTGTGCCGGTGCCTGTGCTTGTGGCGGGACAATTAACGCCCGAAGCGCCATTCGTACAACCATTGCGATGCGGTGCATCGGAATGATGCTTGGTCATCGTGCCGGTATTTGTGGTGCCGTTATTTGTCGTGCCGGTGCCATTAACGCCGTTCGTGGTGGGGTTGCCCGCCATGCTGCCATTGCCCACGGTGCCGGGGACAGTGTTCCCGTTCGTTGCGGGACCCGTATTGATGCTGCTTCCTACGGAGCTTCCGGTCGATGTTGTTCCTGTGCCAGTGGAAGTATTGCCCGTGGCCGAAACGCCGGGGCCGCCCGAATTGCCCAATCCGCCGCCGCTTCCCGACATGCTGCCCGATGCGGAGCCGCCGCCAGCCGCGCTGCCTGCGCCCGCCGCAATCGCAGCAGAGGAAAGAGCCAGCGCGCAGATGAACCCGGTCGATAACAGGGCGGTTTTGATTGCGGTGGGCATAGGCAGACTCCTTTGGGGGTTGCATCATTCGCTCGTACAATATTTAAAACATCGCGCGTTCTTTTAAGATGCGAATAAGGAGCCACCCCATAAGCATCAGGTAAATATCGCGGTTATTTCCTCAACCGGTATCCGGTGCGGAATATCCACGCAATAATACCCAAGGCCGCAACGGTAAAAACGCCAATCATCGTGACGCTCGTCACAAGGCTGACATCGCCTTGTTCATAGAAACTCCAACGGAAACCGCTGATCAAATAAACGACGGGATTGACCAAAGACACCTTGTACCAAAAAGGTGGCAACATCTTAACCGAGTAAAAACTGCCACCCAAAAAGGTAAGCGGCGTGATAATCAGCAACGGGATAAGCTGCAGCTTCTCAAACCCATCGGCCCAGATGCCGATAATAAAACCCATTAAGCTGAAAGTAACGCTGGTCATAACCAAAAAGAAAATCATCCATAACGGATGTGCGATATGCAACGGTACAAAGAAGGCTGCTGTGATTAATACAATAGTGCCAATGATGACCGACTTGCTGGCGGCCGCGCCCACATAACCTAAAACAATTTCTATAAATGACAAAGGCGCCGACAAAATTTCATAAATCGTGCCGGTAAAACGCGGAAAATAAATACCGAAAGACGCGTTGGAAACGCTTTGCCCCAACACCGTCAACATAATAAGGCCGGGCACGATAAAGGCGCCATAAGGCACGCCGTCCATTGTCTGAATGCGCGAACCCATGGCGGCTCCGAACACGATAAAATACAACACGGTCGAAATGACAGGCGATGCGATGCTTTGGCCAATAGTGCGCAAGGTGCGCCCCATTTCAAAAGCATAGATGGATTGGATGCCGCGATAATTCATGTTTCAACCTATCAGCTGGATAAAGATGTCTTCAAGGCTGCTCTGGCGGCTCTCGATCTCGCGCGGGCGGATATTCTGGGCCGATAGTTTTTCCAGTAGATCGGAAATATCATGGTCGTCCTGATGCGCGTTATAGGTATAGATCAGTTTGTTGCCGCCCTCTTCCAAAGCCAAAGTGTAATCGGGCACAGAGGGCAGGGACGCCAACGGCTCACGCAACACAAAAACCATCTGCCGCTTGCCCATTTTCTTCATCAACGCGTCTTTGGTTTCGGTGATAACCAGACGGCCCTTGTTGATCACGCCGATGCGGTTAGCCATCTCTTCGGCCTCTTCAATATAATGCGTCGTCAAAATAACGGTTACACCCGTTTCTTGTAACGCACGCACCTGTGCCCACATTGATTTGCGTAATTCGACATCCACGCCCGCCGTCGGCTCATCCAGAAACAAAATATCCGGTTCATGCGACAGTGCCTTGGCAATCATCACGCGCCGCTTCATGCCACCCGACAGGCGGCGAATTTGTTCGTCTTTTTTATCCCACAGCGAAAGTTTTTTAAGCAACTCTTCAATATAGGCAGGATTGCGCGGCTTACCGAACAACCCGCGGCTGAAACTCACGGTGTTCCAAACAGACTCAAACGCGTCGGTCGCCAATTCCTGTGGCACAAGGCCAATCGACATACGCGCAGCGCGATAGTCCGTCACATTATCATGACCACAGACAAGAATTTTTCCGGCGCTGGGCTGCACAATGCCGCATATCGCGCCGATCAGCGTGGTCTTGCCCGCGCCATTGGGCCCCAACAACGCAAAAATTTCGCCGCGTTTAATTTCCAAATCAATGCCCGCCAAAGCCTGAAAACCATTTTCATAGGTTTTGTGAAGGCCGGTAATTTCTATCGCTGTGCTTTGCATGTTTTATCCAGGGGTGATTAGCTTACTGCCTATAACTAACATCATTCAGCATCGAAAAATATAAATTAATCGCCATCCCCGCTTCCTAAACCGCATCGCTTTTTTAGAAACATCACCGCAAGCTCCCCCTTCATTTAATAAGGAGAACGCCATGTCCATGAAAGTGCAAAAAACCGAAGACACGGATCCGTGGGTCACGCTTTCCATCAATTCCGACAAGGCCTATTTCATCATCGACAAAGCCCGCGAATTTGATGTGAAGGTAGAACCGGTCGAAACCGACAGCCGTTTCGACTCCGCCGATGATCTGGGCTCCAACGCCACCGATTCCGGCCAAAGCGAAATTCTGGAAGATTACGCCAACGACCCCACAGAAACAGAATTACGTGATGCGATCAACACCCTGAACGATGATGAAAAGGCCGATCTTATCGCGCTCTGCTGGTTGGGGCGCGGCGATTATGAAGCGAAAGAATGGGGCGAAGCCCGCCAATTGGCGGCAGAACGTCGCGACCACACCGCTACCTATCTTATGGGCATGCCAACCCTGTGCGATTTTCTGGAAGAAGGAATGTCAATGGTGGGACATTCCCGCCCGGAATAAGGCAGACAATTTCGCTTTGGCGGCTTCGATACGATTTGCGGTGTTTTCTGGTATAGACATGGTCTGGTCCTTTGCTTCGTGGGTTGAAGCCCGCCAGATTCCGGACGCGCTTCCCCCTTTGGGGGAAACACAAATTTCCCTCGGGGTGATTAACGCGTCATCTAAGCGAGCTTATCCGCTACGGCGCTCGCTTATCGAGAGCCGCAATGAATGGCTGTGGTCGTTTGTGGAAAGGGAGGGGAGCCGTTCCGGCTTAACCGGCGGCAGACCCCGTTATATTTTCGGCGGAGGTCCGGCATGCGCGGGCGAAGCAAAAAACAATTTTGCCAAGAGCGCCAGTATGAAGGGGTTCTGTTCCGAAGAAGGCTTAAAGCCTATAGCATCACTTTGTGACACGGTGTCGCCTAAAGACGAGTTATCGGTGGTCTTGTCCTGAAATCTTGGCCAAAAAATCACTGTTGGCCGCGATTAAAATCATTTGCCGTCGATAAGAAGAACCTTAGCACTCGGGTTGAAAAAGTAAAGCAAAATAAGGCTTTTCTATGTCTCTGACAAATTTCACAAATTCGTTTTTGTTAGTTAAGCGGCGTTGTCTGGAAACAGGTTTTTAATCAAACGTGAGTCGTTTTGATCCCCTTCCTCATATCCGGCCAACGGCTTAATTTACAGTGCGCATTTCACGGGAAAAGCCTGTAAAATCCAACGCGCTTTGCCGGGATTCCAGCGCCAGCAAATAAGCCTTGGCCTCAATCCCGCCCGCAAACCCGGTCAATTTTCCATTCGCGCCAATCACGCGATGGCAAGGCGCGATGATGGAAATAGGATTGCGCCCATTGGCGGCGCCCACGGCGCGCACCGCCAGCGGCTTGCCGATTTGCCGCGCTATCTGCGCATAGCTTCGCGTTTCGCCAAATGGAATGGTCAACAAGGCGTTCCAAACTTCTTTTTGAAAATCCGTTCCGGTAAAATCCAACGCAACCGAAAATTTTTCCAACCGACCGTCGAAATAATCGCGTAATTGTTTTGCCGTGTCCGATAGAACGGCATTATGCTCGTCTTCCGTCATCTCGCCCAACGGCACGCGGGTTGGATCGTCGTTTTCCCATAAAATCGCCGCCAACCCCTGTGCGCCCGCCACAAGAGTCAATTCACCAACCGGCGACGCCATTTTTTTATAAACATGTGTCATGGTAATGGCTTGGTGTGGAATAACGTCACGCGCAAACCACCATGCTGCACCGGCGCCGCTGTCGGCACAAACGGCAATCCGGTACTATGCGCCAACATCGCCTCTGTCGTAATAATGCCCACCCGCCAACCGGAAAAACGCGCCTTCATTGTCTGGCCAAATGTTTGATACAGCGGCAACAGCTTTTTCTTATCCCCCAACCGCGCGCCATAAGGCGGATTGATAATCACAAGCCCCGGCTTCTCGCAAGGGGGCACAATATCGCCAATCGCGCTTTTTTGAAACGTAACATAATCCGCTACGCCTGCGCGTTCAGCATTATCGCGGCTCATGGTAATCGCGCCCGCATCGCGGTCGCTGCCATAAAAACGCGCAACCGGCGCACGCGCGCTTTTCACGCCGCGCATGGCCTCCCACGCGCCTTCATCAAAATTGGCAAATTGTTCAAACGCAAAAACACGATTACGCCCGGGGTTTAACCGCGCCGCAATTTCCGCTGCCTCAATCACAAAGGTTCCCGACCCGCACATCGGGTCAAAAACCGGCTCATGACCTTCAAACCCGCATTGACGCAAAAACAACGCGGCCATCGTTTCGCGCATGGGAGCCTTGTTCACGGCTTCCTTGTATCCGCGCTTGTGCAGCAAATCGCCGGATGTATCGATGCTGATCGTGCAAACATCATGGTCAATCCGCGCCATCACCAAAATATCCGCATCATCCGATGGCGTCGCGCCCACGGTATTGCGAATGGCGCGGGCAATCCGTTCGGCCGCCGCCCCCGAATGATAAATTTTGGATTTCGTACAAGAAACCTCAACCTTAAAAGAAACGCCCGCGCGCAAAACATCACCCCACGGCACATGATGCGCACGGCCATCCAGTTGCGACAAATGTTGTACGCGGAAAGAATCCAAACGCGCCAAAACACGCCCTGCGCCCCGAACCCACAAATTCGCCCGCCATACTTCCGGCCACCCACCCTTGAAAACAACGCCCCCCGGAACGGCGGTGGGCTTCTTAAAGCCCTTCAGCCGCACTTCCTCGCACAGCACATCCTCCAACCCCGGCGCAACTGTCAGGAAAATCTCGAAAATTTTGTTTTTGGTCATTGTAATTTTATGTAAACATGCCATTTGTTCCTTATACTGCCCGCCGACAGATAACCCCTTATAACAGGTTTGAATCGATGTTCAACGCAGCCATCCCCTACAACCGCCGCACCTTTGTGAAAAGCCTGTTTGTTGGCGGTTGCATGCTCAGCCTGATGCGTCTGCCATTCGCCCAAGCGGCAGAAGTGATTACCAAAACCAGCCATACGGAAGAGGAATGGAAGCAAATGTTGACCAAAGAACAATTCAACGTGTTACGCGAAGAAGGCACCGAAGCCCCTTTCACCAGCCCCTTGCTCAAAGAGCATCGTAACGGCACCTTTGCCTGCGCCGGATGCGGATTGGAATTGTTCCAGTCGGCAACCAAATTTGACAGCGGAACCGGCTGGCCCAGTTTCTTTCAGGCGATCGAAGGCCATATCGATACCAAGGGCGATAACAAACTGTGGATGGAACGTACCGAATATCATTGCGCGCGTTGCGGCGGCCACCAAGGGCATGTGTTTAATGATGGCCCCAAACCAACCGGATTGCGTTATTGCAATAATGGCGTCGCGTTAAAATTCATTCCTGAACAGCAAGGCTAAACATGTTGAAAATCAACGGGAGAAAAATCATGGAAAAAATCCTCGGCGGAGCCGCCGTCGCCACACTTGCCTGCGGTCTTGCCACAGCCGCGCCCGTCACGTTGCCCGATCCCGCGCTTGACGCGACGCTCGCGCAAACAAAGGGCAGCGAAACAATCATTGTGGCCGGTGGTTGCTTCTGGGGTATTCAGGCGGTCTTCCAACATGTGAAGGGCGTGACACAGGCGATATCCGGCTATGCGGGCGGCGAGGCATCGACAGCGCATTACGAAACGGTTAGCACCGGCACAACCGGCCATGCGGAATCCGTTCAAATCACTTATGATCCTTCGCAAGTCACGGTGGGACAGCTGTTAAAGGTGTTCTTCTCGGTGGCGCATAACCCGACCGAACTTAATTACCAAGGCCCCGATCACGGCACGCAATATCGTTCGGAAATTTTCTTCACCACGCCCGAACAACAAAAAATCGCGGCGGCCTATATAGCGCAACTGGATGCAGCCAAAGCCTTCAACCAACCGATCGTGACCAAGCTTGAGCCGCTCAAGGCGTTTTATGCCGCCGAAGATTATCACCAGAATTACGCAACGCTTCACCCGACCAATATGTATATCGCGATCAATGACGCGCCCAAAGTCGCGGCGTTGGAAAAAACCTTCCCGCAACTTTACACCAAACCCAACCAATGAACTCGTTCGATATTCTGCTGTCCTTCCTCGAAGGGTTGGCGCTGATCGCGTCGCCCTGCATCTTGCCGGTCTTGCCCTTAGTGTTGTCTACATCGATTGAGGGCGGCAAGGCGCGACCCTTCGGCATTATCGCCGGTTTTATTGTGTCGTTCAGCGCGTTTGTTTTGCTGTCACGCAAACTGGTCGAAGCGTTCCATATCGATACAGACATCATCCGTAATGCGTCGTTGGTGCTGCTCGCGATCATGGGATTGGTTTTGTTGATTGATAAATTATCGGATAAATTCAGCGGCCTGACACAAGGGGCGGCCAATTTTGGCACCAAATTCGGGGCAGGGGGCGAAGGTGGTTTTGGCAGCGGCCTCATCATCGGCGCGCTCATCGGGCTTGTGTGGACTCCTTGCGCGGGGCCTATTCTCGCGGCGGTTTTGGTGCAGGTTATCCGCCAGAATACCGATCTTCAAAGCGTTTTGGTCACGGTGGGCTTTGCGCTTGGTGCTTCCATCCCCATGTTCATCATCGCGATGCTGGGCCGCAAATTCATGAAGAAGGTCGGCTTCCTCACGCAACATGCCTATGCGATCCGCAAAATTTTCGGCGTTTTGATGCTGGTCTCCGTAATCTATCTCGGTTTCGGTGGTGCGATACAATCAGCAGTTACACCCGCAACAGATGCAACCGCACCCGCGCCCATCGCGGCAACCGCCTTGCAAAACCCGCTCGACAAACCTTATCCCGCGCCGGAATTTGCGGGCATTCAGGCATGGCTTAACTCCAACCCGCTGACCATGGCGCAATTGCGCGGCAAAATCGTGCTGATCGATTTCTGGACGTATTCCTGCATCAATTGCGTGCGCACCCTGCCTTATGTCACGGCGTGGGATGCGAAATACCGTGATCAGGGTCTGGTGATTATCGGCGTGCATTCACCCGAATTTGAATTTGAAAAAAATATCGACAATATCAAAACCGCGCTTGACCAACGTGGCATCCATTATCCGGTTGCCGTCGATAACAACCTTGCGACCTGGGTTGCATTCAACAATAAATTCTGGCCGGCGCATTATCTTATCAATCGCGACGGGCAAGTGGTTTATACCCATTTTGGCGAAGGCGATTATGATGTGACCGAAAACAACATCCGCTATCTGCTAGGGTTTAAAGACAAGATTCAAATCAACGAGATGTATCCTTCTCTACCAACAGGAGAAGGCCAAACACAAGAAACCTATATCGGCTATGGCCGCGCCGACCGGTTTGAAGGCACCCAACAACACGACAAAACCACAACCTACCCCGCCGCCGATTTGCCCTTGCATCACTGGACATTCAACGGCGCATGGAAAGTTGAAAAACAATTCGCCACCGCGGAAAAAACGGGCGCCAGCCTGCGCCTGCATTTCAAATCAAAGAAAGTGTTTCTGGTTCTGGGTACACAAGATGGTCAACCCCAACAGGTGACCCTTACTTTAAATGGCCAACCCACAGACACCCTAACCGTTATCGGCCACACCCTCTATCAATTGGTTGATCAACCCGCCGCACAAGACTCCACGCTGGAAATCACGGCCACAGCACCGGGTTTGCAAGCCTATGCCTTTACTTTCGGCAATTAAGCCGCGTACTTGCATCCCAAACGCGCGCGGTCTATAACCCGCCCAACAAAACTCCAAGGAGATACATATAATGGCTATCGAAAGAACCTTTTCCATTTTGAAGCCGGACGCGACACGTCGCAACCTGACCGGCAAAATTAACGCCAAGTTCGAAGAAGCTGGCCTGCGCATCATCGCGCAAAAACGCATCCAAATGACCAAGGCCCAGGCCGAAGGTTTCTATGCCGTCCATTCGGCACGCCCTTTCTTCAATGATTTGTGTGGTTTTATGATCTCGGGTCCCGTCGTGATTCAGGTTCTGGAAGGCGAAAACGCCGTCCTGAAAAACCGCGAAATCATGGGCGCAACCAATCCGGCCAATGCCGACGCCGGCACCATCCGCAAGGAATTTGCCGAAAGCATCGAAGCCAATTCGGTTCATGGTTCCGACAGCCTTGAAAATGCGGGCATCGAAATCGCTTACTTCTTTAAACCAGAAGAAATCGTCGCCTAAAACCGTAAGTTGAAAATACAGTAATTTTATTTCGTGAAACAGGGTAATTTAGTGATAAATCACCCTGTTTTCATTTTTTATCAGAATTTTCTTGCGTCTTGTGCCTCATTTCGGTATTCTGGCTCCGCAATGAAAAACACAGCACTTCTTCTTACTTGGCGTTGATGCGGGGCGGTCTTATAGACCGCACGACCGATCAACGCATGCCAGCCCCAAATTCGGGGCTTTTTTATTGCCCAAAATTCAACCAAGACCCAGGAGATTACAAGATGCAAGACCAGGCCATTGCCATTAAGCCCTTTTCCGAAGATTTCCACGAAGCCGCCCGCGATTTCGCCAACCGCTTTATCGATTACAGTACCTCGCCCGCCGAAGTGGCCACAATGCGCCGCGCCCACGGCGAAGAAGGCATCAAAGAAGCTTTGCGCCAGGCAGAGCCACATAAAATATCTTTTGCCATGCGGCCCGATAAATTGATCGATCTTGGATTTACGCCTTCGGAATGTGCGTACAGATAATTTTTTAAGTTATGGAGTAAATTAAAAATGAATAATTATAAGCAACAAGCTGTCCTGTCGATGTTCAAGAGCATGGGCGCTGAAGTTAAAGGCGATAAAGTCCATTTGAATGGTCGATCAACCGTCGTTCCCGATTACAGGATGATCGATGAAAAACGGCTGAAGGTTATGCGCCATAATTTGGGCGTGACGGGTAAATGCACACCTGCTTAAGGCTGCTTGCTTAAGCCTGATTGCCAACCCGTGTTCGGACAGCTAAATTGCGGCTATGACCCAAACGCTTACCCTCCCGCGCCCGGACGATTGGCATGTGCATCTGCGCGACGGTGCTATGTTGCAAACTGTTTTGCCCTATACGGCCAAAACATTTGCCCGCGCAATCGTCATGCCCAATCTGCGCCCGCCTGTCATAACCTCGAAGCAAGCCGCCGCTTACCGTGATGAAATTCTGGCGGCGCTTCCCGCGGGCATGGCTTTTACACCTCTCATGACCGTCTTTCTCGCTGACACCACAAATGCCGACGACATAGAAAAAGGCCATCAACAAAAGATCATCACTGCTGCCAAACTTTACCCCGCCAACGCCACCACCAACTCCGAACAGGGTGTAACGGCGATACAAAAAATCTACCCTGTGTTGGAGCGCATGCAGAAAATCGGCATGCCGCTTCTGGTGCATGGCGAAGCAACCGATGCCAACATTGATATCTTCGACCGCGAAGCGGTGTTCATTACCCGCACGCTCATTCCCCTGCGGCGCGATTTCCCCGAATTGAAAATCGTCTTCGAACATATCACCACGCAAGATGCCGCGCAGTATGTCGCCGAAAACGGCGCGTCGGGCAAACTGGCCGCGACCATCACGCCGCATCATCTGCACATCAACCGCAACGCCATGTTTAAAGGCGGCATGCGCCCCCATTATTACTGTCTGCCGGTCGCCAAACGCGAAACGCACCGCCTCGCCCTCATCAAGGCCGCGACATCGGGCGACACAATGTTTTTCCTTGGTACCGACACGGCACCGCACAGCGACGCGGCCAAGGAATCCGCCTGTGGCTGCGCCGGCATTTTTTGCGCGCCGCAAGCCCTCGAACTTTATGCCCAGATTTTCGATGATGCCGGATGCCTTGATAAGCTTGAATTTTTTGCCAGCCATAACGGCCCGGTTTTTTATGGGTTGCCGGTCAATGACACCAAAATAACTTTGCAAAAAACCATTCAATCCGAAGAAATTAAGCCGATCTTAACCGGCGATGGACAAAGAATAAGCCTGTTCATTCCACCGTCGCCCGTTTTGTGGCGACAGACCTGATTGCCGGTGCCATCCGCGCAATCCTCAGGGAAAGAGGTAGGCCGGATGTCTCAGTCACTAAGCGATTTGCCCTTCATCGATTTGTATGTGCGGCTGGATCAGCCCGAACAAGCTTTTTTCCGTTCCAAAGACCGTTCGTTAAACAACGCCAGCAATTTTGTGCCCGCCGATTATCAGGTGACCATCGACCGTTTCGCGGCGGCTGTTTCGCACAAGCTTGTGGACCTCAATGATGGCGCAATAGATTTTGACGGCGTGCGCATGCGCCTTTCGCGCCAGAAACTGAATGACAATTCTTTGTGGGTTTGCGCCCGCCGCATCAATACTATTTTGCCTGACATCGAAAAACTCGGCCATCCGGCACATATTCTGCCGCATATGCTTAGCCTTGGCCGCCGCGATGGGCTCATCATCGTTTCGGGCGCGACGGGGCAGGGTAAAACCACCACGGCGGTCGGCTTGCTGGCTTATTATTTGCGCACCTATGGCGGTACCGCGGTCACCATCGAAGATCCCTGCGAATTTCAAATGGCCGGTCGCCACGGCGAGGGCGGCCAATGTTTTCAGGTCGAAGTGGAAAAAGAAGAAGATTGGGCGATGAACCTGAAACGCGCTTTGCGTTGGGCGCCCAAATATATCTATGTCGGCGAAATCCGTACGCCTAAAGCGGCGGAACAGGTTTTGCGCGCGGCCTCAACGGGGCACATGGTTATCACCACGGTGCATGCCGGCGCTATCGAAGAAGCTTTGCTGGGCATTATCTTTCTGGCCGAACAATCGATGGGGTCGGGCGTGTATAACATGCTGGCCACCAGCCTCACGGCGCTGGTCACGCAAAATCTGAAAGAAACCGGCGTCGATCTGAAATATCTGTATACCGAAGAAAATTCACCGGGCGACCCCATCCGCACGCTTATCCGCGAAGGCAAGCCGGGCATGCTCACAACCTATGTCGATCGTATCGGGGCGCGTCTGGCACAGGTCAAACCGGTACAGCAATTCAGCCGCCCCACGGAAATTAAAAAATGACATTGATGAATCTTCAAGGCACTGAAGCCACCGGCACGCGTTTGCGCGAACTGCCTTTCATGGATCTTTATGTGCGCATCGATGATGGCGGCAAGGGCACAGCGCGTTTCCGTACCCCCGGACGCGATTACAGCAATAACTGGAGCCGCGTTCTGCCCGACCATTACCGACCCGAAATTTTGATCGTCGCCGACGAACTTCGCAAGAATATCGATAACCCGGACTCGTCCTATGAATATGACGGGATGCGTTTCCGCCAATCCTACCAAAAACTCGCCAACCGTCAGGAATGGGCGATTTTGCGGCGCATTAATGCCAAGGTCCCGACGATGGAGGAGCTGTCGGTCGCCCCCCATGTCGCTAACCAACTGCGTCGTCTTGGCGCGCGTGACGGGCTTATCCTTATCTCGGGCCCCACGGGTCACGGCAAAACAACGCTCAGCTTCTCGCTGCTCAAGGATTATCTGGAACGTTTCGGCGGCGTCGCCATCACGGTCGAAGATCCGGTGGAATATGCGCTCGATGGCGCGGTCGGCGAATATGGCTATTGCTATCAGGTGCAGGTTAATAACGAAGAAGATTGGGCGACGCCGCTCAAACGCGCGCTGCGCTGGACACCGCGCTTTCTTTTGGTGGGCGAAGTGCGTAGCCCCCGCGCGGCGGAACAAATTTTGCGCGCCGCGACAACGGGCCATTTGGTTATCACCACCATCCATGCCGGCTCGGTCGAAGAAAGCTTTATGGGCATGGTGCATCTGGCTGGCCAATGTATCGGCGGCGAAGCGGCGAACTTCATGCTGGCGCAAGGCCTCACGGCGGCCTGGCATCAAACGCTCAGCGCGACCGGCCCTTATTTACGCTATGTTTTCACGGAAGAAAATAATAACGGCGATCCGGTTCGATCCCTGATCCGCGAAAATAAACATGGCATGGTTAACAGCTATATCGACCGTCAGGTCGCGCGTATGGATTTGATGCGGAGCAGCGACCCCGCCACCGGCAAAAAATTCTAAAACAGGCGTTAAGTGAACAAGGCCGGCCGCAAACCGCGCTTTTCCTATCCTGTTCCATTTCTATGGTTTTTTCGCTCATTTGCTGATAAACAACGCCCCCATGGGAATTGAAACACATACAATAGCGCAATCGGCGCCACAAATAGACGGTAAGCGCAACCTGATCGGGCTAACGCTGGGCGAATTGACGGCGGCTCTCGAAGACCGCGGCATGGAAAAATTCCGCGCCAAGCAAGTCTGGTCATGGATCTATCATCACGGCGCGCGCGATTTCGCCGCGATGTCCACGCTGGCCAAACCGATCCGCGATATGATGGATGAACATTTCACCATCCATCGCCCCACTGTCACCTCGCATCAAAAATCCGCAGACGGTACCCAGAAATGGCTGTTCAAAATGGCCGACGGGCAGGAAGTCGAAACCGTCCATATCCCCGAAGAAGACCGCGGCGCGCTGTGCGTATCGTCGCAGGTTGGCTGCACGCTCACCTGTCGTTTCTGCCATACCGGCACGCAACGTCTGGTGCGCAATCTGGACGCCGCCGAAATTGTTTCGCAAGTTCTTGCCGCCCGCGATTCCCTTAATGAATGGCCGCAGGCGCAAAAAACAAAAAACCCGACTGGAAAGCCGGGGCAGGGCGATAACAACCCACCCACGCGCCAATTGACCAACATCGTCATGATGGGGATGGGCGAACCGCTTTATAATTACGAAAACGTGTCCAAGGCGTTGCGCATCGTGATGAACAGCGACGGCGTCGCCATCGGCAAACGCCGCATCACGCTGTCAACTTCGGGCGTTGTGCCGTTGATCGGGCGTTGCGGCGCGGAACTGGATGTGAATCTGGCCATTAGCCTGCATGCGGTGACCGATGAATTGCGCGACCAGATCGTGCCGCTTAACCGCAAATATCCCATCAAGGAATTGCTGCAAGCCTGCCGCGATTATCCGGGGGCTAGCAATTCGCGCCGTATCACCTTTGAATATGTAATGTTAAAAGGCGTGAATGACAGCGCATCAGACGCGCGTCAACTGGTGCGGCTGCTGCGCGGCATCCCCGCCAAAATCAACCTTATTCCGTTTAATGCGTGGCCGGGTTCGGCATTCGAATGTTCGGATTGGGATGTCATCCAGAAATTCGGCGAAATCGTTAATATGGAAGGCTATGCCAGCCCTATCCGCCAACCGCGTGGCCGCGACATTATGGCCGCCTGTGGCCAGTTGAAATCCGCCAGCCTGAAATTGTCTGCGGCAGAACGCGCCGAAATCGACAAGCTCATCGCCGAAAAAGACGCCGCGCAGGGTTTGTAATCAAAGATTATAATTATCCGGGCGCTGGCGCTGTTTCGCGCGTTTCGTTTTCGGGGCGTACGGGGCCCAGCATATTATAAACAGTCGACCCGTTTTTGGTAATGGTATAGCCACGGCTGTGCGCCTTATCATGCACCGTTTCGCCGTCTGCATCCGTAATCGTCGCATCGGCCTTTAAAACATAAAGATGCTTGATCGCAACTTCAGAAAATCTTTTCGCCGCGATCATCAACGGCGTGCGGCCCTTATTATCCTGCGTGTTAACATCGGCGCCCATCCCGGCCAAAAAATCGATCATCTCGCCACGATTGCGCCGCGCCGCTTCCATCATCGCATCGCGACCATATTTATTGGTTTTGTGAATATCGGAACCAAGCGCCAACAATATTCGGGCTGTCGGTATATCGCCCATCGAAACCGCCCACATGAAAGGCGAGTTGCCTTCCATATCCAATAATAAATCGGGATGACCGATCAACGGCAACATGCGATGTGTGCAATCGGTATGACCGTGAATGATGGAATAGATAATCGGCGCTATGCCGGTTTGCGCATCACGGTGCGCCGCCAATTCAGGTTTGGCGCTGGTTATCTCGATAGTTTTTTCGATATTGCCGCGCGTGGCAGCCCAGACCAGATCGTTGAAATCTTCGCGGTCGGTTTCAGGTAAATAAACAAGGGTCATAATTCTCGCCGATCAAATAAATTTTGCTATACGCGTTTATATACAAAAAAATGGCCAAAAAGGGGCGATTTTAATAGTTGCACGCGTAATTATATCAATTTACCCCGTAAAACCGGCCTTTTTACGCGGGTCATAGGCGTTCTTCTTTGCCCATTTTTCGATAAAATCATGCAAATCATCGGGCATCGGTTCCGGCAAAGCCACTTTCAACTTCACCAACATATCGCCCGCGGATCCGCCGCCAATGCCCTTGCCCTTCAATCGCAAGGTTGTTCCGCTGTTGGCGCCTTTGGGAATTTTCACGGCAACCTGCCCATCCAATGTCGGCACCGTCACACTCGCGCCCAACACGGCTTCGGGCAATGACACCGGCACTTCCAAAACAACATTGCGCCCGTCGCGGGTGAATAACGCATGGGGCTCGATATGAATTTCAATAATCGCATCGCCGGTGCCACCGCCCATACCCGGCAAACCCTGGCCTTTCAAACGCAGCTTGTGCCCTTCTTCGCTTCCGGCGGGAACAGAAATTTCCAATGTCTTGTCATTGGTCAATGTCACGCGCGTCTTGCCGCCCAACGCTGCCAATGCAAAGGGCACGCTGGCGGTATAAGTCACATCGCTGCCGCGTGCGCTGCCGGTATTGCCTGCACCACCGGCATTGCCGCCGCGTTGCTTGCCGCGGCCGCCGCCCATAAATTCGGCGAAGATATCTTCCATCCCGCCAAATCCGGCGAATGGATCGGCACCAGCACTCGCGCCCGCATTACCGCGCCCGGCATTGCGGAACGGATTGCCGCCATAACCGCCAGCGCCATACGCGCCACCCCCATATCCACCGCCGCTATATCCTCGTTCTTGCCCTTGCGCATCGATATCGCCGCGGTCATAACGCGCGCGTTTATCAACATCCGATAACAGATCATACGCCGCTGTGACTTCCTTGAATTTCTGCTCAATATCCTTGCGACCCGGATTAACGTCAGGGTGCAATTTTTTCGCCAGCTTGCGATACGCGCTTTTCAGCTCGGCAGCCGTCACGGTTTTGGCAACGCCAAGTATTTGATAGGGATCGGCCATTACATTCACATGATAAATTCAACTACGCAGCGATTATACCCAATTACAGAACCCGTCCATAATCTTTTGATGCTGGGCTGCAAATCGCTCTTTTTTGCGTTTTTGCGGCTTACGTATGTTTAATACGCTGCGCAACAAAAACGCAAAAAACCCCGATTTTCGCCTCAGCCTGAAAAGATTCTGAACAGGTTCCTAACGCGCCGCTTGCCAACTTCCATCCGGCTGCTGGCATGCTTTGACGCGGCCCTGTTGCTGTTGTCCGTTAACACTCACGCTTTGTTGAAAATCGCGGCAATAGGCACCATTGGCACTGTACCCGTCATGATAGGGGGTGATGGTGCCCGAAGCGGATGTGTCGGGGTTAGCCCATGTTACCTGTTGGCCGATGGGCGCGGTATAGGCACGATTTTCGGCCATGCGGTCATGGCTGCGGTCGGAATCGTTTAAAGACGCGCCAATCCTGTCGCCCGCCCATGCGCCCAGCAAAACGCCCAGCGCGGTTGTGGCCAAATTCCCGCCGCCCTTACCGAACTGGCTGCCCACAACGCCGCCTGCAACGGCACCGCCAATCGTGGTTGTGGCCTGCGTCGCGCTTTTGTCGTTGCCACAGGCGGCTAACGCCACCACCAGAAAAACACATATAAAACGCTGAAACATGAATAGCTAAACCTTTTGCGGAACAGAAAGCGAGAGGCTAAACTCCATAAGACAATAGAACAACCAGAAAATAAATGACCCCAATTTTCGACCCCACGCCCAACCCTTGGGATATGTTCGCCGCTTGGTTCGCTCAGGCGCAAAAAACCGAAAGCACCTATGCCGATGCGATGGCATTGGCGACAGTTGGCGAAGACGGCATGCCATCATCGCGCATCGTCTTGATGAAAGGCTATGACGCGGATGGCATCGTATTTTATACCAACCGCGAAAGCCGCAAAGGACAGCACCTAGCGGCGCATCCCAAAGCCGCGCTGTCCTTCCACTGGAAATCACAACAACGCCAAATCCATATCGAAGGGTTGGTCGCGCACACAAGTGATGCGGAATCCGATGCCTATTTCGCCACCCGCCCGCGCGGCAGCCAGATTGGCGCATGGGCGTCACACCAATCACATGTCGTCGCCGACCGCGCCACATTGGAACAACGCGCAAAGCAAATTGAAGAAAAATATAAGGATCAAATAATTCCGCGCCCCCCCTATTGGGGCGGCTATCGCCTTGCGCCCGTGCGTTTTGAATTTTGGCAGGAACAAACCTTCCGCCTGCATGACCGCGTTGTTTATCTGCACAACGGCGCTGCATGGCAGCATGAAAGGCTTTATCCATGATCCATAAACATGACCTCCTCGCCATCTCCAACGAAAAACTGCGGCGTTCCGCGACCATTGCCAGCGTTTCCGTCGCGACCATCCTCATCATCACCAAATGCGTCGCTTATTGGATGACGGATTCCGTTTCGCTACTCTCGTCGCTGCTGGATTCCGGCTTTGATCTTCTGGCATCCCTCGTCACCGCGTATGGCGTCCACAGCGCGTTACGCCCACCCGACAGCGATCATCGCTATGGCCACGGCAAGGCCGAACCCATCGCGGTGCTGGCACAGGCGGTTTTTATCATCGGCTCATCTGTCTTTCTGGGGTATGAAGCCATCACACGTTTCACCCATCCACAAAACATCACGCATGAAACGGTCGGTTACGGTGTCATGGCGCTGGCGATTGTTTTGACAATGATGCTGGTCGCCTTTCAACATCATGTTGTGCATGAAACCCATTCGGTCGCGATAGGCGCCGACCGCCTCCATTACATCGGCGATCTGGCGGGCAATCTGGCGGTGGTCGCGGCATTTTTGTTACAACGCTTTACGGGCTATGATTTTTTTGATCCGCTTTTCGCGTTGGCCATTGCGGCGGGGTTGTTGGCCTCGGCATTTCATATCCTGAAACAGGCCTTGTTCAATTTGATGGATGCCGAATTGCCCGATGACCAGCGCGCCAAAATCCGCGATATCGTTTTGCGGCAAAAAGGCGTGCAGGGCGTTCATGACATGCGCACCCGTTCCGACAGCGATCGTATTTTCATCGAAATCCATGTTGAAATGGATGCCGACATGACCCTGCGCACCGCGCACGAAATATCGGAAACAATTTGCGCGGCCATTGTCGCGGAAATTCCCAACGCCGATGTTTTGGTGCATCAAGACCCGACGGGGTTGGTGGAAGACCGCCTTGACCACCAAATTGCGCGTCAAGATTCCATAAATGACGCATCCTGAAACTACCGCTATAATCAAAACTATAAGCCCCTTTTAAGGAGACACCTATGACCACAAAAACCGCATCCGTTCTTCTCGCCTGCATGGCGCTTGCCGCCTGTGCTTCGCCGCAACCGCGTGTTGTTCAAACATCGTCCAATGCCACCGAAATCCGCCTGGCACCTGGTCTTGCTACGCAAATCGAATTGCCCGAAGGCGACCGCGTCCAATCGGTTATGGTCGGCAAGCCTTCGATGGTTTCCACAGACCAAAGCGGCAATGTGGTCAGCCTGCTGGCCAAAGACGGCGAAGGCGAAACCAACATCATCGTCCGCGCTGTCGATGAAGATGGCCACAACCAAACCTTCCAATATCGTCTGACCGTTCAGGCGAAATAAGCCGATAGACAAAACAAAAGGGGCGGTGGTTGAAAAACCACCGCCCCTTTTTTATTTCAACGTCCGGTTTACTTCCCTGTTTTCGCTTCAAACAAATGAATGCCGCGGATCAGATCCAAAGCACGCGCTAGCTGGTAATCAAACGGCTGCTCGGCTTTCGCGTCCTTGCCATCCTTGTCCTTGCCTTTGGCTTTGTCATTATCCATCGGCGGCAAACCATCTTCATCTTCTTCGGGTGCGACGGCTTTTTCCTTATCCTTGCTGTCTTTATCCTTGGCGACATTACCCGTCGCGGTGCCGTTGGGGTTGGCAAGCGCACCCTTCAAATCCGCTTCATGCACGCCGGGACCCATCGCGACTTTTTCCAGCTTGGCGGGTTGAACGGTGATATCCGGTTCAATACCCAAAGCCTGAATCGAACGGCCAGACGGCGTGTAATATCGTGCGGTGGTCAAACGCATCGCACCGCCACCCGCAACGGGGATGATGGTCTGCACAGAGCCTTTGCCGAAAGATTTGGTGCCAACCAGAATGGCGCGCTTATGGTCTTGCAAAGCGCCGGCAACAATTTCCGAAGCCGAAGCCGAACCGCCATTGATCAACACGGCAATCGGTTTGCCATGCGCCTTGTCGCCGCCCTTGGCATAGAATGCCTGGTCTTCTTCCTTGTGGCGGCCACGGGTCGATACGACTTCCTTACCGGTTTCAAGGAAACTTGCGGAAACGGAAACCGCCTGATCCAGCAAACCGCCGGGGTTATTGCGCAAATCGACCACATAGCCGATCAGCTTGTCGCCAATTTTTTCATCCGCTTCGTCCAAAGCTTTGTTCAAACCCACTTGCGTCTGTTCATTAAACGCGGTGATGCGGATATAGGCAACGTCGCCCTTGGGTTCCCACTTGACGGATTGCACGCGGATAACGGCGCGCGTCAATGTCACATCAAAAGGTTGGCCTGATAAACCGCCGCGACGAATGGTAAGCGTAATTTTGGTGCCGGGCGCGCCGCGCATATGGTCAACCGCTTCATTCAACGTAAAATCGGTGACGGGCTTACTGTCAATATGGGTGATCAGATCATTGGGTTGAATCCCCGCTTTGGCGGCGGGTGTATCGTCGATGGGCGACACCACTTTGACAATGCCGTTTTCCATCGTCACTTCGATACCCAACCCGCCAAACTCGCCGCGCGTTTGCGTTTGCATATCGGCAAAGCTTTTCTTGTTCATATAGCTGGAATGGGGATCCAGCGATGACAACATGCCGTTCAACGCGTTTTCAATCAGCTTGTCATCGGTGACGGGGTCAACATAATCGGCGCGCACGCGTTCCAACACATCCGAAAAAAGCGTCAGCTGTTTGAATGTATCGGCAGAACCGGCATCCGCCTTGGCTTCCGCCGCCGGTGCTGCATCGGGTGCCGTTTTCGCCTGTGTCGTATGGCTCAACAAAGGCGACGCCGCCAAGACAGCCAGAATGGAAAACACGGCCAACAGGCGGAACAGATTTTTGGGCATGGAAAGTCCTGAAAAAGGCGGGAAAAAGGGCAGGGACGCAGTTTAGGGATTGCAGGCAGAGAGTACAATAGAAAAGGCGCGGAACACAGCTTACGCAATGCGTCGACGGTTGCAATTCCGCGTGATCAGGAAGATTCCGGCTGGAAAACCGATAGGTTGGGGTGTAAACACACGAAACCAGAACCCTGCCCCCCCGAATCCCCATGCCCAAAATCGCCCGCGCCCTTATCTCTGTTTCCGATAAAACCGGTTTGGTGGCTTTCGCCCAAAAACTGGCCGCGCAGGGCATCGAAATCCTCTCAACCGGCGGTTCGGCTGAAAAATTGCGTCAGGCGGGCATACCGGTCATCGAAGTGGGTGATTACACCGGCTTTCCCGAAATGATGGATGGCCGCGTCAAAACACTTCATCCGCGCATCCATGGCGGTATCCTGCAACGCCGTGATGCGAAATCGCATCAGGACGAAGCCGCCAAACATAACATCCCGCCTATCGATCTGATCGTCGTCAATCTGTATCCGTTCCGCCAGACGGTGGCCAAGGGTGCCGATTTTGAAACCTGCATCGAAAATATTGATATCGGCGGGCCCGCGATGGTGCGCTCTGCCGCCAAAAACCATGATGCGGTGGCGATTGTGACCGATGCCGCGCAATATGACGAAGTGCTGGCCGAAATGGAAAAAAATGCGGGCGGCACCTCGCTCGCCTTCCGCAAAAAACTGGCAGCATCCGCCTATGCGCATACCGCAAGCTATGACAGCGCGATCAGCAGTTGGTTCGCTGCGCAACTGGGTGATGATTATCCCGACACGCTGACCCTCGCCGCGCAAAAACAACAATCACTGCGCTACGGCGAAAATCCGCATCAAACCGCGGCTTTTTATGTGTATGACAAGACGCGCCCCGGTGTCGCCAATGCCATTCAGGTGCAAGGCAAGGAGCTTAGCTACAACAACATCAACGATACCGATGCCGCGTTTGAGTTGGTCAGCGAATTTACCGATGCGCCCGCGGTTGCGATTATCAAGCATGCCAACCCGTGTGGCGTTGCGGTGGGTGATGATATCGTGTCGGCCTATCAACGCGCCTTCGCCTGCGATACCGTCAGCGCGTTCGGCGGCATCATCGCCTGTAACCGTCCGTTGACGGGTGCTGTCGCCAAAGCCATCACGGAAATTTTCTCCGAAGTCATCATCGCCCCCGATATGGATGACGAAGCCAAACATATTCTGGCGGCCAAGAAAAATCTGCGCGTGTTGCTCACCCGCACAATGGCTGACCCGACATTGACCGAATCCGTGGTGCGTAATGTCGCCGGTGGTTATTTGCTGCAAACGCGCGATAACATCACGCTGGATAAAGCCGCGTTGAAAACTGTGACCAAACGGGCGGCAACGGAACAGGAAATGGCAGACATGTTGTTCGCCTTTACGGTTGGCAAGCATGTTAAATCCAACACGATTATCTATGCCAAAAATAACGCTACCCTTGGTATCGGCGCAGGGCAAATGAGCCGTGTTGATTCCGCGCGCATCGCGGCGCGTAAGGCACAGGATATGAAACTGGATATGCGCGGCTGTGTTGCGGCATCGGATGCATTCTTCCCGTTCGCCGACGGGCTCGAAGCCCTGATCGAAGCGGGCGCCACGGCGGTCATTCAACCCGGCGGTTCGGTGCGCGATGCCGAAGTCATCGAAGCGGCAGACAAAGCCAATCTGGCAATGGTCTTCACCGGCATCCGGCACTTTAAACACTAGGTCGGCTTCACCACATGCGTAACAGTCGGATAAGGAATCTCAATCCCCTCCTTATCGAAACGCTGTTTAATGCGCAATAATAGCAAACGTTTGACATCAAATTGTTTGCCGGGGCGCGTGCGCAGGCGGGCGCGGATGGTAACCGAGCTATCGCCCAGATTTTCAACGCCCAACACTTCGATCGGTTCGATAATCACCCGTTTGAAAACGGGGTCTTCCTGAATCTGCGCGCCCACCTCGCGCAATACATTCATCACCTTCTCCAAATCGCTTTCATAAGAAACGCCGACATCAACCAAAGCATAGGCAAAACCCTTGCTCATATTGGTGATCTTCGACACTTCGCTGAAAGGCAGGATATGTAACGACCCGTCGGCATCACGCAAACGAATGGTGCGGATGCTCAACGCCTCCACCATGCCGTGAAAATTTTCAATCTTCACAATATCGCCAACCGCAATCGTGTTTTCGACCACGATAAACAAACCGGTCAGGAAATCCTTGACCAAAGTTTGCGAACCAAAACCAACCGCCACGCCCAAAACGCCGGCACCCGCCAGCAACGGCCCGATATTGATGCCGATAACAGACAACCCAACCAGAACGGCAATGCCCGAAAAAAGAATAAACGCCGAATTGCGCACCATCGGCAACAAAGTCCGCGCCCGCGCCGTCGCCACCGGCTGTTTGTTGGCGTCACGCCGGCTCAAATGCCGGTCGATAGACGCGTTCAGCATTTCGTATAAAAGGGTCAACACAACCAGCGTGATGCCAAAACTGCTGACGGCGCCGGTCGCGCGTTGCCCCAACGGCGTCGCCATTAAACGCGCCAACGGAAAACCCCACACGGCGGCAATCGCCACGGCCGCGCTGACCCAAATAAAAGGCCGCAGGAAAAAGGCTAAAATCTGCCGGTGGATCATCCCCGATCCTGTGGATGTCGGCATCGCCCAATAACGGATCGCCATAAACGACAAACGCGAAACAACCAAAATCGTAATGCTCAAAATCGTGCTGCGCAACAACAGCGCGAAACCGTTTTCAATGCCCACCAAAGTGACCGACAGACTGACGATCAGATAAACGGTGGCCAGCCAATGCCAATGGCGCGACAACCACGCGCGTAACGCAAGGCCGAAACTTTCGGTGTTTTCGTCTTCAATCTGGCCGTGGATAACGCCGGCGATATAAGGGCGCTTGCGGTAAATAACGATGATCGCCAAGACGGTCAAAAGAACGGCCAGCAAATTCTGGAACAGGCCGATGGAGGTGAAAGGCACGCGCAAAACGGTCGCGACATCGATAAAGAAATAGCCATAGACGATCAGATAGGTAAAAACGCTGACCCACCGATAGGCCGAACGCGCCCGATCAACCGGCATTTCAAAAAGACGCAAATGCGGGGATGTCGGCGCGAAAATACCGCGGGCGATTTGCTGAATGGAATAAGCCAGTCCCAAAGCGTAAATAACATTCAAAATAACAAAACGCGGTAAACGATGGGGTTCATTCTGATCCAGCAATGTCAATGCAATGCCCAGGAACACCAGCATCGGCAAAACGCGCAGGACAAACAAACCAATCAACAGCCCCACACGCGAAGGCCTGTTATGCGGATTTTTGCGGCGCAGGTTGGTGCGTACTGGCAACAACAATAACGACAACGCAACCCCGATCAAAAGCGGCGCGCCGATGATAATCAGGCAATCATTGCCAATGGCGCCCCACAAAGCCTGACGATGCGTATCGCTGAATTGTGTTTGCAACCACTGGGCAAAATCGGGCAACGCGTTCTGGGTGTCGGCCCAAACATTGCTGTGCGCCTTGATGCCGTCCACCATTTGCGCCAGCATTTCCAAAAAATGCGTCGCGAAACTGTCGGCAATCGTGGGGTTGGTGTCGTCTTCATTGGCGGGCGCTGCCCCCACCAATGTTTGCAAGGTCTGCCCCAATTGCGTGGCCAAAGGTGCCAAAGGCGCCGTTGTCATGGGGGGAATAGTGACGGTGGCCGATGAAATCGGCAAGGGAATGGCGATCGTCTGTTGGGCAAAAGCGGGCATGTGCAAGGCAGCCAACACAGACAGCCAAACCCCGATTATCAAAACTATCTTTTTCATGCCGTGTCTCATCCGTAGGTTGCGCGCTTGGTTAAAAATATATGCAACGCAATATGGGCTTTGGTTGAAATGCTTGCCAACAATCTATATGCCATAAAGGCTAAACGCAATCACTGCCGCAACCCCTGTTTCTTGCAAGATGAATAAGGTCACATAATGGCGCTCTCTACCCCCATCGACTGGTCTTCCCATTTCGCCACCCGCGCCCAGAAAATGCGCGCGTCGGAAATACGCGAACTTCTGAAATTACTGGCGCAACCCGATATCATCTCTTTTGCCGGGGGTATCCCTGATCCCGAACTTTTTCCCGTTACCGAAATTGCGGCGGCCAGCCACGCGATTTTGTCCGACCCCTTCCGCGCCATTCAGGCTTTGCAATATTCCATCAGCGAAGGCTATCTGCCCCTACGCGAATGGCTGAGCGCCTATATGGGGCGGCGCGGTTTGGTATGCGATGCCGATAACATTCTCATCACCAACGGCTCGCAACAGGCGCTCGATTTCCTCGGCAAGCTTTTCATCAATGCGGGCGATACTATTTTGACAGCACACCCAACCTATCTGGGTGCGTTGCAGGCTTTTAATGCCTATGAACCCGTCTATGCCGCGTTACCCGATGCGCAGAATAAACGCGACGCAGGCCTCTATGCCAATAAAACGTCTTTCGCCTATGTCATGCCGGAATTTCAAAACCCGACCGGCACCAGCCTCGATCTGGCCGAACGCCAATCGCTGCTCGATCTGTCCGACGCGCTTGATCTGCCAATCATCGAAGACAATGCCTATGAATGTCTGCGTTATGATGGCGAGGCTGTCCCTTCGCTTATCGCGCTGGCGGCACAACGCGCGGGCGGCATTGATAACACGCGGGTGATTTATTGTGGCACTTTTTCCAAATCCATCGCACCCGCTTTGCGCATCGGCTGGATTGTCGCGCCGAAAAAAATTATCGAAAAACTGGTGCTAATCAATCAGGCCTCATCGCTGCATGTCTCGTCGCTCAATCAGATGATCATGTATGATGTGGCCTCCGCGCTTATCGACACCCACGCCGCCAAAATTCGCGGCGTCTACCGCCAACGCCGCGATGCGATGCTGGCGGCTTTGGAACATCATATGCCAGAGACAGTCACATGGACCAAACCGCAGGGCGGCATGTTTGTCTGGGTCACGTTGCCCCCCGCCATCGATGCGGGCGAATTGCTGAAACAGGCGATTGAAAAAGCCCGCATCGCCTTTGTGCCGGGGGCGGCCTTTTACCCCGACCGTTCGGGGGTGAATACGCTGCGGCTCAGTTTTTCGCTCAATGAGCCCGCAATCATTGCTGAAGGCATTGGCAGGCTGGCGGCGTTAATCAAATCATTCCCCCAAAAGGACTAAAGAACATTGTATTTCAGTTGGTTGGGCCGCGCGACCCAATAAAAAGGCGTTAAGACAGGTTTATTTATCTTAAAAAATACGATGGAAATCAATTGATTAACGGTAATCTGTTGACGCAAGGCAGTCGTTTTTTTCTTGTCAAGCGCTCTTTTTTAGGGTATAGTCGAATCATACAATATGTGTGTATTGTATCTATATCGGGTTCAGCCCGTATAAGGTTATAGCAGAAAAAGCGTTGTAGCAGGAGAGAGTGTTGTGACAAGTGCCGTAGGCAGCATAACTTCGACAATCAGCAGCGTAAACGCCGCGGTTATTTCTGCGTCTACATCGTCGGCGTCTTCCGCAACCAACACGAACAACGCCGCCAACACATCGTCCAATTCATCCGCCTCGTCTTCCACCTCGGGCTTGCCTGCGTTCCATACGCCGCGCATTTTGCAAGATCCTTCGGCGGGCGTTATCACGCAATATCTAAGCGTCGATGGCAAAGAAGTTTTGCTGCAATCGCCTAATGCGATCACGGTTGCCTATTTGCGCAACGGTCTGGAGCGTGACGGTACGCGTAAACCTTCCGCCGTTTCTGCCGACACAACCGCCTAAGTTTTGGCGCCTAAGTTTTTTGGATTTTTTTTTGCCGCGCATCTTTGGATGACGCGGTTTTTTTGCGCGATTATCTTACGCTGGTTGTGGTCGGCGCGTCCTGTTTGCCTGTGACATTCAAGGCGCTGTTATTGCCGCCTTGCATGAAATCCAACTGCCTATCCAACCCCAGTGAATGAATGGCGTCCTGCAACGCCTTCAATGTCTCGCGGTCGCTTTGTATCGCCGCAAGTTCCTGTTTCTTATGCGCATCAATCGCGGCACAGGCGGCGGTTTCCCCGGGCGTCTTCGCGGCTGCCTTTGCCGCCAATAATTTTTCCAACGCGACGTGACCCAACTTCAATGCCGACTCGCGGTCGGGCGATGCAATCGGCGTGATCCTGTGATCAGGCAGATAACTTAACCGCACATTCAACGGCACATCTTCGCCGCCTTCATCATCGGCTTTTCTGACCGTCTGCACCGATGCGGGCGATTGCCAGTTTTTGTCCGAAACGGGCGCCGTTTTTTCCACATCAACAGGGGGTGCAGAAGACGCGGGCTGTTCCTCGATGGTCGAATTGACCTGAACGCTGAAACCTTTGTTCAATCCGGGCATCACCGGCAAATCAATCGGGCGGGCCGGTGCGGCCACAGTGGGTGCGGCCAGCGTTGGCGCGTTAACGGAGGCCGTCGCATCGCTTGCCGAAACATCGGCGGTCTCGGGCGCTTTAACGGGGGGCAACATGCCGCGGGTATCGGCATCCTTGTAATGGTCGAACGACATCCAATGGCCGCCCTCCATATCAAACGGATCCTCGGCGGCCATGGCGGGCACAGACCCCAGGGCAAACAAAGCCAGCAACGCCGCAAGACCGGCATTGTGTTTGATATAATTATCTTTTTTCCCGCCGATGCGCATAGAAAACCATTCTGAATCAACCCTTAAATTATAATCCCAAACTGACTAATAAAGTCTGAACTTGACTGTTGTGCGGTTCTTAAAAAAATATTAACATTACGCATCTGTTATGTTCTTGCCTATCAGTGTTTGCATGAGGTCACCCCTTGTCTTCCTTTGATATGTCCCCCGCGCCCGATCAGGGTTTTCAGACCGAAGCCATTGTGAAATGGTTCAATCTGACAAAAGGTTTCGGTTTCGTCGCCCCCGCCGATGGCTCTGCCGACGCCTTTATCCATTCTTCCGTTGTCAGCCGCGCAGGATTGCGCGATGTGGCGGAAGGCACCAAATTATTGGTGACGATCAGCGACGGCGCCAAAGGCCGGCAGGTTCTCAGCATCGTTCAAGTGTTGGGGATGGGCGAAATTCCCTCATCGCCCAACACGCATCGTGCATCGCCGACCGGCCCCGAAGAAGAACTGACCGGCGTGGTTAAATGGTTCAAACCCGATAAAGGTTTTGGTTTCGTCACGCCCGATGATGGCGGGCGCGATGTGTTCGTGCATCGCACGATTGTTTTGCGTGCCGGTGCCGAAAGCCTTGATTCCGGCCAGAAGGTCAGGATGTCGGTGCAGACCGCCAACAAAGGTAGGGAAGCGACAGCAATCGAAATCCTCAATTAACTGATTTCAAAGCCCGTAAACGCGGCGGCGGCAAATTGCCCAAACCTGTTTCATCGCTATGCGCGAAATACACGGTTGAAAAACCGGCATCCTTGGTGTCCGACGCGGGCAGCAAGATATTCATTTCGTGATGCGTAAATTCGCAGGTGACGCTGTCGGTCAACCCATGCGTGTCAAGCCACGGCATGAAAGACAAAATGTTGGTGCGCGCCGATAACGGGCAGCCCATGGGGCGCATGCCGGTATCCTGCACCAACATTTGGATATCGGTCACGGGATAGGTTCCCTTAAGTTCGACAATATAATTTTCGCCGCGCACAAGACGGGCAGGCGGCGCAATTTCAACACCATTCAGGCGATAAATATGGCGCGTGATGTTCGTGGGCGCGGCCAGCGTTTTGGTTTCTTCGCCGATAAGTGTCATCGACAAAGACGTCGCATCGCCATTGCGGTAACTGGCCAGCGTTTCGCCTGCGCCCCGTATCACGCCGACATTGTTTATATCGTGGCTTTCATTGCCCGCCGTCCAATGTGCCTTGCCAGCGTCAATGTTATCGGCGGCAATTGCCCGCAATAGTAATGCGGCATCATGCGACGGGACATCGATATTTTTCTGCAAATCATTTTTCATCGCAAGCATGGCCGCATGCACATCATCGGAAGATAACGCATCGGTGTCGGCCAGCGCATTCAGCAATTCGATATTCTTTTGCCCCGGATTTTCATCGAGCATTTTCTTGATCCAGAACGCCGCCGCATTCGGGTCGCGCACTTGCTTGAACGCCGCCGCGATATGCGCTTCCGCTATTGCGGGCAGGGGCAATGTCGCGCTGGTGTCCGAAAAATAATGCAAAGACGCTATATCGACGGCATCGGCCGCCGCCAACGCGGCATAGGCGTATGCCCGCGGCGCGCGTTCCGTTTCATCGACCCAGGTGTTGGCCAGCCTTTGCTGGATATAGGTGATGGCCAGTTTTTTGGCGGCATCGGTTTGCGGGGATGTTTCTTTGCCCAATGCAGTTAATGCGGCTGCCGTATCGGTTAATGTGCTGTCGGTGCCGCGATAGGGGGCAAAACCGCCATCGGTGTTTTGGTGGCGTAACATCTGGATAAACAAGGCGCGGCGTTTCGCATCGACCGCAAAATCATGCATCAAACCCGTTTCCGCAATCACGCCGCGCCACAAACGTAACGCTTCAAGATTGGATGCCAGACGGGTGGTGGTGAAGGGCTGCGCATGAACCGCAAAAGACAAAATTTCCGCCAACCCATCCATCGGGCGGCGCGATACAAACATCAAAGTTTCGGCGGCATCCTGTTTGGCGGGCGCAGAAAACAGGATTTGTTTGCCTTCCACATTTTTTGTCGAAACGCTTTTTAATTCGCTGTTGTTCAACGCGACGCTGAGCGGCCAGCTGCGGCTGATATGCGATGCGCGCGAGCCGGTGATATCGAGCCTGATTTCCTTCACGCCGGTCTGGTTGGCGGATAACGCAAGGGATAGCGGTTTGCTTTGGCCGGCGGCAATTGTCAGGCTGCCCTTGTCTTCGCTCTCGGCTTTCAACCCCGCCGATAACCCGAAATTGTAATGATAGGTTTCCGTGTCGGTGCCGTTATTGACAAGGGCAAATGATAAAAGCCCCGACCCGCCTTTATGCAGCACCAGCGCGGCGGGATCGTCACTGGCAATCAACGATAATGTCGCCGCTGTGTTGTCAATCGCCTGCCTGTTTTGCGTCAACAAAGCTTCGCCCGTGGCCGCGCGTTGCAAGGCGGGGTTGCTGATCGGTTGGGCGGCCAGGCTGACGGTAATATTTTCCTGCCAGTCCGATGCCGGAACAAACGTGAAATTATTGTCGCCCTTGGCGCGGTATTCATGAATAGTTTTGCGGATATGCCCGTCGCCCACGACAAATGTGACCATCGACGCTTCGGGTAAAACACTGCGCGCGGCCGCTTCGTGATTGGGCAATAAAATTTTGGGCAATGCAATATCCAACGGCAACGCCGCCACCGCACTTGCGCCGGTTGAATCCCATCCCGCGCTGAACGAAGTCTGCGCAAGGGTCTTGCCGTTCGGGTCAAGAATTTCCAAACGGTAATTGCCTGCGGTAACCGGCCATTCCAAAATGCTGCTGCCATCGGCTTTAATCGCCAACGCGCCGCCGCCGATGGGGCGCAATTGCGCCGCCTGTTTATAATTCCATTTTCCTTCATCCTGAAACCAGCTGAAGCTGCGGCCTTCTTCATACAGCTGATAAGACAGATTGCCGACATCATGCGGCTTGTCGTCGGAATCAATGCCGATCAGGGCGAAACGGGCAATGCCGTTTTGCGGGAAACGCGCTGCGGTCGTCAATGCCTTGATGCCGATAATTGTGGCGTCGGGGCGCAGCGGAAGAATGACAGGCGCGGCGCAGCCAACGCCGGTATCGGCATCCGCCGTTACGCGCAGTTTGGCCTGATACAAACCATGATCGGTGGGGTGCGCGGGCAATGCCAGATGAAGCTGCGCCATTCCCTGCAAATCGGTGATGAAATCGCCAACTGGCACCGGCGTTTCGGCGACATCGGACACAGTGCCGAAAACATAATCTTTCCACCCCAACGAGGCCGTATCCATTTTCTGCCAGACAAGCGACACATGACCGCCGATCAAAGGCGCTGCCTGCCCCGCCTGTGTCACGGAACGGATGGTCACCGGCCACACGCCGTCGCTGCCCAACGCATCGCGATGCGAGGTAACTTCCAAATGCGGCAGATCGGCATTGTCGGAAATATGGATGTCTTTGGTGGCCAGCATCGTGCCGTCATTTTTTTGCCAACGCATCGCCCATAACCCTTGGGTGGCGGGCGCGGCAAAAGACAGGCGTATGTTTGTCGGCGCAAGCGGCGGCACCGCTATCGTCGCGTAATCACTTTCTTTTTGCGTCAGGCGCAACAGGCTGGCTTCATTGGCTTTGGGGCCGCTATCGGCGGCGGCCAGAGAAAGGCCGGTTTCGATATTGTCAAACGGGGCGACAAAATCCGACGCGGCATGGATGGTGCCCAACGCTTCCGGTGTTTTGGGCAAAGGCATTTTATCGCTGTCGGCGAAACCGATGCCGCCTTTGGAATCGGTGCCGATCAGGCTGACGGCATCGCCCGAATCCACCGCGGCAGGTAAGGTGATCACGTCGGTATTGGCGTCACCGGTGATTTTACCGGTGGCGATTGGTTCGCCTTTGCTGTTGATGGCATTTACAATGATATCGTCTTTGGCCGCGTTGTCGTTGCGCGTGACAAAGACATGAAGATTTTTATCGTCGCGGAGCGCCTGCATGGAAAAATCGGCACGCGTAAACCACGCGGCGGCCAAGGGCGCCAGACCTTTGCTGGCAGGTTTGGAGGCGTCGTGATTTTCGGCATCCGCGACAATGAGATATAGGCCGGGCGCAAGATCGGGCGCTTTGTCGCGCAACGCGATTTGCTGGGTGCTGGTTGTATTGGCGGTAACGTCAAACTGCACATCGCCATGCCAGACGGCTTGCCCTTTGTCATGAGCCAGATAGGCGCTTTCGGTCGGCGCCAATGCGGTTTGGGCGCGGTCGATCCAGGCGCGCGCCAGACTTGGCGCATCGCTGACGCGGTAAATGTCGATTTTGACATGCGGCACATTAACGGCGCGGAGCGTCAAAGGCGTGTCGTAAAAATCAAACCCGTTCACGCCGCCATTGGCACCGGTAAAACTGAGGGTCGCGGTGTGGTCGGGAATGGTGAATGTTGTTTTGTAACTTTCGTCCAGCCTTTCATCATCTGATCCGCGCAAACCGGAAAGCGTCAGATGATATTGTGTGCCGCGCGCCAGCGGAAAAACGCACAGGGATGTTCCGGCTGCGGCAATCGACGGAATGGCAACAGCCTTGCCGTCGCTTTCCAGATGCAAAGCCGAAGCCAGATGCGCCGGTGATGCGGGCGCGAGTGGCTTATCGAATTCCACGCAAAGTTCGGCATTTTCCGACTCGGCATTGATATCGGTTTTAACGACATGCAACGCGTTGTCTTTGGTCTGTGCGCATGCCTGATGCCCCGATAAAATTGTGACCAGAACCAGGCTGTAAAGAAGGCGTTGCTTGTTCATCATCTATGGCTTGGTGGGCGGCGTGGCGGGTGCATTGGCATCAGGCACATTCCGGTAATTATTCAAGAAGCCCTGGAACATATCGACTTGTGAAATTTGCGATTGCGCCGCCGACAGATCGCGCATCTGGCCGGTTTTTTCGGGTTCGGTCAAAAGGCGGAACGTGTCGTTTTGCGGCGTTGTGGCCATGGCCGCGCTGTAATCGATCGCCAACCTGTCAAGGCCGGGTTGATTGCCGTCCAACGCATAGGCTATGGCGGCATTGACAATCCAATCGGCCTGTTCGGGTTTCAACACGCGGCCACTGGCGGGTGGCGGGCCTGCCAGTTCCATCAAAGCTTTGGCGGCGTCGGCCCATTGCTGGCCATGCATGGCGATATCGGCGCGCAACATTTTGGCGCCCTGCGTCGGATTGTCTTTTAACAAAGCCGCTGCTTCGCTGTCTTTATGCAATTCGGACAAAGCGCGGGCGCGCAACAACACACGTTCGTTTTGTGAGGCTTCGGGCAAGGATGTGGTGGTCAGATCAAGCGCCGACAAAGCTTCATCGGGTTGATGATTGAGCAGGCGTATGGCCGCCAGACGCAAGGCGACATGATCTTTGTCCGGGCCTTGCAAACGGTTTTTGGCGAGTTCTTGCAACAAGGTCGCCGCCTGATCCAGCAGATCAATCGCGATCAAACGTTCGGCCAGATTATTCATGACCGCGTCGCCGTCTTTACCGCTGGGCATCAGATCGCGATATTGTTGATAAAGTGTCAGGCTGTCGAGCGGCGATAATTTTTTGCCGAGCGCGCCCAGAAAAACTTCATGGAAAACGGATTCCATTTCGGTGTGGATTTGCGGGGCCATCGGGCTGGCGGGATAGAGGGTAATCGCCTGCGACATCGCGCTGAGGCCGGCTTTGACATTTTTAGCCTGAATATAAAATTGCCCCAGACGATGCAGAATATCGACTTCCAGATCATCGCCGCGCCAACCGAAACGCAACGCTTCCAGCCTGTCGGCGGCCTGTGCCGAGGTCAACGAGCCGGTCGAAACGCCCAGATCGATCAACGCCAGTTCGGCGCGTACTTTGTACAGACGGTCGTTGGAAGCCATGGTTTCTTTCCATGCCGACTCTGCCGCTTCGGCGCGTCCCGCTTTGGCATGCAACGCGCCACGCAGATAGGACAAGGCCGGATCAATTTCCGTGTCATGCGGCGCGTTGGAAACGAAATCCAGCCAGTCGGCGGCTTCATGCACCTTGTCGGTCGCGACCGCGGATTCGATCGCCAACACGAAAAAGCGCGAGAAAAACGGTTCGGGATAGCCGGTCAGGATAGTTTCGCGGACGGCGAATTTTTCTTCGGCTTCCTTCCATTCGCGCAATTGCGCCAGACCGACTGCTTGCCATAATTCCGTTTCCGGTTGGTCGGCAAGTATGGGTAAGGACAAATCGCGTAACCCTTCATCGGAACGGTAAGACAAAATTTCCGACGCGCCGACAAGGCCGATAAAATCGGCATGGGCGCGGAGATCCGGCACTTGCTGCGCCAGATAATTCAACAGCCCCAAAGCTTCTTCGCCATTACCGCTGGCGAAATAAAACCGCGCCAATTCCAGACGCGCCCGGTTGCGTTCGGCATCCGGCACATCGACAATGGTTTGTTGTAAACGCTGGCGGGTTTGCGAAAAATTCTCCGTGACCTTGCCGCCCCATGTCGCAAAATCAAACATCGATTTGCCCGCCGCCGCCGCTTTGGCCTTGGTGGTCGATTGTTGCGACGCGCCGGTATCCATCGCGCGCGACAGAAGCAACCCGCCTTCGGCGGTGATTTCGATACCGTCGGAAACGGCGCGGACGATAATTTTATCGGTTTGCGGTTTGATCACCAAACCCTGTGCCGCCGGTAAAATGGTGATATCCGACAAATTGCGTTGCGCGTTAAAGGCTTCGCTTTGCGCCAAAGGGATCAGGATAAGGTCATCGCCCACGACAGGATCGGTAAAATGGATGGGGTCGGGCGCATCGGGCAAGGGCAATAAAATGCGCGCGCCCAAGGCGAAATCCGGCTGTGCCACCAGACCTGTCGTTACCGGCGTGCTGCCGCTTTTCTTGCTCAGGAAAATTTTCCACATCGTGCCGTTAAGCGTCGCCTGCATATCGCTGTTGGGCGGTACGGCGAAACGATAGCCCGAATTTTTCGGCATATCCAAAACTTGCAAATCAATTTGCGCCGGTATCCCGTTTTCGAGAGCGGCGGCGGATAGCGTCAGTTTTTTGTCGAAGATGATATAGCCAACATCGGCGCGTTGGAAAATGGCGGTGCGTGTCGCCACATGCGGGTCGAGCGAGGCGACAAGCGTGGGCGCGCTGTCCAAGGGCAAGCTGGATGCCGCCAGTTTTTTGGGCGGGGGTGTCGTGGCTGCTGCAATAGGTGGTGGTGTGACGATTGCAGGCGTGGTTGTTGCCGCCACAGGTGCGGCGGGTTTTGGTGCAGGCGGCGCAACAGCGGCGGGTGTTGGCGGGGCGGGGGGAAGTTCGGATTTTTTTGGCGGCGCGATTTTTTTGGGGGCGGGTGTGGGCGCAGGCACAGAGGCCGCCACCACGGGCATCGGCGAAGGCGGTGTTAAAGCTTGCGGCCCAGCCGTTGCGGCATCGGTTTTTGTTTCTGTTTTCTTGGGCGCTTCCGCCGCTGGTGGTGTGACGTCAGGCGTGGCGGCAGGTGCCGCAGCCTGTGTCGGGGGGGCAGAAACTTGCGGCGCGGGATTGCCATTAATATCGATCACAACCGATTTATCGCTGGTAAAGCTTTTTAACGTTGCGGTGGGATTGACGGTAAAAGAAACGACCACATGCCCGTTATCGCTGTGTGCCGCAAAACCACGCGCGCGGGTCAGATAGGCCTGAACATCGCGCGAAAATTTCACATCGGCATCGGCATCGAAAGTCAGCGTCGCCAGATTGCCGTCGCGGGTCAATTTGTATCCGACCGACCGCGGCCAGTCGAACACCACGCGGTCATAGCCTTCATGCGTTGCGGCGCGCACAGTGATGGACGCGCCATTCGTCGCCCCATCGGCAGCCCATGCGGACACGGCACCCCCCTGCGCGGCGACACCAACCGTAAGCGCCAAAGACGCGGCGAGGAAAAGATTTTTACGCATGAAAACCGGAGCAGCGCGAGGCATGAATCAGAGAGAGGGAATCAAGATACGACAGGTTCGATGCGACTTCCACCATTTCCGCATAAGAACGAAGATGCAATTTATCGGGTATTTTATCTATCGTGTTCTCTTGTAAAAAACCGGTTTTGGCGGCAAGAAAGCCGGATTTTCGTTAAAAGAATCGTGTTTTTCTTGATTGTTGGTAATTCATTTGTAACCTTCGTGCCCTATGATGGTTAGAACGCTGCTTATGGGTAAGGAACAGATGGCCAGCTCCGAAGACATTCTGAACTTCTGGTTTTACGAAGTTGGCCGTGACCGATGGTTTTCGGACGATGTCGCTTTGGATGGCGAGATCCGTACCCGTTTCCAACCCGTTTATGAACAGGCTGTCGCCGGTGGATTGAAAGTGTGGGAAACCACGCCCGAAGGTTCTCTGGCTTTGCTGCTGTTGCTGGATCAATTTCCGCGCCGCATGTTCCGTGGCACCTCGCGCGCCTATGAAACCGATGATGTCGCGCTGGAACTGGCCCGCGACGCGATTATCAAACATTTCGATGACCGGATTGATAAACAGTATAAGCTGCTTTTCTATCTGCCGTTCCTTAATTCGGAAAATATGGGCGACCAAAGGCTGGCGCTGTTTTATATCCGCGAACGCACCAAGGATTCCGATTGGCTGACTTTCGCCGAACGGAATTATGAAATTGTCCAACGTTTCGGGCGTTTCCCGCACCGCAACCCCTATCTGGGACGCGAAGCCACGCCGGAAGAAGCTGTATTCCTCGAACGGACTGCTGCGCGCGGTTTGAGTTTCGCCTGAGCTAGACCTGGGTTCGTTTTTATCTCATTCCTCACTCCTTCGTTTTATTCATCCTAAAAAAAGTCGTTCCCCGGGGCACCTTGCGCAAACAAGGTTGTACGTTCACGGCTCTGGCCACTGGGGTTCCTTTCCGTAATCTGCAGCTTGACGGCAAATCCACCCAACGGTTGGCATCCTTTTTCAAGGGATGCAGGTGTGGTTTAGCAGGGGGTGGGGATCTTGTCAAGGGAAAAATCACATATTACAAAGATTTTTCCATAATAAGAAAAACGGGATGACGAAGTGAGGGTTAGCTGAACAAACTGCTGTTCAAAATCGTGGCGAGGTCTTTGGCCATCACTTGGGCGATTTTGTTGCGTTGTTGGGGCTGGCGCAGTAATTGTTCGTCTTGCGGGTTTGACAGAAAACCCGTTTCCACCAGCATCGAAGGCACATCGGGTGCGCGCAGCACCACAAAATTGGCGGCGCGCATGGGGCTTTCCAACAAATGCCATTTCTGCCCGACAGCTTCGACAAACGATGCGCGGGCATGTTGCGCGGTGTTGTGCGTTTGCCGCGCCGCCAGATCCATAAGGATGGAGGTGACTTCTTTGTCCGCCGGCGGCAAATCCATGCCGCCCATCATGTCGGCTTCGTTTTCCTTGTCGGCCAGATGTTTGGAAAAATCATCCGATGCCTTGGACGATAAAGTATAAACCGATAATCCACGCGCGGCCATGTTGGGCGCACTGTCGGCATGCACCGATAAAAACAAATCGGCATGCGCTTCGCGGCCTATGCGCACGCGTTCTTCGAGCGGAATAAAGGTATCGTCGTCGCGGGTCAATTTCGCGGTGATGCCCGGTATGCCCGACAGGGCATCGGCCATGCGTCGCGCTATGTCCAATGTGACGTCTTTTTCATACGTGCCGATGCGGCCAATCGCACCGGGGTCGCGGCCGCCATGTCCCGGGTCAAGCATCAGCAAGCGCGGCGCACGTGGTTTATGGACGGGTGCCGGGCGCGGTGTCGCCGTTGAAGCCCATGCGCCCGCGCTGCTCGACATAAAGGATGCCACAAGGCTTGCCTGGATAAATTTGCGCCGCGTGATGTTGTTATCGGTCATGATCTCTTTATACTATAAGAATAGCCCGTTGAGAATCCCTTATGCGCCTCGCTTTTATCGATTTTGTGTATCATTACGATGCCGCCCGCCCCGATAGCGGTGAACCGCTGGGCGGCACCACGTCGGCTGTGTGCTTTCTGGCGCGGGAAATGGTGAAAACAGGCGTGGAATGCGTGTTTTTTAATCGCCGTACCGACCGCGCCGCTGATTGCATGGATGCATGAAAGCGTTTTTGCATCGCCTCTTACGCCCGCGCTGTCGGCGTTTGACGGGGTGGTGTTTGTCAGTGAATGGCAACAACGCGTGTGCCAAAACGCGGCGCGTCCAAAATGGCGGCAGGCGGTTATTCGCAATGGGATGAATCCTTTGGTGGCGGGGTCTTTTGCGACGGGGCAGGCTATTATGCCGCAGAAAATCCAACCACCTGTTTTGCAATTTGTCGGTTCCTTTGCGCGGGGCGCGTTTCATGTGCCGCCTGTGCTGGAAAAAATCCGCGCGGTACGTACCGATTTTTCGGTGGAGATGTTTTGCAATCTCGATCCTTCACGCAATGTTGCGCAGGATAAAAAATATATCGACTGGTTGTGCGCACAACCGAACATCACACATGTCGGCATGGTGGGGCAGGGGGAACTGGCGCGACGCATGAAGGCGGCTTCGATAATGATCGCGCCCAATCCATGGCCGGAAACATCGTGTATTGCGATGATTGAATCATTGGCATCGGGTTTGTCGGTTGTGGCGACCAACCGCGCGGCCTTGCCGGAAACGGCACATGGGTTTGCGCGGCATGTGCCGGTTGAAGATGCCGATGACGCGACAAGGTTTAATATGCCGGTGGATTATGATGCTTTTGCCGGTGAAATTCTGGCGGTGCTGGATGAAAAATCTGAGGCTGCGGAAACGCAGTTGCGCAAACAAATCGATTATTTCCATGCGCATTATCAGTGGGAACAACGGGTGGTGGAATGGGTTGGGTTTGTAAGAAAGTTGGCGCGTTAAATTAAGAATGTTTCTAGTTCACGTGAAAAAGTCGACCCCCCACCTGCAAAAACTAAGGGCTTGCGCCTCAAGAGCGTAAGCCCAAGTTTTTGCTTCCTCCCCCACAAGGGGGGAGGGAGTCTAAATGTCCTTTTATATTGTGCCTAAACATTGGCTCGTGTTTGAGGATAATTTTTCAAGAAAGATCAATGTCAGCAAGGGGTTAAGAAGGTAATGCTCTTTGTAAGTAATTTTGGCCTTTACGCCTATGCCCCTTTCGCCTTATACATCCCTGCCATTAACTAAAATCCAACACGCAAGGACTTAGAAATGGCGAAACTTCATGAAGCCCCCCTTAAAGAAGCTTTGACATTCGACGATGTGCTGTTGGTGCCTGCGGCGTCAAGCGTGTTGCCATCCGATGTGCAAACAACGACAAAATTAACGCGCGGCATATCGCTGGGTATTCCCATTATGTCTGCCGCTATGGACACCGTGACCGAAAGCCGTTTGGCGATTGCGTTGGCGCAGGCGGGCGGCATAGGGGTTATTCACCGCAACATGACCCCCGCCATGCAGGCCGAAGAAGTGCGCCGCGTAAAGCGTTATGAATCCGGCATGATCGTCAACCCGATTACGATTGCGCCCAGCGCGCCTTTGGCCGATGCGTTGCGTTTAATGTCCGATTACCGTATTTCGGGCGTGCCGGTGGTGGAGCAGCCTTCGGGTAAACTGGTCGGCATCATCACCAACCGCGATGTGCGTTTTGCGACCAACATGCAGCAACCCGTTTCGGAATTGATGACGCAAAAAGTGATTACGGTGCGCGAAGGTGTGGGGAGTGACGAAGCCAAGACTTTGCTTCACAAACACCGTATCGAAAAATTGCTGGTGGTCGATGAAGCCTATCGCTGTATCGGTTTGATGACCGTCAAGGATATGGAAAAGGCGCAGGCCTATCCGCATGCCTGCAAAGACGACAAAGGCCGTTTGCGCGCCGCCGCCGCCATTGGCACCGGCGAAGATGGCATTGCGCGCGCCGAAGCTTTGGTGGATGCCGGTGTTGATGTGATTATCGTCGATACGGCGCATGGCCATTCATCGCGCGTCTTGCAACAGGTTCAGGCTGTGCGCAAACTTTCCAACGGCACGCAAATTATCGCGGGCAATATCGCAACGGCATTCGCCGCCAAGGCGTTGATCGATGCGGGCGCCGATGCCGTCAAGGTTGGCATTGGGCCGGGTTCGATTTGCACCACGCGCATTGTCGCCGGTGTGGGCGTGCCGCAATTGACCGCCATTATGGATGTGGCCGATGCCTGCCGTAAGCAGGGCGTGCCGGTTATCGCCGATGGCGGTATCCGCTATTCCGGCGAAGTGGCCAAAGCGATTGCGGCGGGCGCCGATGTGGTGATGATGGGATCGATGTTTGCGGGCACCGACGAAGCGCCGGGCGAAGTGATTATGTATCAGGGCCGTTCGTACAAATCCTATCGCGGGATGGGCAGCGTGGGCGCGATGGCGGGTGGTTCTGCCGATCGTTATTTCCAAAAATCCACGACAGATCCCGGCAAGCTGGTACCCGAAGGCATCGAAGGCCGCGTGCCGTACAAAGGTTCGGTACAGGGTATTATTCACCAGATGGTCGGCGGGTTGCGGGCGGCTATGGGCTATACCGGCGCGGCCACGATTGCCGATTTGCAGGAAAAGGGTGAATTTGTGCGTATTACGGGCGCAGGTTTGCGCGAAAGCCATGTGCATGATGTGCAGATTACGGCGGAAGCGCCGAATTACACGACAGAGAGACAATAGGCGGTTGACTTTTGCCGGCTGTCGCCGTACTCAAACGCCTTCGCAAGACCGTGCCCAGGTGGCGAAATTGGTAGACGCACTAGCTTCAGGTGCTAGCGATCGCAAGGTCATGGGAGTTCGAGTCTCTTCCTGGGCACCATTCTGCGCCAAAGCTTCGGATGGCACAGCCATTTTATTATGTGTCCATTTTATTTTTAAGGCCATCTGATGAACAGAAACAGCGCCGTAAGGCTTATCGAAAAACATGGCCTGAAATTGCTCCGTTGGAATGGGTCATTCACGGTGGCGACGGTTCGCACCCCAAGCGGCGAAACTGCAGAACTTCACACGGATGGCGATCGCGCAAGGATGCTTAAACGGCTCAAGCAGTTTAAGCCCGCGTCCGGGGCTGTATAATCCTCTCTTGTGCTTGGGATAACGGCATAGGAAGATGGTCGCCCCACAGATGATGAGAGCGTGATGGATCCTCTTCCCGAATTAAAAACTGTCGTCGGCAACCTTAAAGAAGTCTATCAACCGATTTTCGGCCATGATGAATTTGGCAATGAAGCTTCGCGCAAATGCGAAGACCGCTTGCGGCATATTATGGGCGTGCATCACGCGTTGGTGCGGCAATTGGGGCGACCCATACGCGTGCTGGATTTAGGGTGCGCGCAAGGTTGGTTTGGGTTTCATCTGGCGCAGGCGGGCGCGCAGGTGTTGGGCGTTGATTATTTGCAGGATAATATCAATGTCTGTCATATGCTGTTGCTGGAAAACCGGCAACTGGCGATACGGTTTCAGGCGGATGAGATAGAAAAAATTGTCGGCACGTTGGGTGACGATCAATTCGATCTGGTGTTGGGGCTTAGCGTTTTTCACCATCTTTGCCTGCATAATGGCAAGGAAGCCACACGCGATATCGTGACGCGCATCATGCAGAAAATTCCGACGGGGATTTTTGAAATGGCGTTGGCGACGGAACAGCCCGGCTTTGCCGCGGCACAGCCCGAACATTCTGATTATCTGATTGCGCCGCAACCTTTTTACCGCATTATCGCGCATCATGAAACGCATCTGAATTCCACGCGCCCTTTGTATTATTGCAGCCGTGTTTTTTGGTATCTGGGCGGCGAGATGGGCGCGTTTGACGCGCATGCAGATAACGGGCGCGGGCGTCGGTATTTCTTTGGCGATACATCTATGGCCAAACTGTATGACGTCACCGGCGATTATGGCGCGATTAACCGCTATGCCATCACGCAGGCGGCGCAGTTTTTGCAATCGCCCCCCGTTGGGTATGAGTGGTCGCCTAAACTTGTGCAAAGCGGTGGGGATGAAAATACCGCGTGGTTGGTGCAGGAAAAAATCAAGGGCGTGCGGCTGAGTGACGTTATCACCAACGGCGGTGATTACGACGCGCGCGATATTTTGCGCGGCGTGTTGCAACAGTTGGCGCAGTTGGAAAAAACCGGGTTGTATCATGCCGATTTACGGGTGTGGAATATCATCATGGGGGAAAATAATTTTCCGTACCTGATTGATTATAACGAAATCTCGACCGCCAAGCGCGATTGCGTCTGGCCGGATGATATTTTTCTGGCTTTCTTTTTGTTTGTGAATGAAGTGGTGACGCGCCGCGTTTTCGACACCGAGCCTTCGCGCCCGCCTTTCATCAGCCCCTATAACATGCCGCAACCCTATCGCGCGTGGTTGGAACAGACATGGGCCAAACCGGTTTCGGAATGGCATTTCGCGTTTTTGCTGGCGACGCTGGATGCGCCCGTTGTGCCCGTTGCCGACAGCGCAAACGCGTTATGGATGCAAAGCATTGAACAAAATATCGATACGCTTAATGTTACTGTACGGTCGATGGGCGCGCTGGTTATGCGGTTGCATGACGTGGTCAGGGCCAAAAAACCCTAACGTTAACCATGTTTTTGGTCGATTGGGTTTGAAAGTAAATTCGCTCAGGTTTAAAAAGGGAGGGGATGCTAGCGTTAGGGTGTCCCAGATATTTTTAGAGTGAGGTTTTAAAATTATGACGCATTTAGGAAAAATATCCGCCGCGGTTGATTTTGCAGCCGCCGGCGAGATCCTTGCCAGAACAAATGGTTTAAGATTATCGGGCGCCAATGAATTCGTCATCGCGCAACAAATGCTGGATGCAAGAACGCAACTTGTTCAGGGGCTGGTCGCCTTTCCCCAGACTTTAGAAAAAATCCACGCCATTTATGCCGGCGTCGCCGATGCTTCGTTGGATTTTAATGATTATCTTTTTCTTCGTAAAAAAGAGTCGGAAGATGATGCGCCGCATAAAAGAGCCGCGTTGGCTGCGCAGCTGGCCGGTCTTATTCACGATGTGATAACAAACCGCGAAAAGCTGCCAACAGACGATGCGCGTCAGCAGATTATATCCACCATTATCGATGTTGTGCGTTTAAAAGATTCCGTTCTTTATGATCTGGCGGATGGGGTCGCGTTTGACGATCAATCTGAATTTTCAGATATTATCAAAGATATCAAAAAGAACCGTCGGGCGTTGGACCGCGCAAAAAATACATTATTTATGAGCCAGGATACGCTCTTGCCGCGTCTGTCATATACTTATATCAAGTCTGGTTTTGACGGTGATGATTTGAAGCAAGAGGCGGGTATCGGTTTGATGCGCGGTATCGAAGGGTTTGACCCGCATCGTGGTTTCCGGCTTTACACCTATGCTTGCCCATGGGTCGAAGCGGCTTTGAGTGATTTTGTGCATAAACAGGGCAGTGATATTTATTTGCCTATGAACATGAAAAAAGCACAGGCCAAGATGTTGCGGCTTGAAAGTAATTTTCGTCAAACATGTGGCAGGTCGCCCAGTTTTGTGGAACTTGCCAAGGCCATGGACATGCCGGTTGATAAAATCCACGACCTGCAATCGATTGACGCGCGGGTTGTGAGTTTGGATAGCCCCGTCGGAAAAGGGGAAGATAGCGACGCGGTGCTGGGCGATTATCTTCCGGACACATCCTTGCCGGATGCCATGGAAGGATTGATCAACGCGCAGATTTACGCGCGGTTGCGCGACACGGTCGACTCTTCTTTGTCGGAAAAGCACAGCGATATCGTGCGCAAACGTTTCGGTCTTTCGGGCGAGGAAACACAAACGCTGGAAGTGCTTGCCGTGAAATATGGTATTACCCGCGAACGTATCCGTCAGCTGGAAGCAAAGGCTTTGACCGTGTTGGGCAAGCATGCCGCAGAATTCGGCGAGCGTCGTGTCGAAGCGGCGGCGCCTGCGCGCAAGGCCCGGCGAAAGATGGAGCCTCGGGTAAAACCACCCATGGGCGCTGGTCTTTAATCGGTTTTCTGCCTCCGTAAAACTTCATAACTTATTGAGCATAAACAGGTTTCTTTGTAGAGTCTTTGTTAACTTAATCGCCGTTATAGTTTTGGCTGTTTTTCCGTTTTTCGTGGTTAATGCATGGCTGGCGAATATCTTAAACCAATGCTTGATGTCGGGTCGCCGCGCGTCCTGAATTGCAATGTGATGACCAAAAAGATTTTGGCCAAAGACCCCATCGCGCGGACCTTCTTTCGTTGCAAACCGTTGAACAATATCGTGTTGATCAAAGACACCGATGCGGACGCGCGTAATTCTTCCATCGGCACCAAAATTTATCTACCGTTTAACCAGAATGATATTTACGAAGGCGGCCGCACGATTTTTGTGCATGACACTGCCGCCGAACGCGGGTTGATCGACACGTTCGGCGAAGGCGCGTTGCCCAAAGAATGGTTGGCCGACGATATGCGGGTGATGAAAATCCTCGACCGGCTTCCCTCGCTCGACCCGTTTTTGCTGAAGGATGTTTTCAGGAATGAAAATATCGAAATGAACGACGATTATTTCGATGTGTCGGAAGAATTATGGAACCAGATCGAACTCTATATTCTGCAAAATTTTGAACCGCTGGCCAAGGCCGCGTTCCCCGATGCGGTTGCTTCGGATGAAATGGCGCGCAAGCTGATCGAAAAAATCTGGGAAGGCCGCGATATGGACGCGCTGAAGCCTTTGGTGATGGCTTTCCGTTTGCCGCAGGGCAAGGAAAAAGAAATTTTCGCGGCGTGGAAGGGTGTTATTTATTACGGGTTCGAACGGCAACGCGCGACGGCGCTGTATACCGAATTGCATGGATGGATGCAGGGCATCAAGATACCGCCCGCCGCCGCCACGGGACAGGAACGTGATACGTTGAAGGCGACGATTGAACAGATTAAAGCAGGTTTTCAGAATGAATGGCAGGCGGTTGAGAAGGTTTTGAACCAGTATCAAACGGCCTATGACAAAATGTTTATTTTGCGCAGCGGTTCGACCGATTTCGTGAATTTTTTACAGAACAGCAGCAAGGCCTATCAAACATTGGGCAATGGGTTGGGGCGTACCGGGCATGCGACTTATTGCTGGGACGTTATGTCGAAACGTTTTCCCAACCGCAAGATGGCATGGGAACAGACGCGCGAATTTATCACATTAATGTCCAAGATATTTACCGTGACGCCGAAAAACGCGTTTGGACGATAATTTCTTTTGCCATGGCCGGAGGCGTATGGGTCGCGTCATACACGCTGCGTGATTTTTCAATTGTTTCCCAATGTTGTTCGACCCATCCGACCAAAGATTCCACAGGTTGAAGCAGGTTCTTGCCAAGCGGGGTCAGGCTGTATTCGACGCGCGGCGGGATAACCGGAAAGACAACGCGCGTTAAAATGCCGTCGCGTTCCAGATTCCGCAAAGTCGCCGTAAGCATCCGTTGCGAAATGCCGTTGATGCCGCGTTTCAATTCGGAAAACCGGGCGCAATTATTCGGCGCGTTGGACAGGGTGCACAGGATCAGCAGGCTCCATTTATCGCCCAGTCGCGTCAGCAATTCTTGTAAGGGGCAACGTGTCCTACCCGCGTGTGTTTTATCTGTATGTGGTTTCATCATTTTGGCCTTTATAGTTACTTTGGGGTGACTGTGTAATTTAACAGTGCCTACTTGCGGTTTTCATATTGGTATTTATAACTTAGTCAGTTACTAAATACAACCAATAACAAACACAGGGAAAATCATGAAAATCGCGATTGTTTATCACAGCGGCTACGGCCATACCGCCGAACAAGCCAAGGCCGTCGCCAAGGGCGCCGAGTCGGTGGCGGGGGGCATCGTCAAACTGATCGCGGTGGGTGACAATGAAACACCGTGGGATGAATTGGACAGCGCCGATGCGATTATTTTTGGCAGCCCGACTTATATGGGCAATGTCAGCGCGCCGTTTAAGAAATTTATGGATGAAAGCTCTAAAGTCTGGATGGCGCGTAAATGGGTTGATAAAATTTCCGCCGGTTTCACCAATTCGGCCAGCCAAAGCGGCGACAAGCTGAACACATTGCAAGGGTTGGCCGTTTTCGCGGCACAGCATGGCATGATCTGGGTCGGTTTGGATTTGATGCCCGGCAATAATAACAGCAAAGGTTCGGTTGAAGATCTGAACCGGTTGGGAAGTTTTCTGGGCGCCATGGCGCAATCGAACGCCGATCAGGGCCCCGATAACGGCCCTATTGCCAGCGACCTGAAAACGGCGGAACATCTGGGCAAGCGCGTCGCTACCTTGACCGCGCGTTTTAAATAACCGTTCCACCCACAGGAGACAGAAATGAAAAATTTTCTTCGCACTTCCATGTTGCTGACCGGATTGATGATGATATCCGGCGTTGCGCATGCGGCCGATACCTATACGCTCGACCCCATGCACACGGCGGTGACCTGGACCATCAACCATTTCGGGTTTTCCAACCCGTGGGGTAAATTTTCGATGATCACGGGTTCTTTGACGCTGGATGAAGCCGCGCCACAGAACAGCAGCCTGTCGGTGACCATTCCAACCGATGAGCTGGTGACGGGTATCCCCAAGCTGGACGAACATTTGAAGTCGGATCAATTTTTTGATGTGGCATCATATCCGACTGCGACTTTTACCAGCACCAAAGTGGTTTTGACCGGTAAAAATAGCGCCAAGGTCGAAGGCACATTATCGCTGCGCGGTATCAGCAAGCCGGAAGTTTTGAATGTGACGTTGAACAAAATCGGCGACAATATGATGCACAAGAAAACCGCGGGGTTCAGCGCGACCACAACCGTCAAACGGTCGGATTTCGGGATGACAACCTATTTGCCTGCGTTGGGGGATGAGGTGAAGTTGTATATTGAGTCCGAGGCTAATTTGTAAGTTAGTGGGGGGTTGCTAGCGGATAGCAAGCAACCCCCTCACCTGCAAAAACTTAGGGCTTACGCTTTAAGGGCGTAAGCCCAAGTTTTTTGCTTCCTCTCCCGCAAGGGGAGAGGGAGTCTTGCTACATATTCGAGCGGATTTTGTGGATATCCTGTTGATGTTCTTTAAGTGTTGGCAAAGTTGCGTTCGCAAAATCTTTCAACGCCGCGTTATCGCCGTCCTGGGCATAATTCATGAACATCGCAACCGTGTCGTCATGCGCCACAACCTGGTCATGCACATACAGCTTGTCGAAATCCTTGCCTTTTTCGTCGTTCAGCTTGCCCAACATTTTCTGATGCTTGCCGTCCAGGCTGCCATCGGGCATTACCACATCGGCGTTCGATGCCGACACGGCGCTCTTTAAATCATCTTGCGCCTTGCCGTGATCATCGATCATGTGTTGCGCAAATAATTTAATGTCTTTGCTTTGCGTTTTTTCCAACGCCAATTGGCTCGACTGGATTTCAAACGAGTTGCCGACCGAGGTATCATGGGCAAAATCCTTGGTCGATTCCGCCGCCATTGCATGCGCCGCGCCCAAAAGTGAAAAGCAGATGACGGTGGTGGCGATCAGATATGTGCAGGATGATTTGGCGGCGGGATACATGGAAGCCTCGCGGGTTAAGGTTAAATCCGTCCCATCAACATCAGGACGACGACGACGATAAGGACTGTGCCGAGGCCTGCGGATGGGTAATAGCCCCAGCTGCGGCTGTGTGGCCATGTGGGCAAACCGCCGACCAGCAGCAGGATAAGAACGACGAGAAGAATGGTGCTCATGATATGTCCTTGGAAGTTGGTGAGTTCAAGGGAGCGTAAAGCGCTTGTTATAAGAATGCAGTTTCTTATGGCGCATAGGGAATAAGCGCGGGGTAAAAGGCGTGGTTATTTCAAAACCATATCCTTTCTTTATTTTGCCACGTATGAATTATCACAATTCCGGCTCAATCAGGTTTAAGGATGGGGCATATTCATTGAAAGGAAAAACAAATGCATAATGCCAAAACATCCATAAAAATTTGTGCCTTTGTTATGGGCATGGTTATTTCTTCGGGCGTATCTGTTTGCGCTGCCACTACTGCGGCGCATGCCACGGTGGGCGCGGCGGCACCGGGTAATGCCGCGGGGGCGGGTAATATTTCCGGTGCGGGGTTTCCTTCTGATCAGGGGGTAACGCCTTCGGGTACCGGCATGGGGATTGGTGCGTTGCCATCGGCTGCGTCTTCCACAAGCGTGCAAACGGCGCCATCGGGTGCGGCAGCCAGCAGTTATAATGGTGTGACAAACAATATGGCTGTGACGAATAACAGCGTAAGCAACAGCGGCGTAACATCGAATGGCATCACGGCAGGTTCTTCGGGTGTTGCGGGTTCTGTGACGGGTACGGTGGGGTCTGCAACGCAACCCTATCCCACGAACACATTAAGTGGCGGCAACACCACGACCGGATTGAATTCCAGCGGAAGCATCACGCCTGATACAGGAAATCCTTCGGGGCCACGCTAGGATTAGTTGCCGCTCATGAGGCCGGAAACGCGCATAATCGCGGGGCCCAGAAGAACGATGAAGAGCGGCGGCAGAATAAACAAAATCATCGGCACTGTCAGTGTGGCGGGTAATTTCGCCGCTTTGGTTTCCGCCGCCATAATGCGGTCGTCGCGCAATTCCGACGACAAAACGCGCAAAGCCTGCGCCAAAGGTGTGCCATATTTTTCGGTTTGGATAAGCGTGTTGACCAACGCGACCACACCCGGTTGCGGTACGCGGTCGGACAGGTTTTGCAAGGCGCGGCTGCGGTCGGGAAAGAAACCCAGCTCGACAGAGGTAAGCCCGACTTCTTCGGACAGTTCGGGCGCGGCGAAGGCCATTTCGCGGCTGACGCGGTCAAGCGCGGCATCAAGGCTTAAGCCCGCTTCGGCGCAGATCACCATAAGATCGAGCGCGTCGGGCATGGCTTTGCGCAAAACGATTTCGCGTTTCTGGCTGGCGTTTTTCAGGAAAATATCGGGCAGTTTGATGCCGAACAGAATGGCGGCAATGACAATCAGAATTTTCATAATTGTTTGCATCTCAAAGGCATGACCGATAAACAAAAAGAAGAAGGCCATAAAACCGGTCACGCAAGGTGCCATGACACGCATCAACAAATAAGTCATGACGGTATCGGGTGAACGGTAACCGCCGCGCGCCAATTTGAGGCGGATTTCGTTGATCTTTTTGCCTTTTTCCAATTGCAGTTTTTGTACGATGTTTTTGATCATATCGGCGCGCGTGGCACCTTCGACGCGTGATGTTTTCTTTTTCTTTTCCTCGATACGCAATTCGTCGCGGCGTTCGGTGATGCTTTTCAACCGTTCGGGCAGGGGGTCGCCATCGACCATCGCCATCCATATCAACACAACAACGGCGGCGGCACCGGCGGCGCACAGCATCGCGATGATATTCGGGTCGTGCATGGCATGGTCGAGTGTCATATCCGCGATCGTTTCCTGTTGAAGCGTTCACGTTTCAACAGGAAACGTGAATCGCCGGATTAATCAAAAATCTTACCTACAGTTCAAAATGAATCATTTTCAGCATCACGGCCCAGCCCATCGTCATCCAGAACAAACCGCCGCCCAGCAGGATTTTGCCGGTGGTTTTCGTGAACATCACCGACAGATAATCGGGATTAACGACAAACAGCAACATGCCCATGACAAAGGGCAGAGAGCCGATGATGCCCGCGCTGGCCTTGGCTTCGGATGACATGGCTTTGATTTTGAGGCGCAGCTGGCGCCGTTTACGGATTAGGTCAGACAGATTGCCCAAAGTTTCGGCCAGATTGCCACCCGTTTCTTTTTGAATGGCCATTGCGATAATCAAAAAACGCCATTCGGGCGTGTCGATGCGTTTGGCTACATCCCACATCGATGCTTCCACTGTTTTGCCCATGCGCACGCCGTCGCTGATACGGTGAAATTCGATGCCAACAGGATCAGGCATTTCGCGCCCGACAGAGGCGATAGATTCGGTGATGGGCAGGCCGGAGCGGATACCGCGGCACATGGTATCAATCGCTTCAGGGAAATTGGCCAAGAATTTTTTGATACGTTTCGCGCCCATGATGCCGATGACCAGATGCGGCAACCCTAACCCGGCCATGACGCCGACCAAAAGCGCGACGATTTTCGCCCAGCCCAAAATGCTGAAAATCATATAGAAAATAAAAACCGCTAGCGCGTTCATCAAAAGATATTCGCCGAGTGCTATCGAACGGCCGGTACGCGACAGGCGGTTGCGCATTTTATCGGGGTTGGGCACCATTTTGACCAGACGGTCAAGAAACGGAATGGCGCTGTCTTTGGTTGATTTGACGCTGTTGGGCGACAGGCGCCCGTCGGGGTTTGCCGCGCGTTTGCCGCTGCTGACCCGCGCCAGGCGTTTTTCCATATCCGAAGCACCACTGGAAAAAGCCGACAGCACAAGGGCTGCAAAGACAAAGATGCCGATGCCGAGGATGATGTAGAGGCCGTGTGCGTTTAGATTCATCTGTCCCCCGCCTTAGCCATCCATTGTTTCCATCAGTTGTTTATCCAAACCAAAATAGGCGACTTTGGGCAGACAATGCGGGCGTAACCCGTGGTTTTTGAAATCTACCGCCAGTTTGCCGTCGGGCGTTTCCCCTGTGACTTCGCAGGTATAGAGATCCTGCATGGTGATCACTTCACCTTCCATGCCGGTAATTTCGGTGATGTAGGTAACGCGGCGCGACCCGTCGCGCATACGCGAAACCTGAATGATCATATCGACGGCGGCGGCGATCTGTTGGCGGATGGCGCGCGGCGACAGGTTGGCGCTCGACATGCCGACCAGATTTTCCAAACGCATAATGGCTTCGCGCGGGCGGTTGGCGTGGACGGTGGACATCGATCCGTCATGGCCGGTATTCATCGCCTGCAACATATCCAACGCTTCGCCGCCACGCGTTTCACCGACGATGATACGGTCGGGGCGCATACGCAAAGCGTTTTTGACCAGATCGCGCATGGTGACTTCGCCGTTGCCTTCCAGATTGGCGGGGCGCGTTTCCAAACGCACGACATGCGGTTGTTGCAATTGCAATTCCGCCGCGTCTTCAATCGTCACGACGCGTTCGCCGTGATCGATCATTTGCGACAAGGCGTTGAGCAACGTGGTTTTACCCGAACCCGTACCGCCGGAAATCAGAATGTTGAGGCGAGAACGACCCGCGATGCGCAGAAGCTTGGCCATATTCGGCGATATGCTGCCGAATTTAAGCATGGTTTCCAGCGTGATTTTCTTCTTTGAAAATTTACGGATGGTGATGGTCGACCCGTCAATCGCCAAAGGAGGGATGATGATATTGACGCGGCTGCCATCCATCAAACGCGCATCGCAAAGCGGCGAGCTTTCGTCGATGCGGCGGCCAATCGCGGTGACGATACGCGTGGCGATGGAAAGCACATGCGCGTTATCGCGGAACTGCACATCGGAAAGCGTCAGCTTGCCCTTGTTTTCAATGAAAACCATTTTGGGGCCATTGACCATGATTTCCGAAATCGTTTCATCGGCCAATAATGGTTCAAGCGGGCCAAGGCCAAGCATATCGTCCAGAAGCTGTTTAACCAGATCGGTGCGTTCGGCGGCGTTCAGATGGATTTTGTTTTCGTTCAGCAATTCGGCGATCAGGCCGGTCAGATCGCGCGACAATTCTTCGCGCGGCAATTTGGCGGCGGCCGATGTGTCGATACGTTCCAACACCATCGGTTGCAATTTATTTTTGGCTTGTTCCAAGGTGGCGCGGGCGGAATTGCGCGTGGCATAGGGATCGACCGCGGGCGCTTCGCCGTGTTCGCCGTTGGTTTCGGTGCCGGTTGGCGCGGTTGGTTGCGGCGCCTGAACGGGGGCGGCGATACCGGCATTTTCGGCGATGAAATGGTTGATCAACGAGGTGACCAGATCGCGTTGGTCGAGCAGGTTAAGTTCAATGCCGGTGCTGAACAGAAAATCGCCCACGACAGTTTTCGCTTCGCGGGCGACATCGGCGCGTGACGTCCATTTGACTTTATCCGCCGGAATTTTTTCCTTGAGCGCGGGCATCACCTTGTTGCGTAAAGTGGTGATGGTGGTGTCCATGCCGGTAGAGTGGGGCATCAGGCATGACTCCGTCCGCTATCCGGTTTTTTGGATTTCTTTTTCGCATCGGTAAAAATCTTGTCGAGGAAAGATTTTTTCTTCGGCACGGGCGCGGTTTCGTTGACCAGATGTTGCGCCAATTCGCGCAACGCTTTGGTGGCGGGCGATTTGGTGGCCGCTGCGCCCATCGCTTTGCCGCTGTTGGATGCTGCCGCGAAACCGATAATGTCTTCGGGGATGGTGATGGCGATGGGGGTCTGCACGCCTTTTTCAAAAACATCGGCGTTGATCTGGCCGCGCCCTGTGCTGTCGGTGCGCGATGCGACGATGGAAATGCGTGCCGCGCTGCCCAGACTGGTCAAGGCGGTTTTAATGCGCAACGTGTCGCGGATACCGGCCAATGACAAATCGGAAACAATCACGATTTCATGCGCGCCCATCAAAGGGCGTTTATGCGCGGCCAACATCGTGCGCGGCATATCGACGATGATGACGTCAAAATTGCTTTTCATTTCTTTCAGCAAGGCGGTAATCGCGCCGCCATCGATGGGCACGATTTCATCAACCGTTTCTTCGGCGCCCAGCACCGAAAAATGTTCACTTTCCGGCACAATGGAACTGGCGATCATCAAACTATCGACGCGGTTGGGCGAGCTGACAATATCGCGCAAGCCGCGACCGGGTTCCAGATCGAGCGCCAGAAAACTGCTGCCGAATTGCAAATCGAGATCGAACAGGGCGACGTTCAAACCCATTTCATGCGCCATCAACCAACCGGTGTTCAGGGCTGTGGCGCTGGCGCCCACGCCGCCGCGCGATCCTATCACGACGATTTCGCGGGCTTCCTTGTTTTCGGTTTTGTTGTGGTTCGACGAAGGGCCGCGCAGGGCCGCCGCCAAAGCGTGGTTCAGCATATCGGGCATAAGGGGTTTCACGACATAATCGACCGCGCCCGCATTCTGGATACGGCGATAAAGGGCGATATCATTGGCCGAACCCACGGCGATAACGCGGCATTCGGCGCCGCACAGGCTGACCAGACGCGCAATGGTCGCGGCGGCGTCGGCATGGCCGTCGACATCGATCATCACCATTTTCGGCGGCGCGGATGATTCCAGCAATTGCGCGAACATATCGGGGCCGCCTTGTTGCACCGACGCTTGCGGATAGCCCTGACGTTCCGCCCAGCCGCGCAACACAACAAGGGATTCATCATCCATGATGAATCCCATAAATTCGCCATGCATGGTGTCTTCGCCACGCCCAAAGGAAAACATGCCGCTCATGGTGATGCTGCCGCCGCCCCTGCCGAAGAACTGCTTGAACCCGCGCTGCCTGTCACATCGCCGCTCATGGGTGATGCGGCTGTTGGCGCTGTGGTTACGGCCAACTGGCTGGTTTCCGTGTCGGGCGTTATCAGGCCGCGTGTCTGGTTGTTGTCATAGCGCCGTACCGCGCCGACGGCGGTGACGCCGCGTTGGTCGGCCAAGGCGCGGCCATGAAGAAGATCATCGGGATTTTCAACTTCCAAAGCCAGATTGCGCGCTTGCGAACAGCCAAATTGCGGTTCGGGCTGATTGTCATACGGATCCGCATTGTCTTTCGCCCAGCTGGGGCAGGTGGGCGGCGTGGCGACGGAGCCCTGCGCCGTTTGCGCGACCTTGATCGTGTAATCGGGGCGCGGCGTGGCCGGATAGCAGGCCGTTGTCAAAAGCGCCAGGGAACAAAAAGCGAGTTGGGTTTTTTTCATAGCTCTACTCCACCAAAATGCCGCCGCTATGTTTATCCATGTCGCCTACAGGATGCAGAACGACAGGGGGTGAAACAGCGGCAGGTAGGACAGGGGGTGCAACAGAAGACGCGGAAGGCGTTGGGACAGTTGGCGCAGGCGCGGGTTCAGAAGGCACCGATACAATAGGTGCAGGTGCAAGAGGTGTTTCCACAAGCGCGGGCGTCGCCGCAACCGGTGGCATAACGATATCTGTGGTGCTGACATCCGGCGCATTGGTGACAGGCACCAAAGGCGCGGCGGCTGGCACAGGGGCAAGCGTGGGCGTAGGCGCGGCAACGCCAACCGGATCACCGCTCATTGGGCGGGCGTTGGGGTCGCTGCTGGTCTTGCGGAGGCCAACCAGCATTTCGGTTTCATTGGGTGGCGCCATGCCATCGGTCGGCAACGCCAATTGCCCGGTGGAAGGTTTCACGACATAGGGCGTGATGATGACCATCAATTCGGTCTGGCCACTCTGGAAATGTTCGGAACGGAACAACGCGCCAAGGATCGGCATATCGCCCAGCAACGGGAATTTATCGACGGTCTGCGCCTGGCTGTTATCCATCAGACCGGCGATGGCAAAACTTTGGCCGCTGCCGACTTCGACGGTGGTTTCGGCCTTACGCGTTGTCAAAGCGGGCACTGTGATATTGTTCAAAATAATCGAACCCGCCGTCGTCAGCTGGCTGACTTCGGGGCGTACATGCAGGCTGATACGGTTGCCGCTTAACAAGGTCGGCGTGAATTCCAGCGAGATGCCATAGGATTTAAACGTGATACTGATGGTGCCGTTGCCTTGCGGGATGGGGATGGGAAATTCGCCGCCCGCCAGAAAATTGGCGGTTTCGCCCGACATCGCGGTTAAAGTCGGTTCGGCCAGAATGTTGATCATGCCTTCCTGTGCCAACGCGTCGATCATGGCGCCTGCTGTTATATGCTTGCCGGTATAATTGGCACCCAGCACATCATTAGGAGTATTAAGCGTCGAATTATTAGGACGGGGGAACAGGCCGTTAAGTTCGTTCTGGTCAAAAATAGTTCCGCTCGTGGCCGTGGTAATGGCGTTGACGCCGTTGCCCGTCGCAAGGCCGACAACCATGCCGCCGCCAATCGTGAGCGCATTTTGCAAATCAAAGCCGAGCGTATTATCGACGTTGCGTTGAACTTCGGCAAAGCGCACATGGATGCTGATCTGATTGCTGCCATTCACTTGCACGCGGTTGATGATATCGCCGCCGGTGGGCATAAAGCGCATCGCGATTTTATAGGCATCTGCCACGGCGGCGGGGTCTTTGGCCATGCCGGTCAGCACAATGCCGTTTGGCACCGGCGTCGCTTTGATCGTGTTGCCGGGAATGGCGGCGTTTAATTCGTTGCGCAATTCGCTCATATCCTGTGTCACGGTGACTGTGCGTTGCGCCAGCGTATGGCCGCGCGCATCCGTCGCCATAAAGGTGGTTTCGCCGGTGCGTTTGCCGAAAATCATCACCTGCGTCGGCGACATCACCTGAACATCGGCGATGTCGGGATTGGCGATAAAGACCGAAGAAGCGGGGCCGGACAAAGTAAGCGATGTGCCGTGATCAACCGTCAGCGACAAAGAGGAAGATGCCGCCAGCGCGGGCGACACATACAAGAGCAAAGCAAGGATAAGAAGTTTTTTCATCACGCTACCTGTGCCGTTCGAATGTGTCTTCGGTGATAACTTTGCCGCGCATAACCTGAACGCGCTGGATAAGCCCGTCATCGCCGTTTACTGTGGGATAGGCGGGGCTGACATCGCTGTCCCATGTGGGGGTTGGTTTGATGTCGCCCGATTTGTCATCGGATGCCAGGCTGCGCAGGATCAGCGAGATGGAGGCTTTGCTTGCGGAAGAGCTGCTGGTCATATCAACAGCCAGCGCCAGTTTTTCGGCGTCTTTATCCGCCACTTCCAATGTTGCCGTCTGCGCGATTTTCGGGTCGGTGCTTTGGTTATCGCTGCGTTGATCAAGCGCCAGCACGCGCACATTTTGCAAAATGGTTTCGCTGACCCGGCGTTCGGTGAATTCCGCGCTGTCCTTGCGGCTGAAGCTGTGGCTTAAAATCACATCGACGCGGTCGCCCGGGAAAATAAAACCGGCGACTTCCGCCGTCGGGCTCAGGGATACCGACATCGCCTTCATGCCCGGCGTTAAAACGGCGGCAAGGAATCCCTGGTCATGCGCATGCGCGACGCGCGAGGCCATGATCGGTTCGCCCGAACGGAATCCGTCGCGCACCACGGCGCCTGCGATATCTGGCATACTGCTTTGGCCTTTGACGAAGAGCGCGGATGTGTCCGATGTCGATGGCCATTGCACCCATTTCATGTCGGTCTCTTTTAAAATGGTGCCGGTCGGTAAATCATGCGCGGCTACTGCCACTTCGGTAATTTGAATGGCTGGCGCTTGTTCGGGCGGCGGCGCGTCGCTCATCATGCTGCGCACCACGGCCATAGTGCCGATGGCGACCGCGGCGGCGACAAGAAGAAGGGTGACTTTGCGTGTGGCCATTTTTCCCTCTTAACGCGGTAATAGAATGGGTTGCGCCATCATGCCCAACATCGCCAAACCGCCGGCGGCGATCGCAATGCCATAGGGGATGGGCACTTTTTTCAATTCGACTTCGGTGGCGTTATCGTTTTTGCGTTGGCGGATATGGGTAATAACGCCCATGGCAATCGAAACCGCGCCGCCGACAAGGGCGGTGACGATCAGCAAAACGGCGATCAGATGCGGCCCCGCCCACAGGCTGGCCGCCGCCAGAAGTTTGATATCGCCCGCGCCGATCAGCTTGCCCAGAAACAGGATAAAGCCGGTCAGGACGACAAGGCCGAAAATCATGCTGTTTTGTTTCCAGTCGATGCCATGCGGCGCCGTGATAACCACCAGCGGAAACATGCCCACCAAGAGCGCCGACAGATAATTGGGGATCCGGTAGGAACAGGCGTCGCAGACCGCGGCCGCGATAAAGATCGCAGCGGCGATAACAAGAATCGCAACATGGAAGGCGGTGAAAGCCAAAGCCATAGAATGGGAACCTTAATAATAAACAGACAGACGGGGTGCGCGGGAAACTTCAAGTGATATCTTAATATAACCTGTTAACCATACCAGCGGTATGATTAACGACCAATGAATCGAATCATTCCGCAGGAGGAATGAATGGTGTTGCCGGTCTTGTCAAAAATTCCCAAAAAAATGCCGGCACGAAGGCCGGCATTACTCCTACCCCAGAAACGTCTAGCCTTTACAGGGCGGTCGTTACTGTCGTGAAGACGTTATTCAGGCCGCCACCCAGCAAAGTAAGGGCTGCGACGATCGCAACCGCGACCAGCGAGGCGATCAGGCCATATTCAATGGCGGTCGCGCCTTCTTCATTTGCTATAAATCTCATAAGGTTATGCATCTTTCTTCTCCACTTTCATGAGCTGCAGAGCCAGGCGGGGGAGATGCCGACCCGAAGATCGGCACCCCCGTACCCCATTAGCCTGGGTTCTCTTAAAGGCTGGTTGTAATGGTCGTGAACACACCCTTCAGACCACCACCAAGGGCGGTCAGGGCGGCAACGATCGCCACAGCGACCAGCGAGGCGATCAGGCCATATTCAATGGCGGTCGCGCCTTCTTCAGATTTCATAAAGCGGTTGATCATGTTACGCATAGTGATCTCCTTACTAAAAAAGTTGAGAACCAGGGGGTTCGGATAAGCCCAGAATAGGCCAAAAGCTTTAAGGAATGATGAACAAATACGGAAATTACATAGCAAAAACAATATGATATATTGTGAATAAAATGGCAACAGATTGGTTCAAATTTCGAACTATCGCTCTGACAAAGCCCGTTTTTCTGACTTTTGGCCTGTGGGGCGTCTTTCATACCCTCATGTTCGACGGCCAATTGCAACCTGAACGTGTAAATACAATTGTATGATTTGGTCATTTTTAAAATTTTATTTGCCGCAAAGCCTCGCCCAGAACCATTGCCGCGCTGATGGCGACGTTTAAAGACCGCAAAGGTGGCTTCATGGGCACCAGAATCCGCGCATCGACGCTGTTATGCACGTCATCCGGCACGCCCGCGCTTTCGCGCCCGACCATCAGGATATCATCGGCATGAAAGGCGAAGCCGGTATAGGGCTGTGCCGCTTTGGTCGAGAGCAGGACGATGCGGCGCGAGGCTTTCTGTGCCTGAAACGCGTTCCATGACGCGTGGCGGGCATAATCCAGATGGTCGATATAATCCATGGCGGCGCGGCGAAGCTTGGCGTCATCCATCGGAAAACCGCAGGGTTCGATGATATCCAGCCCCACGCCCAGACAGGCGCACATTCGCATCATGGTGCCTGTGTTGGGCGGCATGTCGGGTTGGTACAAAGCGAGGCGTAAAGAGGAATTTTTCATAGAGGCTTTGACTTTATTGTGGGTTGGTTTAAGTTGCGCGCATTCCGGTTTGCGTCCGTGAATCGGTCATTCGTTCATTACGGAGTTTAGATTATGACGTCGTCTTCCGACGAACAAGGCTGTTCCGGCCATTGCCTCTGCTCCTCCGACCAGGATGAAAAAGACGCGCAAAGCCGCCGCGAATTTTTGGCCTATACCGCTGGCGCGATGGGCGCCGTAGGCGCCGCCACTGCCGCCTGGCCCTTGATCAATTCCATGAATCCGGCGGCCGATACGCTGGCGATGTCGACCACCGAAGTCGATGTGTCGAAATTAAAGGTCGGGGATTCCATGACCGTCGTGTGGCGCGGCAAGCCGGTTTTCATCCGCCGCCGCACACAGGCGGAAATTGACGAAGCCAATGCGGTTGATGTTTCCACCTTGCGCGATCCCGAAAGCGACGCAGAACGTTTCAAGCAATCGGTTATCGGTGGTAAATTTGATGCCGAATGGTTGGTGGTGATTGGTGTTTGCACTCATTTGGGTTGCGTGCCGCTGGGCCAAAAACCAACCGATCCGCACGGTGAATTCGACGGCTGGTTCTGCCCTTGTCACGGTTCACAGTATGACAGCGCCGCGCGCATCCGCAAAGGCCCTGCGCCCAAAAATCTGGAAGTGCCTCCTTATAGTTTTACCGATGCCACGCATATTAAAATAGGGTAAGGAAGAGCAAAGATGAGAGAAAGAACGGGATCAGAGCTTAAGAGGGAATTGGCTTGCCGGTTATGCTCTGATCCCGTTCTTTCTCCCCTTCTCTCATCCTCCCTTTCCCTTCTTCTCTAGCCCCTAAAGAAAAACCATGTCACACGGCACCCGTACACCTTTTAAAAATCCTGTTATTGAATGGGTCGATTCACGTTTGCCTTTGTTCTCGTTCATGAACAAGGAATATGGACAATTCCCAACACCGCGCAATTTCAACTATTTGTGGAATTTCGGCGCTTTGTCTTTGGTGATGCTGATCGTCATGATCGCGTCGGGCATTTTTTTGGCGATGAATTATACGCCTTCGACCGATCACGCGTTTAATTCGGTCGAACGCATTATGCGCGATGTGAATGGCGGCTGGTTGTTGCGTTATGTGCATGCCAATGGCGCGTCGATGTTCTTTATCGTCGTTTATGTGCATATCTTCCGCGGCATGTTTTAAGGGTCGTACAAAAATCCACGCGAATTATTGTGGATTTTCGGCGTGGTGATTTTGTTGTTGATGATGGCGACCGCGTTTATGGGCTATGTGTTGCCATGGGGTCAGATGTCTTTCTGGGGCGCTACCGTTATCACCAATCTGTTTTCCGCCATCCCTGTTGTGGGTAAGGCTGTCGTGACATGGTTGTGGGGCGGGTTCTCGGTTGATAACCCGACACTGAACCGTTTCTTTGCTTTGCATTATCTCTTGCCGTTCGTTTTGATCGGCGTTGTGGTTCTGCATATCGCGGCATTGCACATCACCGGTTCCAACAACCCGCTGGGCATCGAACCGAAATCGGACAAGGACACCGTGCCGTTCCATCCTTATTATACGGTCAAGGATTTGTTCGGTCTTTCCATCTTCCTGATTTTCTATGCGGCGGTGGTTTGTTACAACCCGAATTATATGGGGCATCCGGATAATTATATTCCGGCGAACCCTATGTCGACGCCTGCGCATATCGTGCCGGAATGGTACTTCCTGCCTTTCTACGCCATCTTGCGTTCAATTCCGTCCAAGCTGGGCGGCGTGTGTGCGATGTTTGGCGCGATTGTCATGTTACTGGTTCTGCCCTGGCTGGATCGGTCGAAAGTGCGTTCGGCTTTGTTCCGGCCTACCTTCCGCGCGTTCTTCTGGATATTCGCGTTGGATACGGTGTTGTTGGGCATTATCGGTTCGCAACCTGCTGAAGAGCCGTATATCTCGATCGGGCAATTCGCGACCTTTTATTACTTCTTCCATTTTCTCGTCATTCTGCCTTTGCTGACGAAGTATGAGAAGACCTTGCAGCTTCCGAACAGTATTTCGGAAGCCGTTTTGAAGAAAGTTTAGGGGCTGGCCATGCGTAAAGTTGTTATCGCTTTTCAAATTCTTGTCGTTGCTGGTCTCGTCGGCTCTCTGGGGTACATAAAATTTGCGCCCCGGGAAGAAACTTCGTTGCATCCGCATGCACCCGCCGGTGGTTGGCCGCAAGCGGGCGTATTCGGCACCTATGACCGCGCGGCGTTGCAACGCGGTTTTCAGGTTTACAAACAAGTTTGTTCGACCTGCCACAGCATGAAGTTGCTGTCGTACCGCAACCTGACCGATCTGGGTTTCAACGAAAACGAAGTGAAGGCGATTGCGGCGGATTATCAAGTGACAGACGGCCCGAACGATGCGGGCGATATGTTCCAACGTCCCGGCCGTCCTTCGGATGCGTTTGTTTCGCCTTTCGCAAATGACAAGGCCGCACGCGCGTCCAACAATGGCGCTTTGCCACCTGATTTGTCCTTGATCGTCAAGGCACGTCATGGCGGCGAAAGCTATGTGTACTCGTTGCTCACCGGTTTTGGCCAAACGCCAGCCGCCGATGAAAAGATTGCCGCAGGGATGAATTACAACCCGTATTTCCCCGGTCATCAAATTGCTATGCCTGCACCGCTGGTTGACGGCGCAGTCACCTATGCCGATGGCACCAATGCGACCGTGGAACAGGAAGCGCGTGACGTTGCGCAATTCCTGACATGGGCGGCGGAACCAAAGATGGAAGCACGCAAACAAATGGGTGTGCGGGTAATTTTGTTCCTCGTTATTTTGGCCGTTGTGATGTATTTCCTGAAGCGCAGCATTTGGAAGAAATTGCACTAAGCGGTTTTATATTTGAGAATAAAAAAGCCTGACTGTTTTGCAGTCAGGCTTTTTTTTGTTGGTTTAGTTTGTTTAATGTTTTTCTAATAAAAACAAGAACTCCCTATTTTGTTCTTGTGCATCACGAAGCCATTCATTCGTCCATGTCATTCCTGCCATTACATTTCTTTTATAATCCATTTCGATAACTTCAATAAGGGTTCCGGCATCTTTCATGGCTTCATTTAATTCACGTGCCGTTGCTCTTCCGCCTGAGCTGTAGGATAAGATGATATATTGAGTTGGGGTGTCTTTAATAAGCTTATGAATTGCTTCGACCGCTATAAAGCTTCCGCTGTCATTACGACGAAACTCTTCAAATACAGAAGCTGCTACATCATCGCGCGTATCGACGCGTCGATTGACCTTGCCAAAAACTTCAGGTTTGTCGTTAAGGCAAACTGTAGTCCACACATGATAATAGGCGGAGTAACGAACACGGGATGGCGGCATTTTCTCATTATTAGAGCCATATGGTGGGTCATAATAGGCTAAGTCAGCATTAACGCCTTTTGCTATATCAAAGACATCCCCATTAGTAACTTGATGCATATCCTCACAATCAATAATGTCGGGGATTTGCAACTTCATATGCTTAAATGAACGGGGCGACCATTCTCGCAGATACGACGAAAAGTGCCCCAATGTGCTATCTACTTGATCAAGGGCCATCATAAGACTAGTCAAGGCAACTGCTTTTTCATTAGCATCAAGACTAAGACGGTCTATTTCTTCTCTTATTCCATCAAGTTTTCGTGTGTTATGAATCTGCCACGGCATTTTTATGGTATTTTCTATATCAATTACGGATGGGTCGCCGCCGTAATGCTCTGTAAACCAACCATCCCTAGGTTTGCATGTGTTTAAATCGTTAATAAGCGTTTCGTACTTAGTTTTCGACCCCGCCTTTAAATAGCACCGCCCTAATATCTCTGACCAAATGGCGCGGTCATTGCAAATCACTTGGTACCCATATTTGGCGAGTGCTTGTGAGACCCTGGTCGATCCAGCAAAGCCATCAAAAATTATCTTCGCATCGGTTTTTCCTGCGAGCCATAAAATCTGAGGTAATAATTTTAACTTTGAACCAGCATACTTAATCCCCTCTGTGGAAGGGGCAGTGGGGTAGTTCGCTGCGAAAAGCTCTCTTTGTAGAGCCATTTGGTTCATAGCTGATTTCTTTCTTTTAATTGCTGAATATCTTTTTTGATTTCAATGAGTGCTCTATCATGTCCAGCACTTGTTGACACTAGCGCATGAGAAAAAAGTTGTACTAATATCTTGTTGTGAGAGTAATCAACCCAACCACTCGTAATGCTATCAAAGTGCTTTAATGCATTTTTGGTGTGTGTCCATAGCCCGCGCTGTAAAGCATTTGCTGCGGCATCACCATATCTTACTTCGCAAATATAATCATTATTGGCATCATAAAATCGAAAAACGGGGTGCTTCCTCCCACTGCCTTCATGGGCGCGCTCTATTTTTGCCGTTTGAGTGCGAGCTGCCTCATAATCAAAAACCAAAATGTTACATCTTTGTTTTTTCTCATCATAGATAAGTGGCAATACATTTATTTGTGAAAATACGGAAAATGCAGGATCAGCAAAAACTGCATCAATTCTTGTGCGGCCTTCAATAGTATGATTAACCTCTTTCATAAGTCGTGGGTACATCAAGGTGTTTTTATCTGTTGATAATTGAAGGGGGCCATCACCATATGCTTTGAGGCTGACGGGAAATTGAACTTTAGTAATTTCGTTTGTAATAGTAATATCTTCTTCTCTGGATTTAGTGCGGTATAAGTCTTTGCCCACATGCAGTGACTTGAAATCATACATATATTGGTTGATAAATTCTGCTATCGCTATTTCAGCTAAGTCGCCATGGGTCTTATTGCCGATAAGGCGCATCGTAAAAATGTTGCTGAGTGTAGTCGTTATTAATGCCGGATGCTTGCTGATGAACAGCTTCAACCTATTGGTGAAATCCTTATAGGGGTTTTGATCGGTCATTGTTGGTTTTGCTATGCAGAAGGGAAGGCAACATTGGGTGATGCACAATTCTATCAGCCATCATTGCCTGCTTCTTGTGATTCTAGCAACCTTTTAGGCGTTTTTCCATGTGGTAATGCTGGCAATAAATTTTACCTAGTAAGGCACAAAAAAACGGGGAGATTTCTCTCCCCGTTTTTGTCTCAACCCCGCGTCGATTAACGGGAGTAATATTCGATAACCAGATTGGGTTCCATCTGCACAGGGTAAGGAACATCGGTCATGGCGGGGGTGCGAACAAACTGACCCTTCATTTCCTTATGGTCGACCGTCATATAATCGGGCACGTCGCGTTCGGCCAATTCTGCCGCCGCCAAAACGGGGATCATTTGCTTGGCTTTGCCGCGCACTTCGATCGCATCGCCGTCTTTGACTTGGTAAGACGAGATGTTGACCTTCTTGCCGTTGACCAGGATGTGGCCGTGATTAACCAGCTGACGCGATGCGAAAACGGTCGCGGCGAATTTCATGCGGTATACAACGGCATCCAAACGGCGTTCCAGAAGCTGGATCAGGATTTCGCCATTGTTACCCTTACGGCGCATCGCTTCCTGATAATAACGACGGAATTGGCGTTCGCCGATATTGCCATAATAGCCGCGCAGTTTCTGCTTGGCGTTCAGCTGGATACCGTAATCGGAAACTTTGTGGCGGCCTTGGCCGTGTTGGCCGGGGCGGTAGTCGCGCTTGTTCAGCGGGCTCTTGGGGCGGCCCCAGAGATTGACCTTTAAACGGCGGTCGATTTTATGTTTAGCTTCTAAACGTTTTGTCATAGTGGCTCCTGCCGATTATTCGGCTTTTTCAAATTGTCCCGATAGTTCATCCCCTTATGGGGTGACGGGTTTAGGGGGCATGCCCCCAACCGCTTTCTCAGGAATGACGGGTTTATAGGGATATTAAGGGCGGGAGTCAAATAAAGCGGTATGGTTAATGCTCAACCGGCAAAATGCGGCTTTTTGCGGTATTCTTCGCTCTGCATTTCCATCAGGCGGCTGAGGGTGCGTTGGAAGGGGAAGTTGAGTTCGCCTTCGGGGGCGAGTTTTTCGGGCGCGGCTTCTGCCGCCAGATACAGCTTGACCTTGGCTTCATAGAGCGCATCGACCAGATTGATGAAACGCATGGTTTCGTCGCGGCGTTCGGCCTTCATGCGCGGAACTTCATCGATGATGACGGTATGCAGGCATTTGGCGATTTCCAGATAATCCGCGCTGCCTAACGCGGTGGTGCAAAGTTCACCGAAATTGAAAAACCCCACACCCTTGGCTGTTTGGGTAAGGCGTAACGTACGTCCCTGAACGGGCAATGTAATCGGTTTGGGGTCGGCATCATCCGTCAGATGGTAAAAAATACGTTGCAGCTCATGTGTTGCCGCTTCGCCCAGCGGGTGGATGTAGCGCGACAGTTTTTGCGTTTGTTCAAACCGGTGATCGACCGCGCCATCCAGATGATAAATATCCATGCGGTGATTGATCAAATCGATGAAGGGCAAAAACCGTTCGCGCTGCAATCCATTTTTATACAGGCTTTCGGGGCGCCAATTGGATGTGGCGACAATCACCACGCCCGCATCCATCAAGGCTTCGAATAAACGCCCCAATATCATCGCATCGGCAATATTGCCGACATGAAATTCATCGAAACACAGCAGATGGGTTTCGGCGGCAATCTCGCGCGCCACGCGCGGCAAAATATCGGGTGTTTGGTCGGCCTCATGCGCATGCAGCCGCGCATGGATTTCCAGCATGAATTGATGAAAATGCACGCGGCGTTTTTTATCGATCCGCGCCGCATCGTAAAACAAATCCATTAGCATGCTCTTGCCGCGCCCGACATCGCCGTAAATATAAAGACCCTGCGGGGGCGGGGTTTTGCCCCAGAACAATAGGCTGGCCAGATTTTGTTTGCGCGGTTTGTACCCATCGACCCGCGTGGCAAGATCCTGTAACACCGCCAAAGCGGCCATTTGCGCCGCATCGGGGCGCAGATTTCCAGCTTCGATCCGTTGGGCATAGGCGGTGGTAAGGTTAATCATAGTGAATATCTAGCCGATCAGAAGGATTCGCGGAACAGGAAAGCTGAACATTTTCCTTGGTCTGGGGCGCGCGGTCGATTATACCGCAGGGGTCAGTAAAATAAGGGAAATAACATGGGTTTCAATTGCGGTATTGTGGGTCTGCCGAATGTCGGTAAATCGACCTTGTTCAACGCGCTCACCGCGACGGCTGCGGCGCAGGCGGCCAATTATCCGTTCTGTACCATCGAACCCAATGTGGGCCGCGTGGCGGTGCCCGATCCGCGTTTGGATAAATTGGCGGAGATTGCGACCTCGGCCAAAATCATTCCGACCCAATTGGAATTTGTCGATATCGCCGGTTTGGTGCGCGGTGCCGCACGCGGCGAAGGATTGGGTAATCAATTCCTTGCGCATATCCGCGAAACCGATGCCATCATCCATGTGTTGCGTTGTTTTGAAGGTGGCGATGTGACCCATGTCGAAGGATCGGTTGACCCGATCCGCGACGCCGAAACGGTGGAAACCGAATTGATGTTGGCCGATTTGGATAGTTTGGAAAAACGTCTGACCGGTGTGCAGAAAAAAGCCAAGGGCGGCGACAAGGAAGCTGTCGAACAATTGGAAATCATCGAACCCGCCTTGACGGCATTACGCGACGGTAAACCGGCGCGGACATTATTGGCGGGATTGTCGCCAGAGAAAAAAGAAATTTTAAAACAGCTGGCGCTGGTCACAGCCAAACCGGTTTTGTATGTCGCCAATGTTGCCGAAGAACATGCGGCCACCGGCAATGCATTGTCGGAAAAAGTCGCGGCCAAAGCCAAGGCCGAAGGCACCGAATGTGTGATTATCACCGCCGCGATTGAATCGGAAGTCGCGGTATTGGAAAGCGCCGACGAAAAGAAAGAGTTTTTGTCATCATTGGGTTTGGAAGAACCGGGCTTGAACAAGATCATCCGCGCCGGTTATCGCCGTCTGGATTTATTGACGTTTTTCACGGTGGGGCCGAAAGAGGCCCGCGCCTGGACAGTGAAACGCGGCGCACACGCCCCGCAAGCCGCAGGCGCCATCCACAGCGATTTTGAACGCGGTTTCATCCGCGCGGAAACAATCGCCTATGATGATTTTGTTGCCTGTAACGGTGAGTCCGGCGCGCGCGATTCCGGTAAACTGCGTCAGGAAGGCAAGGATTACCTTGTCCATGACGGCGATGTGTTCCATTTCAAATTTAATGTTTAACCATAATTAAGGCTGATTTCGGCTTTTAATCCGGTTGACAGATTGCCCTGATTTGCGCTGTTATTTTGGCGTTGTCGCTTTTACTATTTTTAAAAAACAAAATGCACAATCAGGACAGACTCGAAGCCATAGATTATCGTTTTTCCACTTTAGAATGCGATGAACAACTTCACAAGGACACGATGCGGAAATGGGATTTGTTTCATCCCACCGCCGAAGCCTTGCTCAGCCTGTACCAGATTGGTTGCTTTACGGTAGAAGGGCGGGATGGGCTTATGGGCTGTTTGCCCGATTATGTGGAAATCATTCCTGTACACAAAGATTTTTCACGCAATCAACGGCGGATGATTTTAAGAAATGAATTTACCTTTACCGCCAACCAATGTTTTTCTTCCGTCCTTTATAATTGCGCCTTGCAGCGCGATTGGAATGATCCCGATCTTGACCCCTGGATAGGGCGCGAAACAAAAAAATTCCTGAAGCAATTACATGCAGATGGCCTTGCCCATTCGGTGGAAGTTTATGCCGGCGGCGAACTTCTGGCTGGCCTTGTGGGGATACAATCGGGCGGTTTATTTATCGGGCTGAGTGTTTATAGCGATTACATGGGGGCGGGGAACGCCGCCTTTATCGCCATGCTCTCTTTATTATCGCAGGCGGGGTTCCGAATGGTCGATGCCTTGTCGCCCAGTTGCATAAGCCGTTCTTTCGGGGGCGAAATGGTCGCTATGGATGACCATATATATGCGCGAAAAGAAGCCATAGTACTGCCCGTGCGGTTTCCAACCTGTTCAACGCCACGCCCCGTTGCGGAACTATTGCAGCCGCGATAAACTGCGGCCTCTTGTGACCCTAAATTGAAAGAAACCCCTATGGCCGGCCATTCCCACGCCAAGAATGTGATGCATCAAAAAGCGAAATCCGAGGCCAAGCGGTCAAAGATCTTCGGCAAGCTGGCACGCGAAATCGCTGTTGCCGCGAAACAGGGCATGCCCGACCCCGCGCATAATCCGCGTCTGCGCGCCGCGATCATCGAAGCGCGCAAAAACAATTTGCCGCGCGACCGTATCGACCGCGCGATTAAATCGGCGCAACCCGGCGCAGCCGACGGCGTGAATTATGACGAGGTGCGTTACGAAGGCTATGGCCCCGCCGGTATTGCGTTGATTGTCGAAGCGCTCAGCGACAATCGCAACCGCACCGCAGCGGAATTGCGCACCATCTTTTCCAAAAATGGCGGCGTAATGGGTGAAAGCGGTTCGGTCGCGTTTATGTTTTCGCGCGTGGGCGAAATTGTATTTCCGGTCAAGGTCGCCAGCGCCGATGCGATGTTGGAAGCGGTTATTGAGGCCGGCGGCGAAAATGTCGACAGCACCGACACGGCGCATATCGTGACATGCTCGGTGGAGGATTTTGGCGCGGTGCGCAATGCGCTCGAAGAAAAATTCGGCGAACCCGAAGGCGCGAAACTTGTTTGGTATCCGAATATGCAAACGGCGGTTGAAGGCGACAATGCCCAGCAGTTATTAAAACTGCTTGATGTGTTGGATGATAATGACGATGTGCAAACCGTGTTCGGGAATTACGATATTTCCATCGCGGATATGGATAAGTTTGACGCGGCTTAATCCGCCGCCCAAACCTTCATCCGCTTCATGCCTTTGATCAAATCCTGACGCATCGCGTTAAAATCAAAATCTTTTGTCGTCGGGCGTGCCACAAACACATAATCATGTTCTGTTGATGCGTTGATCAGGATTTCCTGCGCCAATGCGCGCATACGGCGGCGGGCGCGGTTGCGGATGACGGCGTTGCCGACTTTGCGGCTGGCGGTCAGGCCATAATGAATGGTCGGGGTAGGGGGGTGTTGGGCGCCGATTTGAAGGATGAATCCGGGCGCGACCCATTTTTTCCCGCTTGCCGCCACGGCAAGGAACTCGGCGCGTTTGCGCAGTATTTGGAGTTTGGGTTTTGATGTTAGCATTGAGAGGTCTGCCTCAAGAGACCCCCTCACCTGCAAAATCTAAGACTTGCCAAGAGGGGGCAAGCCTAAGATTTTGCTTCCTCTCCCACAGGGGGAGAGGGAGTCTTTAATTTTAAGCCGACAGTTTGGCGCGGCCATGCGCACGACGGCGGGCCAAAACCTTGCGGCCATTCATCGTGGCCATACGGGCGCGGAATCCGTGGCGGCGCTTGCGCACCAGTTTGCTTGGTTGATATGTACGTTTCATTGTCTTGATCCTTAACTAAATAGAGCCGTCCTTATAGGGATTCGACCCGGACGAGTCAAACACTCTCTTGCCGGGGGTTAGAATCGGGGTCTGCCTGGCAAAGGACGCTTGTTCAGCGCGGTAGTTTTGGCGCGTTCAGGGGCGTAAACATCAAACATCCGGCGTTTGGCTTCGCGAAATGCCCGTATAAGGCTGATAAAAGGGTTTTTCATAATCTCTCTTTCTTTTAATAAGGTTTTGCTTCTTACCAAACCAACATGATTAATTTCAATAGTTTCATGCGGTAAATTTACGATTTGTCCTGCAAGGGCGGATTAACCGGCTCATCCCCTTGCCGCCATTCGAAATACAATTCCGGCTTGCCGCCAGATTTAACCGGTAAAACGCCCAACGGTTCGCCCGCGGCGACATCTTGCCCCACTTCGGCATCGATGCGGCCAAACCCTGCCAGAAAGCTGTGATAGCCATTACCGTGTTGCAAAATCATAATCTCGCCGTAGCCGCGAAATGTGCCCGCGAAAACCACGCGTCCGGCTTGCGGCGCGACAATGGGGGCACCCGATGGGGCGGTAAAGGTTAAGCCCTGGCTGATAACCCCGTCGGCATCCTTGTCGCCGAAATGGTGGCGCAGGGCGCCGGACACGGGCCATTTCAGATTGCCGGTGCTGTGCGGGATGTTTTTTGCGGATGATTGGCGCGGTGCGACTTTTTCCATCAGTTGCCGCAAATCATGCGCCTGTGCCGCCAACGCCGCCAGATGTTGCGCCACATCGGCTTTTTGTTGTTCGGTGCGTTGCAGGAAACCCTGACGCGTCGCGATCATCTGATCCATGTCTTGCTGTTGCTTTTGCAAATTCTTTTGCGACGCTTCGACCAAACGTTTTTGCGTCGCCATTTGTGATTGCAGGTCATAGAGGGCAGCCAGATCGCGCGCCGCGCTTTCCGCCTCTTCGCGCAAACGCGGCAGAATGGCTTTGAGCAACAGGCTGCGATGGATATGGTCTTCGGTCACATGGTTTTGCAGAAACAGGCTTTCGGGCGGGCGTCCGGCAATTTCCACCAAGGCCGCCACCATTGCCGCCAGTTGTTTGCGCTCGGCTTCGGCGTTTTTGCTTTTCTCGGCGATTTGCTGGGTCAGGTCATCCAGTTTGTCTTCCAGATTTTCTTGCTCGTTTTCCTTGTCCTGCAATGCCTGTGTCGATTGGATCAGATGCCCGCGCAGATCATCCAGATTTTTGGCGGCATCACGCGCTTGCTGATCCAGAATCTCTTGCTGATGTTTTTTTTCGGCCAGCTGCTGTTCGACCTGATGCAGCCTGTCATCCTGTTTCGCATTTTCCGCATGCGCGGCGGCGCATGCAAGCATCACACAGCCCAGAGTGACGCGGAATTTCATACGCCAACAATCAGGCTTTGCCCGTCCATCACTTCGGGTTTGGGCATTTGCATGATTTGCAACAAGGTCGGCGCGACATCGGCCAATTTACCATCGCGCAGTTTTTTGACCCTGTCGCCCGCGCCGACAATCATCACCGGCACGCGGTCGAGTGTATGCGCGGTGTGTGGGCCGTTGGTGGTGTCATCATACATTTTTTCGCAATTGCCGTGATCGGCGGTTAACAAAACTACGCCGCCACGTTTTTCCACCGCCGCGAACAACCGCCCCAGACAAACATCAATCGCCTCCACCGCTTTGATGGCGGCATCCAGCATGCCGGTATGGCCGACCATATCGGGGTTGGCGTAATTTAAAACGATCAGGTCGAACTTGTCGCTTTCGACCGCTTCCACAACTTTGTCGGTCAGGGCATAGGCCGACATTTCCGGTTGCAGATCATAAGTCGCGACTTTGGGCGACGGCACCATAATGCGGGTTTCGCCCGGAAATGGTTCTTCGCGCCCGCCATTAAAGAAGAAAGTCACATGCGGATATTTTTCTGTTTCCGCGATACGTAATTGCTTCAAGCCGGCATTGGCGACAATTTCGCCCAGACTTTGATCGATTTTTTTCGGCGGGAACAGCGCGGACATATAGATATTCAATGCGGTGGAATATTCGACCATGCCGGTTGCCGCGACGAATTTCACAATTTTCTTGCGTTCGAACCCGTCGAAATTCGGGTCGAGCAAAGCGGTGAGGATTTCGCGCGCGCGGTCGGCGCGGAAATTGGCGAACAGGATTCCGTCACCGTCATTCATGCCCGCATAGCCGTTGATGGCTGCAGGCAAAACAAATTCATCATGCACATTATCGGCATAGGATTTTTGGATGGCTTCGTCGGCGTTCTCGGCCTTCGCGCCGATGCCCTGTGTGACCAAATCATAAGCCTGCGAAACGCGTTCCCATCTTTTATCGCGGTCCATTGCGTAATAACGTCCGCACAGGGTGGCGATAGACGCGCCGGGTATGGTCGATAAATCGCGCGCCATTTTATCAATCTGCGCCACGGCGCTTTGCGGCGGCACATCGCGCCCATCCAAAAACGCGTGGATGGCAACCGGCACGCCGGATGCCGTGACGATGCGCGCCAGCTCGACCATATGGTCTTGATGCGCATGCACGCCGCCGGGGGACGCGAGCCCCAACAGATGACAGGTGCCGCCGCTGTTTTTAAGGGCGGCGATCAGGTTTTTCAGGGCAGGGATGGCGGCCAGTTCGCCTTTGGCAATTGTATTGTCGATCAAAGGAAGGTCTTGAAAAATGACCCGACCGGCGCCCAAATTCATGTGGCCGACTTCGGAATTGCCGATTTGCCCCGCGGGCAGGCCGACATGTTCTTCGGATGCATCCAGCAAGGCATGGGGGTTTTGCGCCCAGGCGCTGCGGAAAACGGGCGCATTGGCGCGGGCAATGGCGTTGTCGGGCGCGTCTTCGCGCCAGCCCCAGCCATCGAGAATGCACAAAATAACGGGTTTTGGAGGTGTGGTCATGGCGGCCTCTGGATTCGGAACGGCCGAATCTAGCAAATTTTGCGAAAGAAAACACAGCTTCTTGCGCAAGCCGTAGGGTTGTGGCACAAAGCGGCCTCGCTGCGGGGTTTACCCTGCCGCCCACCCAATTGCTGCCGTAGCTCAGGGGTAGAGCACGTCATTGGTAATGACGGGGTCGTAGGTTCAATTCCTATCGGCAGCACCATTTCTCCTAATAAAATATAGCGCTTTTATTAATGTGCTGTTTTTAACATTCTATGGATATGTGCAGAACGATGAAAGAACACTTCTCAAAAGTGGGGGAAAAATGGGGGAAAGACTGAACGTCTAATTTGTAGATTGAGTGCTAGCCTTCTTTATTGTGCGAGTGAGCTTGAAAATAGTCGTTGAAGGCAGGTTTGGTAACGGATTGAGCTTTTCACGTCAGTGTGTCCTAACCTATCGCTTCATTGATCTGCTCTTTCATGCTGCGATGCATTTCCGCCGTAATATGTTTCTTGAGGGGCTATTTTTCGATCCTGCTATTGAAACCCTATCCTATTATTCAATCATCAGGGGAATGTCTAATCCTGGCTTTGTGGCCGCCTGTGTTTTGGCCGCAAAAAGTCGTTACTTGTGCATTGGGCTGGGGACGTTTAACAACAATAGGCCTCCGCGAATCATCGTACCTTAGGAGCGTCAACAATCTATTGGAGAAGTCATGGCTAAAAAGAAAATCAGCAAGCCTGTTGCGACCGTTCGTGCGGTCAAGGAAACAATTACCAAATCGGCGCTTATCAATCTGATCGCTGAACAGAATGAAATTCCCCGGAAGACTGCTGTGGGTGTTTTCAATACGCTGGAATCTGTGATCCTCGGTTCGGTGCATCCGCGCGGTGTTGGCGAATTTACCTTGCCCGGTCTGTTAAAGGTTACGCTTCGCAAGGTTGCGGCGCGTAAGGCTGGTACGCTGGTTCGTAACCCTGCAACTGGTGAGTTGATGAAGGCTGCTGCTAAGCCCGCCAGTGTTCGCGTTAAAATTCGCGCGCTGTCGAAACTGAAGAAGGCAGCAATAGCCTAATTTTAAGCCGCGCTTGATTTCAGCGACGCCATTTATGAAAAGCATAAGTCGGTGTCGCTGAAATTGGTGCGTGTCCTTGTGTATATTTTTTTATTGCTGCTATGGGACACTATTTTGTTGTCCAACTGGCATAAACCGCCCGCCCCTTTGTGAAACAAGGCTGCGCATTAGGGACAAAGACCTAGAATCAGGTTTTAAACTCCTGAATATCGCTAAATTGATCCGCCAAAGGCCTTATTTTTAGTTAGCCCTTAACTTTTCCCTGTGATAATAAAAACCTAGTTTTGTAACAGATTTATGTGTGAAAGCTAGATCATGATATCGGTTGAACAAATCCGCGCCGCGCGCGCCATGATAGGGTTGGGTCAGAAAGAGCTGGCTCAAAAGGCCGGCATATCAATTGCGACATTGAACAATATCGAACGTCAGGCGCATCGCGACCCCAAGCTTAGCACCTTGCGCGCTATCCAATCGGCGCTTGAAGCCGAAGGCATCGAATTTTTTACCGAGACACAGGGAAGACAGGGCATCTGCCTGACGCCCAAGTCAAATATGTTCAAGGCCATCCCGATTTTGATTGTGGATGACAGCCGCCATGACCGGCTGACGTACAAAAGGTGGCTCGATCAAATGCCCAATCGAAAATTTGAAATTTTCGAAGCCTCGAATGGCAAAACCGGATTCGAAGCCTTCGCCGACCATAAACCGGCCTGTGTCATTCTCGATTTCATGATGTATGGCATCGACGGTTTTCAGGTGCTTGCGGAAATGAAGCAGGACAAAGAAGCCATGCCTCCCATCATTTTTGTGACCGGCTTGCCCAGCGAGGCGATTGAAAAGAAAGCTTTGGCTCAGGGTGTTTGCGCTTATCTCGATAAAAACCAGCTTTCCAAAGAACAATTCTATGGAGCGATTGAAAATGCCCTTTGCCGATAAGCGCAAACAGTTTTTTCTTGCCGCGGTGGTTTTTACCTGTGTCACTGTCGGAGCCGATGCGCTGGCGTATAAAATAAAATGCGACGAAGCCAAATCTCTCAAAGCCGCCGTCGCCGAAAAATCCACGAAAGTCAGCGACCTGATCAATCGCGCCGTCAAAGGCGAGCTTGGCGCCCTTAAATATATGTCTGAGCGGTGGGAGGCCGAACGCGGCACGCCCTATGCGTTGTGGCAGCAAGATGCCGCCAATCATGTCGGCGCGCAAAAAGGCCTCGGCGCTATCGAATGGGTGGACTCAACCTATCATGTGCAGTGGGTCGAACCGCGCGACCCCAATCAGTCTGTCATCGGTATGGATATTCGCGCCACGCCCGAACGTCAGGATATGCTGAAAGACGCAGAGGCCAGGAACACCCTAACCCTAAGCCCCCCGCTGCAACTTTCCCAAGGCTATAAGGGGTTGCTGGCTTATACCCCCGTTTATGTTGACGGCGTTTTTAACGGCTATATGGTCGCCGCCCTTAATATCAACGATTTTTTCAAAGACTTCCTCGATCTTGAAGCTAATTACCGCTGGAGCATCGTTCTTAAATCCGACGGCGTGCCTTTTTTCACCGAGCAGGAAGAAAATCAGAAAGTGGACACGGACACGCTCGTCACCATGCCCCTGCGCATCGCCAACCAAACATGGACGATTGATGTTGCGGCTACAAAAAGTTTCGCCGTTATGCACGCGAATAATTTGTGGCAAACAGTTTTTATCAGCGGATTGATCATCGCCTTTATCATGGGGCTTTGCACATATCTGGCTTTCCGGTGGAAATACGCGCACAAGCTTGAGAAAAAAGCCCTGAGTGTTATGCGCAGGGATCATGAGCGCCTGATGGATGTCGTCAGGATCCAAAGCGAGATCGCCCAATCGCATCATAATCAACAACATGTCATGAATGTGATCGTCGATCACATGGGTGCCATTGCGGGTGCCACGGGCAGCGCGATCGCAATAATCGAAGGCGACGACATGGTTTATCGCGCCTGCGGCGGCAATCTGGCGGGCAATGTCGGTTTTCGCATGCCCATCGCCAACAGCCTGTCGGGTTTATGTTTGGTCGAAGACAAAGCGTTTAAATGCGACAATACGGAATTTGATCCGCGCGTGAACAAGGATGCCTGCCGCAAGATCAATGTAGCCTCGATGATTGTCGTGCCGTTGCGGCAGCAGGGCATCGTTGTCGGCGTCCTTAAAATCATGTCATCGGAAGTGAACGCCTTTTATGACCACCATATCACAACCCTGACCTTTATCGCCGGCGTCCTGATGGCGGCTTTGAATGATGCCACAGCCCATGACCGGTTGCGGCAGAGCGAAGAAACATTCCGCCTTTCCATGCATTATGCGCCTATCGGCATGGCTTTGGTTTCGACCGAAGGCAAGTGGCTGGAAATCAATCAAGCCATTTGCGCGATGTTGGGGTACAGCGAAAAAGAAATGATTGCGACGAATTTTCAATCCATCACCCATCCGGAAGATTTGCAAAAAGACCTGAACTTCGTTGAACAAATGCTGGCAGGAACCCTGAGCACCTATCAGATGGAGAAAAGATATTTCCACAAGGACGGCCACATTATCTGGGCTCTTTTGAATGTGTCATTGGTGCGCGATGGCGATGGCAACCCCAAATATTTTATCTCGCAAATAGAAAATATCACGGAAAGCAAACAGCTGAAGGAAGAGCTGCAAAACCAGGCGTCGCTTCTCGATCTTGCGCATGATGCGATTATCGTCCGCAACCAGAAAGACGAAATCGTTTTCTGGAACAAGGGCGCCGAACTGACTTACGGCATGCCGGCCGTGGATGTTGTGGGCCATATATCGCATGATATTTTACAAACGGCGTTTCCCGATACGTTGGAAAATATCAAGGCCGAATTGCAGGCCAAAGATAAGTGGGAAGGCGAGCTGGTTCACACCAAAAAGAATGGCCAAAAGATAGTCGTGACCAGCCGATGGGTTGTGCAACGCGACAAGAAGGGCGCGCAAATCGGCACGCTCGAAATCAACCGCGATATCACGGAGCGCGAACAATTGATGCAAAGATTGGTGAATTCCAACACCGAACTGGAACGCTTTGCCTATGTCGCTTCGCACGATATGCAGGAACCCTTGCGCATGATCTCGGGTCTCAGCGATATTCTGTCGCAAGATTACGCCGCCAGTCTGGATGATGAAGGAAAAAATTACCTGACTTCCATTGTCGAGGCGAGCCAGCGTATGCGCGCGATGGTCAGGGATTTGCTGGATTACGCCCGCGTCGATAAAAGCAATCTGACGAAAAATAAAGTGAACGGCACGGCGGAATTGAAGCGCGCGTTGGATAATATTTCGGAACTTATCCGCGAGAAACAGGCCCAAATAACCGTCGGCCCCATACCGTCCTTCGAAGGCAGCAGTGTGCAATTTATGCGCCTAATGAAGAATTTGATTGCCAACGCGATCAAATATCAACCCGAAGGCCAAATCCCCGTCGTTACGGTGGCGGCTGTGGATCAGGGCGACATGATCGCCTTGTCGGTTCAGGATAACGGCATCGGCATCGAAAATGATTTCGTCGACAAAGTTTTTGAACCGTTCCGCCGTTTGCATAGTTGGGACGAAATTAAAGGCACCGGCTTGGGGTTGGCGATCTGTAAAAAAATTGTCGAAAATCATGGCGGCAAAATCCATGTCACCTCTACCCCCGGCAAGGGCAGTATTTTTCAATTCACGATCGCAAAGCAGGCATAGAGTTAGGGCAAATTATGGTTATGAAGACATTGCAAAAAAAACAAAGACCCGCTTTGATCCTGATTGTCGAAGACAATCCGGGTGATGTTTTGATGATCAAACGCGCTTTTCGTCAGGCCAAAATGCCGTATGAAATGATGATCGCCACCAGCGGCGAGGAAGCGTTGGCGATCCTCGGTCGCGAAGAGCCATACACACAAGCCATGAAGCCGGATATTATTCTTCTCGATTTGAACCTCCCTAAAATGAGCGGCAAGGAAGTTTTAAGCGAGATTAAGAAAAACGAAGCCTTTAAACTTATTCCCGTCATGGTTCTTTCCAGTTCCAGCGCCGAACAAGACGTTGTTTCCAGCTATGCGCTGCATGCCAACAGCTACATCGTCAAACCAAGCGATTTGCAAGAGTCGCTCGCCGTCGTCGAAAAGGTCGAACAGCTCTGGTTTACGCTGGCCGTTCTGCCCGAAGGCACAGGCTTTTCAGGCGGGATATAATATGGGTTCCTTGTCTTTCAAAACAGATAACCACACTGGCGGCCTGCTTGATATCCTCCAGGCTTTGGTGGCCAACGGCAAACCGAGGATGACCCGGGGCGACGTTTGCTCCTACAGCATTAAAATCGCTACCTTGCGCCCATAGGCATAAATAACAGTTCGCTTAGCTACTCCAGCCCCCAAAATTATTGGCGGGCATGCGCGCTGTCGGGGCTGAATTTAAAACCGAAACATTCACCGATCATTTCGGTTTGCTTTGGCTTCTTGTCAACCTTATAGGCGGCACGCAATTGGCCGCGCTTGCTCTCGCTGTACGCGCCGGTTCTGTACGCATTCAGATATTTCTGCATTTCGGTGAACAGCATGTTGGACAAATTAAAGTTTTTCTGCGCATCAAAGGCGGGTGACTGTTGCATGGCGGACTCCTGTGGATGGTGTTCGATGATTTAGAATGCACCAAGTCCTGTAAAGCCAACAGACGACAAGGCGCATGAAAAATAAATTGTGGATAAACCAAGACGCATAAAGATATTTGCAGGTTCCTTATTTCCTGCCCCGCTGTCCCTTTTGATTTTTTACCCATGGCGGCGGTAGTGATTATTGACTCCTCCCGTATGGGTTGCATCAACAGATAATAAGGAAACACCAATGAAAAAACCTCTCGCTCTTCTGGTCGCCGTTACCGCTCTCTCGCTCATCCATACCGCGCATGCGGCGGATGCCAGCGCGGATTCGCAAACCAACGTGCAACAAAAAGCCAATGGCGGTTATGAAACCACCACGACCGACGAACAAAATGGCGCGGACGGCAGCAAAACCACCAATGATAAAAAGGTGGATCTGACAGTCGGTTCCGACGGCAAGACCACCAAAACCATCAAGAAGCAAAGTACCACTTCGAAAGGTGCGTTGCATAAATCCACGGATAAAAGCACGAGCGAATATAAGGACAAGGATAATGGCGGTTTTAAGAAAACCAAAACCGTCACCCACACCAACACAGACGGCACGAATGTGAAGGAAAAAGCCAGCACCAACGTTAATGTCGACAGCAAGGGCAACGTCATATCGACCGAAAAGTCTGAAAAAACCACAGACCCGCAGGGTTTAATGAATTCGACCACCACCACATCGACAACCAAGTCGGTTAACGGCGCAATCGTCGATCAGGAAACCAACACCAAGTAACCCCGATACCATGGAGTGGTAAGATGCGCCGGTATATTTTTGGATATACCGGCGCATTCTTGTATGTAAAAAAGCCCGGCATGATCACCATGCCGGGCCCATTTTTATCTACCGGTGTTACGCGGCTTTACGGCTGTCGGGGGTATAGCAATCGCCACAGCTCTTGCTAAATTCCTTCAACTGTTCTTCGGCTTTTTCTTTTTCGATGCCGTGTTTTTCTTTCAGCTTGCCGAAAAATTCCTGGGCATTGCCTTTCAAAAGCGTGACATCGTCATCTGTCAATTTGCCCCAGCTTTGTTTTATCTTGCCGGCGAATTGATCCCAATTGCCTTTGACTTGTTCGTTATTCATAAGAAATCTCCTTGGAAAGAGTTACCAGCACCCTTCATGAGTGCAAAGGGACAATGACAGCGCGCGGATAAGGATTCACCTTGGCAGTAGGCCTCTATAAGTTAGCGGCGTGTAAGTTTGCGCCTTGTCGGAGCCCCGGGGCGCGGGCATACAAAAACGGCGTGCCCTGTTGGGGCACGCCGTGATTTTTAGACTCGTTGGAAATTACACAACGCGCTTGGCGGCGTGATATTCCGCATGATATTCATCACGCAAACGACCACCCAGAACCGACGCGATGCTGGCGATAAACGCGCCGATAGCCAGTGCGAACGCCATATAAAAAGCCATATGCATACTTGCCTTGCGGGCTGCTTCGGCTTTCTGTTTGGCCGTTTCCTTGTCATCATTTATTTTCTGCAAGGTGGTGTTGACGCGGTCATTGGCTTCCTGATCGCTGATGCCTGTGCGGGCGGCAACAACTTTCGCCAGATAGGCTTTGTCGTCATCCGAGACACCGCCATTTTTCGCGCCCTGCCATAAAATGCGCGTGATTTCCGCATTTGAATCCTGCGCATTCACAGGCGCCGCATTGGTGGTGGCCGAAGGGCGCACCAGAAGATCGACATAATAACCGTCGCCTGCATTGAAACGCGCGCCCGGTTTTGCCATTTCGTGCGCCGATCCGGCGGCTCCCGCAGCCACAACAGGTGTCGCTGCTTTCAAACCGCCACCCACAATCATGGTGGCAACAGAAAACGTAAGAAAAGCGGCGACAACCGTTGCCAAAGACCAGGCCAGAAAACCATGTGCCGAATCCCGGAACATAATTTCATCATCATGGATTTGCACCCATTTGGTGCGCAAACGGCCTGCGATATAACCGCCGAAACCGGACGCGATCCATTGCGTAAAGACAATCCACAAGGCCGCTTTCATAGGAAAGGCAGAAGCCTGTGAGGATGGCGAAAACGCGGAAAGGCCAAGTCCGCTGCCCAAAATCACCAGAACAACCGAAACGGCCATGGCGGCAAAACCGCCGGCAATAACCGCGCCCCAGCTAACGCCAGAGATGTTCGATTCATGGGTGTGCGAATGATCGTGAAGGGGCGCAGGTGGCGCATAGGGTGATTGCATTGTCATTGTCTGTTCCTTGGATAAGGGGATTAACGCGAAAAAAGAGCGATAAGAAGAAGGATGGGCAAGGGCACGCCCAGAAGCCATAAAAGAATTCCACCACCGAGTTTCATAACATCACCTGTTTGCTTGAGTTTAAGTAGAGAACGGGAAGGTCAATTTAAAAACACCCTTATTTTTCTGCGATGGGTGATGAGGGGGTGAAAAATAAGTTTTACGTAAAATAAGTGACGTTGCGTATTTTTTATTATTTTTTGCCCGCAACGACATAGACTCTTTTCATCACCCGATACATGCTTGCCGAAAATACTTCTCATAAAAAATGAGGATCATCATGAAAACATCTTCGCGTCTTGTTTCCCTGTTCTGCCTGCTGATGCTTGCCGCGTGTGGGCATGACACGGGCGATCGCGTCGTCAGTGGCGCCGGTCTGGGGGCTGCGGGTGGCGCCATTGGCGGTGCATTGGTCGGCAACCCTGTGGCGGGTGCGGCTGTGGGCGCGGCGGTGGGTGGTGCTGCAGGCGGTTTAACTAGTGATAGACAGGTTGATTTGGGCAAACCCGTTTGGGACAGATAAAGGTTAAGACCCTGAATTTACCGGATCTTTATATGCGCCCCCTAAAAGCATGATTGTTTTTACAGGGCGTTTTCCTTGATTGTACGGGCTATCAATCAAAAGGAACGGTTATCATGAATACCGATCAACCCATCCTGACCAAGGCGCGGCCAGATCCTGATATCGACATGCAAAATACGGTCATGGTCGAACAGGAAAAATTTGACGCGCCGCTGGGGCGTTATATCGATCTTCTGGGGCAACATCCGTTTGAACGGGATGTGATCACATCGCATAAACGTGTCAAAAACGATCTGGCGCGTTTCTGGCCCAAAACAAATGACGATGGGCGTCAGGCGCGGCGTTTATGGAACATGATTGATAATGTCGTTCAGGATATGCCGCAAACAACCGAGCAAATCCTTGTGCGCGTTTCATCCAGCCGCACCCGGTTGATGCCAACCGCCTTGCCTGTGCCGACCGAAAAAGCGGTGCTGGCGACATTCGATACCAAAGAAAACACCCTTGTGCGTTACGATGTGCCGCCCGACAGCGACGGCGCGATTATGGCCGATATGGGAATTCCGTCAGGTTTAATGGTTCTGTGCCAACCGCTTTTGCCTTTGCAAAATGCTTTTCGGGACAGCCGCCCCATGGGTATGGGCGGGGCATCGGTGTTTAATGTCAATGAAAAAGACAAACCGGATATGGACGCGCGCGACCTTGTTTTAAATCCGCCGGATACAAGCTTGCCTGCTTTGCGCTCGCCTAATTTGCCGCCGGTGCCGCCTTATTTAACACGCATCGATTATCCTTATGGCCTTTATGTCAGGGATGAAAATGGCGGCCACCCCATTTTAAAAGCCGAAGCCGCAGCCATAGCAGCCGGCCTTGTTTTTCAGGAAGAAGAAAAGCTAAGAAACAAAAAATTCCACGAGCAACAACAATTCTTCCAGAAAAGGGATGACGATGAAAAACGCCGCCTGACGGTTTTGCAGGAAGCACAAAAACGCGAAGATGATAAAAAAGGCGGAATGCAAAGCCTAAACAATCTGGCCAAATTGGAAGTCGCGACACAGGCTGAATTGCTTCAGGCGAATAACGGCCAACCGAAACGGCCGGATACTGTTATTGTGCCCATTATCCCTGTGCCAACGGAACAGGCCGCGCAACAGATCGGCGACCAAATGCCCGAAGGGCTCCAAAGCCTGGCCGTGGCCATCCCCAATACAAGCACGTCGGGCTATACCGATTTCATGCCCATCTCCCAAGGGGCGGCGGGGCCTGCCAATGCCGCGCCAGCCTATCCGGCACGCATCAATCCTGCCTTTCCGGTACAGGACACAGATGAATTGGAAAGCGGTTCAGCCAGCGAGGATGCACCAAATACCGTCGTTACCCCCGATGTTTTGGCGACGGTGGAACAGGCGTCGAATGAAATCCTTGTGCCCGCCACCGAATTGGCAGACGGGCAGGTGGTTGTTAATGCAGAAGCCGGGCAAAACACATCGACAGGCAATGAACCAAACGCGCAAAATGTCGAACTGGTCGAACCACGCGCGGCGTCCGAAATTGCCGATAACAACACGCAAATAGTCGCGGAACCGTATCAGGAACCCGTAACGAATGAACCGGTTGTTGTGGAGCCACGCGTTAATGAAGCTGTGGTTAACGAACCTGTGGCAACCGAAACTGTGGCCAATGAACCGACAATAAACGAGCCAGTCACAAATGAACCGAGGGTAAACGAACCTGTCACGAATGAACCAACGACAAACGAACCAGTCACAAACGAACCAACGATAAACGAACCGACTGCGAATGAGCCCGCACGTAACCAAGCCTCTGGCAATGAAAATACCTCGCCAGACAATAATACCCAACAGCCAGACCAGAATGCGTCGCAAGACAATCAGCAAACGCGCAATGAAGACACGCAGGATAACAGGCAAAGCGAAGCTAATCAGGGTAATGATAACCGCAATGATAATACGAACGAAAATCGTAATGACGAACCGCGTAACGAGGATAGGAGCGATGATAACCGCCAGGATTCCCAACAAGATAATCCGCGTGATGAATCGCGCGATGAAGGTCGTCGCGAAGAGCCGGATTCATCCCGCGACGAAGGCAATGACAGATCAGGAAACGACCGTCAGGAACAACAATCTTCATCGCACGACGAAACCCGCGGTCGCGAAGGAGATGACAATAATGATAACCAAAACCAGAATTCTGGAAACCCCGCGCATGACATCTTCCATGCCGTCGATTTATTCCCGCATCATGCCGTGGCACATGCGGATATCATGCATGGCGTCCATTCGGATATAAGGAATGGCGCGATAAAAAGCGCGGATTGGGTGACAATGCCCACCGCACATGCAGCAGCAGGGCATTCCTTCGGCAATAGCATGTTGCATACGCACAGCGCGGCGATGGCCGCCCCGGGGCATGTGGCAATGCCGGGGATGGGCACCGCACATGCTTCCGCTTCTGCTGCTGCGGTAAAAGGAACGGTAAAAGCCGCAACAACCAAAACGGCGCCAGGAACGGCTATGCATAGCGTGGCCGCCAATACAAAAACGAATTTCGCAGGTTTGGGGATTTTACCCTTTGCGCTTACCAAAAAATCCGGTGATCCGGCTTCCTTTGTCACCAGCCAGAGAAACCAGCAATGGCAGGATTTTAAAAAAAAGGAAGCGGCGCAGCACAACTACACATCACCACCGCCCGGTCTGCATCATCCTGAAGCGCACATCCCGCATGAAGATTTAAAACCGGATATGTAAAGGCCTTACCGTTTTTTTATATAAAGGCGCCGCCGTCGCATGGAGTTTTTGTGCGGAAGAATTTATAAAATAGGCATGCCTCCCAAACCCCTTATGCGTGAAAGAAAATCCAATGAAACCAGCGCTTGAAACCGTTTCCACCGAACAACGTGAAACGCCGAAACCGGCCAACCGCGACAAACCCTTTTTAACCGATGTGATAAAACTGCGCGAAAAAGCGCGCCAGGATCTGGCCAAGGGCGCCATAACCCCGGCCTATAAAGGCGATCCTGAACAAACCATCAACATTCTGCAATCGGTTCTCGCGACCGAAATCGTCTGCGTCCTGCGTTACACCATGAACGCGATTGCGGCGGCCGGCATCGCCAGTGAATCGATCAAGGAAGAATTCTCAACCCACGCCAACGAAGAACAGGTTCATGTTCAGCTGGTCGGCGAACGTATCAACCAGTTGGGCGGTAAGCCGGATTTCAATCCCGCCACATTAACATCGCGCGCCGCCTCGCAATATGTGGATACGGAAACTTTGGTGGATATGATCAAGGAAAATCTGGTCGCCGAACGTATCGCCTGCGAACATTACCGCGAACTCATCGAATTTTTCCGCGATAAGGATCCCACCACGCGCCGCATGCTGGAAGGCATTCTGGAAAAAGAAGAAGAACATGCCAATGACATGCATGATCTGTTGGTGGCGCATCAGGGTAAACCCGAATTGCCGCATTAAGGGAACATAAAAAAATTCCTTTAGGGAAACATGATCATTCCCTGGCCGGGGCGGCACTGAAAAATTATTTGGCTGCCCCTACCATGCTTCCAGGAAATAAACATTCAAGAAAAGGTTGGAGGCTCATCATGTTAAATTACGTCATCACTTTCTTTATCCTTGCCGTTCTTGCGGCGTTTCTGGGCTTTGGCGGCATGGCGGCGGAATTCGCCAGCATCGCCAAATTCCTCGCGCTTATCTTCGTCGTGCTGTTTATCGCCAGCCTGATCTACAGCGTCATCAGCGGCCGCCGACCCCCAACACCGTTATCCTGAACCTTCAACTCAATAAACAAAAATGCGGAGCGTGGAACTACAACTTGTTGCAATCGCAACAGATGCAGCTCCACGAACTCCGCATTTTTTCGTGTCCGCCTTTGCCCGTTTATTCAATCCAACGCCGCCGAAAACCGCAAAGTAAATTCCGCGCCCTTTTCGGCATCTTTTTTCCCTAACGCGGTTACGCTGCCATTCAATAATCTCATCATCAAACGGCAAATGGTTAAACCCAAACCCGTTCCGGCATTCTGGTGGTCGGCGGTGGAAAAGCGCGTATATTTGGAAAAGATATCCTCCAACCTGTCTTGCGGAACGCCGGGGCCATTATCGCGGATGGTGACATGCGCCAGATCATCCTGGCTGCCATATTCAATGGTGATATGGGTTTGCGTGCCGGCATATTTAATGGCGTTGTCCAACAAAATACCAATCGCCCGACCCAATAACATCGGGTCGGTGCGCACCATCACGGGCGCCGAAGTGCCTTTCAAATCAAATGCCACGCTGGCTGCCTTGGGCCCCAGACGCGTGATGCAATCATTGATGACAAGGCTCAGGTCGCACATTTCGGTATTAATCCTGACCATATCATTTTCAAGTTTGGCCAGATCAAGGATGTTGGTGATAAAGCTGTCAAGCCGATAGGCTTCCTTAAGCGCGGAATTGACCAGCATTTCCTTTTTTTCGGCGGTCAGGCGCGTATCCATGCGCGTATAAATTTCCAAAGAACCGATAATGGTCGCCAAAGGCGTTTTTAAATCATGCGATACCAGCGACAGCATATTCCTGTGTATGCGTTCACGTTCCTTGTCTGCCTCATGCAGGTGCGTTGCCATTTTCTTATATCCCTTTTCGTAAACGCACAAAATACCATGGCGCGCATATATTATTCTATGCGCGCCATTTGCATCTTATCCTATCCCGTTTTTATCCGCCATAGATGACATAAGCCCCCACGGGCAAGCGGCTTTGTATGCCGTCACAGGGTTCAATCGGTGGTTCGCTGTCCGCAGGCAGTCCAGCTATCCACACACGGCATAATCCAACAGGCGGCAACAATGTCGACGGCAAAGCCATTGTGTTAACGGTTACGTAATTGCCGTCATAATCATAATAGCCGGCGCGCGTATAAGGGACGGAATAATCCTTGTAATGCGGCAGTAATTTATCATGCGCCGGCTGTTGAAAATCCGACGTTATGTAATTGCCGTCGGCGTCAAAATGCCCTGAATCGCCGCATGCCGCCAACAAAGCCAGCACCGGCAGCATCATCAATCGTATACGCATTATTGCACCTTATGGTTTAGTTGGCGGTCTGGTCTTTGACTTTTTGGCCGGCATTCTTGATGGAATCGCCCAAACGTTCGCCGGGCGTCTGATCATGCAATTCGCTCGATGCCCTGCCCACATTGGGTAACGCATCAATGGCATCGCCCACGCGTTGACCGGTGCTGCGGTGATCGGGCATGGTCAAAACATTCCATGCCAAAACCCCAATCATCACGACGATCAAAAGGGCCATTAAATTTCTTGCGGCTTCACTCATCTTGCTTCTCCTATTGCATGTTTATAGTTTGCGGCGGTTTATTGAGCGCAAGGCTCAGAAAATTGGTGTCGATGACGGGGGCGATCTCGTCAAAATTTTCGTCCAGCAATTCGTCTTCGTAAATAACGATGCCGTCACAGAAATCTAAATACCCATCCATGATGATGCCTCCCTTGCCAGATTGGCCCACACAGGATGCGCAGCTGGGGCATCAAAAGAACGCGTACGCGAAGGCCAAACGACGCTAGGCCGCACCATCAACGTTTCCACTTCGATCGCCAAAATCTCGTTTTCAGGGATAAGGGGAAGGCGCGAGCAAGCGGGGGGTAAAAGAGGAGTCATGACCGGGGTTCCTTTCTGTTTCCTGTTCCTGAAAACCAAAGTAAAGAGCCCCGAATAAAAACGCAGTGCGGGAAAGCGGCACTATTCGTAAATATTTCCTCAGGATAAAGCGGGATTACAACCCAAAGGCGACATTGATGCCGCCAAAACGGTCGGGATGGCCTTGCTGGTCGTAAAATTCCCTTGTGCGTTGGGTAACGGTTAAATCAACACGTATATCGGATGCCCAGAACAAAGACGCGCCGCCCACAAAATCGGCCACCAAAGGTTTTTCGGTCACATGTGGGCTGTCTTCAAAACTGTTGCCCTGCAAGAACATATTGCGCCCCATCGCGCGGCCTTGCGATCCGGCAAAGACGTACCAGCCGAGGGGGCCTTGCATTTGCGCGGGGTCAAACCATGCGGTGCCCGACAGGCTGGGGCGGATACGATCTTGCCCATAATCGGCCGCCAGATTTTTACCCATGCGCACCATGCCGCCCACTTCGCCGTAGGTCAGCACATTGCCGACGGTGCCGCCCGCTTCGGGAATGGCGTCGAACCCGAAATTGTCCGACACGGGCGCTTCAAACCGGAATTTTTTTTCATAACTCGCCATGATGCCCGGCTCATTATGGATCTGGTATGACCATGCGCGCGCAGGGCTGTCTTCGATCAGCGCGTGGAAATCGTTTTGGGTGATTTCGCCGCCCGCATCGGGGCCCACAACCCCGCCCAGCAATTCAGCATTTTCCAAAGTATTATAACCATCATGTTTGGTCTCCTGTAAAAGGCTGGCGCCCGTATAAAGCCACGCGGCATAGGGGCGGTCATTGCCGGGCGGTGTGGGGGAGTTAATATCGGTCGGCGTAAAAATGCTTTGGCCGATGGTTGCTTCATATTTGCGCTTGCGGTCGCCGCCGCCGAAAATCGGCAGATTGTCGCCCAAAAATCCATAAGGCTGATCCCAAAAACCATTGGGCGTAACGGGCGGCGATAGATAAGACGCACGCGCCCCTTCGGTATAATGCCGGTCATCATGCGACGCGAAATAATCATCCTCTTCCATCAAAGTGATGCGGCCCGCTTCCGTCGGCGCAGGCGCGGACGCAACAGGCGCCGATACAGGCGCAACCTGATCATCCGCATAAGCCGAATATGACAACAAGGCCGCCATCAAAGGCAGCCCTGTCAGAAGGTAACGACGAAAATGTGAGGACATATTTTTACTAATCCCTTAAAAAGTAACGGGTGAACACCGCCCGAGTTCCCGGTGTCCACCCGTATAACGGTGGTTACGGATTATGAATGTGCGAAACCTTCGTACCTTCAATATCCACGCCCGCCATCAAACCTTGTTGATCAAACACATAGGCGTACACATCGTCTTTCAATGTCGATGTCGAAAGATTCTTGGCAACGCCTTCATTGACGATAACGACATTGGGGCCGGTGCCGATTTCCAAACCATGTGTCTTGTGCAGATAGGCAACGGCCTTGTCGTTCATCAAGAACAGGGCATAACCGTAAGATTGCGCGCCCGCCTGTAAACCCCATGATGCCGAAAGCGTGTTGTAATAACCGTCAACCGTATTGCCCTTCTTCAATTCGCCTTCGCCATAAGCGCCGCCAAAGATCAAGCCGGCCTTGACGATATTCGGGAAAATCAGAACCGCTCGGGCATGCGATGCCACTTCGGCAGCGGAAGGATTATGCGCGATAAGGTTCTTCAGGGCGGTGTCGGAATCCGTGTTCAACTCTTCCACGCCGTCCGCCATGGCAGGGTGCGCAGCGGCCAACGAGCCGGTGACAAGCGCGCAAGCCAAGGCGGCAAATTGCAAAGATTTCAAAGCGCGTGATTTGATAATATCAGTCATGGGATGATCCTTATGGTCAAAAGAGAGGGATAGAATGGCAAGTTGTCCTGTTTTGGTACATGGCCTCGTCAAAGGAAGCGATACGCATTCCTGACAGACAAAATAAACAAACCATAAAAACGAAATTACGCCGCGCCTTTTTGCGGTGCAAATTTTTGCAATGTGCTAGCCAGAATATCGGGATGAATCGGTTTGGTGACATAATCATCCATACCGGCGGAAATACATTTTTCCCTGTCGCCCGCCAACGCATGGGCTGTCACGCCGATAATGGTATGGCGGAAATTTTTGCCGCGTTCCATTTCGCGGATATGGCGCGTGGTTTGCAAACCGTCCATCGCGTGCATCTGCACATCCATCAATATGGCGTAATAAGGCTCTGTACGACCCAGAATGAGTTTAATCGCTTCCTCGCCGCTGCTGGCGGCCACAACTTCATAACCGATGTCCTCCAAAATCATCGTCGCCACCATGACGTTGGGCGCATAATCCTCCACCAACAGAATGGGTGTCGTGGCGGAAACGGGAAGCAACGAGGGGGTCGTCATAGCGGTAATCTCCATGGGTTGATGTGTGGATTTTTGCAAGGGAAGGGTCACCGTAAAAACCGATCCTTGGCCGGACGCGCTGGAAAGCTCGATACTTCCTTGCATCATAGTCAGCAGAAGCTTGACGATCGACAGCCCAAGGCCGGAACCGCCATATTTGCGGGTTATGCTGGCATCGGCTTGCGTAAATTTGTCAAAAACGCCGTCCTGTTTTTCCGTCGCGATGCCAATGCCGGTATCGGTGACAGCGAATTGAACCTCAAAATTGTCCTTTGTTTCGCTCAGGATTTTGGCCGAAAGGCTGACCGACCCTTTTTCCGTAAATTTAATGGCATTGCCGAACAAATTCATGATGATCTGGAACAAACGGCGGCGGTCGGCATGCACATGGCGGGTGCCGGTGGCGTCATTAAACTTCAACCCGATATTTTTTTGCCGCGCCTGTTCTTCGAACATAACGCGGATATCATTGGTCACGGATGAAAGCGAGAAATCGGAATATTCCAGAATATGCTGTCCCGCTTCGATGCGGTTGACGTCCAGCAAATCATCGATCAGTTTCAAAAGAAGATCGGCATTGGCGTTTAAGGTGCGCACCAGATTAAGCTGTTCATGGTTCAAGGGTGTGCGCGCAAGGATGTTGGAAAGCCCTATCACGACGTTTAACGGCGTGCGGATTTCATGGCTCATGGTGGCCAGAAAATTGCTTTTGGCCTCATTGGCGGTTTCGGCCTTGTCGCGTGCCAACGTTAATTCCTGCCGCTGAATCTCGTTCTCCCTGATCAATCTTTCTTTGGTGTAGGCGGCTTGCATAATGGCGGGCAAAAGCTCCAGATAGGTTTGCCCCGGGTCTTTCACCGCATAATCGGCCACGCCCTGTTCCAACGCCATCACGGCAATTTCTTCATCGCCGCTGGATGTCAAAAGAATGACCGGCATATTTTTGTGTTTTTCCTGAATGGCGGCATAGGCCTCCATGCCATCCATACCGGGCAGGTGATAGTCGAGCAGGATAAGATCGTAAGCGTTTTGCGGTATCTTCTCCAAGCCCTCTTCCGCCGAAAAAGCGATATCGACGCGCAAATCACGCGCCACCATGCGTTTTTGCAGCAGCCGCGCCAGACCTTCGTCATCTTCGATATACAATATGTGCTTCAATTTTTTATGGGGCATGGCGTTCACCAGGATGAAGGAATTTTAACGACGGCCAGCATCAGGCCAAGCTTGCGGATAGCCTCGGTAAAGCTTTCATAATCGACAGGCTTGGTGACATAGACATTGCACCCCAGCTCGTAACATCGGTTAATCTCGCGCGGGTTATCGGTGGTGGTCAGGATAATGACAGGTAGGGCGCGTGTTTTATCGTCGCCCTTCAAACGGCGCAGAATTTCATAGCCGTCAATTTCCGGCAGGTTAAGATCGAGTAACACCAGCAAACGCTCATGCGTATGGTCGTGCCCCGCGCCAAAAAAATAATCGATCGCCTTCATGCCGTCGCTCAGATGCACAATCTCGTTGCCAATACCGGCGCGGCGCAAATTGCGTTCGATCAGGGCGGCATGACCTTCGTCATCCTCGATCATAATAATCGTAAATTGTTCAATAGTGGCGCTCATGCCGCATGTACTCCCTGGGGTTGAACGATGGGCGCCTGAATGACGGGTATGGTGAAATAGAAAGTGGTGCCGTGTTCGCGTCTGCTGTCAAACCAGATGGTGCCGCCCAATTTGCGTACGGTAGATTGCACAAAGGCCATGCCCATGCCCAACCCGCGTATGTCGGTCGTGTTGCGCGCGCGGCGGAAAGCCTGAAAGACTTTGCCCCTGTCGGCATCATCAATGCCGCGGCCATTATCCTTGATCGAAAACAAATGCGCATGCGTGGCGGTCGCGCAATTAATCTCTATTTTTCCGGCGCGGCCCTTGTCCATATACTTAACGGCGTTATCCAGTATGTTGCTGAAAATCTGCTCGATGGCAAAACTGTCGGACATTAAACGGGGCAGGGGGGAGCAAATAACGTCAATATTATGTTGGGCAATTTCATAGGCCAGCGTATCCAGACATCGCTGCACGATATCGCCCGTGGATATATCTTCGATGGTCAGATGCCTTTTCCCGACGCGCGAAAGATTAAGGATGGCCGAAGTCAGGGCATCCATCCGTTCAACCGCGCTGAAGATAAAGCGCAAGGACTCCGGCAAATCTTTCTGAAAAATCATGTTGATGGTTTTTTTATTCTGTTCTGGCAAATCGTTTTTCAACAAATCGCCCAGCTGATTAATCGATGTTTCAATTTCCTTGGCAAAACCCTTGATATTGACCAAAGGCGAACGTAAATCATGCGATGCGATATAGGTAAATGTTTCCATTTCCGTGTTCAGCTGTTCCAAAGCTTCTTCGCGTTTTTTCTGTTCCGATATATCCGTGTGCGTGCCGATCAACCGCACCAGCGTACCCTTGGCATCGCGAATGCCGATGCCACGCGACAAGATCCAAACCCAATAACCCTTCTTGTGGCGCAGGCGGAAAGTGTTCACATAATGCGGCGCTGTGCCCGCCTTGAATTTATGCATTTTGTCCCACACGGCATCATGATCATCGGGGTGCAGGCTTTCATCCAATATCCCGATCGTATTCGGATATTCGCCTTCGGCGTAACCCAACATATGGATATAGGAAGGCGAATAATAAGCGGTGTCCTGAAGGCAATCATAATCATACAATCCGTCATTGATGCCGTTCATGACGGTTAAAAACCTGTCCTCGGCTTCGCGGCGGCCTTGCTCGGCTTTATGCCCGCGGTTGATAAGGCCGATAATGACAATTGTGGTGATCAGCATGCTGCCGATACCCAACACGACGCTGATAATCAGCGTGATAAGAAAATTCTTTTCCTGTTTCTGCGAAGCCGCCATCTCGTCTTTTAATTGCTGCATCCGGTTATGGATTTCGCCTTCAAACAAAACGCGCAAATCATCCATATTCTGTCTTTGGGAATCCAATCCTTGTTCCAAAAAAGTCAGTTTCTCATGCGTTTGTTTTTGCTTAATCTGAAAAGCCAGCAAGGCGGAAAATCCGTCAATTTTGGCGCGCGCCGTTTGCATAAGGGCGTCGGAACTATCATCCGGTTGCAGAAGCAAAGTGAGCTCCTGAAAATGCTGATTCAAATGGGTTTGGGAATATTGATAGGGTTCCAGAAATTCCGGGTTGCCGGTCAATAAATAACCGCGCACCCCCGTTTCCATATCAACCAGATCCATCAACAACCGGCGCGACAGGCGCGTAACTTCGGTATTGCGCAGCGCAAGCTGGTTCAATGTCCGGTCATCCTGATGCCGTTGATAAATGACAATGCCGAAAATAATAAAAAGAACGGAAACAAGCAGGAACAGGCTGACGAAATAACGTCGCGTCGGAAGGCGGGAAAGAAGATGCATAGGGCCATTTCCTTGCCACCCGCGTTTGTCGCCCAAGGGTGGCGTCTCATTTATGTCAATTTATTGGCATAAGGCGGCATAAAGCCGGAATGGGGCAATGGCGGCAACATATAAAAATCCCATAAAGGGGCATTAATGGCCGCTCTGGGTCAGGCCGAACGTCGTTCAAACCCGTCCAGAAATGAAGACGCCACGCGGAAGATCGGGTTTTCGCTGTGGGTGTGGATATCTATCAACCGATCGCTGATAAGGATGTGCCGGTTATAAAAAATACGGCCTGCGACGGCACAGGGGATAAAAAGCACACTCAAAACGCCCGATGTTATTAACGCCGCCCCCTCGGCATCAAAGCCGGATGCCAGAAGCTCGTAATGCAAAATCCATGCGCCGTTGATGATCAACATGCACAAAGTCACAATGGCGACAACAACGCAAACGGCAATCGCCGCCATGTTGGCCAACAAACGAAGGATCAAGGGTGTCAGAGTCGACATGCCGCGGCTTACGGCAAGCGTTCCGATAATCTTCGTTATCAGTGACATGGCGGCGATTCCTTTTTAACAATACTTACTTGCTGCTGCGGCGCGTGATGGCGTTCAACACATAACCACCGAATGCGGCAATCAAAACAGAGCGGATGGGATTCCGTTTGACTTCCTTGATCAACGCATCGGTATGATCCGATGCCTGTTCTGCGACATCATCATAAACGCGGCGCGCCTTCTTGCCGTATTTATTGGCAACATCCGAAGCGTTATCGGCCAAATCGCTGATCACATCGCCGATGCTGCTATTGGCGGCATCTTCCAGATCAATCTTGCCGTTGCGTGCTGTGCGTTCTGCGGCATGCGCGGTCTTGCGTGCATGGTCTTCGGTTTCGTTGGCGGCGGTCTTTGTGGTGTTGGAAAACATGGTTCTTCTCCTTAAGTTAAGTTGGGTTCAGAGTGGTCGGAGCATAAAATCAGCGCTGCTCCGTTACGCTTGCGGGGGTAACAACTTCAATTTCAACCTCTACCTTGCGGTCTTGCTGCAGGCAGGAAATCAACTGAATGCGGGAAAGATTTTTGGCGCAGACCGCAGAGGGTTGCGACTTGCCGACCCAGCGCGTTTCGGCAACATCCGTGTTCACATAACCGCGCGACACGATGTAGTTCTTCACTGCCTCTGCGCGTTTATGCGAAAGCGCTTCATTGTAATTCGTCGAACCCAGACGGTCGGCAAAACCGACAATGTGTGCGGCTTTAACATTGCTGGATGATTTAAGGATGTCCGACAGGCTGTCCAGTTTTTGCTGTGCCTGCGGCGTTAAACCATAATCATTGAAGGCAAAATAAACGGTGCGATCCTCTTCGCTGGCCATCGCGGGCGTGTAAATATGCACAGGCGCAGGGGCGGGTACAACAACAGGAGCGGGGGGCTGAACCTTGGCTTCAATAACAACCGCGTTGCAATAATCCTGTCCGTTTTCCCAACGGGTGCGCACGCAATTACCGGCGCTGTTGGCAACCGGCTGTCCGTCTGCTGTCGTCACAACGGCTTCGGTGCTGGTCGTGCCAAACGCAAAAGCAGACCCCGCCGTTAAAAGCATAAATCCGCAGGTGGCAACCGTCCTTTTCAATTTCTTAATCATCGCTTCCTCAAAATCATTCTTCATCAAGACCAAGAAAGTAAAGCATGCGCTTCCGTAAGAAAGCGAGGCGGCGGCGCGTGCCAGGAAATAAACATTTCCTAAAAACGACTTCTATTGCGTAAGGGCGCTTCGCCAGAGTCCGGATAAGAATGCATAAAAAACCCAAGCCCCTTGTTTCATGGGCTTGGGCGAAGAAAACTCTGAGGTTATCTATGCCGCGCTGGTGGCAGGCACCGCAGCGCAAACATCCATGCGATAACCAACGCCCGCTTCCGAAACAATGATATGTTTCAGGTTCGCGACTGTTTCCAGTTTTTCGCGCAGCTGGCCGATATAAACCCGCAGATATTGTGTATCTTCAGTATGCGCCGCACCCCAGATTTCTTTCAAAATCTGCTTGTGCGTCAACATGCGTCCACGGTTCAACAGGAAATAACGCAACAAATCATATTCTTTCGGCGTGAAAGAAATGCGTTCGCCATCAATGAAAACTTCATGACGCACCAAATCCATCGAAATCGGCCCATTGACCAGATTGGGTTCGCCCGCTTCACGCACTGCGTTTTTGCGCAAATTGGCGTTAATGCGCGCCAACAAAACATCGGCGCTGAAAGGCTTGGTCACATAATCATCCGCGCCCATATTTAACGCAGCCGAAACTTCACTGTCATCCGAACGGACGGTCAAAACGATAATCGGCGTTTGCGCCCATTGGCGCAAAGCGGTGACAACTTCCTTGCCGTCCATATCGGGCAGACCCAGATCCAAAATAATCAAATCCGGTTTCACCGATGCGGCCATACGGATAGCCTGTTTGCCATTTTCGCTTTCCACGACTTTGAAATCGGCAGCATCCAGAAAAATGTTCAACATTTTACGGATTTGCTCTTCATCATCAACGATCAGGATGGTGTTTTTCTTTTCTTGCATAGGCGCGCCACTATTTTGGTTAAAGGATTTTTTCGCAAATTCGCAAAGCGGCTTAGGTCAAAATATTATACAAGATGATAAACCCAACGGGCACACCGAGCAAATACATTATAAGACTGCGCATTTTTCTCTCCATTTCAGAGGTGGGAAACAAGGCATAGCCCGCCCGATATAAGAATTCGCGCACAAATCGGCGACCTCATATAAAGAAACCATAAAGACAGATACATCACCAAAAACATATAGGCGCGTGTGGCGCTTGCTATTTGATCTTTATGAAAAAAGGGGGACGTTGAGAAACGATCTATCTTCCCCCCCATAAAAGGAGACACCCATGCCACAAGTTATTGGAACCGTTGAAACGGCACCTCTCGCCAACCACGCAATCTCTGCATTGCTGTCAGCCGGTTTGACCAAAGACGATATCAGCCTGATCATGTCCGATAATGCCAAAAGGGATTTTTCGGCCGCGACCAAGGATACCGGCGACCGCGCCGTTGTCGACACCGCCATCGGTGCCGGCACAGGCGGCGTTCTGGGCGGGCTTCTGGCGGGGCTCACCACAATCGGTGCCGTCCTCATCCCCGGCATGGCGCTGTTTGTCGCTGGCCCCTTGATCGCCGTTCTGGCGGGTGCGGGCGCTGGCGCGGCTATCGGCGGTCTGGCGGGCGCCTTGTCGGCAGCCGGTATTTCGGCGGCAGAAGCCTCGCGCTACGAAAGCGAAATCAAAGCCGGTAAGGCCGTGATCATCGCCCACACCAAAAATGATGCGCAAACGCAAACCGCGCGTCGTATTTTAATGTCGGAAGGCGCCGCTATTCGCGCTGCCTAAAGACATCGCGAAAAAAGAAGCCCCGCATCTGTGCAGGATGCGGGGTTTTTTGCGTCAAATTTTTGTCGCAATCGAAAGGCTGTATCCCGCGCAAGGCTCTTCATAAAAAATACCCCACCCCGCCTGCGCGGAAATATTTTCCTCCAACGCCGCCAAAACGCCAATTCCCAACGCCTTAGCCTGCGCTTCCTTCATCGTCCATAAACGATAAAACGCCGTTTGCCCCTCATGCGCAACATGATCCGCTTCAAAGGATGTAAAGGCATACGCGGCCAACGCCGCAAAATCCCGCACACGCCATTTCTCAATATCAATACCCACGGGATGGCGCATCGACACCGCAACGGCAATCATGCCCTTGGTGTGCGACAAGGAAATATGCGGCGCAACGTCACCCGCCAAAGAAATCGCCAAAGGCTTGCCCTTGGCATCGGCACGAAATGACCAATGGTTGCGTTCCGTCATTTCATATAAAATCTCACGCAGAGCAGCCCGCGTTAAAAGAAAATCATGCTTGCGCGCCGGGTCGTGCCGCCTTGCGGCCCCGACCCCATCTTCCGGCGTTGCCCATGTTTCTATCAACCGTTCGGCCTCAATCGTACCGCTAAGCATTACTTTGTGGCGCATCATTTCTGGCCGTGAAAACAGGGTTTGCTTGCTGTGCAGAATGAGGCATAAAACACCCCTGCGGCAAGCATAATAAAGGGCTCCCCTTCACATGAACACAGGCGGTTTTTATATCAGCGATTGGAAGGCCTGGAATCTCGCCAGCCCCGATGCCGCGCCCCCTGCCACGCCGCCCCTTTTGCGGCGACGCATCACGCCTGTGGGGCAAAAAGCGTTGGGCATGGCATGGCAATTCCCCCAAGCCGCCGCATCACGCCTCATCCTGTCCTCGCGCCACGGGGAATTCAGCCGCACTTTGTCCTTGCTGGATTCCGTTGTGCAAGAACAAGAAACTTCACCCGCCGATTTCACACTTTCTGTTCACCACGCCCTCATCGGCCTCCTCTCCATCGCGCAAAATAACCAGCGCGGCCATACGGCCGTCGCCTCCGGTGCAGAAAGTTTTTGCTTTGGTCTTATCGAAGCCCTGGGTTGCCTGCACGAAAACCCCCAAGAACCTGTTCTGCTCATTCATTTCGATGATGTGTTGCCGGGCGCGTATGCCACATTTAATGAAACGACAGATCAACCCATCGCGCTGGTTCTCTTGCTCGGCGCAGAAAAAACCGGCGATGAATTCCGCGTCGAAACAAAAGCCGCCGCATCGCAAAACCCACAAACCACAAACCACGCGCAGGATTTTATAAACTTCCTCCAAAGCGACGCCAAAGAAACCATATCGATAAACGCCAACCGCCAATGGCATTGGACACGCCATGCGCATGCTTAAACGCCTCTGGCTTCTCATCGGCAAATTATGGGCGCTTACGGTTATTTTTGCGGGCGGGGGGTTGTTGGCTATCACGCTCATCCCCTTGTTTGGGCTTTGTCTGGGCCGTAAACCCGAACATGCGCAAAATCTTATCCGCGCCTCGTTCCGTTTTTATCTTGGCATGTTGCATCATTGCCGTTGGGTTTCCGTCGACATTTCCCATGCGGAAAAATTTGCGGGCTGCGAAGGCAAAATGCTCATCGCCAATCACCCCTCCTTGCTGGATGTCGTGATTCTCATGGCCTATATCCCGCGCGCCCAATGTATCGTGAAACATGAATTATGGAATCACCCCTTGCTGGGCATCCTGATGCGCCGCGCGGGATTTATCCGCAATGATCTCGACCCCGAAGATTTTATCGAAGCCTGCCGCGCCTCGCTCCACCAAGGCCGATGCCTCATCATCTTCCCCGAAGGCACGCGCACCCCGCCCGGCCAAAACCCACATTTCCAAAGGGGTTTTGCCAATGTCGCGACCCTTACCAACGCCTCTATCCAATGCGTCGCGATCACCTGCACGCCGCCTTTTTTATACAAAGGCGAACCCTGGTGGCATGTGTCCTCGCCCAACCCCATTTTTCGTGTAAGCTTTGGTAAGTGTCTGGACGCGCAAGATTATTCCCTGTATGGTCGCCGCAGCATCGACGCCCGCAAGCTTGTGGAATCATTGGAACTTTATTATGCCGACCTCGTTGGACATTCAGACGCTCGAGCACGAGCTTAAACAGCAAATCATCGACGCGCTGCATCTGGAAGATATCACCCCCGAACAGATCGATAGTGTCGAACCGCTTTTTGGCGCGGGCAAAGGGTTGGGGCTGGACTCGATCGACGCGCTCGAACTCGGCGTAATGTTGCGCAAACGCCATAATGTGAAAATCGCCACCGTGACCGACGAAGTCAAAGCCCATTTCGGTAGCATCCACGCGCTCGCGCTGTTCATTCTGGCACAGAAAGAAGGCGTGTCATGACCCGCGCCGAAATCCTCGCCAAATTAACGGAAACACTGGAAGAACTTTTTGAAATCCCCGCATCGAAAATAACCGAAAATGCCAAGCTGTTTGAAGAATTGGGTTTGGACTCGATTGATGCCGTCGATCTGGTCATTAAAATTCAGGCGATAACCGGCAAACGCGTCGCGCCGCAAGATTTTAAGACTGTCCGCACCGTGGGGGATGTCCTCGATTGCATCGAAAAATTGTTGGCGCACAATGAAACGGCCTCAACTTAATCCGTGGCTTGTCGTCGCCGCATGTGGCGGGATTCTTTATCCGTTCCTTGTCTATTTCGGCATGGCCTTCTGGTCGCCCTCTTATATGGTGCTGATCGGTATGGTGCTGGTGGCTTTGCGTTTATGGGGCATGCGGCACGCGCCTAACGCGAAACTTTGGCAAAAAACATTCCTTGTCGCCGCACTCTTGCTCCTCTTTTTGTTTTTCTTAAAACCTGTGATGGCGGTCAAAGCCTATCCGGTGCTCATCAGCCTGTCGGTCGCTTTTATGTTCGGGCTTTCACTTGTGTTTCCGCCCAGTCTTGTTGAACGCATCGCACGTTTATCCGAACCCGATCTGCCACCGGCGGGGGTTGCCTATACCCGCAAAGTCACGATTATCTGGACGGGTTTTCTGCTCATCAATGCCGCAATCTCTGCCGCCCTTGCCTTGTGGGGAACACTCGCAGATTGGACATTATGGAACGGCCTTCTATCCTATCTTTTGATGGGCGCTCTCTTCGCGGGCGAATGGATTGTACGAAAAAGGATAAAGCGATGACGCTTATCTCCTTATCCAACTTGCTCACGCAAACACGCACCGATAACCCTGTCGTTTCTTTCCGCAACGGCACCGCGATTGATTTCACCCAATTCCACAACGATGTCACCAATGCCGCTGCGCGTTTCGCCGCACACCAACGCGCGGCCTTGGTGTGCGCCGACAGCTATTTGTTTGCGGTCGGCCTGTTCGGGCTGTTGCATGCGGGCGCACAAATTATTTTGCCACCCAACGGACAAACAGGAACGATCCAATCCCTGCAAAATGAATTTGATGTTCTGGTTGATGATGCGGTGGTCGCCGATTACGGCACACAACAAACAAAAATCACCGACCTTAACCCGCATACACCACAACTTATTTTCCTGACTTCCGGCACAACCGGCACACCCAAAAAAATCACAAAAACACTCCATAATTTGGAACAAGAAATCGCTGTTTTAAATGATCTTTGGGGACAAAACACGGGCACAGTCTTTGCAACCGTGTCCCACCAACATATTTACGGGCTGACCTTCAAAATTTTGTGGCCTCTTATGGCGGCGCGCCCCTTTACCGCCGACATGCATTATGTGTGGGAAATGCTGCTCGCGGCGCTTACGCCCGATGCCGTGATTATCAGCAGTCCCGCGCATCTGGACAGGCTCGACGGCATCACACCGCTTGCGCCAATCCACCGACCCAAACATATTTTCTCCGCAGGTTCACCGTTGCCGCTTCGCGCCAGCCAAATGTCGGAAAAAATATTCGGCATAACGCCCCAAGAGATTTTCGGCAGCACCGAAACCGGTGCCATCGCCACGCGCAACCAGAAAACCGGTGCGGAACCATGGCAGCTTTTACCCGGCGTGCAAATGACGTGCGATGACCAAGGCGCGTTAAAAATCCTGTCAGTTTTTGCGGGCGATACATGGATTGAAACATCCGACATCGTCGAGCCGGTCAAAGGAGGTTTCCATTTCCGTGGCCGCGGCGATCGCATCGCCAAAATCGAAGGCAAACGCATCGCGCTGGCCTCTGTCGAACAATCGCTTGAACACATACCGTTCATCAAAAACGCAGCCGCCGTCATGCTGCCAACCGACACACTTGCGGCGGCCTTAACGCTTAATGACCAAGGCCATATCCAACTTGCCGAAATGGGCGCGTTCCGCTTTGGCCGCCTGCTACGCGCGTATCTCGCTGAAACCCAGGAACCGGCGGGAATCCCCCGCCAATGGCGCTTTGTCGACGCATTACCCACGCGCAATCTGGGCAAACATAATGAAGATGAACTGCGCAACCTGTTCAAAGAGGGTGCATGAAACTCCCCTCCGTTACCGTGACAACCCAACCGCACCCGCATCACATTATATTAACGCTCGAACTCGCGCCCACACATGAAGCCTTCAACGGCCATTTTCCCCACAACCCCATTTTGCCCGGGGTTGTGCAAATAGACTGGGCGGTGCGTCTGGCTGCACTTCATCTGGGGTTGCAAAACATTCATACCCAAAATTTTCAGGTGAAATTCAAAAATATCATCCGCCCTGCGCTTCCTCTCGCGCTGACTTTGCAATTCGACGCAAACAAAAATCAACTTTCTTTCGCCTACCACTCGGGCGATGATCTGATGTCCTCCGGCCATTTCAAAGCGGGCAGGGCATCATGAAAATCTGCGCGATCATCCCCACTTATAACCACTATAAAAAATTGCCCGATATTGTCACCCGCCTGCGCGAACAGAATCTGCCCGTCTTTATTGTGGATGATGGGAGCACAGAACCGGCGCGTACCCACATCGCCGGTCTGCAAAATGAAACGCAACAGATAACCCTGTGCCGGTTGACGCATAACCAAGGCAAGGGCGCGGCGGTTATGGCTGGTTTTCACCTGGCGCTGGCGGCGGGGTTCACCCATGCGGTGCAAGTGGATGCCGATGGCCAACATGATCTGTCGGCCTTGCCACAGCTTTTGAAACTTGCGGCAGAAAATTCCCGCGCGCTGATAAGCGGCCAACCGGTTTATGATAAAACGGTGCCGCTGGGCCGCAAAATAGGGCGCTGGGCCACGCATATCTGGGTCTGGATCGAAACGCTTTCTTTCCGCATCACCGATAGCATGTGCGGGTTCCGCGTTTATCCGCTCCAACCCACGCGTGACATAATGGCCGATCACGCCATCGGCCAACGCATGGAATTCGACACCGAAATTATGGTGCGGCTTTTCTGGCGTGGCATCGATGTTATCATGTTGCCGGTCAGGGTTATTTATCCGCCCGATAATACTTCCAATTTCCATGTCTGGCGCGATAATTGGCGCATTACCAAAATGCATGCGCGCTTTTTTTTCGGCATGCTGGCATGGCGTTTTATCCCCCGAACAAAAACCGACCACTGGGCGCATCTTGCCGAACGGGGCAGTTATGCTGGTCTTGTGTTTTGTGCGGCGGCTTATCGGTTGTTGGGGCGCACCGCATGCCGTTTGATCCTGTTGCCGATTGTGTTTTATTTCTTCCTGTTCGGGAAAAAACAACGCAATGCCTCACAAGAATTTCTAACCCGCGTTCTGAAACGCAAGCCCACTCTTGCCGAAAGCCTCCGCCCCTACATCAATTTCGCGACCCGCACCCTGGATGTGTTAATCGCATGGCAGGGCGGTATAACATCAAAAAACATCACCAGCGCAAACCCACAAGAACTGGCCAGCATTACAGAAGATCCGCGCGGCGGGCTGGTGGTGGTTTCGCATTTGGGTAATGTCGATATTTCGCGCGCGGTATTGGATAAAAAAACCCGCGACCGTCTTACTATTCTGGTTCACACGCGCCACGCCGAAAATTATAACCGCATAATCCGCCGTTTTAATCCCGATGCTACCACGCGCCTGATTCAAGTCACAGAAATAGGGCCCGATACCATCATCAACCTCAAACAACGCGTGGAAAACGGCGAATGGATTGTCATTGCCGGCGACCGCGTTTCGGTGCTCAGCCGCGACCAAAGTGTTGCGGTTCCCTTTTTCGGCAAAAATGCCGCCTTTCCCCAAGGCCCTTGGATCATGGGCGCGTTGCTTGAATGTCCCGTTTATTTACTCTTCTGCATGCAAGATGGGCAGGGTTATAATCTGACCATGGAACGCTTTGCCGAAACGATCGATTTGCCACGTGCCACACGCGCCGAAGGCGTACGCCATTATGTGGCGCGTTATGCCGCGCGGCTGGAGCATTATGCGATGCAAGACCCTTTCCAATGGTACAATTTTTTTGACTTCTGGGCCGACAACACATGATCACAACCACCATTACGCTCACCGCGCAATTTTACGATCTCGACCCGATGGGCGTCGTGTGGCATGGGCATTATGCGCGTTTTCTGGAACAGGCGCGTTGCGCCTTGCTGGATAAAATCGGTTATAACTATGTTGAAATGCAGGCGTCGGGTTATGTCTGGCCGATTGTCGATATGCAAATCAAATATATCCGCCCGATAAAATTCCACCAAGACTTCACAGTGTCGGCCACCATCGTGGAATCCGCCAACCGTTTGAAAATTTCTTATGAGATTAAAGACACCATCACGGGCGAAACCCTGACCAAAGCGCACACAACCCAAGTCGCGGTCGATGCCACGACGCATGAACTGTGCCTGGAATCCCCCACGGCATTGACCGGCAAAACAGGGGTGGCGTAATGCGTTTTCTTATCCTCGCGCTTCTCTTCCTATCGCCTGCGGCAATGGCCGCGGAGGCTGACCAAACAATGATCGGCGACACTGAAATTCTGCGGGGGCATTTCACCGAACAACGTCATCTGCAAGGCTTTACCGGCCCCCTGAATGCCCAGGGGCATTTCGTGGTCGCGCCCCATCTGGGGCTTATCTGGGCGGTTGAAAAACCTTTCCCCACAACGACAATCATCACACCGGCGGGATTGGTGCAGAATGTGAATGGCAATGCGGTCATGCGGTTGCCGTCACAAAAAATACCCTTCATGCAACATCTTTACGACACGCTGGGCGGGGCATTAACCGGCAATTGGGCGGCGTTGCAAAGCGATTTCACGGTTGTGCGGCAGGGTGATGCGCAAAATTGGCAGGTCACGCTAACCCCTATCCAGAGTGATAATCCCGCCATGCCGTTCAGTGTCATCACAATCAATGGGCACCGTTTTGTCGATACTGTCGTTATGCAGAAACCGGATGGCGATTCCGACAATCTGGTTTTCTCCAATGAAATGATTTCCGACGTGTCAACGGCGGCAGAGAAACGCGCCTTCGCATCTGTGCAACCATGAAGCGCTCGGCCGCTCTTCTCTGGCTGGTTTTCGTGCTTGTGGCTGGGGGCTCACTTTCCCTGCGCCTCATCCACGGCCTCAATTTTCAAAGTGATCTGATGGCCTTGCTGCCGCAGGAAGAACAAAATCCCGCTATTAAACGCACCAATGATATCGTCACGCAATCTCTGTCGCGCCATGTTGTTTTTTTGGTCGGCGACCACGACAGAAACAATGCGCGTGCCGCTGCGCAAGCGCTGGCGCAACAACTCAACGCCTCCGGCCATTATGATTTACCTTTAAGCAATCTTGACCAAAACCAACTTAAACAAATGGGCGCGTTCTATTACCCTTATCGCGCCGGATTATTGTCGGATGAAGACCGCGCATCATTATCGCACTCAAACGGCGGGCAGGGCATAGCCACCCGCGCATTGGCGCAAATTTATGGCGGCATCGGTTTCGCCAATGCCCAATTGCTGCATGGCGATCCGTTTTTGCTCATGCCTTCTTTTCTCACCGGTCTGCCCATCCCTTTGTCGCGCCTGTCGCTTGATGACGGTTTGTTGTCGTTACAGGATCAAGGCGTGACATGGGTTTTGGTGGCAGGACAAATCAACGATACCGCCTTCGCGCTCGATAGCCAGAAAAAAACCGTCGCGGCATTTGATAACACCACGCAATCACTGCGCGCCACATACCCCACGCTTGAAATTTTGCATCTGGGCGCGGTGTTTTTTGCCCATGCGGGGGCACAACAGGCGATGGGTGAAACCACCGCCATCAGCATCATCTCAACCCTCGGCACTTTGCTGCTCATCATCGGCATGTTCCGCGCCGTTCGCCCTTTGTTGCTCAGTCTATTGGTCATCGGCGTGGGCGTGGGCGTCGCGCTCGCCACAAGCCTATGGATTTTCGGCGAGCTGCATGTCGGCGCACTCTTGTTTGGCATCAGCCTCATCGGCGTTTCCGTCGATTACAGTTTGCAATATTGCAGCGAAATATTTACACAGCCCATCGGCACGCCCCACCAAAGGCTCCAACGCGTCTTCGCCGGCATCACACTGGGCGCGGCCACAACCATCATCGGCTATCTCACGCTGATGCTCGCGCCTTTTCCAGGTCTGCATCAAATCGCAGCTTTCTCCGCCGTGGGGTTGCTGGCCTCATGGCTCACGGTCGTTTTATGGGTGCCGTTTCTCGATCAAAAAACCATTCCGCCGCGCCGCCAACCCTTGCATATCTTCGCCACATATTTTTTATCTTTTTGGGAAAATCCGGCTTACCACAAACAACGGCTCGCGCTTCTCATGCTTGTTTTTCTACTGGGCGTTGCTGGTGCCACCCGTTTCCACAGCGATGATGATGTGCGGCGCATGCAATCGCTCGCGCCCAATCTGGTGGCAGAGCAAGCCGAAATCCAAAAACGCATCGGTACCAAGGCGGGCAGCCAGTTTTTTATCGTCGAAGCCCCAACAGACGAAACTGCGCTTCAGGCGGAAGAACAGCTCGCCGAAAAACTGCGCCCGCTTGTGGCATCCGGCGCTCTATCGGGCTTCCAATCACCGGCCAGTTTTATCCCGTCCCAATCCCGACAGGATGAAAACAGAAAACTACAACAAACAAAACTCTATCAACCCCTGCTAACGCAACAAACCACCCAGCTTGGTTTAAAGGACAAACCCGAAACACCCGATAATAAAACGCCCTATCTCACCATCGATGCGGCGCAAAAACAAAACACGCTTCCCGCTTTTCTCTCAACATTGCTGATTAATAAAAACGAAAACAAAGTCACTCATCTGGTGTCACTGGATGCCGTCACCCAACCGGATATCGTTGCGGCTGCTGCACAGGGCATCACCGGCGTGCGCTATGTCGATCCCGCCCATGATTTCAGCACGCTGCTGGCAAAATACCGCAATCGTGCGCTTATCCTGCTGGCGCTCTCGGCGCTTCTTATGGCGCCGCTTTTGGTCTATCGCTACGGCTTCCGCAAAGGTCTATGGATAATGGTGCCACCGCTTATGGCCGTCTGCCTTGCGCCCGCCTTGCGCAGCCTGACGGGCAGCGCCTTCAGTTTTTTCGATGCGATGGCGTTGGTGCTTGTGTTGTCGGTCGGCGTCGATTATGCCGTGTTCTGCGCCGAAACATCCGGCCCGCGCAAACCGGTCACGATTTTCGCGGTAACCATGGCGGCCTGCACCGCGCTTCTTTCCTTTGGGCTTCTGGCGCTCAGTCAGGTGACGGCTGTTCATAATTTTGGATCAACCATGAGCTTGGGCATTTTGTTTTCCTATCTCTTTGCCCCGATGGCACGTTGGATAGAAAGAGGGGGGGGCAAAAAAAATAATTTACATAGCCTTATCCCGCTTGCGTTCATCATGCTTCTTGCCGCCTGCGCCTCCGCCCCAACAGAAACACCAACCAACATCGTCCCGCTCGCGCCAAATTTGACGCTTACCCTCCCCAATCCAGCCACGCTTGGCCGCACAGTAGAAGCCACGCAAATGGTCACCGCGCATTACGGCGACCAGGTTTTTGCGTTCGAAGCGCATATCAACGCCACACAAAATCATTTCCTGCTGGTCGGGCTCGATCTGATGGGGCGCAAGCTCATGACGATCGACTGGACACCAAACGATATTCATTATGAAACGGCATCCTGGGTTCCGCCCACGCTGCACCCTGAAAATATTCTGGGCGATATCGTGCTTCTCTATTGGCCTGCAATGATCGTGCAACAATCCCTGTCCGGCGGCAAACTTGTCGCAACCGCGCATAACCGCACAATCGTGCAAGACAATAAAAAAATCTGGCAGGCGGATTACAATCCGCAAACAAAGAATATCTGGGATACCACCATCGTCTACCGCAATCTGGCATGGGGCTATCATTTCGAAATCCAATCGGTGGAAACATCGCCATGATATTTGTCAATGACTGCGGCATCGTCACCTGCCTGGGGCGCGGCAAAACCGCAACGGCACACGCATTGGCCGCGGGCACAGATGCGCTCACCTTGCGCAACGATCTGGTGCCGGAAAAATCATTTTATGTCGGTGCGGTGTCGGGCGACCTGCCCGCAACCTTACAAGAATACGATTGCCGCAATAACCGAATGATGCAACTGGCGCTGGATGAAATCGCGCCCTCAGTTGAAATTGCCATCCAAAAATATGGCCGCGACCGCATCGCGGTTATTTTGGGCACCAGCACATCGGGGATTTCCGACGGCGAATCCGCGCTGGCCGCGCATCACGCAACGGGGGTATGGCCAGAGAATTTCCATTACCGCCAACAGGAAATCAGCAACCTGTCATCTTTCGCTGCGCATTATTTCGGGCTTACCGGCATCGCCTATACCATTGCCACCGCCTGTTCCTCCAGCGCCAAAACCTTCGCCTCCGCCCGCCGCCTCATCAATTCCGGCATAGCAGATGCGGCGATTGTCGGCGGCGCGGATACACTCTGCCGCATGACCCTCAATGGGTTTCATTCGCTCGAATTGCTCTCCGATAAAAAATGCAACCCGTTCAGCGTTAACCGCAACGGCATTACGATTGGCGAAGGCGCTTCGGCGTTTCTGCTCAGCCGCGATCCCTCGCCTGTGCAATTGCTTGGCATCGGCGAAACATCGGACGCGCATCACCTCACGGCTCCCGACCCCAATGGCAGGGGCGCCCAAAGCGCGATGCAACAAGCCTTAGATGATGCAAAATTGAAACCCGCAGACATCGCCTATATCAATCTGCATGGCACCGCCACGCCGCTTAATGATGCGATGGAAGCCAAAGCGATCCACAAAATTTTCGGCACGCAAACGCCGTGCAGCTCCACCAAAGCCCTCACCGGCCACATGCTGGGCGCAACCGGCGGGTGCGAAGCCGCATTCCTGTGGCTCACGCTCAATCCTGAAACAACCACCGGCTTCCCGCCGCCGCACAAGTGGGATGGGGTGTGCGACCCCGCCTTGCCACCGCTAACCTTTGTCTCACCGCAAACACCGTTGCCACAAAACAAACCGCTCGCCATGCTCAGCAATTCCTTCGGCTTCGGCGGCAGCAACGCCACGCTTATATTCGGCAGAACCGCATGACCCCTTTTCCACCCATCGAAACGCTTTTGCCGCACGCACCGCCGATGGTGTTGCTGGACAAAGTCATTGCTTATGAAAAAACCAAAATCACCACCGCGCTCACCCCAAATGCCCAAAGCCCTTTTCACGCCGAAAAAGGTATCCCCAGTTATGTTGGGCTTGAATATATGGCGCAAAGCTGTGGTGTCTATGCGGGGCTGGAAGCGCTGGCGCATAACCAACCGCCGCGTTTGGGTTTCCTGCTCGGCACCCGCAATTTTCACGCCACGCAAAGTCATTTTACAACAGGCGACACCCTCCATATCCATGCCACCGAAATCTTCCGTCAGGATGGAATGGGTGTTTTCGATTGCCGCATAGTTTGCAATAATCAGGAAATTGCCACGGCGCAACTGAACCTGTATCAACCGGATGAACAAGGATAAAGAATGAGCAGAACCATTTTGGTGACAGGATCCAGCAAAGGCATTGGCCGCGCCATCGCATTGCATCTGGCGCGTGATGGGTTTTCGCTCGCGCTGCATTATGGGCAGGATGAACAAGGTGCACAGGAAACCCTTGGCCAAATTATGGCGGCGGGCGCACAGGCGCGGTTGCTGTCCTTCGATATTTCCAACCGCGCGCAATGTCTTGAAACCCTGCAACGCGATACCGAAACCCACGGTATCTATTATGGCATCGTGCTTAACGCAGGCATTGCCCGCGATAATGCTTTCCCCGCGATGGAAGACAGTGATTGGGACGATGTGATCAACACCAATCTCGATGGTTTTTATAACGTGCTGCGCCCCTTGGTCATGCCTATGGTGTCGGCGCGCAAGGGCGGGCGTATCGTCACGCTGTCTTCCGTTTCGGGTCTGGTCGGCAATCGCGGCCAGGTTAATTACAGCGCGGCCAAGGCTGGCATCATCGGCGCGACCAAAGCCTTGGCGATAGAACTCGCCAAACGCCACATCACGGTCAATTGCGTCGCGCCCGGCATCATCGAAACGCAAATGACATCCGGCATCCAACCCGCCGATATCGAAAATATCGTGCCGATGCGCCGCATGGGTACGCCCGACGAAGTCGCGACCCTAGTCGCGTTCCTTTGTTCCGATGCCGCCAGCTATATCACCCGTCAGGTTATTTCCGTGAATGGCGGGATGGTATGAGGCGCGTTGTCGTTACGGGCATGGGCGGCGTCACGGCCTTGGGCAATGAGTGGGAAAGTATCCGCGCCCATTTCGCCGCAGGCCACACCGGTATTAAAAGAATGCCCGATTGGGAATGCTATACCGGCATTAACACGCGCCTCGCCGCACCGGTCGAAAATTTTTCTGTCGAAGACATCTACCCTCGCAAAAAAATGCGCACCATGGGGCGCGTCGCGCAAATGGCCGTGTTCGCCTCCGAACGCGCTTTGGCCGATGCCGGTTTGACCGGCAGCCCGTTGGTGCAATCGGGGCGCATGGGCGCGGCCTATGGGTCTTCCTATGGCACGCCTGATGCGGTGCTTGGTTTCTACGAACTTAAAATGAACGGCGAATCCAAACATCTGAACGCCACCAATTATATCCGCATGATGGGGCACACAACGGTCGTCAATATCGGCCTGTTTTTTGGCATCACGGGGCGCATCATCCCGACATCCAGCGCCTGCACATCAGGCAGTCAGGCGATAGGCTACGCCTATGAAGCCATCAAATGGAACAAAGCCGATATGATGATCGCGGGCGGCGCAGAGGAATTGGATATAACAGACGCCGCCACCTTCGACACGCTGTACGCCACCAGCACAAAGAATGACGCGCCAAAAACGACACCGCGCCCCTATGACCGCGACCGCGACGGGCTGGTGATCGGCGAAGGCGCTGCGACTTTGGTGTTGGAAGAATACGAACATGCGGTGGCGCGCGGCGCAAAAATCCATGCCGAACTTGTCGGCTTTGGTTCCAACTCCGACGGCAACCATGTCACGGCGCCCCAGGCGGAAACCATGCAGATCGCGTTGAAGCTGGCCTTGGAAGATGCGCAACTAACGCCCGATGCCATTGGTTTTGTCAGCGGCCATGGCACAGCCACCGAAGGCGGCGATATCGCGGAAAGCATCGCGACACATGCCGTATTCGGTTCGCGCATCCCCATCCATTCGCTCAAAGGTTATTTCGGCCATACGCTGGGTGCCTGCGGGTCGACCGAAGCGTGGCTGTCGATTGAAATGATGCGCGACAAATGGTTTTGCCCCACCGCCAATCTGGAAAATGTCGATACCCGTTGCGCCAAACTCGATTACATCATGGGCACCCCGCGCAGCCTTGATGTCGACTACATCATGTCCAACAATTTCGCCTTTGGCGGCATCAACACCTCCCTGATTTTCAAACGCATTTAAGTGAGAGCGAAGATGAGAATAAATGAGAGAAAAATGAGAGAAAAAGAAAATGAGAGCAAGAACCCTCTCCCCCTTCGCGGGGGAGGGGGCAAAAACTTGGGTTTGCGCATTTGGGCGCAAGCCCTTGGTTTTTGCAGATGGGGGGGCGGGCATGCCCGTTGCATACGACACACTCTTCTGCTGCTCGGCTTATCCCTCACCGCCTGCGCCAATCTCTCCACCACCGGCGTCAACGATGATAACATCGCCACCATAAAATCGATGTCGCCCGCGACATTGCGACAAAATGTCGATGCGCTGGTATCGCCGATGGTCGACAGCGATCACACACCCGCCGTTATGGTCGGCCTTTTGCTGCCCGATCATTCCATGCGTTTCTTCGGCTATGGCATTGCCGATAAAAATACCGATGCGCCGCCCACACAAAACACCTTGTTCGCCGTTGGCTCGCTCAGCAAAGGTTTTCTGGCCGCCATCACCGCGCAACTGGTTAATCAGGGTGTGCTGTCTTGGGATCAAACGCTTGAAACGCTTTTACCCCAAGCAACGCTCAGCGACGACGCCAAAAAAATCACCGTGTTGCAACTCGCCACCCACACTTCCGGCTTACCGCGCCAACCGGTCACGCTGCAAACGCTCGGTTCTTTCCTCGCCTATCTTTTTGACGGCGAAAGCTTCTATGGCCATTTCGACAATGCTTATGTCATGGATTATCTGGCCAGTTTTCAGGCCGATAATGCAGGCCAACCGCGCTATTCCAATATCGGCTACGGCTTGCTCGCAACCATCATCGCGCAACGAACGGGTCAGTCGGTCGATGCGTTGTTGGCCAAAACCATCACCCAGCCCCTTGGCCTGACCTGCACCGGCTATACACCTGAAATACTGCCCTGCAACGCCACGCGCGCCTATGGCTATGCGGGCGACGAACCGATGTTCATCCCGCGCGGTGACCCAACACCCGATTGGGATTTCACCGGCTTCATGCGTGGCTCGGCAGCCCTTCATTCCACCGCGCATGATCTGCTGGTGTTCGCCGATGCGCATATCGGCGATAAAAAACCGCTTAATAAAATTTTATCCGATAATCTCAAAATCCGTTTCCCGCGCCCCAAAGAAGCGATGGGCATCGCCTGGGCTGTCGATGATGTGGCGGGGCAACCGATCGCCTATCAAATCGGCGTGGTCGCAGGCTATACCAGCTATCTCGGCATCGACTCCACGCACCACACGGCGGTGGTTGTCCTGCAAAACAGCTTTAACTGGGATAACACCGTGGGGCACAAGCTGTTGCTCGGCCTGCGTTACTGGCCGCTCCCAACCGAATCGCCCCAAATTCCCTCTCCCTCTTTGTGAAAGAGGGTGATAAACAATCATAGGTTGTTTTTAATGTGTTGAGGTTTGGATGAAAAGAAATGTGCTTGCCACTCTTGGTTGTTTAATTTTTGTTGTTGGATGTAGTTCAACTGTTTCCGTCCAACCTATTGACGTGTCGGTGGGCAAAATCACAGAAATATGTATTGAACGGAACTCCAAAGTTATTGTCCCCCAATTTACGGATGCTCTTCAGGAAGGCTTCTCTCGGCATGGTATTATTACGAAGATATATGCGGATGTCCCTTCAAGTTGTAGTTATCGCCTTACATATACAGCCAGAGAAGGTTGGGCTTATGTAAGAGTTTTAACGGGCGTTCATTTGGCTGTGTATAAAAAAGACCAGCTCATAGGGGCTGCTGACCGAAATTCTCCCCCTAATGGAGGTGTTAATTTCTCCAAGTGGGATTCAACACGCACAATTATCAACCCAATGATTGACGAATTGTTGGGTGGAATTGCGCCATTGCAAGCGACAGAATGACAAATGGAGAATGCTATGAAAGCTAAAACAAAATTCTTTGTATCGCTTGCTCTGCTGTTCATCACCGCCTGCTCCGCCAACACCTATAACCACATCGAAACCGGCGGCACCGAACGCGCCGAAGCCCGCCTCGATGAAACACGCCCCGTTCTTGTGATAACGCCCAAAGATGGCGGCATTGCCGGCAAAATCACCAAAGGATCCGGCGTCGATGCCGCCCGCATCATCGACGCGTCCTTCTCGCGCGAAGCGCGAATTGTTGATGTCTACACCGCCGATTATCATTCTTTCGATGAGCTGAAAGACACCATCGCCAAAAACGATTACGGCTATATCGTCGTGCCGACCCTTACCCAATGGAGCCAATCGGAAAAAGGCCTGTTCAAATCCGCCAATCAGGTGCGCATGAAAATCATTATTTTGGATGCCGCAACGGGTCAAGAGCTCTCGGCCACTTTCCTCGATGCCCACGGCCCATCGCCGTCCAGCCTTTCCTCGCTGTTCACAACCACCCTCAGCCCGCCCGAGCTTTTGTCAAAAATAACGGATGATTATGTCGATGATCTGTACGGCATCCTCATTTCATTCAATTAAAGCTTGCTAAAAATCCCCTCGTCAGTCAAAACCGCCCCCGAAACACAATTTCGGGTAAGACCGCGAGGTACAAAATGTTCAAATCAAACGCGGTTTTCCTGCTCGCGCTTCTCGCCGCTTGGCCAGTCCTGGCACAGGACGCGCAACCTCAACCCGATACAAAAACCGACGACGCGCCCAGCTGGTACAGCCTGCATGCGCAAGGCATCTATACGCTGCAAGGCCACCCGCAATTTTCCAGCGCGATACCCGATGGCCCCAACAGCATGAAATCACACGGCCAATCGGCATCCGGTACAGTCGCGACTCTGTTCATGGGTGTCAAATATGACGATCTCGAACTTTATGCCAACCCCGAAATGGATCAGGGTTTTGGCGTGTCCGATACGGTGGGCACCGCCGGCTATGTGAATGGCGAGGCCGGCAAAGTCGGCAAGCTGGATCCCTATTTCCGTTTGCAACGCGCTTTTGGCCGCTACACCTTTAATCTGGGCGGCGAAAGCAAATCCATAGACGATGCGCCCAATCAGGTCACGACCGCCCATGACGAAAATAACGTCATGCTGACCTTCGGCAAATTTTCGGCGGTCGATATTTTCGACAACAATAGTTACGCACACGACCCCAGCGCCGATTTCCTCAACTGGTCGATCATCGATATGGGCGCGTTCGATTACGCCGCCGACTCATGGGGCTATACCTATGGTGGCGCGGTCGAATGGAATCAAGGCAACTGGACGCTGCGCCAAGGGCTGTTCGATATGTCGCGCAAACCGAATGACGAATATCTGCAACGCGGTTTCGGCCAATACCAAACCGTCACCGAACTGGAAGAACGCCACGAAATTCTCGATGCGCCCGGCAAGATCAAAGCGTTGCTTTTCGTCAGCGCCGCCGATATGGGATCGTACAATGACGCGTTGGCGTTGGCGCAACAAACGGGCTCAACGCCCAACACGGCATCGGTTCGCCATTGGCAAACGCGCCCCGGCGGCGGTTTGAATGCCGAACAACAAATCCTGCCCGATCTTGGCGCCTTCGCGCGTTTCAGTTTGAATGACGGCACCAAGGAAGCTTACGAATTCACCGAAATCAATCGTTCTCTGTCCGGCGGTCTGTCATTAAAAGGCACACGCTGGAACCGCGAAGACGACACCTTCGGCCTGGCAGGCGCGCTCAATGATATCTCCGCCGATGCGCGTAATTACTTCGCGGCAGGCGGGCAGGGCATCTTGATCGGCGACGGCCAATTGCCATCCTATGCGGGCGAGGAAATCATCGAAGCCTATTACAAAGCCTCAATCATCAAAGGCGTGGATATGACCGGCGATTACCAACGCATCACCAATCCGGCCTATGACGCGGTGCGCGGCCCCATCAATTTTTACGCGGTTCGGTTGCATCTGGCGTATTAAGCGCGTCCCTTGTAATCACCGCCTGCTCTTCCCACATAGAGTCCAACGGCAAATCATTGCCGCGATACCGAAAAGGTACTTTAATGACATCATCTTCCACACCCGCAAGCGTTTTGCCCGAACAAGAAAAGCCAGTGACGACGCCAAACGCTGCGCCGGAACAAAAAACGGAAGAGCAAAAGAAAGCCGAAGCTGACAAAGCAACGGAAGCGGCCAAAACAGCCGCGGCATAAGCCGAAGCGCGTAAGCGATGCGAAAAAGGGGAGCCTTACAGGCTTCCCTTTCTATTTTTCCGCCATTATTGGCGATCCTGAAGACTTTATTATTGATTGCAACAGCCCGATTCATGGCCTTACATGGCGTTATGTCATCCAATCGCGAATCCAGCCTTGCCGAAAAAGACCGCGTCGAAATGTTCAGCGATGGTGTCTTTGCTATCGTTGTCACTTTAATGGTGCTGGAAATTCATTGCCCGCCGTCAGTCCACGGACATCTGGCCGAAGAACTTCTGCAAATGTGGCCGTCCTATTTTGCCTATGCGCTGGCTTTTTTGTATGTCGGCATTATCTGGCTTAACCATCATGGGCTTTTTCTGTTTATCCGCAAAGTCGACCTGACATTCAACGCCATGAATCTTTTCGGGTTGGCGATGATAGCCTTGTTGCCCTTTCCAACCGGCGTGATGGCCGATGCGTTTCGCAGCGGTGACTTGAACGATGAAAAGGCCGCTGTGGTGCTCTACGCCATCGTCGCCGGATTGATGTCCGCGGCGTGGCTGCCGGCGTTTCCGTATCTGTCGCGGCATCCCGAATTGCTTCAACCCAACATCAACCCCGAACTGGTGGCAAAACAAAAATATCGTCCGGTGGTGGGGGTGGTGTCTTATGCAATCGCGGCGTTATTGGGCTGGTTCGTGCATCCGGTGCTGGCGATCGCGCTCTTTATATTCATGTTAATTTATCACGCCAAAACTTGTCAGGGCGTAGCTTAATTCATAAACATCTCAACCTGAATATCGACCAGAAATTTAATCACCTCGTCATATTTGGTCATCGGTAATTTGGTCACATCTTCCACGCCGAAATGTTGCGTGACAATCTGGCGAATAGTTTCTTCGCTAATCTTATGTTCATGCGCGGTGTATGCCAGCAACGCATAGATAGAAGTAAGCTCCAGCTCGTTCAGCGTTTCATCGCTGTCGCCGGATATCTTCACATATATAGGCATGATTTCGTTCGACATGATCAGGCGGCTTTCTTCAAAGGTGTGTCCATCATAACCGCATTCCAACGATCTTCCAAAGTTGCGTCGATTTTATGGCGCAACCCCTCGTTGCGTTCCATCAGCTCAATCAGGCTCTGGGCACTGGCTTCACCGTGGCGCATCGTATAGGTGTTGAAATCAGTCATTTCTTTCTCCGATATATAATTTCGTTTAATATCAATAACTTATTGTAATTTGGGGGCGATTTATGGCCCGTTTCGTGATGATGTTATAAGGTATAAATATACTTTCGTCCACTAATAATTGACCTTGAATGAAAATAATAAACATGTAATAGAGAAAATATACATAGTTACGATTTGTTAACCATAATCGCCTCATCTTCGGATGATAGGCAAAGGAAATAGGTATTTATTGTGATCACAGGTCGCCAAATCCGTGCCGCACGCGCCTTACTGGATATCAGCCAGGACGAACTTGCTGTCGCAGCAGGCCTGACCAAACAAGGCATCAGCAAAATCGAAGACGGTTCGGTGCAACCGCGCGAAGGAACGATTGCGGATATTGGCCGCGTTTTCGATGAAAAGCGCATCGAGTTTATGGAAAATGAAGGCGTGCGCTTTCGTCCCGAAGGCGTCGAAGTATTGAACGGAGAAAGAGGGCTCGCTCGTTTCTCGGAAAGCGTTTTTTCATTTGCGCAATCCTCCGGTGGCATCATTCGCCAAATAGGTATAGAGGAAAATGCCCTCGAAAAATATGCACCTAAGATTGCCGATATGCATCGTTTGCGAATGGCAAATTTAGTGAAAACTAAAAAAGATATTTATGTGCGCGCTATTTTAAAAGATGGCGATAATAATTTTATCAGCACAAATTACGCGGACTATAGATGGTATCCTTCTAATATACCGGCTGCAGTGCCTTATTATATATTTGGGGATACCGTTTGCATTTTTACGTTTGATGCTGACCCAGCGCCTAAAATCATTCTGGTAACATCGCCAGCCATTTCCTCAACTTATTGTGCGCAATTCGATGAAATTTGGGAGCTCGCCCATATTCCTTCGCTGCGAACAAAGGAGGAGACGTGAAGGGCAAAATACACAGGCAAAGAATAATTGATAAACAGCCCCTTTATGATGAAGATTTTCTTGACGATATGATGGGCTTGTTTCCCGATGCGTCAGGTTACGCCCCAAAGGCAGGTTGTTGCGGCAAATATTTATATGATGGAAAGAATTGGGGTAATTATATTGAATATAATGAAAAATATTATCCCCCTAAGGGTGATCTGGCGCTAATCAAGCAAGCAGCTTTAGATATCGATAAATGGGGTATTCCAAAAGGCACAGACTATATTGATCTTGGTGCTGGCGGAGATGTTTCTTTCAAGCGTTACGCATTGCCTATCACGCAGTTATTGGAGTCACAAAATTATATTGGTGTTGATTTCTGTGACAGGGCGCTCGAAGAAATAAAGCGATTATCTTCTGAGTTTGAAGAAAGTCTTGCCATAAAAACAGAGAAGATTGATTTATTTTTTCTTACCAACAAAAAAATAGCCAAACAATCTCCCGCGCTTGGGGTTATGAACGGGCTTACATTGGGTAATATTGACGGGGCTATTGCCGACCAAAATATAGGATACAATCTTATCAACGTAATGAAATACCTTTCGCAATTATGTGGGCATGGCTGGTTGCTTTTAACAATCGACACAAACCAAAATTCAGATTTTTTAAAGTCGGCCTATGTTTCGCCTGCAACAGAACGTTTCTGCCTGGGTATGTTAAAACGCATGAAACAGGAATTACCGGTGAAGAATTTTGATCCTACCTTGTTTGATTATGATGTTGAATTTTTTCCTCAAAACCATTTGTTGGCCAGCGTGGCTGTTGCAAGAGAAGCCCAAACTTTTGAACTTGGTGGGTTTCCACGCCATATTCACAAAGGGCAAAAAATCCATTTATGCAATTCCTATAAATTTGGCCGCGATTTTTTTGAACAATGTGTTCAACGCGCGGGCTTAAAGCCCGTTCAACAATGGGAGCATGAAACAGGCATGATGCTCTATTTGTTAAAAGATGATCAGTGCCAAATTTTAGAAAATAATTTGGTGTCTGGCGGACAAAATTTTGCCGCCTAACCCGCTTGCCGCGCACCCAAAACCGTATTACGCAACAAACACGCAATCGTCATGGGGCCGACGCCACCCGGCACCGGGGTAATGGCGGCTGCGCGTTTCGATGCTTCGGCAAAATCTACATCGCCAACCAATTTGGTTTTGCCCGTATTTACCACATCATCAATCCGGTTGATGCCGACATCAATCACAACAGCACCCTCTTTAATCCAATCGCCCTTCACAAATTCCGGCTTGCCAATCGCGGCAATCACAATATCGGCGCGGCGGCATTCCCCGGCCAGATCGCGTGTGCGCGAATGGGCAATCGTCACGGTGCAGTCGGCTTGCAACAATAATTGCGCAACCGGTTTGCCGACGATATTCGACCGCCCCAGAACGATCGCGCGCTTGCCCGCCAAATCCGGCAACGCCTCGCGCAACAAAATCATGCAACCTTGCGGCGTGCATGGAACAAAACTCGGCAACCCCAAACTCAACCGCCCCGCATTGACCGGATGAAACCCATCCACATCCTTGTCGGGCGAAATCGCGGCGATAACAGTCTGCGCATCAATCTGGCGGGGCAGGGGCAACTGCACCAAAATCCCATGCACCTTCGCGTCTTTGTTCAAATTATCAACCAACGCCAATAATTCCGCCTGCGTTGTCTCTGCGGGCAAGGTGTGTTGCCAGGATTCAATCCCCGCTTCGGATGCTGCGCGTGATTTGTTGCGCACATACACCTGGCTGGCGGGGTCTTCGCCCACCAACACCACGGCCAAACCCGGCGATAATTTCTCACCCAAAACCTGTTGCGCCAACTCCGCGCGTATGCGCTTGGCGACCGCTGCGCCGTCTATAATCATGACCATCTTAGAACACCAAATGCCGAATAAAAGATTGCAGGAAATAGATGATGAAAATCAGAATCAGCGGCGACAAATCCACCGCCCCCGTTCGTGGCAACATCCGCCGAATGGGCGCCAGCAAAGGCTCGGTGATTCGGGCGATCATGTCGCTAACAGCGTTAACAAAGCGGTTATAGGGGTTCACAATGCCGAACGCGACCAGCCAGCTAAGGACAGCGCCGACAATCAAAGCCCAGACAAAAAAGTTCAAAACCGCATAGGTGATTTCAAGAAAAGCCGCAATCAACGCGTTACCAATTGGCATGAAGAACCCTTACTAAGTTGCAGAAAACGCTTATTTATAAGGCTTTTTATGTTGCAACGCAAGAGATGGAAAAACAGAAAACCCCACCCGCCGCATTATCGCCAGCGCCCGCTGTCAAAGCCTTTCTATAAGGTGTGCGGCAAAATCTCTTTTTAGTCATAAGGCGAAAAACCCTTGTTCTATGTGCTTCTTTCGCTTGCCAAGCCAAAAAAATTCGGCTTAGGTAACGACAGTTTCAACCTCTAAATATGGAGCCACCTATGGCAACTGCACAACCAACCGTCACCTTGAAGCAGCTCGCAGCAGAGCTTGCCGAGAAGCATGAGCTCTCGAAAAAGCTGGCGAACGAAATCATCTGCGATGATCTGGTTACCCTGATTGTCAAGAGCCTGAAGAAGGGCAACCGCCTGCGTCTGGCTGGTCTGGGCATTCTGCAAGTCAAGAAGCGCGCCGCACGCACCGGCCGCAACCCTGCGACCGGCGAAACGATCCAAATTCCCGCAAAGAAGAAGATCGCTTTCCGCGCCGCCAAAGAACTCAAGGAAGCGGTTGGTAAGTAAGCTTTTTCTTAGCGAGCGTTTACGCGAGCTTAGAAACAAGCTTATCCTTCGAAGCCTTGGCGTAGAAGGATCCAGAAAAATAACGAAAACCCGCCCCCCAAAAGGCGGGTTTTTTGTTATTCCCTAAATTCTATTTTCATTAACATTTACCGGATAAACTTTCCCCCTCATTGATTCTAACGACATATATAGTAATGCCACGCACCCTTGTCCGCTCCCGCAGCCGTAAGAAAAATTCGGCGCTGCTCCCGCCTTCGCTATATGAAGGCATGCTGCGTTTTGCGCGTATTTTCGGTGGTGGCATCATCATTGCGGCGGCGCTCGGCGTGGCGCTCGCCTTGCTGTCCTATTCGCCGCGCGACCCGTCATGGAACACAGCGCTGGCATCCTCTACCGATATCCATAATGTGTGTGGTATCTGGGGCGCTTATGGCGCCGATATCCTGTGGCAATATGTTGGCTATGGCGGCGCGTTGCTGCCCCTCATCATCGCCGCATGGGGCTGGCGCGTGGCATCCGATGGCGGGCTTGAAATGCTGGGCTGGCGTTGCCTCGCGGGCATCGGCGCGATGCTGTGCGTCGGTATTGCTATCGGCTCGCTCGGCCTCGGTCTGCCGCTCGAAGGCGCGGCGCGTGACGGTGCCTTCGGCAAAATCATCGGCGGCAATCTGGCCGCATTTCTGCCCCACCCGTGGGGCGCGGCGCTTATCGCCCCCCTTTTTATCATCGCCGCCTTAGTCGCCACCTATCTGGCCTGTGCGCTCACGGTCGACGAATGGCAGATGGTCGCCTATTTCCTGCACCAAACCGCCAGCGTCATCGCGCATGCCACCCACCGCGTTATGCGCGGATTGCTTTCCCTGCTGCGTCGTGAACACAGCGATATCGACGAAACAGACGATCTGGAAGACGAAGAAGAAATCCCCGAACAGGAAGAAGAACACGCAGAGGAAATGGAAAGCGAACCGCTGCCGCGCAAATCCGCACGCATCGAAAAACAAAAAACCGGCCCTCTTGTCAAACGTCCCGCAGCCACTGCCCGCCAAGCCCGCCTTGCTCTGCGCGGCGATGCCGACCAAGCGTTGCCACCGCTCGAACTTTTGCAATGGCCGGAATCCGCCCGCAACCCGTCCACCACCATTTCCGAAGATGCGCTTGAGAAAAACGCCAAGCTGCTCGAAACCGTCCTCGATGATTTCGGCGTCAACGGTCAGATCATCAAAGTCAGCCCCGGCCCTGTCGTCACGCTCTACGAACTCGAACCCTCGCCCGGCACACGCGCTGCCCGCGTTATCTCTCTCGCCGATGATATAGCCCGCAATATGTCGGCAGCATCGGTGCGCGTCGCCGTTGTTCCGGGGCGCAATGTCATCGGTATCGAACTGCCAAACGCCAAACGCGAAACCGTATACTTACGCGAACTTCTGCAAAGCGACGCGTATAACGACACCAAGGCCGTGTTGCCGCTCGTGCTTGGGAAAGATATCGCGGGCGGTTCGGTCATCGCCGATCTCGCCAAAATGCCGCATCTGCTGATCGCGGGCACAACCGGCTCCGGTAAATCGGTCGGCATCAACACGATGATTTTGTCGCTGCTCTATCGCCTGCCGCCGCAAAAATGCCGCTTCATCATGATCGACCCGAAAATGCTGGAATTGTCGGTCTATGAAGGCATCCCGCATTTGCTCGCCCCCGTGGTGACCGAACCGAAGAAAGCCATCATGGCGCTGCGTTGGACCGTGCGCGAAATGGAAGAACGTTACCGCGCCATGTCGAAACTCGGCGTGCGTAACATAGACGGCTATAATATGCGCCTGCGCGATGCCGCCAAATCCGGCGAAAATCTGATGCGCACCATCCAAACCGGATTCGACCGCGAAACGGGTAAACCGATTTACGAAGAACAACCGTTGGATTTAACCGAACTGCCTTTCATCGTCGTCATCGTCGATGAAATGGCCGATCTGATGATGGTGGCCGGCAAGGAAATCGAAGCCGCTATTCAGCGTCTGGCGCAAATGGCGCGCGCGGCGGGCATCCATATCATGACCGCAACGCAACGCCCGTCGGTCGATGTCATCACCGGCACAATCAAAGCCAATTTCCCGACGCGTATCTCGTTCCAGGTCACATCGAAAATCGACAGCCGCACGATTTTGGGCGAACAGGGCGCGGAACAATTGCTGGGGCAGGGCGACATGCTTTATATGGCGGGCGGCGGGCGCGTCACCCGCGTCCACGGGCCTTTCGTGCGCGACGATGAAGTCGAAGCCATTGTGAAGTTCCTCAAATCCCAGGGCGAGCCCGAATATCTCGACGAAGTCACTGAAGATGACGGCTCCAGCGCGGGCGGCGGCGGCGATAGCAATGATATCTTTGGCGGCGGCGAAGGCAGCGGGGACGAGCTGTATGACAAAGCTGTCGACATCGTGCTACGCGAACGCAAAGCCTCCACCAGCTTCATCCAGCGTCAGTTGCAGATAGGCTACAACAAAGCCGCCAACCTCGTCGAACGCATGGAACGCGAAGGCCTCATCGGCTCCGCCAACGCTACCGGCAAACGCGAAATCTATGGCCGCAATGTAAACGAGGAATGAGAGGAATGCTTAAACCCTTCTCCACCCGTTTTTACGGGGGGGCGCGGAACTGCTGTTGCCATAAAGAGTGGCGGTTGCATTTCCGCAGGGAAATCCGGCATTATCAGTAAGAGCAAATGAGTGTGGGGGTGAGGCGGGACTTCATCTTCGTCAGACGCACATCACAAAATCCCAATCCAAAACTTAATGCTTCAATATTGACGGTGGCACAACCGGCTCGCGATAAGCGGCCGCCACATGCGGCGCCTCGAATGTCTCAATCAAAAACCTGAAACTATCGCCAATCGCTTTGCCCATCTCTGGCTTGTCGCTCACAACGGCGCGGGTTTGCTCAACCAACATCATGTCATAAATCGCGGCCATAGAAGGGCTGTGGTTAAGCACAACATCCTTGCCCTTTTCGCTTGTTGCAACCTGCGTAAACTGGTGGCCGTGATCCGCGATATAAAAGCGCGTGCGGTCGCAAAGCTCGAGATAATCCGGCAAAGCGCCTATAAAATCACGCACCTTGTTCACGCGGTCGGCGGGGTCTGCCGGGCGCTCGCGATAGTTTTCCAACGCATTGCGCACATCCAAACGGGCGAAAACGGCCACATAATCCAGTTTATAGCCCGCCTGTTTATAGGCAGGTAATTGAACGGCAAAGCCATCACCCTTGATGTCCGTAAAACCAAACGCGGCGTCATAACCCTTGGCAACGACCTCGCTCGCAATCTCGGTATTAATGGCGTTCGACGCGGCGCGGAAAATGTCATAGGCTGGCAAACGCCATTCGTTGCGTTGTGCAATGATTTCTTCGACAGACGCGCCGGGCGCAACGGGCTTGCCCAACGCCATTTTCAAAACCGCCCGCGCCCATAAATAAGGCCCGTGATTTTCCAGAACCCCTTCATCGGGGTCCAGCAAAACGGCATGCGGCATTTCTTCTTTGATAAGCTTGCTCAACAAAGTGCTTTTGCCGCTGCCCGTACCGCCGCCGGTCAAAAGCAGGGTCGGGTTTTTTTGCGCGATGGCGTTCGCCAGCGTATGGTTGATAATAATGTCCGATTCTTCAAAATCAAATGAAGGAAAATTGCCGTTAAAACGTTCGGCAGGCGTTTGATAGGGCAACGCTACGCTTGCCTCATTGGCTTTCCCCATCCATTTTTGCCAAACCGCATCGGCTTTCGCTTTGTCTGTTTCAGAAAGCGCTTCATAAGCGCGCAAAATGTTTTTGCCAAAATCTTTAACGGCCTGTTCATCTTGCAACGGATTGCCGCCCGGCAATTTGCCCCACGCAACGGTAAAAAACTTATCGGCGATTTCCATTCTGTTCATAATATGTCCTTGTTATCCGGTTTGTTTCGCGGCCTATCATACAGGACACACTCACACCAATCAACGCAGGCAATAGTTTCCGACCCACTTTATTATGGTTAATATGCGGTTTTCACTTCCATCCACCGTTTCGTCATCCCAGAAGTTTTGCTTTTTCAGAACCGCCTAAAAGGGGGGGCTGAAAATGCAAAGCTATTTGGGATCCAGTTTCTTTGCTATTTGGGATCCAGTTTCTTTTTTTCAAGCCTCTAATGCTTGCCCCGTTGGCTTTTTTGTTCGCGGTATGGGGTTTCTGATTGGGTGATCAAGAAGTGTGAGAAGTCGTTCACTCGGTCCAAGACATATACGTTCATCGCGGGATCTATCTTCAAATTTTTCAAACGCGTTCATTGGCGTATCAATAAGGATTTCGTAGATGCCTCCTAATAAATCTTCGATAGTCATAAGAAATAGAAAATATTCAAGAGATTGGTGAGGCTGCATTATTCCTAGGCCTTCTTCCTTATTACCTCGGTGACTTCATGGAAAAATCCCTCGGAGGTGGCTTTAAATTATTTTCGAATCATGAGTATTTATATTCGTGGTTGGGGATAATAATATCTTATAATCTTTTTTCCATGCGCAGCTACTATTCCTACATTAATTCCAAAAGACGCAGAATGATTTCACCAATAAAAAGAAGAGAAAAAAATAAATCCACTAATAAATATAAATATTTATTTAGAGATTCCAGAAAAATAATAAAAGTATTTAGACAATCAATGGCATCACAGAAGCTTTATCCAATTTCAGTTGCGGTCTCGGCGACCTTGACTTCTTGTCTTATTTTTGTATCTTTCCCTATAATTTGCGCAAAAATTCTCCCTCATTATATAGGGAAATTACCTTCTTGCAATTACGATTATTGCTTCCACTAATCGTAGTTATAAGAAATTGGTGGCGATGAGTCTTTTTTTGTTTGCATTGGCCTCATGCCGACCATACCTTTCGAACCTTTTGGAACAGTCATTGTAATCCCACATATGGTGATCGCACATGCTGCTAGGAAGCACGCTGCCCCTCCAGCGATGTCCGCCAATAATTCCCCCATTTTGCCCCCACTTCACTGTTGATATTTCTTGTAATCCTAGGCCAACCTATTTAGTAAGTCAAAAAGATTACGCTGAATTAAATTTATTTATTATTCACCAACAATAATTAATCTATTAAAATAGATCTTATTAATTGTTCGTTTCGCTATTCGCGGGAACACTCCGCCGCACCCAGCTTCGCGATGATAACGGCGAGGATGCGCATCCCGTCTTTCTGAGGGGCGCCGCCCCTGGCGCAGGCAAGGGATCGGCTTCGCCTCTCGCCCGAGATGAACTTTATTCTCTTCTATGCCATCGAGCATGGAACCATGAAGTTGAAGCATCGACAGGGACAAAGAAGATCGTTTTACCTCAATCAGGGCACATTTTTTCTTGATAACTTCTTGTTCTTGCTGATTGCGGGTGTCCTTCTTCTGCAGATCGCAAACGCGTTCACCCAACACATATAAGGCTCTGTGACAAATCATGCTGGTTGGTATAAAGACATCATTAATATAATCGACATCAAAATTCATGGGGTCTTCCTTTGTTCAATCAAGCTTGCAGAATGCCCTAATAAGACACTTTCTGTTGCCAACCTCAATGCAGAATTATGCTTAATGCTTCCCCAACCACCCCACCAAAGGCTTCCAAACACGCTCCGGCGCATCGCTACCCGCCATAATGCCAATATGCCCCATCATCGGTTCGTGCCGAATTGCATGCGACAAAGCATGCGCCAAAGGCATGGCGGATTCCGGCGGCACAATCCGGTCGCGCCCCGGCACCACCACATAGGCGGGCAGCGTCAGCTTGCGCGGATCAATCACCGCGCCGCCCACGCGCCATTTATTCGCGGCGGTCACATTGCGCGCGCACCAATCGCCAAAACATTCACGCGCGGCGGGCGCAGATAAATTCACGCCGTCATTCAACCAATCTTCGGTCAAAACAAAACGCGAAACATCTTCGCCTTTTTCCATTTGCGTGGCCAATGTCGAGAATTTACGGAACGCATGCAAAGGCTGAAACGATGTAAAAACGCTTTGCATCACTTCGGCGGATAAAAACGCGTCACCTGCCAAAAAGACTTTTAATTTTTCTTCCAACGCCGCGCCCTCTTGTCCTGTCGCGGCAAAACCGGCATGAAAATCCCACGGCGTCGCCAACAAAGACAGGCTGCGCGCTTGGGTGGGCACAAGGGTGGCCAAAGCCAATGCCAACAACCCGCCCATGCAATAACCCAAAATATGCGCGGGTCTTTCCGCCGCTGCGATTTGCAACGCCGGTATCAAACGCTGTGTCACATAATCACCCGCGGTGAAATTTTCTTCGGCCTCGCCCGGCTCATCCCAATCAACCACCAAGGGACGAAACCCGTGTAGCGCCAGCATGCGCAAAAAAGAATGGTCGGGCTGCACATCCATAATCGTAAAACGATTGACCAAAGACGGCACCACCAACACCACAGGCGCAACCAATGATTTCGGCGCGTAATCGCGCAATTTCGTGCTGCCCGATTGCCATATCACGGGCGCGGACTCATCGCCGCGCCGCGTGGCATGTTTACGATACGCCGTTATGCCCTGCATAAAATTGCGGGCGCGCAAAGCCATCTCGCGCGTCAGATAGGGTGTCAGGTCAGGATGTTCACTGCTGAGTTTTGCGAGGGCTTGCAGATTTGGACTCAAGCTTGGCGAGGCGTTTTTCAAGTTCGGCCACGCGGAGGGCAAGCTGAGCAACGCGGAGAGGGTCGTCGCCAGATGCAACCCCGCCCGATGCCGGTGAAGCGGTGGTTGGGGCGGGCGTGGATTCTGTTGTGTCATGGGGCTGTGTGGCGGCTTGTTGGGGGGCGGCATTCGCGCTCTGCTGCATCATGTTGGCCCAATCGGCGAACAAACGACGCTGGGGCTCCAGAAAACGGGTCAGCTCGGAACGCGCGTCGGGGTTACGCGCGAGTGTCGACAGATGCTCCTGCCACATATCGCAAGCCTCGATCGCCAGCTGGTTCAATTCGGAAAAATTCGGTTGTTTATCGGTCATGCGCGTATGAAAGCATGAAAGGAGAGGAGAGGGAAGAGGAGGAGGAAGGGGGAGGAAGAGGGAGGGAGAAGCAGAAGCAGAAGCAGAAGCAGAAGCAGAAGCAGAAGCAGAAGCAGAAGCAGAAGCAGAAGCAGAAGCAGAAGCAGAAGCAGAAGCAGAAGAGAGCGGGATAATGCCATCGTTCCCTCTCTCACTTCCCTCACTTCACTCCTCTTCACTCCTCTTCACTCCTTTCCCTCCTCCTTCCTCCCCCTTCCTCCTCCTCTCCCCTCCAAATCTTTCCCCTTGAACTTCCCCCCGCAACCTGTCAGAAATTAACCATAATTTAACCAGTCGGGAAGGTTTTTCCATGAGCACGTCCAACAACGAAACCGTGGTCATCAAAAAATACGCCAATCGCCGGCTGTATAACACCGCGACCAGCACTTATGTGACGCTGGAAAACCTCGCCGAAATGGTTAAAAAAGGCATTGAATTCAACGTCTATGACGCCAAAAGCAATGATGACATTACCCGCAGCGTGTTGACCCAGATCATTGTCGAAGAAGAAGGCAAATCGGGGCAAAATCTGTTGCCCGTCGCCTTCTTGCGCAAGCTGATCGGCTTCTATGGCGACAATATGCAATGGCTTGTGCCCAAATATCTGGAACACAGCATGCAATCGCTGACGAAAAATCAGGATCAAATCCGCGACTATTTCCAAACGACCCTTGGCGGCATTTTTCCCTTCGGCAATACGCTGGAGCAGATGAGCAAGCAAAACATGGCCATGTTCGAACGCACGATGAAGATGTTCACGCCGTTTGCGGTGCCCGGCACCGAAGGCAACCCAACGACTTCTTCCGAAGAAGGTTCCGCGCCGCCCGAAGAAGCCCCGGTTGCGCAAACGGATGAAGATGCCGAGCCAGCGCCGGCGGCTAAAAAAAAATCAACCAGGCTTGAGCAACAGGAAGAAGCCGAAGAAGCGGCCTTTACCCCCTCGATCGCGGGCAAGCGCGTAACGCAAATCCCGACAGTGGAAACCAGCCGCGCAGCCGCCGCGCAAAATCCCGTCACCGGCGATGATGTGCAGAATAAAATCGCGGCCTTGCAACGTCAGCTGTCGGATCTGGCGAAGAATAAGGCTTAAAAAGAACAGAGACTAGGACGAGGAAGGGCAGGGCTAGAGGGTAGCCCTTGGATTTCGCTCTTCTTTTCTCGTTCTTCTCTCCTTATTCTATTAGCTATTTCTTCATTAAATAGGCTCTACAGTTAGGGGGTATCTTTCCCCTTTCGTTCAACCTATCGCACTGTAATGCTTGAGATTTTTGATCAAACCATAGCGTCCCTGATGATGGGGCTGCGTCAACCGGTGGAATCCTTCATTCGTCTGGAAACGGCGGATGACGGCATGACGCTTGTGGCCGATGACGGTTCGTTGGTCAGCATGGTTAAACTGTTCGGTGCGCGGCAAATTATCGGCGATGCCGAATATCAATGGATCATCGATCAGGCGACGTTGAAACTGGGTTCGCGGTTCGACCGCCCCGGTTACGCGATGCAGGTTTATTTCATGCGCGACCCGTCGATGGTCGGCGCCGATATCGACCGCGTGATGAAAACCAACCGCAGCGCGATGCGCGCCATGGATATCGATCTGGAGGATTTGCTGAATGAACGCCGCCGCAATCTGGCGCGTTTTATGGCGCATGAAGAAATCTATCTGGTGTTGTGGACGCGGCCATCGGTCTTGACCAAAACCGATCTGGAAAAAGCCATCAAGCATCGCGGCAAAAAGAAATGGGTCGTGGCGCCCGGCGCGCAATTCCCGATGCAGGCGTTGGATGCCATGCGTACGCGCCACAAAAGCTATGTTTCATCAATCGCCAGCGCGTTAGAAGAAATAGGGATGAAGGCCGAAGTTCTATCGACGCACGAAGCCCTCGCCGCCATTCGCGGCAGCCTGTACCCCCATCTGGCCAATGACGAATGGCGCGCCAATTTGCCGGGCGATCCTTTGTTGCCGCGCGCGCCGCAACGCGGCGGCAATGACGCATCCGATCTTTTATGGCCGCCCATCCGCCAACAATTATGCGTGGGCGATGCCGCGCAGGTTTCAACCACGGCGGTGCGTATCGGCAATTTATTGTGGGGCGGGGTCGATATGACTTTGGCACCGGCGGAACCTTCGCCGTTTCCCCAACTGTTAAACCGCCTGATCGATAACAATATCCCGTTCCGTATTTCTTTCCTGATCGAAAGCGCGGGCGCGCAAGGCTCTGCTTTCCGCGCTTTTGCCTCCGGCGTGTTGGGTTTCACCAATCAGGTCAATAAGCAAATCCGTGAATCGCTGTTGGCATTGCAAAAATTATCGCAAAGCGAGCCTGTCGTGAAAATGCGCATGTCGCTCGCAACCTATGCGCCGCAGGCCGACCGCAAATTATTGGAAACGCGTTTGGGCGCCATGACACAGGCGGTGGAATCCTGGGGTTATTGCCAGGCCTCATCCGCGGGCGGCGATCCCTTGGCGGTGGTCATGTCATCGGCTTTGGGCATTGCGTGCGCGTCAACGGCACCGCCGGTTATCATGCCGTTTTTTGAAACCGTCAAATTGCTGCCATGGCAACGCGCGTCTTCGCCGTTTAACGAAGGGTCGGTTATTTTTCGTTCGCCCGATGGCCGCATCTGGCCCTATCAATCGGGGTCAAGCCTGACATCCTTATGGTTCGATCTCATCTTTGCGCAACCGGGCGCGGGTAAATCGGTTTTGATGAACGCGCTGAATTTGGGGACGGTTTTAACGTCCGGTTCAACCAAATTGCCGTTTGTCTCCATCCTTGATATCGGGCCGTCTTCATCGGGTCTTATCTCGCTTATCCGCGACGCGTTGCCGTTGGAACGCCGCCACGAAGCGCTGCATTTCAAATTGCGCATGACACCCGATTACGCGGTCAATCCTTTCGATACCCAATTGGGGTGTCGTTATCCTTTGCCGGAAGAACGCGCATACTTAACCGAACTCATCACGCTGCTTTGTACCTCGCCCGGGCAGATGGAACCCTATGACGGCATGACCCAGCTGGTCGGGCTTTGCATCGACGAAATGTATCGCTGGCGCGACGACAGCGGCGCGAACACCGAACCGCGCCCTTATCTGGTGCGCATCGAAAGCGAAGTCGATGAAGCGCTTGCGACGCATGATATTCATTTGCCATCTGATCCCTATTGGTGGGATGTCGTCGATGCGTTGTTTGACCACGGCGCCCACCACGCCGCGATGATTGCACAACGGCATGCGGCACCCACCTTGGTGGATGCCGTCACCGCCGCCCGTCGTCCGCAAATTCGCGCGTTATTAGAAGAAACGCAAATCGGGGCATCGGCAGAAACAGTTATTCATGCGTTTGAACGTATGATCGCCTCCGCCGTTCGCGAATTCCCCATTCTGGCTTCCATCACCCGTTTCGATATCGGCGGTGCGCGTATTGCCGCGATCGATTTGCAAGACGTAGCGCCGCAAGGCGACGCAATAGCAGACCGCCAAACCGCCATCATGTATATGTTGGCGCGTCACGCGATGGTGCGCAGCTGGTGGCTGGGGCCCGATATGTTGCGGTCGGTGCCGGAAAAATATCACGCCTATCACGAAGCGCGTATCCGCGATATCCGCGAAACGCCGAAACGTATTTGCTTTGACGAATTCCACCGCACCAGCAAGACGAATGCCGTTCGCGCGCAGGTTATCCGCGATGTACGCGAAGGCCGTAAATGGGGCGTGCAGATTGTTTTGGCGTCCCAGCTGCTGGACGATTTCACCAAAGACATGGTTGATCTGGCCACAGGTGTTTGGATATGCGGTACGGCTGTTTCCGAACGCGCGATTTCCGACACGGCGCAACGCTTCGGTTTGTCGGATACCGCGCGTTGGGTCATGCGTTACCGTTTGACGGGGCCGCGCAAGGAAGGCGCGCCGGTTTTGCTTTTGCTGTCGACCAACGAAGGACGGTATGAACAACATCTGGTGAATACGCTGGGGCCGATCGAGCTGTGGGCACTGTCCACTTCGGTTGAAGATGTGACTTTGCGTAATCTCCTCTACACCGCCTTGGGCGCGGCCAGCGGGCGGCGCATTCTGGGGCAATATTTCCCCGGCGGTTCGGCGCGGCAGGAAATACGCCGCCGTGTGGTGTTGCGCACCGAACGGGGCGAAGTCGAATCCGGCGCGACATCGGTGGTGATACAGGAATTGGCACAGGAATTGATCAATTTCGCCCATGCCGATCCCTCCAAAGTGATGGGTAAAGGCTGATTTCCTTTCATTGACCAAGGAAATAAAAAAGCTATCATTCCAAATAAGAACAAAAAGGGCAGTTGAAGGTGCCCTCCCCCCTCTGTGGGGGAGGAAGCAAAAACTTAGGCTTACGCTCTTGGGCGTAAGTCTTAGTTTTTGCAGGTGGGGGGTACGCTCACTTGATCTAAAAATGCTCTAAATTTTATAAATCAAAGGATGCTCTTCGTGTCTCAATCGCCCATCGATACCAATGATCAAGAAAACGACCTCTGGGTCGGCAAAACCGCCGACAAAATTTTGGCCGAATTCCCCGATGAAGCACTTTACACTTGCGCGGCAGGCATAAGCCCCTCCGGCCCCGTCCATTTCGGCAATCTGCGCGATGTCGCGACATCCTATGCGGTGGCGCTCGAATTACAAAAACGCGGCAAAAAAACACGTATGCTTTTTTCGTGGGATAATTTCGACCGTTTCCGCAAAGTACCCGCAGGCGTACCGGAAAATTTTAAGGAACATATCGGCAAGCCTTACACAGCGGTTCCCGATCCGTTCGGCCAGGAAGAATCCTATGCTGCGCATTTTCAGAAGCCATTTGAAGAAGCGATGCAGAAATTGGGCATATTGCTCGATTATCGTTACCAAACGCCAGAACATCAATCGGGTCGTTATGCGGAACAATTTGCTTATGTCCTGCAAAACAGGGAAAAGGCAAATGATATCCTGCTGCAATTCATGACCGACAAAGCGAACGAGGAAAAAGGAATCGATCCCACCGTTTTCCGTCGGGAAAATTCGCCTTTGGCGATTTATTCACGTTTCACCGGCATGGATGCGACGGAATTACTGTCTTATGACGGCGGCACGAAACTGACTTATCGCTGTAAAATCACCGGCCAACAAGAACAGATCGATTTCAAGGAAACGCCGATCGTCAAGCTGCAATGGAAATTCGATTGGCCGATGCGGTGGGGCATGGAGCAAGTGCATTTCGAACCCGGCGGCAAAGACCACATGACGCCCGGCGGTAGTTATACGGTGGCATCTGAAGTTTCGCACCAGTTGTTTGGACGCAAACCGCCCGTGGGGCAAATGTACGAATTTATCGGCATTCAGGGCGTAAAGGGTAAAATGTCCGGGTCGAAAGGCAATGCCATTACGCCGGGCGAATTGCTGGAAATCTATACGCCGGAATTATTGAAATGGCTTTATATGCGCCGCGCGCCGATGCAGTCGTTTAACTTGGCGTTCGACACCGAAGTATACCGCCAATATGACGAATTTGACCGCGAAGTGGCAGCCTATCAAAAAGGCGAAGCATCGACCTATCGCCAGAAAATCCTGGAATTCAGCGGTGTGAAAAAAAATGCGCCCGCGCCGATTGCGTTCAAACAAGTGGTGGCGCTGGGGCAAATCACGCAATGGGACAGCGAAAAATTACGCGCCTTGGCCGAAAAATCGGATATCGCCTGCAGTGCGGAATCGATTGCCGCGCGTCTTCCCAAAGCCCGCGCCTGGCTCGAAAACCATAACCCCGAAGAAATCGTGGCTTTGCGCGGTGATGCGAACAAGGATTACGCCGCCAAAATGGATGACAAACGTCGCGCCCACATCAAAACATTGCGCGATTTGTTATCGGGCAATCTTTCCGACATCACTTTGTTGGAGGAACAGGTTTACGCGATACCCAAAGACGAAACGCTGGATGAAAAAGCCACCAAGCAAGCGCAACGCGCCTTTTTCAAAGATGTCTATAATCTGTTGGTGTCGCGCGACGCGGGGCCACGACTTTCCACATTTCTGTGGGCCATCGATCGCGGCGTTGCTTTGGAATTGTTAGATATTTAAACCTCTTCATGTTTATTGTAGTTGATCGCTGCGTTAACTATAACGAGTGCTTGCGCCCTGCATTTGTTTATGATTAGTTTCTTTCATCCGCATATTAAATGGAGATTGCAAATGAATATTTCAAAAATTTTAGACGGTTCGCTTTTTTCGTCCGAACTTGCCCTTGCTGTTAATAAAGAAGGCGCCGCTGATCTTACGAATATTTTGAAACCTGAGCGCCATGGCGCTGATGCCGAAGCGGCTTTGCCAAATATGATGGAACTCGCTATGGCTTTCGGAAAAACACAAAAAGAATTGCTTTGCCGGATTCGTGTATTGACGGGGGATACTATGGATGGAGAGCACGTCAATCAAGCGTGGCTCAATGACATGAAAACTGAAAATTGTGGATACGAATTCGAGTTAGCTCGTAGCGCTATCCATCTTGAATGGTTGTCTAGCAACCATGTTATTGATAATTCTGGGACAACGGGGGATTATTCACAATTTATCAATTTGCTTTTGGAGTATGTGCATACAAAAAATGATGCCACAATTTATTTCCCAGCTCCGGTTGGAAGTTTTAACAATGGTTCAGATTTCGAAGGTTTATATGAGGATATGCAGCCTCATCTTCCGCAAAGAACCCAAGATTATATTTCTGAACGCAGAGCCTCTATGGCAGCAGCGCGGTCAAAACTAGCGGTAGCATAAAGCCGCCTTATGCCACGCCAACCCGTGCTTCATAACCTGCAATAACAACAGTCGGCGCGGCTTTTTGCTGTTGTTGCGGTTCGTTATGGAAATCATTGGCCGCTTCGCGTTCATAGGGAACGGATTCAATCGCTCCGCGTCCACCGGTGACGATAAGATCGACAAGCTTGCCCGCAGGCGTAAAGCAACCGCAAACCAACGGGCCGCCACGGCCGCAACCGCCATCTAACGTGACTGCCAAATCATCCAAATCCGCGCCACCATTCACGCTGTCAAAACCGCGCACAATGCGGTTATAGGCGGCTTGCGCACGACCCGTGACGCTAAACGGTGATGCGCTCCACCACAAAGCCTCGCCTTGGTCATCCAGCGAACGGTTGGCATCAAAACTGGCGGGAACCAACAACAAACGCTTTTGATCGCCACCGGCATTGGTATATGCCGCGCGGCGGGTCGAAAACATCAATTTCTCATGGCCGGGCGCATTGCGTTGCAACGCGCGTAAATTATTCGTCCAACGCGTGATGGCAAGGCTACCAGCGCGGGCGATAGAACGCGTGTCATTGACGCTGACGCCATACAAACGCAAATAGGATTCAACGCCGGAAGCCAAAAGTTTTTCCAACATCTGGTGCGGCAACGGCGCGAATTGCAAACGCAATAAACGCTGCCACGCTTCTTCGGCAGGGCCGCGCAGGAAGGTGATGTCCGAAGGTTCAACACCGGTTTTGGCCAGCAAAGCCGCGCGGAACGCCAGAATTTCATCCATCACCGCCGCATTGTGGCGGGATTCAACGCCCAGATAATTGCCCAGATAAACCAGACGGTCGCGCACCTGAAAACGGGTCGCGAGATGGTCATGCAAAGTGGTCAGGCGGTCAATATCGCCATGAATGGCAGAGATTGTCCAAATACGGCGCGGGGTACCCAACTCGGCGAATTTTTCGTTCACGGCGACCAACCTTTGTTCATGAGAACTGGTTAAAATTCATTAACCAATATGAACATGGGAATCAGTTTCCAATCAATGATTCGATTCGGAAACGGTCTGATATCCACAACTAAATAAGACCGTATAATTTCCCGGCCTGTTCCAAAAACGCGTCGCTTGGCGTAACGGGCGTTAATGCCGCCGCGGCGGCGCGTTCCTGTTCCGCCAACAGGGTCGACAGATACCGTTCGGTCGTGCTGGGCATAATCACCACGATGGTCTTGCCCTTATTGGCGGGCAGTGCGGCCTGACGCAAGGCGGCCACCATTGCGGCACCACCGCTTATGCCCACGGGGATGCCTTCGGTGCGGATAATACGGCGGGCTTCGGCCAGCGCGTCGGCGCTGCTCACTTTCTCCACCGCGTCAATTTGCGTTTTATCCAGCGTGTTGGGGATGAACCCCGCGCCGATACCCTGAATTTTATGGGGGCCGCCTTTGCCGCCGGAAAGTACGGGCGATTCTTCGGGTTCGACGGCGACCATCATGACCGAAGGTTTTTTGGATTTCAAAAATTTGCCAACGCCCGACAAAGTGCCGCCGGTGCCAACGCCGGAAATGACAATATCAACTTTGCCATCTGTATCCGCCCAAATTTCGGGGCCGGTGGTTTGTTCATGAACCGCCGGATTGGCCAGATTATCAAATTGCGCGGGGATAAACGCGTTTGGCATTGTGGATGCCAGCTCCAACGCCTTGGCAATCGCGCCGCGCATACCGAGCGCGCCGGGGGTCAGGATAAGTTCGGCTCCCAACAACAACAATAAGGTGCGTCGTTCCTGTGACATGGTTTCGGGCATGGTCAGCGTAAGCTTGTATCCCTTGGCGGCACAGATAAACGCCAACGCGATGCCGGTGTTGCCCGAAGTGGGTTCGATAACATGCATGCCGGGTTTCAATAAACCCTTGGCTTCGGCGGTTTCGATCATCGCTTTGCCGATACGGTCTTTGACACTGCCCAACGGATTAAAGAATTCCAGTTTCAACAAAATATCGGCATCCAATCCGGCGGTGATTTTTGGCGCGCGGATCAAGGGCGTTTTGCCGATGGTGTCGAGGATAGAGGCATAGACGGTCATGGAAATCCCTGGCAATATGAAACGATAAAGAAGCCTAGTCTTAAAACAACCCTTGAATCAATCCGTCTTTATCGACACAGATTTTATGCGCGGCGGGTTCGCGGGGCAACCCGGGCATGGTGACGATTTCACCGCAGAGAACGACGACAAAACCCGCACCGGCAGAAAGCCGAACATCGCGTACCGGCAGAACAAACCCTTCAGGCGCACCCATTAATGTGGGGTCGGCAGAAAAACTATATTGTGTTTTGGCCATGCAAACGGGCAATGCGCCAAAACCTTCGGCCTGATAATTCTCTAACTTTTTTAAAGCAGCAGGCAAAAAATCAACCGAAGACGCGCGGTAAATCTCCCGCGCCACACATTTAATTTTATCAACCAGCGAAAGAGCATCGGGGTACAAAGGTTGGAAACGCGCCGTACCGCTTTCAACCATTTCCACCACATGCCGCGCTAAATCTTCCGCGCCCGCGCCCCCATCGGCCCAATGACGGCACAAAAACCCGCGCACCCCAAGCGCCGCACACACATCCTGAATGGCCTGCACTTCATCCACACTGTCAGTCGTAAAATGATTGATCGCCACACTCACCGGCAAACCAAATTTCTGCATATTCTCAATATGGCGTTGCAGATTGGCGGCACCCTTTTTAACGGCGGCAACATTCTCATCACCCAAATCTTTTTTCGCAACGCCGCCATGCATTTTCAAGGCCCGGACGGTGGCCACCACCACAACCGCATCAGGCGTTAAATCGCCCTGACGGCATTTAATGTTCAAAAATTTTTCCGCGCCCAAATCCGCGCCAAAACCGGCTTCGGTCACCACATAATCCGCCAGACGCAAACCCGTTTGTGTCGCCATCAAACTATTGCAGCCATGCGCGATATTGGCAAATGGCCCGCCATGGATAAGGGTAGGCGATTGTTCCAATGTCTGCACCAGATTGGGTTGAAACGCATCGCGCAGCAGGGCGGTCATGGCCGACGCGGCTTGCAACGACAGACAGGTTACATTTTCTTTCTTCGTATCGCGCCCGACAATAATGCGATTAAGCCGTTGTTCCAAATCTTCCAACGATGTGGCGAGGCAGAAAATCGCCATAATTTCCGATGCCACCGTGATGTCAAACCCGTCTTCACGCGTCATACCATTATTGCCGAGCCCCACGACCATTTGCCGCAACGCGCGGTCATTCATATCCATAGCGCGGCGCCAGGTGATTTTGGAAACATCAATGCCCAGTGTATTTCCCCAATAGATATGATTATCGAGCAAAGCAGAGAGCAAATTATTGGCCGATGTAATGGCGTGGAAATCGCCGGTGAAATGCAGATTGATTTCATCCATCGGGGCAACTTGTGCCTTACCGCCGCCGGTCGCACCACCCTTCATCCCGAAACAGGGGCCCAGCGAAGGCTCGCGCAAACAAATGATGGTGTTTTTGCCGATGCGGTTAAGGGCGTCACCCAAACCAATCGTGGTGGTCGTTTTGCCTTCGCCCGCCGGTGTCGGGCTAACGGCGGTCACAAGAATCAACTTACCCTTTGATTTGGCGGGCAATGTTTTGATAAAATCCAACGTCACCTTGGCCTTGTGCGGCCCGTAATTATAAAGAGCCGAAGCAGGAATACCAATCTTCGCACCAATCTGTTCAATCGGCAGCAACTTGGCCTCACGCGCAATCGTAATATCGGGTTTTGTCATAAACGGCAGTCCTCAAGCGGTTGCGATGAGAATTTATTAACCAAACTGAACATGGGAATCATTTTGCAATCAATGGTTTAATCTATTTTGAAACCATTCTTTCTCCTTGTTGCCAGCCTTTTGTTCACTTAAAACATACGAATTAAAGGAAAAACTCATATGCCAAGAAATGAATTAACACTTCCCGCTGAAATCATCACGATTTACCGTGAATTGCGCACGGAGGCTTGGCGCTCCATCCATGCCTATAATTTATCTGCAGTTTCGGGGCTGGCGGTATCCGAGAAACTGACTGAACTCGAAAATTTTATGAGTAACTGGGCTACACATTCGGCGGTTTCCTTTACACGTGCGGTTGAAATTCAGTTTGCTGAAGCTGCAAATATCGCAACAAATCGTATGACAATCGCTGATCTCCTTGCTTTTGTGCAGCGGCGGCACGAAAGCCTCTCTGACAATATCTGGCAATTGCTCGAAAATGGCGGTGCGGATATTCAGTCTGTCCAGGATTGTATTATTCCATCGGCAGAAACGTATATTCCTGTTTTGCCTGGTAAGGGCAAAAAAAAGTTCAAACTTCAAACAGCACCTAAAACGAATGAACTTATATCAAATTTACTGACAATAGGTATTCGCGCCGATGACCTCCGGGTGTATCGCGGTGTAGTTGCTATTCATATGTTGCGCAATGAGCCTTATACTGTTGTTGAGATCCAGAGTTTAGGTAAGCAAATTGCTATCTGTGATCAAATTGGTGAAGCGGTATTTATTTCTCAATCTATCAAGCCGCTAGGATTTTGGGCATCAACAACAAAAAATGAATTAAAAAGTAATTCAGATATTCAAGTCCTTCATTATGATGAAGAGGGTGCGTGGCTTTCTCTAATAACCGATCTTTTATTGGGAAGGGTCGCATCTATTGATAGAGTGTTGAGTGACGAAAGAATTCTGCATTTACAAAAAATGTTCTTTGAGCATGAACTTGAAACCGTGGGTAAGGGCAAATATTTTGCGAAAACAGATAAGATCTTGTGGGACAGGGATGCCCAAGGGCAATGGTGCAGGGTGGAAGGTGAAACGGGATCGACTATTAATGATGCTCTAACACATGGCAGGCGTGGTCTTTCCCATTGGAAAGATAAAAATATGACACTTGCCAGATTCCTTGAGCACCAAGGTTTGCGCGTAAGTTTGCATAGTGAAGCTCGACTCCTTACGGATGACAAGGTGCTTCACTGGCAAAAAATGTTCTTTGAACGTGAATTAGAAGTCAATGGTACGGGTAGATATTTTTCTTTGTCAGATAAAACTTTATGGGACAAAGATGTTAATGGGCAATGGATTGTGGTTAAGGGTGAAACCGGCACGGGTCTTGATACTGCCTTCGCCAAAGGTGCGCGTGGTCTTTCCCATTGGAAAGGCAAAAAGATGACACTTGCCAGATTCCTCGAACATCATGGATTGCAAGTTAGCCAGCGAAGTGAGGCTAGACACCTCAGTGATGATAGAATCTTGCACCTACAAAAAATGTTCTTTGAACATGAATTAGAAATTAATGGTGTGGGTAGGTATTTCGCGCAAAAAGACAAAATTTTGTGGGACAGGGATGGTGATGGTCAATGGGTGATTGTCGAAGGTGAATCTGGTTATATGATTGACGAAAGCCTTCGGGAAGGAAGGCGAGGCCTTTCTCATTGGAAAGGTTCTTCTGTACCTAAATTTCTCGAATATTATGGATTACGAGTAAGTTTATTGAGTGAGGCTAAGCACCTAAGTGATGAAAAAATCCTGTATTTGCAACAAATGTTTTTCAAACGGGAATTGGAGATTAACGGGGCAGGCAGATATTTTTCTGACCGTGATAAAGTTTTATGGGATAGGGATGCTAACGAACAATGGTACATAGTCGAAGAGTCTGGTGTAAATATTAATGCGGCGCTTTTCTCTGGTGGACGTGGACTTGCTCATTGGAAGGGTAAGGGAATGTCGCTTGCCAATTTTCTTGAGCATTATGGGCTGCAAATAAGTCGGCAGAGTGAGACCAAACGCCTTACTGATGAAAGAGTTCTCTATTTGCAAAAAATGTTTTTCGAACGGGAATTAGAGATTAACGGGGCAGGCAGATATTTTTCCATGCGCGATAAAATTTTATGGGACAAGGATGCCAATAATGAATGGTCAATAGTTGAATGGGATTCTGGTGCAAAAATTGATAAGGCTTTCAGATACGGTATTAGGGGGCTTGCTCATTGGAAAGGGACATCATTAGCAGAATTCAAAAAGCATTATGGGCTTATCAATCCAGATCGTCCTGTTAGTAAAGGTGCTAATCCAACTCCCGCCAAACCCGCTTGCGTTTAACTCTCTTGGTGAAATCGCGCAGCAACTCCCTGCATTCTTGAATGCTTTTGCTGCCCATAATCGGCATCAAATCTTTCATGGCAATCCGTTGCCGCCGGTTTTTCACGATATGTTCCAACGAATAACGGGGAACGACCGCATAAACGACCGTACAATTCATCGCCTTTGCCGCCTTGCGCAGGGTCGATAGCTGAATGGTGCCCCTGGCTTCCGATGCCTCCAACGACACAATGCTAATCGGCGACTGCTTCATCCGCTTGGCCAGATCGGCCGCCGTCATCCCCAATGCCATCCGCAAGGCGTAAATCCACCCGCGCGGTGTCGGGAACGTCTTCAGGTTACGCCACTGCTTAATAATCACATCCATGTCGCGCCGCATCAAAGTGGCTTCTGCATCATTATTCATGGCGTGGTTTATATCATAGACCGTAACCATAATTCAAGGGAAAAATCACATATCTAAACCATAAAATCAAATTTTAATCGCCACCCCTAACCTGCCAAAGAAAAAAGCCCATCCGTCATTAACGAATGGGCTTTTTTATGGTTGTGACCAAAATTAGAATTTCCTCTACCCCGCGAGGGGGAGAGGGCTTGAAAACTTAGGCTTACGCTCTTGAGGCGTAAGTCTTAGTTTTCAAGGGTGAGGGGGTGTCCATCCGTATGGACTCTAATCTCGACAAAAAAACAAACAAACTTTCTCCAACGATTAAGTATCCAAAAAGCTCCGCAACTTCCGGCTGCGCGAAGGATGCTTCAACTTGCGCAAAGCCTTGGCTTCGATTTGGCGGATACGTTCGCGCGTCACGCTGAATTGCTGGCCCACTTCTTCCAACGTATGGTCGGTGTTCATGCCGATACCAAAACGCATACGCAACACACGTTCTTCACGCGGCGTAAGCGTCGCCAGCACACGGGTCGTGGTTTCGCGCAAATTGCCCTGAATGGCGCTGTCCAACGGCTGAACGGCGTTCTTGTCTTCGATGAAATCGCCCAGATGCGAATCTTCTTCATCGCCAATTGGGGTTTCCAACGAAATCGGTTCCTTGGCGATCTTCATAACCTTGCGGATTTTTTCCAAAGGCATGTGAAGTTTTTCTGCCAGTTCTTCCGGTGTCGGCTCGCGGCCAATTTCATGCAACATCTGGCGCGATGTACGCACCAGCTTGTTGATGGTTTCGATCATATGAACAGGGATGCGGATGGTGCGCGCCTGATCGGCGATCGAACGGGTGATGGCCTGACGGATCCACCATGTTGCATAGGTTGAAAATTTGTAACCACGGCGATATTCGAATTTTTCGACCGCCTTCATCAAACCGATATTGCCTTCCTGAATCAGATCGAGGAATTGCAAACCGCGGTTGGTGTATTTTTTGGCGATCGAAATAACCAGACGCAAATTGGCTTCGACCATTTCCTTTTTCGCGCGGTTGCTTTCGCGTTCGCCTTTTTGCACCGTCATCACGATGCGTTTGAAATCACCCAAGGGCAATCCGGCTTCGTCACAGATCGATGCGATTTCGGCACGCAAACGGTCGGTTTCCGCTTCATGCTTGTCGTTGAATTTCGTCCACGCCTTAACATTCGGGATGATGAATTTTGGCGCAGGTTCCGTCGGCGCTTTGGCGCCCTTGATGACTGCCTTTTTAACTGGCACGGTCATTTTGCCGTGCAAAATTTCATGCAGCCAGTTACGGTCGAGTTCATGTTGGTTATAACGCGCAAGGAAATCTTCGCGGCCAACGCCGTTATCCATGGCAAGGCGCAGGATGCGGCCTTCGATGCCGACCAAACGGCGGTTGAGGGTATAGAGCTGTTGAACCAGCTGTTCAAGACGGTGGTTGTTCAACCGCACAGTGCGAACCAGATCGACCAGTTCGTCTTTGGTTTTTTCAAACTTCTTGTCCGATTGCGGCGTCGGCGCTTCGCCTTTTTGTACGGCGGCGATACGCGCGGCTTGCAGCTTGTATAAACGGCCATAGGCGTTGGCGATCTGGCCAAAGGTTTCCATGACCTGTGGTTTTAATTTTTCTTCCAACATTGATAAAGACAGGTTTTCCTGTTCTTCATCGTCGAAACCGCCTTCGCCTTCTTCTTCGGGCTTTTCTACTTCTTCGACAGGTTCGGCTGCCGCTGCGCCTTCGCCCAGCATGTCGGCTTCGTTGGTCGGCGCGCCGCCATAGGTGGCTTCCAGATCGATAATGTCGCGCAACAACATCTTGCCGTCATTCAACGCGTCATGCCAGCCAAGGATAGCCTGAATGGTCAGCGGCGACTCGCAAATGCCGCCGATCATCATTTCGCGGCCGGCTTCGATACGCTTGGCAATCGCGATTTCGCCTTCGCGGCTTAGCAGTTCGACAGTGCCCATTTCGCGCAGGTAAAGGCGTACGGGATCATCGGTACGGCCTGCTTCGTCGCTGACATTGCCTTTATCTTCTTCGCCGTCTTCGCCTTCTTTGGCCTCTTTGGGCGTTTCTTCGTCATCGCTTTCGCTGACGCTGATGCCCATTTCGGACAACATCGCCATCGTGTCTTCGATCAGGTCTGAATTGATTTTATCCTGCGGCAAAACGGCGTTGATTTCGTCAATGGTGACATAGCCGCGTTCTTTGCCTTTCTTGATCATCTTCTTGATGGCGTCGGCCACCGTGTCGATGATGGCGCCATCGGCTTTGTCATCGTCGTTTTTATTTCCGTCGTCATCCAGCGCGGAATTTTTCTGGCTCTTTTGTTCTGGCTTGGGCGCGGGTTTGGCGGCCACAGCTTTTACGGGCGCGGCAGGTTTCGCGGTGACAACTTTCAATTCGGGTTTTTTGATTTCTGGTTTCTTGACGTCGATTTTCTTCGGCACCGCTTTGAGGGCGGGCTTGGTTGCTTTGGCCACAGGTTTTTTCACAGTCTTTGAAGGAGATTTTGCTGCCGGTTTTGGCGCAAGTTTCTTGGCCGCAGGTTTTTTGACCACGGGTTTGGCTTTTGGCTTCGGCTTGATGGCTTTAGCTTTGGGGGCGGGTTTCTTTTTTGCCGATTTTTTGGTCGTGGCCATATCTGTCCTATCGTCCCTTAAAGGAACGCCGTGTATAGAGGATTTACAGGTTGCGTCAAATACTTAAGCATTCGCGAGGCGGATTTTAAGGGGTACGCCCCGCAAAGCAAGAAAATTTCGTCGATTCGTTAAGATTTGGGTGTGGATTCGCGATTTGGGTCAAAGGGGGCGGTTGTAACTCATTAAGATGGGGGTTTTTCTGGTGCAAAGGTATAATTTCTAATCCACCGCTCGCACCAATTCATCCGTCATCGCCTGGCTGACTTCGAGCATGCGGGTTTTTAACGCATCCAGTCGGGCTTTGTTTTCGTCGTTCTGGTTTTCGCGGTAGGCGGCTGCTGCTGCGTTATAATCGCCCATCGCCCATTCCTGTTCCAAAGATTTCCAGATATCGGCCCATGTTTTACGCGCATCATCCAATGCCGCATCGGGGCGGGCGGCTTTGGCATGCATGTAAGTGTCGGGCGACAGGATTTCATCTAGAAGGTTGGTATTGCGCGTGTCGCCAAAGGGGTTTTCGTCGTTATGCAACAGCGCGCGGCGCAATTCATCAGCGGTCAACGGCGTTTCGGCTTGCGACAGAATATCCAGCACGCGCTGGCGCAGGTTTTCGTAATCAGGCGTTTGGAATTCCAATTGCGCGAAATTTTCGCCGAACGCATCGAACAAACCCGGATGGTTGATGATGAGCGCGAGCAAAATGCGCCCGATCAATTTTTGTTTGTTCTGTGGTAAACGGCGCGTGCCGAAAAATGGTTGTGCCTGTGGGTTTTTCCAATCGCGCTTACCGCCTTTTTGCGCGGTAAAATTTTGCGGTTTCCAACCGAACGCGTCGTCGATGCGTTTTTTAAATTCTTCGCCGTAGAGGCGGCGCAGCGGTTCGTCTTTGATCTGTGTCACTTTTTGGCGCAACACGTCTTTGAACGCGCCGCGTTCTTCGGGGGTGCGCATCTGGCGACCGGCCAATGCCATGTTCCATAAAACATCGATCATCGGCTGCGCCTGTTTTAGTAACGCATCGAACGCGCCTTTGCCCGATTGGCGGATCAACTCATCAGGATCTTTGGCGCCGGACATGGTTGCGATGCGTAATGTCTGTGCGGAGGTGAGGAGTGGCAAAGCGCGTTCCACCGCCCGCGCAGCGGCGCGGATGCCAGCATTGTCGCCGTCGAAACAAAGAATAGGACTGTAATCGCGGGATGCTTCGCGGTTTTCGGAAGGTGGTAGTAATTTCCACAAAATCTGGATTTGTTCATCGGTCAGGGCTGTGCCCAAGGGCGCAACCGCGCCGCTGTATCCTGCCTCCACGAGTGCAATAACATCCATGTAACCTTCGACCACGATGATCGATTGACCTTGCGCCAACGCAGTGCGCGCGCGAGAAAGACCGTAGAGCAATTTGCCTTTGTGGAACAACGCGTGGTCGGGCGAGTTAAGGTATTTCGGTTCGCCGTCACCCAAAATACGCGCACCGAACGCAACGGTACGACCGCGACGATCGCCCACGGGGAAAATCACGCGGTTACGAAAAAAGCTATAATGGTCGTTTCTTTCTTCACTCTTTTTCGCGAGGCCAACGGCGGCCAGTTCATCCAGCGTGTAGCCTTCGCTAGTCATTTTTTTCAACAGGCTTTGGCCATCATTGGGCGCATAGCCCAAACGGAAACGGCCTATCGCTTCGTCAGATAATCCGCGTTTGCGCAGGTAGGCCAGTGCTTCGCGACCGGCGGGTGTGAAGAGTTGTTCTTCAAACCATGCGGTTGTGCGGTCAAGAAGTTGCAGCAAGCGTTTTTCGGCATCAAATTTTTCGCGTTCAATCGGTGTGTCGCGCGGGACTTGCAAACCCGCTTGTCCTGCCAATGCTTCAACTGCTTCGGGGAAGCTGAGCCGGTCATGGCGCATCGTGAAGCCGATGGCATCGCCATGCGCGCCGCAACCGAAGCAATGGAAGAACTGCTTGTCGTCATTGACGTAAAAGCTGGGCGATTTTTCGTTATGGAACGGACAGCATCCCTTCATTTCGCGCCCCGCTCGCACCAAACGCACGCGCGAGCCGATCAGCCCCGAGAGGGGTAGGCGGTTGCGAATTTCTTCGAGGAAGGATGGGGGGAAAGACATGTCTGTTACTGTTACTTGACTGGTCGTGTGCCAAGGTCTTGGAAAAAACGTAGCATGTACCCATCGGGGTCGAGAACTATGAATTGTCGGTTGCCTAATTCCGTATCATCGGCGCGATACCATTTTTCTTCTATTGGCAGGTAAATATTTGCGCCGCATTTTTGTGCGTGGGCGTGAAGTTCGTCAACATCCGTAGCCTCTATTTGGAAATTAATGCCTCGACCAAAAGGATATTCCATAGGTGCCGTAACCCAGCTTCTGCCTGTGGATGTTGGGGCAATGGCATGTAATTGATCCAGCATAAGACGAGAGCCTTGCCGTTCAAGCATCGCAAAACCATCTTCTGGCCGCGTGTATTGCACCGAAAAGCCCAAGACATCAGTATAAAAAGACAAGCTTTTAGTGATGTCTGTACAAGACAATTCTGGCGTTAATTTGGTTACAAGACGCTCGCCTCTCATCCCGCCAACCGCGCCTTCACCAAATTTCCGGCGGCGGCGAAATCCATTTGGCCGGTATAGGATTTTTTCAATTCGGCCATGACTTTGCCCATATCTTTGACCGATAACGCGCCGGTTGATGTCACGATGGTGTCAACTGCGGCTTTCATTTCGTCTTCGCTCATTTGCTTGGGCATAAAGCGTTCGATGACGGCGATTTCTTCGCTTTCCTGCTTCACCAGATCTTCGCGCTTGCCTTGTTGGTATAGCGTGATGGATTCGCGGCGTTGCTTGATCATGCCCTGCAGCATGGCCAGAATTTCATCGTCCTTGATGCCATCGGTAATGCCTTTGGGGCGCGCTTCGATGTCCTTGTCCTTCATTTTCGCCATCATCATGCGGATGGTTCCGGTGCTGCGTTCGTCTTTGGCCAGCATGGCGGTTTTCAGGGCAGTGGTGAATTGGGCGCGAAGCGACATTGGTATCTCCTGTGAATGAAGGCGCATTGTAGGGGGTTGGCTGTTGGGGCGCAACAGCTGCAAAGCGCTGTAATAGAGGGCTTATTTGCCGAGATTGAGGCGGCGGTAGCTAAGGGCTTCTGCTATGTGAAGCTTGGTAACGCTGTCTTGCCCGGCCAGATCGGCGAGGGTTCGCGCGACGCGCAAAACGCGGTGATAGCCGCGTGCCGACAGTTTCATTTGCTCGGCGGCTTGGGTTAACAGATTGCGTCCGGCCTGGTCGGGTGCTGCGACTTGTTCCAGCAATTCGCCGTCGGCTTCGGCATTGGTGTGGATGTTGGGAGCGTTGTCGTTGGATTTGTAACGCGCGGTTTGAATGTCGCGTGCCGAGGCCACACGCGCCGCGACAATCGCGCTGTCTTCGCGCGGCGGGGGCAGGGAAAGGTCGGCGGCGCTGACAGCGGGCACTTCGACATGACAGTCGATACGGTCGAACAAGGGGCCTGATATGCGCGACAGGTAATCGGTGGCGCATTTCGGTGCGCGCCCACAGGTGCGGGCGGGGTCATCCAGATGCCCGCACCGGCAGGGGTTCATCGCGGCGATAAGTTGTACGCGGGCGGGATAGGTAACGTGATGATTGGCGCGGGATATAACGGCGCGTCCTGTTTCTAACGGTTGACGTAAAGCTTCGAGCGTACCGCGTTGAAATTCCGGCAATTCATCAAGGAACAAAACGCCGTTATGCGCCAGCGAAATTTCACCCGGCTTGGCGCGCATGCCACCACCGACGAGTGAAGGTAGCGAGGCGGAGTGGTGCGGATCGCGGAACGGACGGCGGCGCAGCAATTTGCCTTCGTCCAACAATCCGGCCAAGGAATGAATCATGGAAACATCCAGAGCCTCGTCGGGCGCAAGCGGCGGCAAAATACCGGGCAGGCGGGCTGCCAGCATGCTCTTGCCCGAACCGGGCGGCCCGATCATAAGCAAATTATGGCCGCCAGCCGCCGCGACTTCGAGTGCGCGTTTGGCGATTTCCTGTCCCTTGATATCGCGCAGATCGGCGTGGCTTCCGGCTTCGGTTTGAATGCGGGCTTCGGGGCGGGTGAGGATCTGTGTTCCCTTAAAGTGGTTGATGAGCGCGAGCAGGGAAGGTGCTGCTAACACTTCTAAGTCTCCTGCCCAAACGGCCTCGCCGCCATTTTTGGCGGGGCATATCAACCCGCGCCCTGCGGCGCTGGCATTCACGGCGGCGGGTAATACGCCGGCCACGGACGTTATCGCGCCGTCCAAGGCGAGTTCGCCCAGCGCGGTGTATCGCGCGATTTCTTCGGCGGGTAAAACGCCCATTGCGGCGAGGAGGGCGAGGGCGATAGGGAGGTCGAAATGTGAGCCTTCTTTAAGGACATCGGCGGGCGCGAGGTTGACGGCGATATGTTTGGCGGGAAGCGACAACCCAAGCGCGAACAAAGCGGCGCGGACGCGTTCGCGGCTTTCGGCAACGGCTTTGTCAGGTAAACCGACCAGATTGAATTTTGGCAGCCCGGAAGACATCTGCACCTGAACATCAATGTCCAGAACTGTCGTACCTTCAAAGGCGACTGTGGTGACTCTTGATACCATTGGAAAATGAAAGAGTTAGGAGGGCATATTCATGCGTAGCATGATTATAGGAAGAGCAAAAGGGATTTGCTGATATTGTTCTTTCACCGTTATTTGCGTAACCCCTTACCTGCAAAAACTAAGGGCTTGTGTTTCAAGAACGCAAACCCAAGTTTTTGCTTCCGCGGAGGTGTAACTGCCAATTATTCGTCGGTTGGGGTCCGCGCCCTTTAGGAGAGGAAAACAAGCAAAGAAAAAGGCGGGAAGCTTGCGCTTCCCGCCTGATCCGTAAGTAATCCGGTAAGGGATTACATGATGCTCATATCGAATACGATAGCGATACTGTCGTTAAGCGAACCACCGGTGCAACCTGATGCTGCAGAGAAGTTGGCCACCAAAGGAGGGCTGTTGGCCCAAGCTGCAGCAGGAACGGCTGTGGCGCCGATCTTTGCTGTGCCGGCAACAGGTGCGGCAATAGTAACTTGGTTAGCAACTAGGCCTGGAACCGAACCACCGTTCGCACCGGAAGATTTAAAGCCATAGAACGAAATCAGCTGTGCGCAGCCTGTGTCGGAAATGCCGTCGACTTCAACAGCAAACTGTGATCCGTTACCATACACATAAGCATAGCTTGCGGCTGGGTTGACATGCCAAGGGTTACCGACGACGCCGGCAACGGCTGGGTTAACCCAGTTGGTTGGGAACATGCCCGGTGTGGTGATGTTGGTTGGCGCGGCGACGTTGGTGTTGGCCGAAGTTGCGAACATCGAACGAACGGATTGCGCAGCGGCCAGAATGCCTTGCTGAGCCTGGTTGGCTTTCAGATTGGCGTAAACGGACGAAGCGGCCGCCCAGATGGCGCCCAGGATCAGACCGATAATCCCAAGGACGATCGCGATTTCGGTAAGGGTGAAGCCTTTTTTACGCTTGGCAATACGCGATTGCGTCGCGGTTTGGTTGTGAATCATGATGTACGCTCCTTGGGGGGTTGATGAAACAATGGTGCAAAATTTACCCTGAAACTATTAACGGGGAGTTAAACTAAGGGGAATTTAAGGGATTCTTGGGGTTTTTTCGTATCCAATTTATCACAAAATTGAACTAATTAGCCCGTCCATAGACATCGGCGAATCGTACAATATCATCTTCGCCCAGATAATCGCCCGATTGGACTTCAATAAGGTGTAATTCCGCGATTCCCGGATTGGTGAGGCGATGTTTGGACCCTTTGGGGATGTAAACCGACTCGTTCGGGAAAACCAGTTTTTGAACATCGTCTATTTCCACCTGTGCCGTACCCGCCACCACAATCCAATGTTCGGCGCGGTGATGATGCATTTGCAATGATAAAGAACGCCCGGGCAGCACTGTGATATGTTTGACCTGAAAATTCGCGCCGCGTGTGATTGTTTCATAGGCACCCCACGGGCGGCGCGCGCGGTGATGATCGGTCGCAAGGTTGGAGCCGGATTTTTCAACCGCCGCCACGATCGTTTTCACGTCTTGTGTGCGGGCGCGTGGTGTCACCAGAACGGCATCTTTGGTTGCGATCACCGCCACATCATCCATGCCCAGCACGGCAATCGTCGGACCTTCGGAACGGATATAGGAATTGGTGGTGTCAACCGTGACAGCCGCGCCCGAGATGGCGTTGCCATGCGCGTCTTTGGACGCGGTTTGCCACATGGCCTGCCACGAACCGACATCGTTCCATCCCATGCTGCAAGGCACCACGGCGCCATGCTTGGTGTGTTCCATAATCACGCGGTCAAAGGGTTCTGACGGAATATCGGCGTAAATTTTCGCATCAAGGCTGATGCCGCGTTCGTCGCTTTGGGCTTTATCCAATGCGGCCTGAAGTTGTTTCAGCAAATCGGGCGCGAGCGTTTTGGCTTCTTCAATCAAGGTGCGGGGGGAGTAGAGGAAAATGCCGCTGTTCCATAATGCGCCCTGCGCAATAAGGGATGCGGCGCCTTTGGCATCCGGCTTTTCTTTAAATTCTGCAATCGCGCTGACATTCGCATGCGCCGTTGCCGCACCCGGCACGATATAGCCATAACCGGTTTCGGGGTAATCGGGCGAGATGCCGAACAAAACAATTTTACCCGCGCTTGCCGATGGCACCGCCAGCATGAGGGCTTTGTGCCATGCCGGAAAATCCTCAATCACATGATCGCTGGGGCGAACCAGATGCAAAACGTCAGTATCTTTTTCAACCAAAGCGGCGACCAAAGCGGCGGCGGCGGTATTACGTCCGACCGGTTCCAGCAAAACGGCTTCGGGCGAAATCTTCGCCACTTCCAACGCGTCGTGAATCAAAAATTTGTGTTCGCTGTTGCCGACAATGATGGGGGTTGCGAAAATTTTGGTGTCATTTACGCTGCGTGCCGTGGCGGCGAACAGATTTTCGTCGCCCATTAGGGGCACGAATTGCTTGGGGGCTTTGGCGCGGGATACTGGCCATAAACGCGTGCCAGAGCCGCCGGACAGAATGATGGGACGAATTTTCATGTCTGTTTCATACAAACAGACACCTTTTTTCGCAACCTATTAAGCGGGCGGAACCGGGTCAAAACCGCTTTTCCCCCATGGGTGGCATTGGCACAGGCGTTTCACGGCCAGTTTGGAGCCTTTAAGTGCGCCATGAACCCGCAAGGCTTCATCGGCATAGGCCGAACAGGTCGGCATAAAACGGCATTGCCGCCCCAGAAGTGAGGACAGGCTGTGGCGATAGAGCCATATCAAGGCACGTAGAATACAAGTCATGGGGCTGGACATGGTCAAATTTATGCCGCAAATAGCGGGTAACTAAAAGCCCTTTCCAGTCCTCAGATTGTATAAAATGAACAATAACCTCTTCCTCGCTGTCTTGTTGTCTTTGGGTATCCTGTTTGGGTTCCAGTATTTCTATGTCAAACCGCATCAGGAAGCGGCGCACAGCGCCTATCTGGCGCAACAGGTCGCCAAAACGGGCAAGCCTGCGGCGGTGGTTGATACGCCACAGGAATTGCATGACCGTATCGACTTGATCAAAGGCGCGCCGCGCGTGACGATTGCGACGCCGGAATTGGAAGGTTCGATCGCCCTTAAGGGCGGGCGTTTCGACGATCTGGCTTTGGTCAAATACCGCGAAACCGAAGACCCGAATTCCCCGGCCATAATTTTGTTGTCGCCTGCGGGCGCGGCGCAACCGCATGCGGCTTTCTATGCGGAGTTCAGCTGGCTGGGCGATGCATCGGCAACGGCAGTTCCAACGGCGGACACGTTGTGGACAAGCGACAGTGCGCAATTAAAGCCCGATCATCCTGTTCGCCTGACATGGGATAACAAACAAGGTTTGGTTTTTGAACGCACGATTGCGGTTGATGATGCCGCCATGTTTACCATCACCGATCGCGTCACCAACAAAGGTGGCGATGCGGTGAAGCTGTATCCGTTCGGCACCGTGGCGCGGCAGGGCATACCGCCGGTGGTTGGCCGTTCTGTTGTGCATGAAGGCGGGTTGGGCGTTCTTGGCGGCACATTACAGGAATTTAAATATAAGAAGCTGATGGATGACGGCAAGGAAGCGATGGCCAGCGTTGGCGGTTGGTTGGGCATCACCGATAAATATTGGCTGGTGGCGATGATACCGGCGCAGGATGAAAAACTGACCGCGCAATTCGCCTATAATCGCGCCGATCAAAAAGATCCGACGATGGGCTTTTTCCAAAGCGATTATCGCGGCGATGCGGTGAGTGTCGCAGCCGGTGACAGCTATCAAAATGTCACGCATCTGTTTGCGGGCGCCAAGCGGATTAAATTGCTTGATCACTATGCCGATCAATTTTCCATTCCGCATTTCGACCGCGCGATTGATTTCGGCTGGTTCTATTTTATGACCAAGCCGTTTTTGTATTTGCTGGCGATGTTGGCGAATGCGGTGGGCAGCATTGGGTTGGCTGTTCTGTTGTTCACGGTTCTGTTGAAAGTTTTAACCCTGCCGTTGACGCTGAAATCGACCCATTCCATGTCGCGCATGAAGGCGTTGCAACCGGAAATCAAGGCGATGCAGGAACGTTACGCCGATGACAAAATGCGCCAGAGCCAGGAGATGATGGAACTGTATAAGCGCGAGAAGGTCAGCCCCGTTTCGGGTTGCGTGCCGATGCTGATTCAAATTCCCATCTTCTTTGCGCTGTACAAGGTTTTGTATGTGAATATCGAAATGCGTCATGCGCCGTTTTATGGCTGGATTACCGATATGTCGGCGCCCGATCCCACGACGGTGTTTAACGCGTTCGGCATGTTGCCTGTGCATTTACCGGTTGCGCTGCAAATTGGCGCATGGCCGATTTTAATGGGCATCAGTATGTTTATGCAGCAACGCCTGTCGCCGCAGCCGCCCGATAAATCGCAGGCGCGGATGTTTATGTTTATGCCGATTTTGTTCACCTATATGTTGGCGCGTATGCCTGCAGGTTTGGTGATTTATTGGACATGGTCGAACTTGCTGGGTATCGCGCAGCAGTGGTTTATTATGGGACGGGATGCCAAGAAAAAAACAACGGCTTAAAAACCCGTTGCCTTTTTTGCTTCTGTTGCGTTAGTTTGGATTGTCACAACAAATGTGGCGCGTCGCTGGGACGTATTCCGGCGCTAACGTGGAGTGTATGATGTCAAACAGTCATCCTGTTGATAATAGCCTGCCGACAGAGTTTTCCCGTGTCTCGCGGCTTCCCCCTTATGTGTTCAGCATTACATCCGAACTGAAGCTCGCAGCGCGTCGGCGCGGTGAGGACATTATCGATTTCGGCATGGGCAACCCCGATGGCGCAACGCCGCCGCATATCGTCGCCAAACTGGTGGAAACGGTGCAACGTCCCGACACGCATGGCTATTCCGTTTCCAAGGGGATACCGCGTTTGCGCCGCGCCATCACCAACTGGTACAAAACGCGTTATGATGTCGATCTGGATCCTGAGAAAGAAGCGATTGTCACGATTGGTTCCAAAGAAGGCATCGCGCATTTGATGATGGCAGTGCTGGATCGCGGCGACTCTGTTTTGGTGCCATGCCCCAGTTACCCCATCCATATTTACGGCCCCGTGATGGCGGGCGCAGATATTCAGCAAGTGCCTATGCTGCCCGGCGTCGATTTTTTTGAGGAATTGGAAAAGGCGATACGGTCGCGGATTCCGAAACCAAAAATGCTCATTCTCAATTTTCCGGCCAACCCGACCGGCCAATGTGTCGAACTGGATTTCTTTGAGCGCATCATCGCGTTGGCCAAAGAATATGGCATCTATGTCGTGCATGATCTGGCTTATGCCGATATTTGTTTCGATGGCTGGAAATGCCCCAGCATTATGCAGGTGCCGGGCGCAAAAGATATTGCCGTCGAATTTTTTACGATGAGCAAAAGTTATAATATGGCCGGTTGGCGTGTCGGCTTTATGGTCGGCAATCCGGTTTTGGTCAATGCTCTGGCACGTATCAAAGGGTATAATGATTACGGCACTTTTACGCCCATTCAGGTGGCGGCGATTACCGCATTGGAAGGGCCACAGGAATGCGTGCAGGAAATATGCGCCATCTATCAAAGCCGTCGCGATGTTATGGTGAAAGGCCTACACGAAGCCGGATGGATGGTCGAAAAACCCAAAGCCGCCATGTATATCTGGGCGAAAATTCCCGAATTTTATGCGCATCTGGGGTCTTTGGAATTCACCAAAAAATTGATGCTGGATGCCAAGGTTTCCGTTTCGCCCGGCATCGGGTTTGGCGAATTTGGCGATACGCATGTACGGTTTTCATTGATTGAAAATGAAGCGCGTTCGCGCCAGGCGATACGCGGTATCAAGGAGATGTTCCGTAAGGATGGGTTTAAGGCATCGTGATGTCTGTAAATCACCACCCCATCGGCGTATTCGATTCCGGTGTGGGTGGGCTAACCGTTTTCCACGCGTTGCGCGAAGCCTTGCCGCATGAAGATTTTATTTATCTGGGCGACACCGCGCGTTTACCCTATGGCACCAAAAGCAAACACGCGGTGGAAAGTTATACTGTTGCGGCGGCGCGTTTGTTGCGCGAACAGCATATCAAGTTTCTGGTCGTGGCATGCAACACGGCGTCTGCGCATGCATTGGACGCTTTGCAACGTGAAGTCAGCGATCTGCCTTATTGCGGCGTGATCGCAGCTGGCGCCGAAGCGGCGGTGGCGGCCACGCGGAATGGCCGCATTGCGGTTTTGGCGACCGAGGGCACCGTTCGCTCCGGCGTTTATGCCGATGTTATCCGCAGTCTTAAAACCGATGCGGATGTGCAAATGCTGTCGGCCAATTTGCTGGTCGCATTGGCCGAAGAAGGGTGGTGCGAAGGCGCAGAGGCCGAGGCGATTGTGTCGCGCTATCTGGCGCAATTATCTGCCGGTTACGACACGTTGGTGATGGGGTGCACGCATTTTCCGTTGCTGGTGTCCGTTTTTCGTAAATTATGCCCATCCGATGTCAAAATTGTCGACAGCGCATCGGTCACGGCAAAAGCCGTTGCCGGTTTGTTGGCAGCCCGCAACATGCTGAACGCGCAAACAAAGCCGGGGCGGGATGAATTTAAGGTAAGCGATTTGCCCGAGCGTTTCGCCCGTGTCGGTGCGCGGTTTTTGGGGCGGGATATAGCGGATAAAGTTGCTCTTACGGCCTTTTCTGCCGCGCACTTGGAAAAAGCCGCGAATGCTTTAAACTCCCTATCATGAAAATTTTATCAGCCATTCTTGGATTTGCGGTTCTCTCTTTTGCGCTGTCTTGCGCTTTGTCGAACCAGCAGGATGTTGCTCTATCCTTGTGGCCGTTTTTTGCCGATATTCATGTGCCACTCTATCTGGCGGGGCTGGCGCCTTTGGTCGTGGGATTTGTTGCCGGTGGTTTGTGGGGATGGGTTGCCAGTTTGCGGCACCGCTTCCGTTCGCGCCGCCTTCACAAAGAATTGGAAGTGTTGACCAATAAAATCGGTGAATTACAAAATGCGGCAGGTGCCCAAATGCCCGTCGCCCCCCGCAAGAATTTTTGGAGAATAAACAAGTGAACCAGGTTTTTTGCGCCATCGATACGCCCCATTTACCCGATGCGCTTGCGCTTATCGAAGAACTGCGTGGCAAGGTTGGCGGTATCAAGCTCGGGCTGGAATTTTTTCTGGCGCATGGCGCGGCAGGATATTGCGCAGTGGCGGAAAAAGGCTTGCCGATTTTCCTCGATTTGAAATTGCATGATATCCCTAATACGGTCGCGGGCGCTGTGAAGTCTTTGCTGCCGCTGCAGCCGGCTTTTATCACGGTGCATGCTTCTGGCGGTGCGGCGATGATGCGCGCCGCCGCCGATGCCGCGCAAAAAAAGACGAAGTTGCTTGCGGTTACAGTCCTAACCAGCCTTGATAAAACAGATTTATCCGCCGTGGGTCAGGAAGCCAATACGCAAACACAAGTGGTGCGTTTGGCGCGTTTGGCAAAGGAAAACGGCATGGATGGCGTTATCTGTTCACCGGAAGAAATCTCTGCTTTGCGCACCGCTTTGGGCAAGGATTTTATCCTGATGGTGCCCGGTATTCGCCCCGCATGGGCAGATGCCAATGACCAAAAGCGCACTTTGACGCCACGGCAGGCAATTGGTGCGGGCGCGTCGTATCTGGTGATTGGTCGACCGATTACCAAAGCGGAAGATCCGGCACAGGCCGCGCAACGCATCGCGGCGGAACTGGCGTGAGCATAGTAGTCAAAATTTGTGGATTGCGCACCGCCGATGCGGTTGATGCAGCGGTATCCCATGGTGCGCGCTATGCCGGTTTTGTTTTTTACCCAAGATCGCCGCGTTATGTCGTGCCAACACAGGCGTCGTCCTTGATGATGAGATTGCATAGTGACGTGACACCCGTCGGGCTTTTTGTGAATCCGGATGATGATGAGCTGGCGCATATTTTAAGAACGACGCCTTTGCGTGTGTTGCAATTGCATGGCGATGAAACGCCACAGCGCGTCGCCGACATAAAAAATAAATTCGCGCTGCCGGTTATAAAGGCTGTCGGTATCGCGAAATCATCGGATATAGAAGCGGCGCAGCATTATGAATCTATAACCGATATCTTGTTATTGGATGCCAAGGCAGGAGCTTTGCCGGGCGGTAACGCGGTTGTTTTTGATTGGCCGTTGCTGCGCGGCGTGCGTTTCGCCAAGCCCTGGATGCTGGCGGGTGGGTTGACTGTCGATAACATTGCCGAGGCTGCCGCGGTAACCGGGGCGCGCATTTTGGATGTGTCTTCGGGCGTTGAAGACGCGCCGGGCGACAAAAACCCCCAGAAAATCAAGGATTTCCTTATAAAATCCCATGCTATGGCAACAAGTTCTTAACCCGATAGGGTGATACTGAAGGGGAAGTTGAGGAAGAGCGAATGCGCGTTTGGGAATTTTCAGATAACAACGCTACCCCCGCCGATCTTGTGCGCGAACAGGATTTCATCATGCGTGTGCGCCATTTGCACCGCGCCTCTGTTCCCAGCCTCGTATTAAATTTTGTTTTGGGCGCGATTGACAGTTTGACCAAAACGCGCGGTGCATTGGAAGCGGCGCAACAAAAATTACAGATTTTTGCGCAAGCGACCAAAGGCACTTATTTTGAAATGTCGAGTGGCGATGCGTTTATCATTTGGGAAAAACCCGATGACACAACCCATGTGGCGACCAAGGCGATCGAAGCGGCGCTGACCGAACATAGCGACAGCAAGCATCAATTTCTTTTGAGTTATATCCTGCCGGAAAATTATGCGGCTTTGCGCGAACGGGCCAACCATTATATCGATACGGTGCGCGTCGCATCCAACGTAGGGCATAGTGTCGGCGGTATTGATGACACCAAAGGCCGTCTGACGGCCAAAAATGTCGATCAGATCGAACAGTTGCTGGGCGAAATCGATTTGCGCCGTTATGGCCGTACCCAACATATTTATCGTGACACCAAAACGGGGTGGGAACCGGCGGGCGAAGAATATTTCATCAGTTTCGAAGATTTACGCCGCGAGCGGTTTCCCAAACTGGAAGTGGTCGCGTCCGAACACTTCTTTTTCTCCATCTGCGGTATTCTCGATCAGAAGCTGCTCGCGCAACTGGCGGTGAATTACGGCACGATCGCGGGCCGCGTCATCCATCTCAATCTGTCGATTGCGTCCATTATGGGCGCGGTCTTTACGCAATTTGTGCACAGCGTACCCCGCGACCAGCGGCACCTGATTTGTTTTGAATTGCATCGCGGTGATTTGTTCCAGGATTTTTCGCTGACCCTCAGCGCGATTGACGCCCTGCGGCATGAAGGGTTCCGCGTTGCCATCGACAGCGTGACGCCGGATATGGTGCCCTATCTCAATCTGGGGTCTTTCCCGGTGGATGCCCTCAAGCTGAATGTGTCGAAAGACCGTTTGTTACAGCTGAACGACCCCGTCATTCGCAAGGCGTTGGCGCAAATCCCGTCCGATAAATTGATCTTTTTCCGATGCGATAACGACCGCGCCTTGGCGGTGGGGCGCGAAATGGGCGTTTCGGTGTTTCAGGGCTGGTTAATCGACGATCTCGTGAAGAAGGCTTAAATAAAAGCCTGTAACGCGGTTGACAGGCTGGTGTCGGTATCACTATTCGCTTCGGCTGTGAGATAAGAGGCGATGGCAGATGACCTGCTTGTCCCGCCGCCATAAGTTCCCGCCGTAATCGCATTGGCAATCGTTTGTGGCGAAGCCGTCGTTTTGTACAATGCGTTATAGCCTGTACCCGAATAAATTCCGAATTCATAGGTTTGCGCCGTTTTGGGCGCATTGGCGGCATAGGATATTTTAACAAGATAGTTGCCCGCGCCGGCTGTCAGGCCATTGGTGGTCGTCAGCGCTTTATAGGCTGCTTGCTGTGCCGGCGTGCCTGCGCTGTCGGCAATGATTTGTGTGCCGGTGCTGTTGTAAAGTTGGACGCGCAAGGCCGAAGGGTCAGTTGTTGTCTTTGTGTTGAACCCAAATTTCAGGTTGTTGCCTTGTTGCAATGTCAGGGAATAAAAATCGGCGCTGTCGACAGACGTCAGCTGGCTGTAAACATCCAGCGCGGATTTGTTTTCCTGTAACCAACCGATATTAACGGCCGTGGTCGCCGCCGCGTTTATTTTGTTGTATTGCGATACTGTGTAGAGTTGGGCGTTGCTGGCCGCGGTGACGGAACCTGTGGCCGTATTATCTGTCGCTGGCGTCGTAACTGTGGTGTTGTAGGCAACGGCATAACTGTTGCCAGCATAAAGTTGAAAATTATAAGGCACAGTCGGGGTTGTTGTCGCCGTTTGATTGGCGGGGTACGAAACCTCTACGGTGTAATTCCCCGATACGGTGTTCAGCCCCGTACCGGATGTCAGCGCCTGATAATTCGCCTGTGTAAACGCATTGCCTTCATTATCGGCAACGACATCGCCGCTGCTGTCCAGAATTTGCACGCGGGGCGAAGCGCCGCCCGATTGCGTATCGAAATCCAGCTTCAGGTTGGATCCCGAAAAAGAGAAATTGTAATATTCCGTCGGGTCGCTCCCGGTTAATGAGCTGGACACTTCCAGGCTTGTGCCCTGTTGTTCTTGTTTGCTGATGGTAAGGGCTGTGCCGAAACCGGCAAAAGGCGTCGCGATAGCCGTATAGGTGCCCGCGGTAATGTTCAATGAACCGGCTTGCCATTCGGCGTAGGCGGCTTGTTGTGCCGTTGTGCCTTGGCTATCGGCAATGATGTTGCCCTGGCTGTCAAAAAGCTGGAACTGTGTCGCGGCTTTGTCGACGGGATTGGAAAAAGCTTGTGTCAGGCTCGCGGTGCCATTCAATGCGGTGAAAGTCGTGGAAACGGCATTATTGGCCACGCTTCCGGCGTCGCTTATCGAAACGGTCGAGCTTTCTTCATCCAGATTACCGATATCGATCGCAGTCGCCAAAGTTTCATTTTTTTTGTGCGCCGTGTTGACGTTATAGGTCGTCACGACACCGGAGGGTTGGACGGATGAACCGACGAGTGAAAAAGTCATAGCGGCACCAAAGAATGACAGGGGTGCAATAAGACCCCGCGTTTCAATTATACCCCGATAAGGATTAACGGCAAATGAATCGCACCGTTACAAACGCGCCCGGAAAAGAGTGCCAAGCCCTTGATGTGTAAGGAGCTCGGCAAGAATTGCCCAGGGGTTGAAGCCATCAATAATGGCAACGCCGCCCACCCCTTGTTTAACGACCCACAAGGCCGATTCGACTTTGGGTACCATGCCGCCGGTGATCACGCCGTCGTAGATCAGTTTTTGCGCCGCTGTGCGGTCGATAACGGGGATGCGTTCCTGATTGCGGTCAAGCACGCCCGCGACATTGGTGACCAGGATCAGGCGTTTGGCTTTGATGGATTTGGCGATGATCATCGCGTAATCATCGCCATTGATGTTGTAGCTGGTCTTGCCATCGGTGCCGATGCCCATGGAATTCAACACGACAATTTTTCCTTCGTTCAGGGCGCGTTCAATCGGCGCGGCAGTGGCGGAAAGGGGGCGGCCGCTGCGGTTATTTTTGGGGTCTGTCGGGTCAAGGCTTTCGGCAATCACCAAAGGTTTGGGCTGCTTGGCTGCCGCAAAAATTTTGTCCTTGGGGCATCCGGCCTCAACCAATGCCTTTACGACCTGCGCATTCATTTGCTTCATCACTTGCGCCACCACCTGCATGGCTTTGGGTGATGTGATGCGGCGGCCATCTTTGCCCTTGGATGTTTTCATGCCTTTGTCGCGCAAGGCATCATCAATTTGCGGGCCACCGCCATGAACCAAAATGACGCGCACGCCGTTGGTGTTCAGGAAAACAATTTGCCGCGCGATTTTTGACAGAAAAAATTCATCCTCGGCGATGGAATTGCCGCCGATTTTAATAACGATGCGGCGTGTTTGGTAGGCACGCAATTCAGCCATCATTTCCGAAATGTGTTGTAAGGCTAGAGATGGGGCAGGGGATTGCGGCATGATTTGGCTCCGTTAAATCGTCTCTTTTTGCAATAATTCGCGATAAACCGCGATGGTTTTTGATGTCATCGTATCCGTGGTGAAATGGGCGCGGATATGGGCAATGGCACGCGCGGCCAAATCCTGCCGCGCTTTGGGCGACAGATTAAGCGTCGCATCGATCGATTGCGCCAATGCGGCGGCATTGTTCGGTTCAACCAGCCAGCCGGTTTCACCTTCAATCACAGTTTCGCGCGCGCCGCCATGATTGGTGGCTATCACTGGCGCGCCCATCGCCTGTGCCTCGATCACCACGCGGCCAAAACCTTCGGGACGAATAGAAGGCACAATCACCATATCGGCCAAACAATAGGCAGCCGCCATATCGCGGCAGGTATCCATAAGGGCGATGTTTGTATCAAGGCCTGCCTGTTTAATTTTTTGCGCCACTTCCTGACCATAACTTGTGTCTTTGCCACCGCCGACAATGATGCATATAAAGTCACGGCGTTTGATTTGTGCCAAGGCCTGCACTAATACCGATTGGCCTTTCCATCTTGTGACGCGCGCGGGCATTAAAATAACCGGCGTTCCCGCTTTAATATTCCAGGCGCGGCGTAGATTTTCGATGCGCGATGCGTCTATTTTCGTGCGATCGAATTGCGCGATATCGACGCCACGCGGGATAACACGCATGATATTTCTCGATACATTGTATGTTTTCTCGGCGTAATCAGCGACAAAGTCGGAAATGGCAATGGCGCGTTCGCCCTTGGCCATAACGGAATTATAAAGCCGTTTTATTTTCGATCCTGCGCCATAGGCGCTGTGGAAAGTTGTGACAAAGGGAATATGGCATTTTCTGGTGGCGAAATACGTGCTCCATGCCGGGGCGCGGCTGCGGGCATGGATAATGTCGATTTTCTCAGTGCGGATAACGCGGCATAATCGTGCGATATTGCGCCAGATGGTAAAGGGGTTTTTGGATTTCAGCGGCAATGTGATGTGTGTGCCACCCGCCGCCACAACTTCTTGCACCATCGGCCCGCCGGATGAAGCGACAACGGCGCGAAAACCATTTTTGACCAAGGCGGCAACGGTTTCAATCGTGCCGCGTTCGACCCCACCTGTGACAAGGGCTGGAACGACCTGCAAAATGGTGGGCAGGGCAGGGGGTTCGTGTTTGCGTGTGACGTTTAAAATCGTTTCCGCAGCGCGTTCGGATGGAACGAATTGCCCTTGTCCCAACCATTCTGCCGTGGATGCCAGAATTTTAATTTGTGCCAACCGCGTGGCTTCGTCGCGCAACAATACATCCATCGCGTTGGCCAGTTTTTCCGGCGTGCAATTTTCCTGCAGAAATTCCGGCACAACCCTTTTGCCCTGCATGATGTTGATCAAATTCACATAAGGCGTGCGGATAAAACGGCGATAGATCATCGCGCTCAGATTATTTATTTTGTAAGCGATAATATGCGGCAAATGCGCCAACGCAAGCTCCAGCGATATCGTGCCCGAACAAGCCAGCGCGACGCGCGACGCGGCAAAGGCGTTATATTTTTCCGTATCGCCTTCAACGATATACACAGGCAAATCCCAATCGCCTGTCACCTGTGCGATGTGCGATTTTAAATGGGCGACGGCGGGGATAACGACATGCAAATCAGGATGCCGTTGGCGCAGAATTTTGAGGGTGTCGTGAAATACGGGCATAAGCCGCGCAATTTCGCCGTGACGACTTCCGGGCAAGACAGTCAGCAACGGCGCATCGGCGGGAATATGGTGCGCGGCGCGGAAGGTTTCGCCATTGCCTTTTGCAGCATTGCCTTCAACAACCGAATGGCCAACAAAGGTGCAGGCCAACCCTTCGCACGTGAAATAAGGCGGCTCAAACGGCAAAACGACCAGCAAATGATCAAGATACTGCGCAATTTTTTTGGCGCGTCCCGGTTTCCATGCCCAGACAGTGGGCGCGACATAATGGATAAGCGGAATTTTTATCGATGATAGTTTTTTCACCTGTTTGGCGACGCGGAAAGTAAAGCCGGGCGAATCGATGGTAATCAACGCATCGGGTTGTGACCGAATAACCGCCCGCACTGTCTGTTTAATGCGTTTCAACAAATGCGGAATATGGCGTAGAATTTCTACAACGCCGAAATGCATCAATTCGGTATAGGGAAAGATAGATTTCAGCCCTTCGGTTTCCATCTGCGGGCCGCCGATGCCGATAAAACGCACATTATCTTGTTTGGCTTTCATCGCGCGCATCAGCCGCGCGCCCAGTAAATCACCCGAAGCTTCACCTGCTATAATGAAATACACAGGTGTCTTCATGGGGATTAATACCCCGATGCGATGCGTTCCACCAATTGCTTGACCGTCGGCACAAAACCATTGGCGTAAAACGGATCCTGCGCAAAGCGATAGGCGTTGTGGCCAGAGAACATCAATGAATTTTCAACATCGCCATCATGGCTGATATTCTGCAATGTTTTCTGGATGCAGAAAGAACGCGGATCGGGCATGCGTCCGGTGGTGCCTTTTTCATTCTGCGACCAGTTGGAAAAACCGCAAGCCGACAAACAACCCATGCAGCCGGATTGGTCAGCCAGAATGTGCCGCGCATTATCGGGCGTGACAAAAACCAATGTGCTGTCAGGGGTGCGCAAAACTTTGGTGAAGCCTTGTTGAATCCACGCATTTTTCCGTGCCGTATCTGCGGCGGTTAAAAACACAGGATTGCCGACGACACCAACTTGGAAACTTTCAGTATGGGCGCCAACGGGTTCGTGGCTGTAGGCGATTTGGCGTTCGGAACGGGCGCGCAAATCTTCGATAAAGGCGTTGTTGACGGCAGATGAATAAAACCCTGTCGGGGAAAATTTGTTCAGGAAAACATCGCCTTTTTTCAAAGTCAACAAACGCTGTTTCCAGGCGTTGGAAATGGGACTTTCCTGCGTTAACAAAGGCCGGGTGCCGAATTGAAAAGCAATCGGGCCAATTTCGGGGTTGTCCAACCAATGTTCCCAATCCGATAACCACCAGACGCCGCCCGCCATAATGATGGGCACATTCTGCAAACCATATTCGTTCATTTGCGTGCGCAGGGCTGCCACGCGGGGCATCGGATCTTCGGGAATTTTTGGATCTTCGCTGTTCGATAATCCGTTATGGCCGCCTGCCAACCAAGGGTCTTCATAAACCACGCCGCCCAAACCATCGCGATACTTGTTATAGGCGCGCAACCACAAAGCGCGGAACGCGCGGGCGGATGATACGATAGGATAATAGGAAATACCAAATTTCGCGGCGATCTCCGCCACCTTATACGGCATGCCGGCGCCGCATGTGACGCCGTGAATGGTGCCCTTGGCGCCTGCCAGAACGCCTTCCAAAATATGTTCTGCGCCACCCATTTCCCACAACACATTCATGTGGATACGGCCTTGGCCGTTGGAGATTTCGTGCGCCTTTTGCGCTTGGGCAATGCCACCTATAATGCCAAATGCGACCAGTTCATGATGACGGTCGCGGCGTGTTTTGCCTTTGTAAATTTGTGGCAGGATCTTGCCATTGTCGTCATAGCTGTCGGCATTCACGCCGGAAAAAGTGCCGATACCACCCGCAGCCGCCCATGCGCCGGAACTTTCGCCGTTGGATACGGCAATACCTTTGCCGCCTTCGACGATTGGCAGCACTTCGCGGCCAGACATAACCAGACTGTTGAGAGCCTTCACGAGAGATTCCTTAATAGATGGATGAGAGGCGACTATAATGCTCATAGGGGGTTATGCAAGAGGGAATGGCCTCTTGTTACAAGGCTAGGCGAATCGAGCCCGTTCCGATAGATATAATCGTATAATGAATAACCTTATTCCCGAACAGCTTGATAAAATCCTTGCTATGGCGGATTCCAGTCATGAAAGCGAGGCGGCTGTTGCGGTGCGAAAAGCGCGGCAAATTCTGGCGCGTGAAGGGCTTAGCTTCAGCGATTTGGCGCGTGCCGCGTTAACGGGGCAAATGACGGGCAAATCTTCCGGGCATATTTCTCTTCTGTCTGGGCAACGCGATCATCTGCAAACGCATATTGATTATTTGCAACAGCAATTGGTCGATGTTCAGGCGCAATTGCGGACACAGGATTTACAAGTGGATTTTTGGCGGCGTCGCGCGCGTGATTTGGAAAATGCGCAGAACCACGCCGGAGTCGAAGCTGAACGTTGGAAAAAACTGGCGCGTGATACAGCCGAAAAATTATGGGATGTGGGTCAAAACATTCGCGGTGAAGAATTTATCGCCCCCATGCCGATGGCGCAAGGCCGTGCATCGCAAATAATTAGAGCAGACACTAGCCCTCTGAAATCTTATCGATGGGTTTGGTTGTGGCAACCTCTGCGCCCCAAGATTCTTTCAACAAATCAAGATTTTTACGCAACGCTTTGGCGCGGGATTCCGCTTGCGTTAATGTCAGTGTCGCCAATGCTTGGGGGATGGCGTAAACAACCATTTGGCCTATGGCAGCCGCACCCAAAATAATAAGCCAGTTATTGGCATTGCCCATAATCTGTATGGCATTTGTCATTGTCTGACCCTTGCTCCACAAATCAATGATAAAGGGCAAGATGCCCGCAAAATTCATCGCACCAACGGAGACAGCGCCGGATTTTTGCGCATCATTATCGGTGGCAAAGGCGACATAGGTTGGGATAAGCCCGACCAACACCAAAAAAACCGTCGGCATCATAAAGGGAACGGCAAGGCTAATGATGATAAGGGCAGAAAACATTCCCAGCTTGCCGCCGGATTTTTTCTTGCCAGATTTCTTATCGTCTTTAGCCATGTGCGATTACACCACGATCGACCGCGCCGATTGCGGCGCTGAGCCAAACGGAATGTCGCCCGATGCCGAAGGAACCGAACCGCGTTTGCCGCTTGTGGATACGGATGCAGGTGGCTCCCTGTCTTCGGGGCGCACGATGGTTTCGCCGCGTAGCAAGGCGCGCACTTCGTCACCCGAAAGGGTTTCAAATTCCAACAACGCTTTGGCGATTTTGTGCAAATCTTCAATGCGGTCGGATAAAACGCGGCGCGCGGTATTTTCGCCTTCTTCGATTAAACGGCGTACTTCCATGTCGATTAATTCCGATGTCGCTTCGGAAACATTTTTCTGTTGCGCCACCGAGTGACCCAGGAAAATTTCCTGTTCGTTTGAACTGTAACGCACGCGACCCAATTTATCCGACATGCCAAATTCGGTGATCATGCGACGCGCCAGATTGGTGGCCTGCGAAATATCGCTTGATGCGCCAGTGGTCACGTTTTCTTTGCCGAAAATCATTTCTTCGGCCACGCGTCCGCCAAACATCATTGCAATGCGCGAGGTCAGTTCGGTGAGGGTCGAGGCATATTTGTCGCGTTCCGGCAAAGACATTGTCACGCCGAGCGCACGGCCACGCGGGATGATGGTAATTTTGTGTAACGGATCGCTTTGCGGCGTGTTCAATCCCACCAAAGCGTGTCCGGCTTCGTGATACGCGGTCAGTTTCTTTTCATCATCGGTCATCGCCATTGAACGGCGTTCTGCACCCATCATGACCTTGTCTTTGGCCATTTCCAATTCATGCATGCCGACGGCGGTTTTGTTGGAACGGGCAGCGAGCAAAGCGGCTTCGTTCACAAGGTTCGCCAGATCGGCACCAGAAAATCCAGGTGTGCCACGCGCAATAACTTTTGCATCGACATCGGCAGCCAAAGGCACTTTGCGCATATGAACTTTGATAATTTTTTCGCGACCGAGAATATCGGGATTCGGAACCACAACCTGGCGGTCAAAACGGCCGGGGCGCAACAAAGCGGGATCAAGAACGTCGGGACGATTGGTGGCGGCGATCAAAATCACGCCTTCATTCGCTTCAAACCCATCCATTTCAACCAGCAATTGGTTTAGTGTCTGTTCGCGTTCGTCGTTACCGCCACCGAGACCCGCGCCGCGATGACGTCCTACCGCATCGATTTCATCGATGAAAATGATACAAGGTGCGTTTTTCTTACCTTGTTCAAACATATCGCGCACGCGGCTTGCGCCCACGCCCACAAACATTTCAACAAAGTCAGAGCCCGAGATGGTGAAGAAAGGCACATTGGCTTCACCCGCCACCGCACGCGCAGTCAGCGTTTTACCTGTGCCGGGAGGACCCACCAACAAAACGCCTTTGGGGATTTTGCCGCCCAGTTTTTGGAATTTCTGCGGGTCTTTCAGGAATTCGACAACTTCCTGCAATTCCTGTTTCGCTTCATCAATACCGGCGACATCGTCAAAGGTGATCTTGCCCGATTTTTCGTTCAGCATACGCGCCTTCGACCGGCCAAAGCCCATCGCGCGGCCGCTGCCCGATTGCATCTGACGCATAAAGAAAATCCAAACGCCGACCAATAACAGCATCGGTGCCCAATTAATAACAATGCCCCAGAAAGTCGGCGCATCGCGGTCTTCGGGTTGCGCGACAATTTTCACATTTTTGGCCAGTAATTTATCGGTGATCGACGCGTCATTCGGCAGATAGGTCGAAAAGGCGGTGCCGCCTTCGGTTAAATGGCCGTTCACATTGGGGCCGCGGATCGAAACATCGGCGACTTTGCCTTCGGAAACGCGCTGCATGAAATCGCTGAACGGCATTAAGCTGGGTGTGCCTGCATTACCGCTGGTTTGAAACATGTTGAACAGCGAGGCCAGCAACAGCCCGATGATAACCAGAAGGACGATGTTTTTGCCGATTTTGTTATTCACGAGATACCCCGGGTTAAGGCCAGCGAAAGGGTGACCTTTGATTATGCGACAGCGTAGTTAAGGATATAGTAAAAGGCAGGAGATATTCAACCGATAGAGGAAAATAATTAATCCCCGATTATGGCATGCGCATGGCGTTCTGGGGTGGTTGTTTTTAACGCTTTATTGACGATTTTTGCGCATACTATCAGTATGTTGGAAGCGAAACCCAGTGATTTTGCCAAACAGCTTCAGGATTACCGCCTGACAACGGCGGAAATCATCTATGGCCTGCCCGATCATCCCAAATTGCTGCAATCCTATATCTGGCAGGAACTGGACATTGCGCCACGCTTTCCTGTGCTGCATAAATTCCTGCAATTTTGGGAAACATCTTTGGAGGGCAGGCTCTACATCGTCAAGGTCGCTAGTACGGCGCTTATCAAGCCCAGCGAGTTCACCTATTGCGGGGGAGAGTTTTTGATTCATTGAGAGAGCAAAAACGAGGCATTCATGTGAATGAATGCTTCGCAAGATTATGGATTGTAATGGCGTATATAGAAAGAACAGTTATATTGGCCAAATTGTTTTTTAAACTCGACAGCGTTTGGCGCGGTTGTGGGATCGGGAGAATAAGGTTGGCCTGATGCCTTATCTGTTTGGCTAGGGCAATAAACATTCACTAATTCTCGTTTCACACTGGTGAATTGTTCTTCGGCAGGGGCCGCATTTACTTTAGCGATTATTGGAATATCGGCCTGTGCTTGCTGTTGAGCCTCCTGTTGGGGTAAACGAAAAAACATCTGATACATTGCGGCGAAAGTTACTAGCATGCCTATATTAAGTCCAGCAAACAACCTTCTAGCAGAGGCTTCCTCGCTTGCCTCTCTTTCACTTCTTGTACTCATTTCATAAGCCTTTCATTATTTTAAATGTTATATGAATTTATCTTATAATTAGCAGCATATAGGGTGGAGGCAAAAAGTCAATTTTGGTATTAATTTCATTGATGAAGTATGGCTTTCTGAGCCTTTGCAGGCATCGTTGTTTCGATGAAACGGCAATGAGGGTTGAAACTAATTCTTTTCTTCCCAAATGGTTGATTCTTCTATACAACACAGGCGTTCGCCGTCGGTACTTTCAGGCAATGACCGAAAATACCGGCCTTTCAGAAACCAGAACAATTATCCGCGCCGGAAAAAAGCGCGTTTTTCACAATGGTAAATCATCAGGAGTTTGTACAGTATGAATGTTATGCTTGCCGGTAAATCTATCGCTATCCTCGCCGCTAACGGTTTTGATGAAAACCAGATGACAGAAATTCAACGCGCTTTAACAACAGCCAAAGCCAAATTTAAAACCGTCGCGCCTGAAAATGGCGTGGTTAATGGCTGGCAAAAAGATCATTGGGGCCATTATTTCCCCGTCGACGCGCCTTTGGGCGAAGCCCTCGGTTCCGATTATGACATGCTGGTCATCCCTGGCGGCGAACGCGGCATTGCGAAATTGAAAACCAATTTGCACACACGCCGTATCATCAACCACTTCCTTGAAGCGGGCAAACCCATCGCCGCGATTGGCGCGGGCGTTGCGTTGCTGGCTTTGTCTCCGCGTATTGCGGGCATGATGATTGCCGCACCTGTCGAAGCGCATGAAGAATTGAAAGCGGCGGGTGCCGTTATCAGTGAAGATGTGCAGGAAACACATGACATGTTGTTGACGTCTAACGGCGAAGACAATGCCGTATGGGTTGCCGACGCGATGATTTTGTTTGGCACCGCCGAACAACCAGCATTGCAGGCGGCGTAATCATGGTGTCGGGCGCCAACGCATCCGACATTATACGCGAATACACACAGCTTTTGCGGCGACCTCTGGCAACCCCGGAAGTCGCCGTTTCTGTTTTATCCGACGCTTTACCGGTGCGCGACACGCGACCCTGCGCATTAATTTTATCGCCGCATCCCGATGATGAATGTCTGACGGGCGGATTGGCTTTGCGGCTTAAACGCGAATTGGGTTGGCAAATTATCAATGTAGCCGTGACATTGGGCAGCAATGGGGAACGGCAAGCGGCGCGACAGGCAGAACTAAGTCGCGCCTGTGCTGTTCTGGGTTTTGATTGCGCCTTGCCGGTTGAAAACGGTTTTTCGGATGTGACGGTTCGGGCGCGTGACAATGATAATACCGCTTGGACAAAAAAGGTCGCGCGTATCGCCGACATCATCGCGCACACTACGCCACAGGCCGTGATCATGCCGCATGCGCATGATGCGCACCCCGCGCATATCGGCACGCATCATCTGGGCATGGAAGCGTTGGTCAAGCAGAAGAATGATTTTGAATGTAAGGTTATCCATACCGAATATTGGCAACCACAGGCCGAACCGAATTTGATGATTGGGCTGGGCGAAACCGATGTCGCCGCTTTGCTGTCGGCGCTGGTTTGTCATGTGGGTGAAAACAGCCGCAATGCTTTTGATGCGCGTTTTCCCGCCTATCTTATCGACAATGTTCGCCGCGGGTCAGAGCGCGTGGGCGGGGCAGGGGTTGCATCCGCGCCGATGGATTTCGCCATGCTGTATAAATTCGGCGTGTGGAAGAATAACAAATTTATACCGTCGGCGTTGCCACGCATGATTGGCGCGACTGAATCTTTGGCGGAATTAGTCGAGGTTTAAGTGCCGTGGGCAAGTTGCCGCGCTGATGCAAGAACGGTGCGTGGGGTGGCAGGCGCAGAAGGCACGTTTAAATCATAGGCCGTATCCAGCGAGGCGAATTGTTCCGGTCGCGCCAGCACCGTGATAGTTTTGGGTGCCGATAAAATACCATCGGGCAAATGGGCAAAGGCCGGCAGCCGTTTCATGCTTTCATTATTATGAATTTTTGCTTCGTCGGTTCCCAAAAAATATTGTGACATATCGTTTAAGATATGCGCGGGATATCTGACTGTATCGGGGTAACGGGAATTTCCGGAATAATTGACGTATGATGACAATTCTTCAACTGCTCCGGCATCCTGAATGACGGCTTCTTTTGTTGAAAATCGGTACGGATTTGTAAAGAAGTCGAGCGCCCAGAATTTGGTGCCGATTTTTGCGACTGCAATCGCATGACCGGCGGCATGACCCTTCAATCTCTCGAAAGAAATTGGTTTCTGATATTCTAATATGCCCATCCAGAAGGCCTCAGTTTTACCGAAGCCTGTATGCCGTAAGGCATATAGTTTAAGGAGGGAATATCCATCGCAGGAAGCGCCGTTTGTGAAGATTTCTAGTAGAGGCCGATGAGATAAATTGTCGCCCCCTTCTTTTTGGAAGGCCACACTTAAATTAACCCATGCATTGATGATTACGATTTTATGCAGGGGGTTCGGATCTGCGCTGGCTTCATCCAGCATATTAATGAAGCTTTTTATATGCGGGTCACAAACAATGCCACGTCGGCATTCAGAAATAGCTTGTGTGAGTTTTCCGGATTCCTTAAGAAATTTTTGTCTTTGCCGAACATATATGGACTGAACATACTTATCCGATATGCGGTGGGCAGTGAACCCATCGATATCTCTGACGCTGTCGGCCAAATCAATGGTGGATTGCGCAACAGTAACGGGGAGCGTGATTCCGGAAATAGCGGCTGCGAAGGCACATAGCAAATGTGACGTCGATGATTTTAATTTAAACACTTAAACTCACAGTTTTAAAATTTATTGTGCCATTAAATCTTATTTGGATTCGTGTTTCCACTTCTAATTAAGGTTAATAAAAAAAGGGCTGTGGCCTGTCCTCCGAAGCCTTAGCGTAGGAGGATAACCACAGCCCTTTAATTTTAGCGTAAGGCGTTGGCTTAGTAGTCGCCCATGCCGCCCATACCACCCATATCGCCCATGCCGCCGGCACCACCGCCTGCGGCTTTCTTTTCGGGCTTGTCGGCGATCATCGCTTCCGTTGTGATAAGCAGACCGGCAACCGATGCCGCGCTTTCCAACGCAATGCGAACAACCTTGGTCGGATCGACGATACCGGCCTTGATCAGATCGCAATAGTCGCCTTTTTGCGCATCGTAACCATGGTTGGTGTCTTTTTGATCCAGCAAACGGCCAACGATAACCGAACCATCAACGCCTGCATTGTCGGCGATCTGACGCAGAGGCGCTTCAAGCGCGCGACGAACGATATCAACGCCACGTTTTTGGTCGTCATTCGATACGCGAACTTTTTCAATGGCGCGAACGGAGTACAGCAATGCTGTGCCGCCGCCTGCAACAATGCCTTCTTCGACAGCCGCGCGGGTTGCGTGCATCGCGTCGTCAACGCGATCCTTGCGTTCCTTGACTTCGATTTCCGAACCACCGCCAACGCGGATAACGGCAACGCCGCCGGCCAGCTTGGCCAAACGTTCTTGCAGCTTTTCCTTGTCGTAGTCCGACGTCGTTTCTTCGATTTGTTGACGGATCTGGTTACAACGGCCTTCGATATCTTTCTTCTTGCCTGCGCCGTCGATGATAACGCTGTTATCCTTGTCGATGCGAATCTTCTTGGCGGTGCCAAGCATGTCCAGCGTTACGCTTTCCAGCTTGATGCCCAGATCGGCCGAGATGACTTGACCACCGGTTAGGATAGCCATGTCTTCCAACATCGCCTTGCGACGATCGCCGAAACCAGGCGCCTTGACAGCGGCAACCTTCAAACCACCGCGCAGCTTGTTGACAACCAGAGTTGCCAAAGCTTCGCCTTCGACTTCTTCGGCGATAATCAACAATGGCTTGCCCGATTGCACAACGGCTTCCAAAACAGGCAGCAAAGGCTGCAGGCCGGACAGCTTGCTTTCATGGAACAGGATGTAGGGGCTGTCTAATTCAACAACCATCTTTTCCGCGTTGGTGACAAAGTAAGGCGACAAATAACCGCGATCGAACTGCATGCCTTCAACGACTTCCAGTTCGGTTTCCAGGCTCTTGTTTTCTTCGACGGTGATCGGCGACTCATGGCCGACCTTGGCCATAGCTTTTGCGATCATGTCGCCGATTTCCTTGTCGCCATTGGCCGAAATGGTGCCAACTTGGGCGATTTCCGCATTGCTGGAAACCTTCTTGGAACGCGCCTTGATGTCTTCGATAACCGCTTCCACGGCCTTGTCCATGCCGCGCTTCAGATCCAACGGGTTCATACCGGCGGCAACGGCCTTCAGACCTTCGCGTGCCAGGGCTTGTGCCAAAACGGTGGCGGTGGTTGTGCCGTCGCCCGCTTTGTCATTCGCCTTCGATGCCACTTCGCGCAGCATCTGGGCACCCATATTCTCCATCTTGTCGGCCAGTTCGATTTCCTTGGCAACGGTCACGCCATCCTTGGTGATGCGTGGCGCGCCAAAGCTCTTTTCGATCACAACATTGCGACCCTTGGGGCCCAATGTAACCTTGACCGAGTTCGCGAGCGTGTCGAGACCGCGCAGCAGCTTTTCGCGTGCATCGGCGCCGAAGGTAACTTGTTTAGCAGCCATTTGTTTTTTCTTTCTTGTGTTGAATTAAGCTAGGGTTTGGAGGTAGGACGAGAAAGATTGAGGGTTAAGACAAAAATAATTCACTTGCCTCGTTTCTTCTCATTCTTGCTCATCTTCTTCTCGTTCTTCTTAAGCAGCCTTCTTGGCTTTGCCCGAAAGTTCGATCACGCCCATGATGTCGGATTCTTTCATGATAAGCAGATCTTCGCCGTCGATTTTCACTTCGGTGCCCGACCATTTGCCGAACAGAACGCGGTCGCCCGCCTTGACATCCAACGGAACGATCTTGCCGGACTCGTCGCGCGCGCCTGCGCCAATAGCGATGATTTCGCCTTCGCTGGGCTTTTCCTTGGCGGTGTCGGGGATGATGATGCCGCCGGCGGTCTTGGTGTCGCCTTCCAGGCGGCGAACAACTACGCGGTCATGCAGGGGACGGAATTTCATAGATAGTCTCCTTAAGGTTAAAGGCTTAACGCCATTTGTTATGGTGGAGATAGGCCATGTTCAGCACAGTTTCAAGAGGCGTTAACGATTTTTTAAGCCCCAGACCCCTGAAAGTTTTGGATAATCACCGGAATCGACCTAACATAGGGTCATTCGTTAACAATGGAACTTTTTAAGCGGGTGTATAGTGTCGGCATTTTCAGCCTTAAACGAAGAAGGCCAGCCCATAAGAGGCGCGGCGTTCGGACGCCTTTTTCTCTTGGAAGAGGCGATGGTCAATCACAATATCTCGTCGCTCATTCAAAATTACACTTTTCCCGTAAAATTGGCATTGCCTGGGGCTGAAATATTACCGGGCTCGAAATCTTATCCCGATGAAGCGGCGCTTGGCCGCATCAATTTACCGAAATTTATACATCACATTCATCAGAGCGTTGTCGTGCCCGCGATGAAACATTTTCAGTACAGTATTATTGGCGACAATATTGACAAGCAGATGGAGTTTCATGTCGCCAAAGAAAAACAGAAGCTGAAAATGGTGGATGAGTATATCCAACGATATTGCTTTTATGAGAATTGTTTAAAAGACGAAGCTTACTGCGAACGACTTCCCATAGAATTTGAACAAGCGACTTTTGCGGATATCATGACTGTCGGCATTGTTCCCGACATTGCGGAAGATATGAGAAAGACTATCGTTTTTACGTTGGAAAGTTACGGATTCGATTGGATCGCAGCCCTTAATCCGCAGCTGAAAAACGTTGATAAAGACAATTTATGTTTGTCCAAAGATGGCCGAATGCTTATCCCCAGCGATGCCACCAAAGGATTTGCCGTTTACGCGGTTGAATGTATTGCTGCGGATGTGGAAGAAACAATCTGCGCGCTTGGATTTCGCGGTTCCGCAGCGGAAGTGTTGGAGCAAAGACGGCCTTTCAAAGCGCAAATAAAACACGAGCCCGCTTCGCGAGCCCGCCGCTTCAACCGTTACATAGATTACAAAGCGTTTACGCCGAATTCGTTTTCTTCATAATCGCGCCCATTGCTTCGTTAGCGTGTTGGGTGAGCGGTTGAATCGCGCTTTGCGCGGCGCGCAACGAAATTTCCGAAAGCTTGCCGCTGGTGGCCATCGCGCTGTCAAAGCTTTCTTTCAGAAAATCGGCATGGGTTTCGGCGGCTTCTTGCGGCGATTTTACGCCTGCCATAGCCGTATATGCGTTGGCGCTGCGCGCCAGCGTTTCTTGCATAATGCCGCCCATATTACGGGTCAAATCTTCCAAACCTTGCCATGCGGCGGCGTTGGATTTTGTCGCTGCGCCGATGAAATTGGCGGTCAACGCATTCATTTCTTCACATGCCTGTGACAGGGTGTTGGTGAAATCATGCGGGATATTTGCGGATGCGCTCATGATCAATCTCCGTGTAAGAATTACAACTTATAGGTGTTGTGCATCGCAACAGAAATAGAGGGAAAAAAATAAATTTTCAATTAATTCTTGCATCACCTGGGGATGGGGATTCTTATAGGGGGCTGTCGAATCAAAAATCCTCCCACCTTTCGTCGTCATGAAAATAAACAAATTTATCTTGTTAATCATTATGTTGGCGGTGTCCTTCGTGCCGCATGCGGCGCAAGCCAAACATCGCCGCCACACAGCCCACACCCGCCATCACTTTGCCGGTGTTGCCAGCGATGCTGGCTATTCCGATATTGTGATCGATGCCGAAACGGGCCGCATTATCCATGCGACAGATTCCGACTCTCTGCGGCATCCGGCGTCGCTCACCAAAATGATGACCCTTTATATAACCTTTCAGGCGCTGGAGTCGGGTCGCCTGCATCTGGATGACAGTTTGCCGGTGTCGTCCAATGCGGCCTATCAATCGCCGTCGAAACTGGGGTTGCATCCAGGGCAACATATCCGTGTCGAAGACGTCATTCTGGGCATCGTCACGGAATCCGCCAATGATGCGGCGGTGACAATGGGTGAAGCGTTGGGCGGCAGCGAAGAAGGTTTCGCCAATCTGATGACGCGTCAGGCGCATGCGCTGGGCATGTCGCGCACGCAATTCCAAAATCCGTCGGGTCTGCCCGACCCCGATCAGGTGACAACGGCGCATGATATGGCGATTTTGGGCGCGGCGTTGATCCGCCATTATCCGCATTTCTATCCGTATTTCAGCCATGACAGTTTTACCTATGCCGGTATCTATCACCACAATCATAATCATCTGATGGATCGTTATGACGGTATGGACGGTATTAAAACCGGTTATATCCGCGCCTCGGGCTTTAATCTGGTGGCATCGGCCAAACATGGCGATCTGCGTTTGATCGGCGTTGTATTCGGTGGGCGCAGCGCGGTTGCGCGTGACAACCACATGGCCCAATTGCTGGATGACAGCTTTGCCGCAGCCCAAGCCGATGCTCGTAATGGACGCATTGCGCCCGCCAATGGCGAAGGCGATAGCAGCGACGGCGATAGCGAAGGCTATGTCGCGCTGCCTGCCAAAGTCGCGGCTGTGTTTCCTTCGCGTGGGGCCATGGCGCAACCACGTGCGGTGCAAAGCGATGCCGATGTAACAACCGTGCAACCTGTTGTGCAACGTCCGGCACCCGCGCCTGTTGCCGTCAATAATTGGGGTATACAAATTGGCGCCTACAGCGATGCAGCGATTGGGCAGCAAGCGCTGTCTTCGCTGGTGGCCAGCATGCCGCAGTTTTTATCGACCAGCGTGTCACAGGTTCAGGAAGTTTCTGCAGGCGGATTAACGATGTACCGCGCGCGGCTCATGTCTTTGGATAAGCACACAGCGCAAAGCGTTTGCGCCTATCTGGTGCAACGTGGGAAAAGCTGTTTGACGGTTGAGCCTTAAAGGATAAGTTCTGCCGCGCCTTCGGTTGTGTATCTATTGGCATTATTAATCGTTATGCCCGGACGACGCAAAATTTTAGCCAGAGCTTGAATATTATCTTTATCGCCGCCTTCGGGGGTTACTTCGACAAAATAATCATGTCTGCCATCCTCAAGCTTCATGATAGGCGCAGAAAAAGAAGCACACAAAGGCGTGATTAGTGGTGCTGTTTCATCAATGGCTTCAGCCGTTGCGCTTATAAAAACACGAACACAACCATCATGCGCGGCGCGCCAAGCCTGAAGCATTTCAAGCATGTTTTCTTTTCTAATGGGTTGGCCCGCGCGAATAGCTTCAAACTTTTCGATGCTCATTTTTTGCCTGCGTTATTTCTTGTAGGTTATATATCAAATCTAATAACTTACAAAAAAACCTTCAAATCAAATATATGGTTAATTTGCTTGTTTTGCCGGAACCAGCTAAAGAGAGCAGAATCAAACTTCTAACTATAGGCATATCCCATGCGCCCCTCCAATCGTGCCCTTGATCAACTTCGTTCTCTCTCGTTTGAAACGGGATTTTCCAAATATGCCGAAGGGTCGTGTTTGGTGAAATGTGGCGACACGCATGTTTTATGCACCGCCAGCGTCGATGAAAAAGTGCCACCCTTTTTGCGCAATACCGGCTTGGGTTGGGTCACGGCTGAATATGGCATGTTGCCACGCGCCACGCATGACCGCATGGATCGCGAAGCAGCCAAGGGCAAACAGTCAGGCCGCACACAGGAAATTCAACGCCTTATCGGGCGCAGTTTACGTGCCGTAGTAGATCGCAAGGCAATGGGTGAAATTCAAATCAAGGTTGATTGCGATGTGATTCAAGCCGATGGCGGCACGCGCTGCGCGTCGATCACCGGCGGCTATGTGGCGCTGGCGCTGGCGTGCCGTTTTTTGATGAAGACGGGTCGGTTGACGGTTAATCCGCTGGCAACTTCCGTTGCGGCGATTTCCTGCGGCATTTATCAAAACCAGCCGGTGCTTGATCTGGATTACGCCGAAGATTCCACCGCCGAAGTCGATGCCAATTTCGTTCTGACGGGGGCAGGGGGCATTGTCGAAATTCAAGGAACGGCGGAACATGCGCCCTTTACCGAAGATCAATTCAACGCGATGTTGAAGCTGGCGCAAAAAGGCATTGCCGAATTGACCGTGAAGCAGAATGCCGCACTGGCGGTTTAACGCGGCGTAAAATCGGTTGATGCGGCTGGCTTTGGGTTGGGGCGCGATAACCAGAACTCGCTGTCGATCTCTTGGCCGTTCTCATCACGCTTGCGCGGAAAGGCCAGTTCTATGGCTTCACAGGGTGAGCCTTCAACAATAATGAGGGTCGGGATTTTATGCGTCATCGCGTGTCTCCAAATCTTTTGCCGAACGAAATATCTGCAACATCTTAGGGGCTTTGCCTTTATTTCGGCAAGATAGATTTTTAACTTGGCCGCTATGGTTAAAATGACTTTCTTTCCCCTTGCGAAAAAGCTGTTACGGTGTCAGAAAGTCCCTCTTAATCCTGCTTTTTCAATTGTCCCACAATTCGGGTAGAAATATATGTTTGCCAATCTGTTAGGTATGCTCTCGGCCGATATGGGCATTGATCTCGGCACCGCCAATACGCTTGTTTACGTCAAGGGGCGCGGCATTGTGTTGAACGAACCTTCCGTGGTCGCCATCGCCCATAACAAGGGCAAGCGCCATGTGTTGGCCGTGGGCGACGAAGCCAAATTGATGTTGGGCCGCACGCCCGGCAATATTCAGGCGATCCGGCCTTTGCGCGACGGCGTTATCGCCGACTTCGAAGTTGCCGAAGAAATGATCAAACATTTTATTCGCAAGGTTCATAACCGCCGTTCTTTTGCCAATCCGCAAATCATCATTTGCGTTCCGTCGGGTTCGACCGCCGTTGAACGCCGCGCGATTCAGGAATCGGCAGAATCCGCAGGCGCGCGCCGCGTGTTCCTGATCGAAGAACCGATGGCGGCTGCGATTGGCGCGGGCTTGCCGGTGACGGAACCAACCGGTTCGATGGTTGTCGATATCGGCGGTGGCACCACGGAAGTCGCGGTGTTGTCGCTCGGCGGCATTGTGTATTCGCGTTCGGTTCGCGTTGGCGGCGACAAGTTGGATGAAGCGATCATCAATTACATCCGCCGTTATCATAATTTGCTGATTGGCGAATCTACCGCGGAACGCATCAAAAAAGAAATCGGCTCCGCATGCCCGCCCGAAGATGGCGAAGGCCGCGTGACGGAAATTAAAGGCCGCGATTTAATGAATGGCGTGCCGAAAGAAATCGTGATTACCGAACGTCAGGTCGCGGAATCCCTGGCCGAACCGGTCAGCGCGATTTTGGAAGCGGTCAAGGTGGCTTTGGAAAACACCGCGCCTGAACTGGCCGCCGATATCGTTGATAAAGGCATCGTTCTGACGGGGGGCGGCGCTTTGCTGCGCAACCTCGATCTGGTTCTGCGCCATGCCACAGGCTTGCCGGTCTCGGTTGCCGAAGACCCGCTTTCCTGCGTTGCTTTGGGAACAGGCCGCGCTTTGGAAGAAATTAAAACGCTGCGGAGTCTGCTCGTTAGCGGTTATTAACGGCTTCCGGCGCCTTTAAACGACCTCCACTCCTCCATAATCCTGCCTTTATTCATAGGTAGGGTCGAGTATAGACATTGCGACAGCGAGTCGCCCCTTTTGCAGGAGATAGAGATGAAAACCACTTTACAAAGAATCTTTGCGCTCGCCTTCATCGCTTTGGTTGGTCTGTCGATTGCAACGCCTGCGCAGGCACGTTGGTATGATGGGCATTATTATCACCGTGGCCATGCGCCGCGCGGTTGGGTTTGGGATCCACGCATGCATTATTATGTGGCGGCTCCCGGCTATATCGTGACACAGCCCGGCGTTGTGGTCGCGCAACCCGGCTATGTTGTGGCACAACCGCAACCCGCACCTGTTATTGTCGAACAAGCGCCTCCACAAACCGTTTATGTGCAGCCCGCGCCGACTTATGTTCAACCGGCGCCTGTTGGAGTCAATCTGGGCGTCCATATCCGCTAATACAGCCGTTCTGGTGAGAAACTACGCCTGCCTCTCTGTAACCAAGAGGCAGGCGGTTTTTTATCTAGGGCATGCCCCAATTGAATGATTTTGGGCGCAAATTGCGCTTTTTCTTGATTTTGTTGCTCACGTACAAAGGCGTACGCTGCGCACAAAATCAAGAAAAATCACAATTTTCACCGCAAACTTATTCAATTGAGGACATACCCTAAATATAGCGTTTGTCATGAAAATTGAGTATCCTGCTTCCGTACAGATTTTTCGGTGGTTGATATGCGGACTCAAAGACAATTAAGGGTGGGCGAAGAAATTCGTCACGCGCTGGCGGCGGTGTTGATGCGTGGCGATGTGCCGTGGCCCACAGGGCTCAATCCGCCAACAGTCACAGTCACCGAAGTATCCGTCAGCCCCGATCTGAAAAACGCCACGGCCTATGTCATGCCATTGGGTGGGCTCAAGTTAAAAGAAACCGTTCGCGCGATGAATGACAGCAGTGGGTTCTATCGCCATGCGGTGGGTAAGGCGGTGTTGTTGCGCCATGTGCCAAAATTACGTTTCGTCGCCGATGAAACTTTTGCGATTGCGCATCGCATCGATGTGCTTTTGCATGATCCTGCTGTGGCCAAGGATTTGCAGAAGCCCAAAAGACCGGATGACGAAGAAAAATAATTCTGGAACCTAGTTACGTGCCGCTTGGGCGCGTGGCTCGGGCGATGTGGGCGCCGCGACTTCCGGCCTTTCCAATGCAGGTTTACCAAAGAAATAACCCTGCATGTAATCAACCTTGGCGCCGCGTAGCCAATCGGCGACTTCCTGTGTTTCCACGCCTTCGGCCACGGTTTGGATACCAAGGCCACGCGCCAGATCGATCAACACCGAAACCAGATGCTGCTGTTCGCGGTTGCCGATAATGTCTTTCAACAAATCCTTGTCGATTTTCATGATCGACAAACCAAGTTCGCGCAAATAACGGATGGAGGTTGAACCCGCGCCGAAATCATCCAAAGAAACACGGCCGCCCAGATCGCGCACCGTTTGCACAAAACGCTGGGTTTCCGAAATATTGACCAAAGCCGCCGTTTCGGTAATTTCCACCACCAAACGTTGCGCCACATCGGGGCGCGGTTCCAGAATGTGGCGGATATATTCCGGCCAATCGGATTGCGATGCGGTAAGGCCGGAAATATTCACGGCAAGGCTTAGGCCCGGCACCGCTTCCATATCGCGCACCGCCATATCCATAACCATTTTATCCAGTTCGAGCGCCAAACCCATTTGTTCGATCATCGGCACAAACAAAGCGGCTGAAATCGGCTTGCCATCATCGCCAAACATGCGCACCAGCGCTTCATAACAAACGGGTTCCGCCGTTTCCGCGCAAACGATGGGCTGATAAGCCAAACGGAATCCGTCATTCTTAAAGGCGCGTTTGATGCGTTCGCCCAGTTCAAGCAGCTGGCGGTTTTCCTGTGCCCGTTCGGGGCTGTCTATATATTCGACAAAGTTGTTGCGTCCGCGCTGACGCGCCATGTGCAATGCCTGTTCGGCATAAATCATCGCCTCGTTGGAGCTTTGCGCCACGCTTGGCGTACGCACGCCGCCGATGGAAACGGTGATATGCAACGGCGAATGGGCGGCGATAACCGGCGAATTATGGAAATCCTGAATAATACGTTCCGCCAATGAATGCAGATCATTGCCCAATGGCTCGGGCAAAAGAATGCCGAACACATCGCCGCCAACGCGCCCCAATATGGCGCGTGTCGGGATCAGTTGCGCCAAACGCGTGGCCACGCCGCGCAAAACGGCATCGCCGGCATCGGTGCCCGCCGCTTCGTTGACGAAAGACATTTTATCGACGGCAACCACCAGATAGGCGCCGACACGTTTCGCCAGCTTGGCATTTTCGATGGCGCGCGACATTTGCGATTGCAACGCGCGGCGTTTGAAACAGCCGGTCAACCCGTCGCGATGTTGTGCTTCGGCGTTGGCGGAAGCTTGCGCCGGTTGATCGATAATGCGCCAAACGCCCCTTTGGCGCACCGGCTTGTTGGCATCATCCAGTTCGGTTGTGCCGCGTTCATGAATCCAGATAACGCTGTTGTCCGGCTGGGTAACGCGGAATTGCCTGTCAATGGTTTTGATTTCGCCGCTGAAAACAACCGAACGGTCATCGGCATGCAAGGCGTGATAAAGGGATTGGGAATCCAAAGGCGCGCGGCCAGCCGCAAAAACTTTCTGCCATGCGCCAAACCATACCATGCTGTCGCTATGCAAATCCCACTCATAGGCGATGTCGCCTGCGGCAGTTAGCAAATCACCAAGATCGGTGGGTGTCGTCATAAGGATAAAACTCACACGGGTTCGAACCTACATATTCTAGGGAATATCTTCTTAATTTTTGATAAAATTTAAGGGGAAAGAGGTTCACGCAAATAGGCTATTTCCTTTTTTATCAAGGAAACAGCCTTTTTGCGCGTTAAAGTTGTTAGAAAGGCATCAAGATGTCGAACAATTGGTCGCCATAACGAGGCTGTTGAACATCGCCGATGGTACCCTTGCCGCCGTAATTGATACGCGCTTCCGCGATCTGGTCATAGGTAATGGTATTGTCGGCGGCGACATCTTGTGGGCGAATAATCCCCCTGATATCCAATTCGCGCATATCATAATTGACGCCGACTTGCTGTTTGCCTTCCAGAACCAGATTGCCGTTGGGCAAAACCTGAATAATGGTGGCTGCCACGCGTAAATCGATTTGTTCCTGACGGGCAATCGATCCTTTGCCGTCATTGCTGGTGGTGCTGCCCATGCCAATAAGGCTGGCGGGGGAAACGGCTTGCGGCAAGACGGTGTTCAACTTGCTTTCAAGACCCAGAAAATTGGTCAGGTTTGCGGAATCCGAATTGGCGCGCGATCTTTGCGTTTCATTGGCGATCTGCGCCTGATCATTGATGGTGACGACAACCGTCAGAATATCGCCCACGCGTCCGGCACGTTGATCACGGAAGAAGGCGCGGCCCCCTGTTTCCCATAAGGAATTGGCTTCGCGTTCGTTTAACGAAGGCGCGGGCATTGGCATTTTAACCGGCACATAGCCGGTTGCATGCGTGGGGTCTTCGATCGATGACATGTGGGGCTGGTCGCCAATTTCCGATACACGGTCATAGGCGTTGCATGCCGATAGTGACAACAGCGTCACCGTGGTAAGCAGAATATTTTTATAAGATATTTTGGTCATGACAGTCTCCTACTGTGCTGAAGCCAATTTTTGCGCCGTACGAATTTCAACCACGCCGGGCCCGGTGACAACGCCTTCAACGATGCGGTTGCTTTGGGTATTGGTGACGCGTACCACTTCACCTTCGGCGCCATCCTCTTGCGATTTGCCTTGCGAGGTGATGCTAATAAAGGGCGTTTCGATTTTCAGGGTTACCAAAGACCCACGTGTCACAAGGCGGGGTGGAATAACGTCATGTGCCCGCAGCAAATCGCCTTCGGCTGTGTCGCGGCGCAATTCGCGGCCGATTAATTGTGTGGCTTCGGTCACGACATCGGAGGTGACGCGTTCTTCGGGAACCTGCACCCAATCCAGATCGCTGACGGCGATTGTGGTGCCGGCTTCCACGCGGTGCGCCAGAATAGGCACGCTCCGTTTGACCATCACATGGCCCGTGATGGGTTGAATGTAGGGGCCGCGCGGCGTTTGTGCGGTTAAATCACTGCGGAATTGTTTGTTGGTCGGGTCATAGGTAAAATTTTCCAGTTTAAAATCCGGAGCCTGATTGGAAGGCAAATCAATTTCCATATTGCGCGCGTCAAAAACGACATCAAAAACGCGATCTTTCGTGCTGCTGTCGGCTTTGATTTTGGCGATAACGGCATCACGCACCATATCATTGCTGATCTTGGTACAAGAGGATGTGACGGTTATATGGTCGGCATTGGGTTGCGCCTGCCAATCCAGACGATAGGTTTGCGCCAGCTTGTTCAACACCATTTCGTTGTACAAAGCGGGTTTGCAAGGGGCGGGGGCTTGGGCGATATCGCGGTCGATTTCGACGGGAACGCCGGCGAACAGATCGCTGAGCCGCACCGCATAGCGGTTGATTTCTACATCGGGCTTGATGGTCACGGCAGAATTGGCGATGCAGGGCGTCGATGACGCGGCGCTGCAAGCAATAACCATCCAGGCGGCGTAGAGGATGCGGGTGGTTTTCTTCATGACCTAACCTGCTTTAAGTTTTCATCTGGTTGGCGGTCGTCAACATCTGATCGGCGGTGTTGATAACCTTGGAATTCATTTCATAGGCGCGCTGTGCCGTGATCAAATTGGTGACTTCCGTCACGATATCGACATTGGATGTTTCCAAAGAACCCTGAACCATCGTGCCGAAACCCGACGTGCCGGGGTTTGCCGTGGTGGGCGAACCCGACGCATCCGTTTGTTTCAGTAAATTGTTACCAATCGATTCCAGGCCGACGGGGTTGATGAAATTGGCCAGCTGAAGCTGACCCAGCGTTTGCGTTGCCGTTTGTCCGGCAATGGTGGCGATAACCTGACCGCTGGCATTAACGGTAACGGCTGTGGCCGTTGTCGGCACCGTGATGCTTGGGATAACGGTGTAACCGTCTGCCGTCACAATCTGGCCGCTGGCGTTCAACTGCAACGCGCCGGAACGTGTATAGGATGTCGTGCCATCAGGCATTTGCACCTGGAAAAAACCGCGACCGTTAATCGCCATATCCAGCGTGTTGCCGGTGCTGCTCAGATTGCCCTGGGTATTGATGCGGTATGTGGCGGCGGGCATGACACCCAAACCGACTTGCAAACCCGATGGAACAATCGTGTTGCTGTCCGACGAAGCCGAACCCACGGTGCGCATATTCTGGTAAAGCAAATCCTGAAATTCAACACGCGAGGATTTGAAGCCCGTGGTGGAGGCATTGGCGATGTTATTCGAGATAACTTCGACGTTCAGCTGTTGCGCTGACATACCGGTTGATGCGATGGCGAGTGCTCTCATATCACGACCTCATAATTACGATGTTTGCGATAATTTATCGATAGCGTCGCTCAGGCGCGAATTTTCCTGACCGACCAGATTGGTGGCTTGTTCATAAGACCGTTGAATACGGATCAAATCGGTCATTTCCGTAATCGAATTGACGTTCGAGTTTTCGATGGCGCCCTGCATGATGCTGTTGCCCGTCGATGGGGTTGGCGTTTGCGTCGTGGTCAGCAAACTGCCGCCTGCGGGCACAACCGCTTCGTCATTGTCAAATGTCACGACGCCAAGCTTGCCCAATTGGGCGCGGGCGGAACCGGTGCCGACCTGCGCCGTAATGAAACCGTCGCCGGAAATGGTGATGTCGCGCGCATCGTCGGGCAGGATGATCGCCTGACCGCCATCGCTGAGGACGGGCATGCCGCTCGAAGAAACGATTTGGCCCTGGTTGTCGAGATGAAACGCGCCATCGCGGGTAAATTGGGTCACGCCTTGCGCATTTTGTACCTGAAAATAACCTTTGCCCTGAATGGCGAGATCAAGCGGATTGCCGGTGGATGTCACGGATCCGGCCGATGTGTCGCGGTAGGTGCCACGGTCATAAACAAAATTGGTGTTGCCGTTGCTGGCGCTGTTGCCGCCCGACATAGCGTGTTGGATATAGGTGTCGAACTGGATGCCTTCGCGCTTGAAGCCGGTCGTGCTGGCATTGGCGATATTGTTGGCGACAATATCCACCGACCGCATCAAGGTCATTTGGCTGGAAAGAAGGACTAAACCCGTACTGGACATATTCAACCCCGTTAAACCGGACACTTTATGGTATCCCACGGGTTCTTAAATGCACGAGTCGTGCCAAATAAAATATCTTATGAATCAATGTATTGAAGTGAATCGCTGGGAATGTTTGACCCCTTTTTACCCCCGAGGGCGGCAGTTAGTGCCAAGCTTAAGCTTTGCGTTCCCGCGTTAAACTCCATGTCACGGCGGTATGACCGCTATCGGTCATACCGGTGCATTTAATCTGCATCGTGCGGCGCGGAGCGATGCCGCCGCAATAAATGCTCGACTCCATCGCCAATGCGCCATTTTCAACCCGCAACCGCCAACCCCCACCCGAAGCGGTGCGCAATAACGCCGTTTGCCCGCCATGCGACAGGGACACCTGAACGGTGGGGTGCAAATGCCAGCGCAGCGTAAATTCCTGCGGGGTTTTATGGCCGCCTTCATTGTGTAAAACATCCCGCCCCATCAATGTTTCGCCGTCACCTGATAAACGCAGGATGCGGTTATGTACCAGACCAAACTGCCCGCGATAACCGTCATGCGCCATTTCCAAACCATGCGCGCCACCTTCTTCGAAACGCTGCGCGGAAGTTTGCACAGTGCCCGCAATGCCACCTTCATCACCAATGTCGCACGCATTGGTATCGGCAACGGTAAGGCTTGAATGGGCGGCGGTCGCGGCACAGGCGGTGCGCCATTGCGCCGATCCCATCGGCACCGCGCCGCAATTCACGATAATCCTTTCGCGGCCATGGCTGAATTCAAAACTTAGTAACCCTGCATGACCCTGATCGCCAAAGGCGCGCGGCGGCGGCGATGCGGCATCCACCATCAACAGGCTGCGGCCAGCCATCATGCGCTCATACCCCGTTTCAGGCAGGCGGCGCAGAACGCGCCCACGCATCGTGGCTTGCGTCAACACCGCATCAATCAACAAAGGCGTTTCTTCCACCGCACCATGGAACAACGATAAGGCGCCGTCGCCATGCCGGAAAAATTTCAACGCCGGTATCATTGCGCCCAAACCCACCCCAATCGATTCCGGCAAACGTATATCGGCCAGATTGAAGATATTACGGATATCCACTAGATGCCGCAGGATATGCAATTGCGTCGCAGGATTGCGCGATATATGTCCGCCATCCGGCAAAATTTCCGCCGCCATTTGCCGTTGCAACAAATCGCATGCCAACCCCAACGCCTTGTCGCCATCGGGAAAATTCAAACCGCCATAAATCAATCCGCGCGCTGCTTGTACCGCCTCCACGCCTTTTAAATTTGGCGATATGGTGCGCAACAAATGTTTCCATTGCCGGTGCAGGCTGGCGGCCAGCGCCGGTGTGAAATCGGGCGGTGCTGCGCTGGCGTAAAAATCGTAAAACCCAATCCATGCCGCGATGCGCGAACCCAAATGCCCCGCCAGCCATTCCGTTTCGTGCCAGCCATCAAATTGATGCAACCAATTGCCGATAAGACGCAGGCTGGTGACACGCGCGGCATCGGTGCCAACGGCGCGCAAATTGCGCAAGGCGGTTGCGGCATGGCGCAGGGCTGTACTTTCCGAACGCTCGAACATCGATTGCTGGCTCGACATCAAAGCCTGTCCGGCATTGGCATCGCCCGGCCACGGGTCGGAAGGCGTGAAATGCAAGCGCGTCGGTGTTTCACCGGATGCCAGAATCTTTTGATATAGCGGATTGCCATAGGCGACGCTCTGCACGCTGCGCCGTACTTTTCCGATTAATTTGGTTGCCTGCGTCATGCAACCCCTTGTTAACTGCGAAGCGCCGCTATATTCGCCGCGTAATTGGCACAACCACCCTTAAAGCTTGCGGTGCCCGCCACCAAAACAGTGGCACCCGCAGCAATAACCTGTTTCGCTGTTGTGGCATCAATGCCGCCATCAACTTCCAGATCGATCTGTTTGCCCATCGCGTCAATCTGTTTGCGCAGGGCGCGAATTTTATCAAGCTGCGAGGTAATAAAAGCCTGTCCGCCAAAACCCGGATTAACGCTCATTACCAAAATCAAATCCACTTCGCCCATGACATTTTCGATGGCCGATAACGGCGTGGCGGGATTCAACGCAACGCCCGCCTTTTTGCCACATGATTTAATCAGCTGTAACGTCCGGTGCAAATGCGCGCCCGCTTCGGGATGGACGGTAATGATATCGGACCCCGCTTCGGCAAAATCGCGGATAAAAGTGTCGACTGGCGATATCATCAAATGCGTATCGAAAATTTTCTTGCTATGGGGGCGCAAGGCTTTGACCACGGCGGGGCCAATGGTCAGGTTCGGCACAAAATGCCCGTCCATAACATCGATATGGATGTAATCCGCGCCTGCGGCATCGATATCACGGATTTCCTCGCCCAATTTGGCAAAATCGGCGGAGAGAATGGATGGCGCGATGCGGATCATGGAAAAACCGAGGCTGGTCAATGCGGACAGGCGATAGTAACAAACTATTGGCAGGTTATAAATAAGGGGTTAAAAAAGAGATATGGAAAACGAAAAAATTGAACAAAAAGAACCTGTAAAAGTTAAGAACCTAACGCCTGCGGCCAAAGCCGAAGAATTTGGCGGCGCCAAAGGCCCCGAACCCACGCGTTATGGCGATTGGGAAAAGAATGGCCGGGTCAGCGATTTTTAAGAACCTCTACTTGCCACACGAAAGAATTTCCTCTCCCTCTGGGCGTGGAACTCAACTTGCCGGAAAAACGGCAGTTACAGCTCCGCGGAAGCAAAAACTAAGGCTTACGCTCTTGAGGCGTAAGCCTCAGTTTTTGCAGGTGAGGACATCCCAAAGTTTTGAAGAAATTAATTCTTGTTTTCTTTAAAAATAAATCTTGTATTTTTCCCACATCTAATATAGGATATATCCCTTACCCTCCGGATACAGAGTATCAAGGAGAGGTGACGGGTCGAGGTAACGGTCCTTTCCTGCGTCCGGAAGCAGGGTGACGGTGTCGATCGATCCGGATGTTGTACGTCCCCGCCTTTGCGGGTGGGGAACCCATGGGAGCATCTCTTTTTGCCAAGGAAAACGAAGGACAAAGGAAATAAATAATGAGAAAGGAAACAACCCAATGAAATAAAGACCAAACATCAAACCAAAGGTTATTCCTTCTCCATCGTGCATTGCAACGGATGCTGCGCCTGACGCGCCGCGGCCTGCACCTGCGCAACCTTGGTTTCCGCAACTTCAAAGGTAAAAATACCGCACAGCCCTAAACCGCTTTGGTGAACCTCAAGCATAATGCGGGTCGCATCTTCGTTGGTTTTGTTAAAAAAAGTTTCCAGAACCAGCACGACAAATTCCATCGGCGTGTAATCATCGTTCAACAGATATACTTTATACATCGCCGGTTTTTTGGTGGCGGGGCGCGTTTTAACCGCGACATTGCTATGCGGTGATAGGGTATCCGCATCACGGTCGGCTGCGGCATAAATGGGCAGGGGCTGTTTCATGGGCGCATTATAAGATGTGGCTCAGGCTTTTCCAAGCTTTGCCCGTATGGCGGCGGTATAATGCGGTGATTTGTGCCATGCGGCCGCATCATCGATAATATCATGCAATGTTCGCGCGGGTTTCCACCCCAAAATCTTGGCCGCTTTGCGGTTGCTGGCGATCAGGGTTGCCGGGTCGCCTTCGCGCCGCGCCGCGCGTCCGGGTGCAAAGCCGGGGCGTTCCAACACAATCCGCGTTGCGTCGATAATCTCGTTGACCGAAAAACCTTTGCCGCTGCCCAAATTGAAAATATCCGTTTCTCCGTCATGCAACAAATAATCCAACGCGCGGATATGCGCATCAACCAGATCCATCACATGAATATAATCGCGCACAGCGGTGCCATCCGGTGTCGGATAATCATCACCATAAATGGTAAAGCCATTTTTTAAGCCCAGCGCATCCAGAATATCCGGCGGCGTGCCGATCAATGGCAAAACCAGCCGCGGGATAAGATGCGTTTCGGGGATATGCGCTTCGCCAATTTGGGCATTGGCGGGCGCGGCACCGGCAACATTAAAATAACGCAACGTCACCGACCGCATGCCGTTGGAATCCAGCATGCGCAAAAACGCTTCGGCTTCCAGTTTGGATTGGCCATAAGGATTGATGGGCTTGGTCGGGAAAAATTCGGAAATCGCGCCGACTTCGGCGGCCTCGCCATACACGGCGGCGGTGCTGGAAAACACCACTTTCTTAACGTCGCAATTATTCAGCGTTTTGAAAAAACGCGAAGCCTTGTCACGGTTATTGTCAAAATATTTGGCCGGGTTGTGGACAGACTCGCCCACTTCGATAAAGGCGGCGAAATGCATCGCGGCGATGGGCTGATGTTTTTCGCAAACCGCGCGGACGAAATCGGCATCGCCGATATCGCCTCGTTCAAAAACGCCAAAACTCGTCGCCCATTCATTACCGGTGGCAAGATTGTCGATAATGACAGGCAGATAGCCCGACGCCTGCAAGGCATAGGCTGCATGGCTGCCGATATAACCGGCGCCGCCGGATATGATAATGGAGGAGGGCATGGCATTAGTTATGCACTGGCGCAAAAATTAATGCAATATCAGGTGAACGTGAAAGCAGCTTAGCCGTGACGCAAACCGCGTTGCTGCGGCATGTGGCGCAGGGCAGGAGTCGCTTGGACACCGGCCATCGTCAGAAAATCATGCATCTGATTAACGGAGTCCGCTTGTGCGCTAACCGCGCGGCTAGCGTCGCCCTTAAGTACGATATCGAGCAAGCCTTTGCCGTCACGCGTATCGGCGTAAATTTTATCGAGGCCGCAGAGGCCTTCGCCGACGCTAATGAACAGGCGGCGGTTTTCCGGCACGATATCGGCCAATGATGTCATCATTTTATAGTCGGGGCTGGAATCGCCGGCAAGGATCAAGAAAGGATCGCCGTCAATTTGCGCGGCGTAATGTTCATAAAGCTTGCGCGAGGTAAAGCCTTTATCCATGCCGACGGGAATAAGGTCGGTATAACCCTTAGTGACCTGATTGCCGTTATCGTCGCATTCATTATCCCAATATTTTTTGGAAAAATGAATGTTGTCGCCAATTTCTTTCGGCAATGCGGCTTTCAATTCTTCGGCGCGGTTTAAGAAGGCCGTAAAAATATCGCTTTGTTGCGAGCCCGGGATAAGCGCAACCCATGCGCCGCATAATTCGCGCTGATCGGCGGCGGTGATGAGGCTGGGGAATTCGCTTTTCATCTGCGTGACCAGATGATGTATTTCGGCGGTCAGGGTCAGCAATTGTGTGCGGCTATAACCAGGAATATTAATGATGTTATGTTCGCCGGGGTTCGGACGGTCGAGCTTGTGCCATAAATGGCCGGAATTCGAAGCCAGTGTAACTTTTGGCATGCGACCGCAATCTGCTACATGCTCGCCGAAATAATTGAGAACGCTTTTTTCGCCACGCGCCGTCAAGATGACTGTGCGGCCAACACGATCGCTGAAATCGCGTAAATCCGTATAATGATGTCGCTTAATAGGGGAATGATCGGGATTTTTTGGGTCGTCTTTGGAGACAAGCGTGAGATCGAAATCAAACATGCCGAGTATAGTGCAAGGAAGGACACCATTTAACTTTGAGTGCAGTATTTGTGACATCTAGTGCTCCATTCCTATCAATGTGCTGTGTTGGAATATATGCTGCATAACTGGTTGTAAATGTTTCTATATTTTTCTAGTTTGGGGTGCAAGTACGTTTTTAGTTTCATGTCCGGGACAACAGTTTTAAGCACTTTCGGACATGCCGCCACATGGTTAACATCCTCGCCGGTTGCAGCCATTCGTGCCAGTTTTGCCGCGCCATAGGCAGGGCCTTGATCCCCGTCGGCGACATAGAGGATTCGTTTATCCAAAGCCGCCGCGATAAGGGCTCCCCAAACGGGGTTCCGCGCGCCGCCGCCAATCAGCATAATATCATTGGCATCCGTTCCGGCTTCCGCCAAAGCGGATTGGCAATCAGCAAAGGCAAAGGCGACACCTTCCAGAATGCTTTGCACCAAATCGGCGCGGGTTGTTTCATGAGTGAGGCCAAAAAACACGCCGGATGCCGACGGATTGTTATGGGGCGTTCTCTCGCCGGACATATAAGGCAGGAAGATAACGGGATTATTCAAATTCAAATTAGATTCATCAACCAGCTTGGCCAATTCCTGATCGCTTTCGGCACCCAGAAAGCTGGCAGCCGATTTTATACAGCTGGCGGCGCTAAGGATAACGCCCATCTGATGCCATGTGTTGGGTATGGCGTGGCAAAAAGCATGGACTGTCCGTTCGGGGCGGGGTCGGAACTTGTTTGTGCCCGCGAAATAAACGCCCGATGTGCCCAAAGAAATAAATGCCTGCCCTTCGCCAAGCGCACCGATACCCACGGCACCCGCCGCATTGTCGCCCGCGCCACCGGCAAAAATAACTTTTTCGGACATGCCCCAGCGTTGAGCCAGATCGGGTGTAAGGATACCGGCTTGTTCCGAGCCTTCGCGCAATTCCGGCATCTGCGCTTGCGTCAGATTGCAGGCCGCCAGCATTTTGTCCGACCAGCGGCGATGCGCAACATCGAGCCACAAGGTTCCCGATGAATCCGACATATCGCTGAAGAAAGAGCCGGTAAAACGGAAGCGGATATAATCTTTGGGGAGAAGGACTTTGTGTATTTTGGAAAAATTTTCCGGTTCGTGCCGCGCGATCCACAAAAGCTTGGGTGCTGTGAATCCCGGCATCGCGATATTGCCGGTGATTTGTCGGGCATCAGGAACGGCTGTTTCCAGGATGCGGCATTCTTCCTCACACCTTCCGTCATTCCACAGAATGGCAGGCCGTATAACGGTATTGCTCTTATCAAGAATGACGGCGCCATGCATCTGTCCGGCCAGGCCGATCGCAAGCACTTTGGCGATAGCCTCAGGTTGTCTTTTTTTGATTTGGTCGATGGCGTCCTGGGTAGCCTGCCACCAATCTTCTGGATTTTGTTCTGACCATAAAGGGTGTGGGCGAGAAATTGCCAAAGGAATCGTTTGCTGATCCACAAGATTGGATTGTGCATCAGTCAAAATGGCTTTGACGCCGGATGTGCCGACATCGATACCTAAAAACATAAGGGGCTCTTGGTTAGTTGTTATGAGCCTATGGCTAATGGCTTTTTTAAAATAAATCAAAATTAAAGCGACTGATTCGAAACAAATCGGCTTTTTATTTCACGCGTGTTTGTGCAGCGCAGCAAAGCAGGCCTGCCCATAAAGGGTTATAGAGAGTTTTCAGGGCGCGGCGTGGATGCATGCAGCTCATGTTTACCGCGAAGATTATTGCGGGCTGCCTGTTTATTGGGCATTGGTTCTTTAATAGGTGTAACAAGTTTTTCTCCAACAGATGCGATTAGCGTATAACTATTGCCGCCGGTGCGAGGGTCATAATCATAAGTAGACATTATAAGCTCTTTGATTGGTTTATTTAGAAGGTGTTTCCATCCGGCGCAAGGATGGCATGTAAAGCAGCAGGGCGGATGCCATATAGATAGATGAATAAGTGCCGACAAAAATACCCCATGTCAGGGCGGCGGAGAAATTAATCAAAGTAGGGCCGCCCATAAAAACCAAAGGCAGCAACGCCAGCAAGGTAACGCCTGCCGTCATGGTCGTGCGCGACAAGGTTTGGTTAACAGAGGCGTTGATGATGGTGCGCAGATCATTCACCTTCTGGCGGCGCATGGTTTCGCGGATGCGGTCGAAAACCACAACCGTGTCATTGATCGAATAACCTGCCAGCGTCAGCAACGCTGCCACCGCGGTCAGATTGAAATCCAGATGCAAAACGGAATATAGGCCGACGGTGGTCAACACATCGTGGAAGGTCGCGATAAGGGCGGCCAAACCAAATTGCCATTCAAAACGCACTCCGACATAAACGGAAATCGCGACCATTGCCAGAATCGTCGCCAGAATACCGGCATGTAAAAGTTCCTTGCCAACCGTCGGCCCCACGACTTCCACGCGGCGATATTCGTAATCTGTTCCCAATTTATCGCGCACCGATTGGATGGCGGTCATCTGCGCGGCTTCGTCGCCTGCCTGACGTTGGATGCGGATCAATACATCGGTCGGCGCGCCGAATTGCTGTATGGTGACTTCACCCAGATTAAGCGTGGCAAGTTCATCACGCAACGCGGCGGTGTCCACGGTCTGCTGGGCTTTGGCTTCGATCAGAATGCCGCCTTCAAAATCGATGCCCAGATTTAATCCCCGGACGGACAAGGAAATAACCGTGATGATGACCAGAAGAATGGTCACGCTGAATGCCCACCAGCGCTTGGCAACGAAATCGACATGGGTGTCGGTGGGGATGATATGAATAGGCTTGAGGAACATGCGGCTAACCGTAATGAAATAGGTCAGACGACATAGCATTTATCCCGTAATTGTCGCAACCTTATTGATTATGAGCCGCAGTAGGGGCGATGGCCGCATAAACAACATGCGCGGTCATCGTCATTTTCTGGGCATGTTCCTGTCCTGCCCCTTCAGATGAAGGCGCAGAGACAGCCATAGCGGACATCATCATAGGCCGTTTAAGGATGCGCGGTTCGACAATGGCGCCGGCGCTATCAAAAGCGATTTGGGCTATGCGGTAACTGCGTCCGGGCAGGCTGGTGTTAAGGGTTGCCACCTGTTCCACGGCGTTTTTCACCAGACGGGCGCGTAAACCGGCGCGGGTGGCTTCGGTTTCATCCAAAGTCGGGCTGAAGTCAATATCGCCCACGGACATTTGCATGCCCGCCTTGCTGGCCTTCTTCAAAGAATCGGGCAAGCTGTTAAGCGCGGATTCCGGCAAGCGCGAGTCAAAGGAAACACTCCAATGCTCCAAACCGGTGGAATCCTGCGTGCGGGTAAAATTGGTTAAACGCCAATCGCCTTTGGCGGCGTCGCCCACGGCCTTGGCCATATCCTCGCGCATTGAACCGGCATTGGTTGCGCTGACGGCGGCTTCGACATTGACGGTGACATGCGCGGTTTTGGTTGTGACCCAATCTTCGGCAGAAAGATCAAACGCGACGATATCGTCTGGCTTGGTTTCTTCCGCCAAAGCAGGTGCGGCAAAAGACAGGGCAAAAAGAACGGCGAACAGAATGCGAGCAGTCATGGCGGCCTCCGTTTAAGGTCAGGCCATCAGTTTACTTGCGGTCTGTCTTGCCGCGCAAGCCTTCATTCATCTGCTGCGCAGATTGCGCCAAAGCCGCCTTGATTTCTTCCGGCAATTCGATCGCGCTGAATTCTTCGGTGTCTTCGCTGTCGCCAAAGCTTGGCAAAATGGCGGACAGATCGGCATCCGTACCGGCAAAGGCGGGCGCGCCTTTGTTGACCGCATAACCGGGTGCGCGTTCCAATTCATCGATCGCGAATTCATCACCTTCATAAAGCGGCGGCAACGTGGCGCGCAGCGCTGCGATATCGGGATCATACATTTCGCCAGTGCTATAAGGATTTTGGCGGCCATCCGGCGCGTCAAACCTGTCAAAATTATCGGAAACGCCATAGGTTTTGGGCGCAGCCGCCGCAGGTTGCTCTGGCTCGCCGTCCATAACTTTGGGCACCGACGGCATTTTGGCCGTGGCGGCAACGCTCATCGCGCCCATTTCCAATGCAGAATTTTTGTTGGCCGAAGCTTTTTTAACGGCATCCGCCATAACATTGATTTCCGGCATTTCGCGCACATCGGCCACGCCCGCCGCCGTCCATGAAGGGTCTTTCAGGCGCGACGCCAATTCCAGCATCACGCGGTCACGCGCTTCGGTCGATTTGGTGACACCCGGAACCGGCAGGAAGCGATGTACGCGCAAAGCTTTTGACTTATCCGGCACCGCATAAAACATTTGCACCTTGTGCGCCCAATCACCGAACAGCAAATGCGCTTCGCCTTCGCGCTGGCCGCGCAAATGGTCATAATCGACGCGTTGACGAACCTGGAAACTTGCGCCGCGGTCATCATGGAAGGGCATGGCCGAAAACAAACTGCCCACAGTATTGGATGGTGCGGTAAAACCACGCGTTTCCGTGACCCACACCATGCCGCCATGTTTGGTCACGAATTCTTTGGTGTCGGTAGGATCTTCAATACGACCCAGAATTTTCAAGTTACAGTTGCCGACGATGGATTTCGCTTCCTGCTTGATACGTTTTTCCATCGAAGGCAAATCCTGCGACGCGAACACAAGCGCAAAGCCTAATGACCGCGCCTGTGCCGCCATAACGGCCATACCGGCGGCGGTATAGTAACCGACTTCGTCGAACACGGTCATGAAGGACGAGCTGGAATGGGTTTGCTTGCTGCCGATTGCGCTTTCCCATGCGCCTTCAACCGTGTTGCCGAGCGTGGCGCCCATCATCCCCTTAAGGCATGACGCGACAATTTTACCCAGATTGGCGGCTTCATCGCCCGATTTTTCCAACGCGGGAATCAACACCACTAAAACGCGGCGGTTCAACACCAGATCGAGAACGTCGATATCGGCCAGCTGGGCCTTGAAAATATAACCATATTCATCGGCCAGCGATTGCATCGAACGCGTAAACTGCATCGACAGATAGCCATGCTGCTGACGGGCAACTTGTAAGTCATACATCGGCTGATCGGGCGATGGCGGGCGTTCATTGCCGTCATCATCGAATGCCGCGCCAACATAACCCGGCAAGGTGTTCAAATAACCTTCAAGCCCATGCAGAATGCGTTGCGGCATTGTTTGGTCGCGCGACAAACGGATAATGGGCTGCAATTCCAAATGGTCGCGCACGATACCGACATCCAGCAACATGCCTTGCTTGTCGCGCTTGAAGGTCAGAGCGGGCATAAGCGCGAACATCAACGCAACGGCACGTTCTTTCCACATAGCATTATCGCCGCCAGCATCCGGCATCAGATTGACGACAAGATTGGCAAGGTAAGACGCCGAGCCATTAGAAAACGGATTCATCGAATTGGATGTCGATCCATCATCCGAGTTGCCGGTCATATAGTTCAGAACAAGAATATCATCATCGCGGCCAAAACGGCGCGTGATCGAATAAAGCGAAGCCCACAAATCCGTATCGGCCTTGCCATCGGTATAGCAAAAGCCCGAGCCCCAACATAAAGCGTTGGTGACCATGGATTTCAACCCTTCGGTTTTACCGGCGCCGGTGGTGCCCAGATACAGAATATGCGTACGGGCGTCATTGTTGGTCAACCAGATTTCTTTGCCGAAATTATCTTCATCGCCATCATCCGACGCATTGCCCAGAAACAAAATCCCGTCGGATTTCCCCGGCCCCGTTTTGCCCGGAACGGGATTATGCGGGTCAGGCAGATTGGCATAACGCGGCATTTTAAAAGGCAGCACGACGGGTCGTTTGAGCGTCCATTTAAAATAGAAATACAGCAACGGCACAGCCAGATCGGCAAAGGATCTAAATTGTGGCGGCGCCGCGAACAGAAGCGCGATCGTGCCAATGGCTATGGTCGTGACGACAATATCGGTGGAAATATATTGGCCAAACCGTTGCGACATCGGACGCACATCGCGGAACAATGTACGCTGGGCAACTTGATTTTTCTCGAGAATGACAGGCATAGCGGTCAGCCCTTTTTAGTAAGGTCAAAATGCGTGGCGCAGTTTAACGAAAAACGGTGCCCAAGTCTCTCTTTTTGGCGTTAGTTTTTGGTTAATTTATCAGGGGTTTAGGCGTTAATTCACACCGATAACGAAAATCCCTTTTTCGTCGGCCAATTGCCGCACTTTGTCGCGGTCTATCAACAGGCTGCGACCGGCTTGCAAAGCGATACCGCGCAGGCCTGATTTTGCAGCCATTTCAATGGTATCCACCCCAATCGTGGGCAAATCATACCGGTCATCCTGTTGCGGTTTGGCGCATTTGACCAAAACCCCGCCTGGCCCGCCGCGGTGCAGGGCGGCGCAGCGGGCGATAAGGGCATCGGTGCCTTCAATGGCTTCGACGCCCAGAACAAGACCTTGCTGCACAATAACCGATTGGCCGACATCGACACTGCCCAGGGCGCGGGCGACATCTATACCGCGCTTGATATCTTGCTGGGCATCGGCATCGGGGGAAATAATGCCCAACACGCCTTCGCGCATCAAAATGCCGCCCAGAATTTCATGGGCGCCGATTACCTTCGCGCCGGTTTCCTGTTCAATGGCGTGGCCGATGGCGCGCAACAACCCGTCATCGCCCAACATATTCATGCCGATGCGGCCGATGACTTTCAGGCTCAGCCAGTCGGGTTTCAGTTCCCATACCGAAGGGCGGCGCACCGCGCCGATCATCACGATTTCGGTGATTTTTTCGGATTGTATCCCATCGCGCAATTTGCTTCCGGCGCCCAAGGGCAACCAAAGATGGGGTGCATCATGCGCCATATCTTTGTCGGCTTGCCCTTCAAGGCAAAAAACAAAAAAGTCGCGGCCTTGCGCGCGGCAGGCTTCGATAACGCGGCGCGGTGCTGTGCCGCTACCCGCTATAATGCCAAGCCGCGCCGCAGCCATCAGTGCGCAAGCCAGGACACGGGCACATGCAGATAAGCGCCGGCAATTTCGGCGCCGGGGTTTTTATCGCCGGTATCGACATTCGACAAATGGCTGATATAGGCCGACAGGCGCATGCTGTTGTCGAAATTATAGCCCAGCTCAAGCTGCGAGCGCATTTCAAACGGCGAGCCCAGCGATTGCCTGCTGTCGCCATGGCCATAGAGGCCGAGCGCTTCATCCCAACTGAAAACAAACTTGCTGCCCAGCGGCACATCAGCCCCCAAACCGCCGTTGAAATAGGTCATGAAATCGCCATTTCCTTCAAAGCCAACAACGGGATGCACCTGCACCCATTGGTCAAGGCTCGTCCAATCATGGTCGATCAAAGGGATCAAAGACAGACCCCATTCATATTCCAAACGGTAATCAACCGATTGCCGGCCACCGGTTTTATCAAAATCATAGGCGCCAAAGGCGGCGTTGATGGTGTTGGGTGTGGAGGCGGCGGCATGCGCCGGAGCAACGGCGGCAATACCGACCAGAAGAGCGAGAAGGGAGGAAAGCTTTTTCACGTGGACACCCATGATGAGTTGAACGAATCAGTTGACGAGAGAATCAGTGTAGGAGGCGATTCGCGTGGATGGAAATGAATTCAATCCCCATTTTTCATCTCGGGCCAAACTGTGATTCTTTTGCACAAGCCTCACTTCTTCAAACTCTTGCCCACGATTTCTGACACATTGGGTGAAAGTTTTTTGCTCGCCGCCAACCGTTTCAACTGCGCAACCATTTTCGCCTGACGCCCCGCATCATAATCGCGCCAACGGGCAAAGGCTTTGGTCAGACCCGCCGCGCTGTGCGGGTTCATCGGATCGATCTGCATAATCATATCGGCAATGAAACGATATCCGGTTCCGTCCTTGGTGTGGAAGCCCAGAATATTTCCGGTGAAAACGCCGATCAACGCCGAAACGCGATTGGGGTTTTTCAGGGTAAAGGCCGGGTGCTTCATCAAACGTTGGACAGTTTTCAGAATATCGGTCCGTTTCGCGCCCGCCTGCACCGCCAGCCATTTATCCATAACGGTCGGCACCTTGCCCCATTTTTTCTCAAACGCCTTAAACGCCTTGTCGCGCAGGGGTGAAGTCGTTTCCGCCAACATGTTCAATGCGGCAATCTGGTCGGTCATGTTTTTCGACTTGGTCGCTTGCTTGAACACGGCTTGCATAATTTTCGTGTCGCCGGTTTGCGTCAGATAGGACAGGCACAGATTTTTTAAACCACGTTGCCCCATGCTTGTGCCGTCTGCAGCCGTGTCCTTGACCGTTTTCGCCAGTTGCGCATGTGTAATGGCGAAATCGGCGCATAATTTTTGTGCGATGCGCTTCACCAGATTTTTGCGCGCTTTGTATAAGACATCCAGATCAATCAATTTACCCTGTGCCTGTAATGCCAATCCCAATTCGCTTTCTGATGGCATCGCCAGAACATTGGCTTTGAATGCGGCATCCAGTTTTTTGTCATGCAGTACATTGCCCAACGCATTAATGAACGCCGTTTCCGTGGCCGCATCCGGTGGGTTTAACAAATATTTGGTGGCCAGTTTGAAGCCGGCTTCCCAACGGCTGAACGGGTCGCTGTCATGCGCCAGAAGGAACAGAAGTTCGGCATCGGGATAAGCGTAAGTTAACCGCACAGGGGCGGAAAAATCGCGCAGCAAAGACAAAACAGGTTTGGCTTTGATGTTTTCAAAAACAAAAGTCTCGGTGGATTTTTTCAGTGACAAGATGCGTGTGGGAAAGATGTCTTTGCCCTTGGCATCCAATAACCCGAACGCAAACGGAATATGCAGGGGCAGTTTTTTCGGCTGTCCGGGCGTTGGCTTGCAGGATTGCTTGATGGTCAGTGATAATTTTTTGCTCGCGGCGTCATAGGTGCTGCTGACATCCAGCATTGGCGTGCCCGCCTGTTTGTACCACACCAGAAATTGTGACAAATCGATTTTATTCGCGTTGCTCATTGCGCGCACAAAATCTTCGCATGTCACGGCTTGCCCGTCATGGCGTTTGACATAAAGGGCCATGCCTTTATCAAAACCTTTGCGCCCGACAAGGGTTTGGATCATGCGCACGACTTCGGCGCCCTTGCTGTAAACGGTTGAGGTGTAGAAATTATCAATCGCCTGATAACGGTCGGGGCGGATAGGGTGCGCCATGGCGCCTGCATCTTCGGCAAATTGCGCGCGGCGCAGGCTGCGCACATCATCCAGCCGTTCGACCGGAACCGAATTGGCGCTTCCCATATATTCCTGCTCGCGGAAAACGGTCAGGCCTTCTTTCAGGCTCAATTGAAACCAGTCGCGACAGGTAATGCGGTCGCCGGTCCAGTTGTGGAAATACTCATGCGCCACCACGCGTTCGATAAACGAAATCGTGCTGTCGGTTGCGGTTGAGGTGCTACCCAAAACACAGGCATCGTTGAAAATGTTCAGACCCTTGTTTTCCATTGCGCCCATATTAAAGAAAGGCGTGGCCACCATCATAAAACGGTCAAGGTCATATTCCAGGTTGAAACGTTGTTCATCCCATTTCATCGATTTTTTAAGCGCGGTCAGCGCGAAATCGGTTTCTTTGGTTTTGCCGGGTTCGACATAAATTTCGATCAGGACATCGCGGCCGGATTTGGTTTTGAAATGATCGGTGCGTTTATCCAATTTGCCCGCAACCATGGCGAACAGATAGCAAGGCTTGGGAAATGGGTCTTCCCAAATGGCCGTATGCCGCGTGCCGTCGTCGCTGGTGGCAACCAGATTGCCGTTCGCCAATAACACCGGATATTTTTTCTTGTCGGCATGAAGCGTGACTTTGAAGGTCGCCATCACATCGGGGCGGTCGGGGTAATAGGTGATGCGGCGGAAACCTTCGGCTTCGCATTGCGTGGATAGCATCGAGCCGGATGCGTAAAAACCCGACAGGGTCGTGTTTTTATACGGATTATGGGTGCTGACAATCTCAATTGTTGCCTTGTCCGGCATGTTGGGAATGGTGAGGTCGTGCTTGGTGAGTTTATATTCTTTGGCGCCGAGCTTGCGGCCATTGAGGGTGATGCTGGCCAGTTTTTGGTCTTCGCCATTGAGGAAGAGGGGCGCGTTCTTCTTTTTCGATTTCGCATTACGCGCGATTTTCAAACGTGACGAAATAACCGCATGGTCGTCGCGGATATCAACATCCAGATCGACAGTTTTAATCAAAAAATCGGGAACGGTGTAATCGGCAAGCAGGATTTCTTTGGACATGGCGGGCTTTCATGGGAAGGAAAAACGAGTCGGAAGTCTAGGCTTTCGAAACGGGTTTCGCCACCGTAAAACTTTCGCCGCAACCGCAACGACCGGCTTCGTTCGGGTTGATAAATTCAAAGCCGGATTTCAACGCGCCGGTCTGATAATCCATTTGCGAACCGATAATATACATGGTGGCTTTGGGGTCGATCACCACGGTGAGATCGCCGACTTTGACGCTGTCGGCAAATTTGGGCGCATCGGACAGGCTGTTGAGGAATTGCAGATCATAGCTCATGCCCGAACAACCGGTATTTTTTACCGAAACAAACACGGCTTCGGGTTTCGGGGTTTGTCCCGCGATCATTTCCTGTAACCGCGTCGTGGCGGCAGGCGTAAGGGTTAGAATGTCCATCCTGTTTCCTTTCACATCAAAACATATTCAAAGCCATGCGGGCTTCATCGGTCATCATTGTTTTTTCCCAAGGCGGCGTGAAAACCAGATTCACATTAACCGACGCTACGCCCTCGGCACGCGCCACCGCCATTTGCACCATCGCGGGCATTTGTCCGGCCACGGGGCAGTTGGGCGTGGTCAATGTCATTTCCACATCGACACTGTAACCGCCTGCCTCTGCCGGGTTCACATCCACTTTGTAAATCAATCCCAGATCATAAATATTCACCGGAATTTCCGGGTCATGCACTGTTTTCAATTCCGCAATAATGCGCTCGCCCACATCCGAAATTTCGGCGGCCATTTTATCGGCTGTTTGAAGTTCCGCGCTCATTCGGTTGAAACCTTTGCTTTGCTTTTCAATGCGGATTGCAATGTATGCCACGCTAATGTCGCGCATTTAACGCGGATGGGATAATCGCGCACACCGGCCAATGCCTTAATGCGGTCAACTGCGTCTTCATCCAAACCCGTTTCATCGGCAGGTTTGCCGGTACAGGAATGATGCAGATAATCAAAAAGTTTTGCCGCTTCGGCTTCGGTTTTGCCTTTCAGCATTTCTGTCATCATCGATGCCGATGCGACCGATATCGCGCAACCGCTCCCCTGAAACGCGACGTCTTGAATAATGCCCGCCTCATCCACCGCGACAAATAAATCAATCTTGTCGCCACATAAAGGATTGTGCCCTAAGGCGTGATGATTGGCGTTATCGATGGCGCGGAAATTGCGCGGTCGCTTGCCGTGGTCGAGGATTAAATCCTGATAGAGGTCGCGAAGGTCGTCTGTCATCGGGCTAATTTGGTTTGTATGTGATGCTGCATAATCTTATGGTAAAAAAAGCTAACCCAGTGCCTGCACCGAATAAAAGTGAATATGCCCCAGCGCCTACAGCGTTAGTTCCAAGAGTTGCACCAGCCGCAGCCGCAAAGCTTTCTCGGATATCGGCTTTATTCAGGCTGCGCACTGCAGATAAAAATTTCTTCACGGCTGCTCTCCTTTAATAGTTACGTTGACGGGTAATTGTTTTATTTCTTATCCAAAAATCTCCCGCACTTTTTCCAACCCCACGACCAGCGCATCGATATCTTCACGCATCGTGTATAATCCAAACGAAGCCCGCGCCGTCGCCGCCAAACCCAAATGCTCCATTAAAGGTTGGGCGCAATGATGCCCGGCGCGAATGGCAACACCACATTTATCCAATATGGTGCCGATATCATGGGGATGCGCGTCTTTCATGGTAAACGACACAATCCCTGATTTATGTGGTGCCGTTCCGATGATTTTCAACCCGTCTATGGCCGAAAGTTTTTCGGAGGCATAGACCAGAATTTCATCCTCATGCCGCGCAATCCGCGCCATGCCTATGGTCGAAACATACTCAATCGCCGCGCCCAAACCGATGGTTTCGGTAATCGGAGGCGTGCCGGCTTCAAAACGGTGGGGCGCTTCTTTATAGGTCGTTTTTTCAAACGTCACGCTTTCGATCATATCGCCGCCGCCTTGATAGGGCGGCATGCTGGCGAGGATGTCGCGACGGCCATAGAGAATGCCGATGCCATTGGGGCCGTATAATTTATGGCCGGAAAACACATAAAAATCGCAACCCAAGGCGCGAACATCAACCGGCAGATGGCAAATGCCTTGGCATCCATCAACCAAAGTTACGATATTGGATGCGCGCGCGATTGCGCAAATGTCGGCAACCGGTAAAATCGTTCCCAACACATTCGATACATGCGCAAAACCGATGAGTTTCGTGCGCGGCGTTATCAATGCCTTTATGTCTTCAACGCGCACTTCGCCTTGCGGCGTTATCGGCGCAATTTTTAACACAATGCCGATTTGCTCGCGCAACATTTGCCACGGTACGATATTGGCGTGATGTTCCAAGGCGGTGATGATGATTTCATCACCAGAATTTAAAAATTTCCGCCCCCATGTTTGCGCGACCAGATTGATGGATTCCGTCGCGCCGTGGGTAAAAACAATTTCGTCTTCATATTCGGCATTGATAAATCGGCGCACTATGCCGCGCACCGCTTCATATTTGTCGGTGGCTTTCTGGCTTAATTGATAAACGCCACGATGGATATTGGCATAGTCGTTTTCCATAAAGCGCGTCATGGCTTCGATCACCATGCGCGGTTTTTGCGCCGATGCGCCGTTATCGAGATAGGCGAGGGGGTGTCCGTTAATGCTCTGCGCCAAAATCGGAAAATCTTTGCGGTATTGGTCGACGGCAAAGCGCGTGGGCGCGGCGCAGGCGAACATTTCACCTTCGGCGGCATAGCATACTGGGCTTGCGGATTCGTTCATTGGGCCCATCTTTCGATTTCGGCGCGGAAAATATCGCGCCACGCTTCGATTTGAATTTCTTCCAGCATTTCGGCGACAAATGCTTCGATCAACAAAGCGCGTGCTTGTGCTTCGTTTAACCCACGCGAACGCAGATAAAAAATGGCTTGCTCATCCAGATCGCCAATCGTGCTGCCATGGCTGCATTTCACATCATCGGCATAAATTTCCAATTCCGGCTTGGCATCCATTTCGGCCTGATCGGATAGCAATAATGCGCGGCTCAGTTGATAGCCATCAGTTTTCTGCGCGTCTTTGGCGACAATAATTTTGCCCTGAAAAACGCCGCGCGATTTGCCATCCAGAACAGTTTTGTAAATCTGGCGGCTGGCGCAATGCGGTGCCGCATGGGTGATGCGTGTGGTGGTATCGGCATGTTCGGTGCCGCGCAACAACATGGTGCCGTTCAGCGCGGCCTGGGCTTCTTCGCCCTGCAAAACAACATCGATTTCATTGCGGGTCAGATGCGTGCCGCGTATCAAGGTAAAATTATTGTAATAACCGCCGCGGGCCACTTGCGCGGTGCTGCGCGCCAGATGTGTGCCGCCGGAATGGATGATTTTCCCATGCACGAATTTCGCGCTGGCATGTAAAATAATTTCTGTTTCCAAAACCGTGATGGTGGGCGACGCCAAATGGTTTTCCAGCAAGGTCAAGCGCCCGTTCGCGCCTACTTCTATCGTCAGTTTTATGTTTATTTCGTTCGGCGCGTTTTCATCCGCCGTAAACACAAACTCAATCGGCTGTGTCACTAAACAAGTATGTTCGCCCAGTACTAGATTATAGCCTGTCGCCAAATCGCCCATCAATATACAAGATGGTACTGCGCCAAAACGCGATTGTTTGGATTGAAAAACGCCATTCACAAACACAAAACGCGGATGGTCGCCCGTATCGGCGATATTGTTATTCATAGCAATGGACGCAGGTGCCGTTTTCAGTAACGCTTCAAGATCGGTATATTTCCAACCTTCTTTGTCTTGGTGGCTGCGGTTGATAAAATTTGCGACGCTCATGCCGCCACCTGTTGGATGATGGCGGGAATGGAAGACAGGCTGCGCACCAGATAATCCGGCTTGGCCGCGCGTAAGCGTTTCACCGAACACATGCCATCGGTAAGGGCGATGCTTTTTAATCCCAGTTCATGGCCGATTTCAACTTCTTCTTCCGTATCGCCGATGATGATGCCGGATGTGATGCCGTGGGTTTGCATATAGTCTTTCAGATGCGCGCCCTTGCCGCGTTTGCGGAAGGTCGGATCGCCAATCTGAAAGGCGATAATCTCGCCAAACGCCTCGCGCACGCCCAATCTTTTCGCCTGCGCATCAATACGGTGAGTGACATAGTTGCTTAAAATAATTGGTTTGTTCGTATTGGCACTGATATGCGTCAACATCGCTTTCGCACCGCGCCGCAAACGGATGCGGGCGGCATCATATATGCTGTGCCACAGCGGATGAATCTCTTTTTCATGGCTGTCAAGCAAGGCGGGTGCCACGCCCAGCGCGTGATAAAGTTTTTCAATCGGCATCGTATAATGATGTTGATATTGGGCGCGTGACGCTGGGGGCAATCCCAATTTATGCAAAACGCTATTGGTTGCGTTCAGACAGGCGGAGGTATCGGCCAAAATCGTGCCGTTCCAGTCGAAAACAATCAGGTTTTTAGCTGTTGTCACGCAGCCTCCGTGAAATCCGCATAGCCCTTGGCTTCCAGCTCATGCGCCAATTCCGCGCCGCCGCTCTTGCGGATTTTGCCGAATGCCAAAACATGCACGCGGTCGGGTTTGATGTAATCCAGCAAACGTTGATAATGGGTGATAACGATCATCGAACGGGCAGGGGAACGTAACGCATTCACGCCGTCGGCGACAATCTTCAACGCATCGATATCCAAACCGCTGTCGGTTTCATCGAGCAAGCAGAGCAGGGGTTCCAATACCGCCATCTGCAAAATCTCGTTACGCTTTTTCTCGCCGCCGGAAAAACCGACATTCACGGCGCGTTTCAACATCTCTTCGGACAGGCCGATTTCTTTGGCCTTGCCGCGAAGCACTTTCAGCATCTGCATGGCATCCAATTCGCTCTCGCCGCGTGATTTGCGAATGGCGTTAAGAGCGGATTTCAAAAACATCATATTGGTGACGCCTGGAATTTCTACGGGATATTGCATGGCGAGAAAAACGCCCGTTGCCGCGCGTTCTTCGGTGTTTAATGCCAAGAGATCCTTGCCATTAAATATCACGCTGCCCTGCGTAACGTCATATCCCGCGCGTCCGGCCAGCACATAAGACAAGGTGCTTTTGCCGGAACCATTCGGACCCATAATCGCATGCACTTCGCCTGATGGGATTGTCAGGTCGATGCCTTTCAGGATTTCCTTGTTGCCGATGGCGGCATGCAAATTTTTAATTTCCAACATCTTTATCCCACGCTTCCTTCTAAACTTATGCTTACCAGCTTTTGCGCTTCCACCGCGAATTCCATCGGCAATTCCTGCAACACTTCCCTGCAAAATCCATTGACGATCAATCCCATTGCTTCTTCCGCGTTCAATCCACGTTGCTGGCAATAAAACAACTGGTCTTCCGAAACTTTCGATGTGGTCGCTTCATGTTCGACCCGTGCTTTCGGTTGGCGCGATTCAATATAGGGCACCGTATGCGCGCCGCATTTATCCCCAATCAGTAACGAGTCGCATTGCGTCTTGTTGCGTGCGCCCTTAGCGGTGCGCAGAATTTTCACTAACCCACGATAGGTGCTGTCTGCCTGCCCCGCGCTGATACCCTTGGCGATAATGGTCGAACGCGTATTCTTGCCGATATGGATCATCTTGGTGCCGGTATCGGCTTGTTGATGATTGTTGGTGATGGCGACTGAATAAAATTCGCCGACCGAGTCATCGCCTTGCAAAATACAGGAAGGATACTTCCATGTGATGGCCGAACCTGTCTCTACCTGTGTCCATGAAATTTTTGATCGCGCGCCACGGCATGCGCCGCGCTTGGTCACAAAATTGTAAATGCCGCCTTTGCCATCTTTGTCACCCGGATACCAATTTTGCACGGTCGAATATTTAATGGTGGCATCGTCCAGCGCGACCAATTCAACCACGGCGGCATGCAACTGGTTCACATCGCGTTTTGGCGCGGTGCAGCCTTCAAGATAGGAAACGCTGGCACCTTCATCGGCGATAATCAATGTGCGCTCAAACTGTCCGGTGTTTTCGGCATTGATACGGAAATAGGTCGATAATTCCATCGGGCAACGCACGCCCTTGGGGATGTAAACAAAAGACCCATCGGTAAAAACGGCGCAATTCAACGTCGCAAAGAAATTATCGGAAACCGGCACGACAGAACCCAGATATTTTTGCACCAATTCCGGGTGCGTCTGTACCGCTTCGGAAATAGGGCAGAAAAGTATGCCGTGAGATTCCAGTTCTTTTTTATAAGTAGTGGCAACAGAAACGCTGTCAAACACGGCATCAACCGCCACGCGCCGTTCCTGCACACCGGCCAGAATTTCCTGTTCCTGTAACGGAATGCCCAGCTTGGCGTAAGTCGCCAGCAATTCGGGATCGACATCATCCAATGTTTTTGGTTTGTCGGATTGTTTTGGCGCGGAATAATAAGACGCAGCCTGATAATCAATCGGCGGGTGATGCACCTTGGCCCATTTCGGCTCGCGCATTTTCAACCATTGGCGATAGGCTTTAAGCCTCCATTCCAATAACCAGACGGGTTCGTTTTTCTTGGCCGAAATAAAACGGATGGTGTCTTCGCTTAATCCAACCGGCGCGGTTTCGGAATCAATCGCCGTGACAAAACCATACTTGTATTTTTGCTCGGCCAAATCCTTGGCGAGCGTGTTGGTGGAAGCATTCATGTTATTCACCCACCCTAGTATTTTTGGCCGCAAAATTTTTGGCAGGATGCAGATTCATTTCGGACAGCGACATGTCTTCCAATGTTTTTCTGACGGCGCGGTTAACCTTGTTCCATCCGTCGCTCATCGGGCAAATGCTTTCAATCTTGCATCCCTGATGCGCGCTGCCTTCGGCGCAGTCGGTTATGGCGATGGGACCGTCCATAGCCTCGATAATCGCGGCAATCGAAATATCGGTGATGGGGCGTGCCAGCCGATACCCGCCGGTGGCACCGCGATGCGCGGTAATGACCCCGTTTTTGGCCAGAAGTTTCAGGATTTTGGCAACCGTCGGCGCGGGCAAGCCCGATTGTTCGGCAAGGTCGGATGCCGCCCACAATTCCAGCTTTCCCTCTTTCCCCATATAGGATAGAAGGGCGACAGCATAATCGGTAAGGCGGCTGAGGCGGATCATGCCGCGGTTATATCAATCAGGACTGAACAAGTACAGATTAAATTTATTGCCCAAACAGGGTTAATGATACTAAAGTCCCCGCCCATGACAGAATCCAAAGCCAAAATCCTCCCATCAACTATGCCAAGCGATATCGTCGCGCTCAGCTTTGAAGACGCGCTTGCTGAACTTGAAAGGCTGGTCAAACAGCTTGAAGACGGCAAGGCCAAGCTGGATGACGCCATCACGGCCTATGAACGTGGCGCGTTGCTGAAACGCCATTGCGAAGGCAAGTTGCGCGAAGCCCAAGCCAAAATAGAGCAAATCACGGTTTCTGCCGATGGTTCCCTGTCGACCAAACCTTTTAACACCTAAAACAAAGCAGTCATCCCATGCCCTCCGTAAGCCCGAATCTTGCCGCCGCTATGTCCGAAGCCGCAACCGCAGTCGCAGACGCGCTGGACAGGTTATTGCCCAAATCCGAACATGCCGAAAGCAAGCTGCTCGACTCGATGCGTTATGGCGCCCTGAATGGCGGCAAACGGTTGCGTCCGTTTCTGGTGATGTCGTCGGCCAAAATTTTCGGCGTGGGTGATGAATGCGCGTTGCGCGCCGCCGCCGCCGTTGAATGTGTGCATTGCTATTCGCTGGTGCATGATGATTTGCCCGCAATGGATAATAGCGATCTGCGCCGCGGCAACCCGACAGTGCATAAGAAATTTGACGAAGCGACGGCGATTTTGGCGGGCGATGCGTTGCTGACCATCGCGTTTGAAATTCTGGCCGATCCGCGCACGCATGAAGATCCGCAAGTGCGCTGCCGCTTGGTTTCGGCGCTGGCCAAGGCGTCGGGTGCCAATGGCATGGTCGGCGGTCAAATGCTCGACTTAATCGCCGAAACAACTTCGCTGGATATCGGCGCGATTACGCGTTTGCAACGCATGAAAACGGGTGAACTTATCGCTGTCTCCACCGAAGCTGGCGCAATTTTAGGCAAGGCCTCGCAACAACAACATAATGCGCTGCGCGCCTATGCGCATGATCTTGGGCTTGCGTTCCAGATCATCGATGATTTGCTGGATGCCGAAGGCACCGAAGAAGAAACCGGCAAGCCCGTTCAACGGGATGCCGTTGCGGGCAAGGCAACCTTCGTCACCATTTTGGGGGCGGAACGCGCCCGCAATCAGGCCAAGCTTTTGTCCGAACAGGCTATCCAGCATCTTTCGGTGTTCGATGGTCGCGCGAAACATCTGGAAGATGTCGCGCGTTTTGTTGTCGATAGAAAGAACTAAGTGTCGCTCGCGCTCGTCCCGCATATCCTTGTCGTCGATGATGATACAAGGCTGCGCGGTTTGCTGGCGCGTTATCTGGGCGAACAGAATTTCATCGTGACAACGGCGCGTGATGCGCAGGATGCGCGCGCCAAACTTAAAAGCCTCGCCTTTGATCTGATGGTGCTTGATGTCATGATGCCGGGCGAAAGCGGGTTTGAACTGACGCGCTCCCTGCGCCTTGCCGATGCCACAGCGCGCCCTTTGCCCATTTTGTTGCTTACGGCACGCGGCGAAGCCGATGACCGCATCGAAGGGTTGGAAGCGGGCGCGGATGATTATTTGCTGAAACCGTTTGAACCGCGGGAATTGCTTCTGCGCATTAATGCCATTTTGCGTCGTGCGCCGAAACCGACCGCGCCCACTAAAACAGAAATCAAACTGGGTGGCTGGGTTTACAATCCAGAACGGGATGAACTGAAATCCGCCGACGAAATCGTGGCACTGACGGGGATGGAAGCCGCCTTGATGCGCGCCCTTGCGGCTTCGCCCGGACTGGTTCTCAGCCGCGAAGCCTTGGCGGAAAGCAGTACCGCAGGACAGGCGATCAATGACCGCACGATTGATGTGCAGGTCACGCGATTGCGCCGCAAAATCGAGGCCGATGCCAAAAACCCGCGTTATCTTGTTACAATTCGCGGCGAGGGGTATAGCCTTAGGCCGGATAGCTGACGGGAAACCAATTTCATCCTTTGTTAACCATAAAAATTATGGTATAGTGGCATTAACAAATGGGGGGTTCTGTGGTTATCGATTACGCACCATATCTTGAAACGAAACAGGCTGATGCAGCCGCCCTTGCCGCTGCCCAACATTCCGAACTCGCGAACCGCGCCAATCTGGAATGGGTATTGCTGGATTTGCTGGCAGACATCCACGCAGCATAAAAACCTAAACGGATATTAGTCTTCCTTGACCCGCATGGACATCGCCGATTTCGGGCGGGTGATGATGTGCGACAGATAGGCATCCATCGCCGCCTGTAAATGGTCGCTGAGAATATCAATTTCCTGCTTACCTGCGCCGTGGCGTAACGCATCAGCCAGATCCTGCTGCGCATCGCGCAAAGTATGTTGCGCGGTGCCCGTCGCGCCATCTTCGATACGCGTCGCGGCTTGCCATAAAATATCATTGACTGAAATAACAGCGTCATGGTCATGCGCCAAAACCAACCGCACCGCGCCCGACCGCAACGCCATCATCACAACAGGGTCGTTATGGAAATCGGCGGTTTCATGGGCGATACCCGCCATGATATTCGCTGTTTCCTGACGCAAACCATCATCATCTGGGTGCAACATCAATTTCTTGCGTTCTTCCACCAACAACCGCGCCACGGGGTGATAGAAACGGCGTTCGGGCAGGGTAAAATCAACCGCATCGCTAACGCCTTCTTTGCCCGCTTCATTGGTCGCGACAATTTGCATCTGTACTTCTTGTCCTGCCCAGGGGCGCGAGGTCAGATCGGCGAAATCGACGCGGGCAATTTCTTTGGATGATGCTGTTGGCAAATCAATATCAACCGGCGTGTTATTTGCGCCCGGCATCGGGTCGCGCGGCGTGATACGAAGCGCGACATCGGTCACGCCGTAATCATCGGTTGCCTTGTATGCCACGCGCACGCTGTGGCTTTCGGTAATGGCTGGTGCAGCCGTCAACGCGACCTGTGGCGGCGTATCGGGCATGATGCGGATTTTCCACGTCGCCAAAACCATCCAGCCGCGACGGATCGAAATTTTTTTGCCGTCGGTCAGGGCGGCTGTCGCGGCGAAATCGCCATGCGCGTCGGTGGTAAATTCCTGCGCGTCGCCATCCACGATCAATTCAGGTGTTTCGCCGTCTTGTTCGCCCAGATGCGCGCTGATGGTGCTGCCTTGGGGCAGCGTGATGGTGTCATGTTCAAACCGCACGCCGGCGGGGGTGGAAATGATGATGGGTGAGGCGTCCGCGATCGGCGAGGTAATCCACACATCCAAGGCAGGGTGGGCGGCCACTTCCAGCTCATGCCCCAATTGGGGGTTCAGGGTCGAGATAATCTGCATCCCGTAAACGCCCCAAACGGACAAAGCGGTAATGCCAACAAAAAGGGCGACAAGATTGCGCGGACGGCCTATATGCCGCGCCAAGCTTGAAAGGTTCGCCTTGATGGTCATTTATGATTCCTGATATCCAATCGTTAACATGACCAGTATGTCTTTAATAATTAAAAATTCGATTAGGATTTGTATGCAATTTCAACTATTTCGATTCCGCAACTGCGAAGGGATCGGTTGTTTTATTGACGTTTTGGTTGCCGTCCTAAAGGTGGTGTTCTCTACCCCGTTAAGACGGTGGGGCGGATAGGGCGGCAAAGGACTTTTTAATTCAGACCCTATATCCCTAAATATCCTAGACATTCCCCCTTATTTGTTTTACGAACCCGCCTCCACACCACGCTTGCAAGCAAGCGATTCTGGTTTGGCAGGAGATAGTGAGGGCGATTAGCTCAGTTGGTAGAGCACGTGACTCTTAATCACATGGTCCGGAGTTCGAGCCTCCGATCGCCCACCACTTTCAAACGCGAAGCGTTTGAAAGTGCCGCGCCGTAGCTTTTGCGAAGGCGGGCTGTTAGAAATAAAATTATGCCTCTTCCCGAAAACATCACACAAACATTCCTGCAAAACGGCTTTGCCTTTGTGCCATCCGGTGACATGCGCCAATTGCTATCTGTGTCGCCAGCTGATTGGGATGTTTTTGCCGACAGCTGGAACGATCTGAAAACCGATACCTATATGGCCGACCAAGGCCGTTACCGCAAAAGACGTTATGCCGTTTATCAGGCGAAAAATGAGGCCATCACCCGCCAGCCGCATCAACCGCATTACCAAAGCCTTGATTACAATCCGGTCAATGGCGGTATTGAACGTTGGTTCGAACCGATGCGCGACACTATCGGCGATAGCGACAGCATGCAAAAAATCTTACGTTTTTGTCATGACGCGTTTAGCCAGTTTAATCCATCGGCCAAAAACTGGCATATCGAAACGCATCAGTTTCGCATTGAAGCCCATGCGGGCGAACAAGGCCAGCCAACACCCGAAGGCATGCATCGCGATGGGCGCGATTATGTTTTGGTGTTGATGATCCGCCGCCAGAACATCCAAAGTGGCATGACAAGCATTCATGATTTAAACCGTAACGAGATCGGCAGTTTTACGCTGACAGGGGCGATGGATGCCGCCTTGGTCGATGATAATCGCGTTTATCATGGCGTCACGGCAGTCACGCCGCTCGACATTTCCCAGCCAGCCTATCGCGATGTGCTGGTGGTAACGGCAAAAAATAAGTAATGACTACGCTGCCTTGGGGCCATCCTTGACCGTCACTGCCGCATCCTTGTTTGGCAGCGGAAACGCGGGCTGAATATTCAACACATTCATCACATCCTTTTTTGGCGCATCGGCCGATGGCAACACAAGATCGGGCGCATGGGCACCGCGGCGCATTTCGCTTTGGAAATCTTCGAAGGGCATTGGCGTCATCAAAGATTTTCGGTCTTTCAAATCGAACCGCAAGACCGTACCCGCTCGCAAATAATCGCCAGCATCGGCGGGCAATTTTCTATCGGGCGTTTCATAATCTGGTTGGTTGTAATAAGCATACAAGGTCAATGTCTCCGGCACGTAATAAGCCATTACGCCATGCGATGTTTGCATCGCCATGATTTTGACCTTGCTGGAATCTGCAGGCGATAAAACCACATAACCTTCGCCGTGATAATCAAACGCACTGGCATAAGGCGATGTAAAAAGACTCTTTGTCCAATTGCTAGCGGTACGCGCCGGGTCAATCGGCAAAAGAGTGTGGTTTTCCGTTGTGAAATTACACAGATGCTCATCCGGATTCACCCACCGCAAATCGCCGAAATGATTGGGGTCGGGATGAATAAAATTTCTATGCAAGGCGGAATCAATCGTTACCAATCGCCGCGAACCTTTGCTGACAATTTTGTGCCACTCTGCCGGAACCTGGCCGCGTTTTTCTTTTTCGCCGAAATCACCGACCTTATCGATAAAGGTCGAAAGAAGAACCGAAGCGAAACCATCAATAAAAAGATGCGTTGCCTGCGTCCCCATATGGCGCAAAAATTCTTCCGGGTCTTTGCGGGTCATTTCGCCAATATCCGCAAGCTTCTTACGGACGGCATTGCCTGCGCGGTAAACGGGCAAAAGCTTGGACTCACGCCAATGCACAGGGTCAACCCCATCCCATATTTGTTGTAATCTTACGGCGTGATCGGCTGCGGTGACATCCGCCAAAGTTTCTTTTTTAAACGAGGTATGGTTTTCTTCTGTAATAGGATCGTGGCTTTGAAGAGGGAAGCTGTTGATATGATGGCGGCGGCTTAGGAAAGCGCCCGCCGCGCGGAAAAGCTTCAGCCATAAGCTTCGACGAATTTCCGGCGATGAGGAAGCGGAGGCATGAGGGGATTCGATCCCGGTTAAGCGGAAATTGTCATCCGTCTTTGTGACAATATCAAAACTATATTCGCCATCCACAAGGGTTGATGGTTTTTGTTTATAGGCAACGAACACGGAGCTTTGCGTGCGTTCGTCGATGCGGTGCAAATTGGCTTCGCGGAACAGGATGCGCGGCATGTCATGCGCCATCGCCGCCAGATCGCGTCTGACCCAGCTTAGTTCGAATTGTTGGCGCTTGTCCTGGCTGTTCCATTTGGCATGGATATCGTGGTTGACCGGAAACATTTTAACAAGGGTCAGGTGATCTTTGTGCGCAATGCCATGCGCACCCGTTTCATCGTCACAGGCAGCCAGATCATCGGGATGCCGCGCATAAAACAACGCCATGCAATGGGTGGCAGGGGAATAAGCCAATTTGAAGCATCCAATGGATGTTTCCATCACATAATCTTCACGCACATCAACATGAATATGCGCATCATCAAGAGGGGATAATAAATGCAAAATATTATTTAAAGCGCGGGCATCGGTCATAAAAAATCCTTCTTATTATTCGAATAAATAATAAAGACTGCCCCAGTCGATAGGCAAGAAAATTGTATGGTTAACGGCGTTTAAGCTGCTTTGCTGGCGCGCATTTTAATCGCGTCCGACATCGCCGTGAAAAACACTTCATGCTTGGGGCGCAAATGCCACGGGTCGTGGCTGATAAAAAACCGCAACCGTTCGAATGATTTGGCATCGCATGTGTCGATGGCGAAAAGTTGCGGATTGCCTATTAAATAAAGCGCTGCCCAATCCTGTGCCGACCCAAAGAAAACAGCGATTTCTTCAAACGTGGCGCGGTCGATAAGATCATCCGCATGCAACAGGCGAAAAAATTCGCGGTCTATCGTCACCAGTGCCACTGTTTTCTGCTTGGCTTCATTCAAACGTTTTAACCCGTTTTCACCGCGCAGATTGACGCACAAATTCCCGCTGCACCCCAAACCCAAATCATTCAAAGCCGGTTGCCATAAATCAAAGAAGCTGGCGGCATTGTTGATAAGGTCGGAAACATGCAAAACTTTTTCACCCTTTTTGACATGCTGGCCGCAATAATGGGTTTTGTTTTTAAACAAATACAAATGCGGCATGTCGGCGGCATGCGCAAAGGGGATGGAGAATAACCAGTCGCGCCGCTCGCCGCCCGATATCATCGTAAAATCATGCGTCGTCCATTCCGCGCGGGCGCGATCCAGCATTGTCGCGATAAGTTTCTGCCAGGCTGGATTCGTTTTATATGCATCCATAATCAAATGATGCAATTGCAAGGATCGTGCCTGTGTATCGATGGTGCCGGCGACAATCGCGGTAATCTCGCGCAACATTTTTTCGGCGATGGATGCGCCAATCACCATCTCGGTGTTCACATAAAACGGGCCGGGCACATTGGCGGCATACCAAAAGACGGGACCCTTGTCGCGGTTCCAGATCGATACGGCGCGTGTATCGTGAAGAAGTTTTAACAGGTCTGACTGCGTATAGATCATGATGTTCACCTTTGCTGCATTATGATACTCTCTTCTGGTGTCGATTTTCAATCTGCTTAAGATCAATACGGGCAAATACATGGATTTAATTGTTAAAACGCCAAATCTGGCCTTATGGGGCGATAAAGAATTTCGCTGTGCTGTCGGTCGCAAGGGCATTATAAGCGCAGCCGATAAACGCGAAGGCGATGGATACACGCCCGCGGGGCGTTGGCCGTTGCGTCAGGGTTTTTTCCGCGCCGACCGCATGCCGCGTCCTGATGTCGCCTTGGATATGAATCCCATACAACAAGATGATGCGTGGTGTGATATTTCGGAGGATCCGCATTATAATGAACATGTAAAATTACCCTACGCCACATTAAATGAAAAATTATGGCGTGACGATCATCGATACGACATCGTTTTTATGCTGGGGTATAATGACGCGCCGGTGATTGCGGGGAAAGGCAGCGCGATTTTCCTGCATCTTGCGCCCGATGATTTTGCGCCATCCGCCGGATGTGTGACTTTGTCACTAGAAAATTTACTGACGGTCATCCGTGAAGCGACAAAGGACTCCGCGGTGCACATTCTTAACCCGTAATAGTGTCGGTCAGAAATTTGCCGATATAGCCCCAACATTCCTGCCGCACAGATTCGACCTCATTCAACAAATCATGCCGCGCATCCGGAATGACATGCGTGCGCACGCGCGGGATAAAGTTGAGGTAAGTACCGATTTCATTGGCCGGTGTCACCTGGTCTTTGTCGCCCACCAATGCCAAAACCGGTACTGCGACATTAGACAGATAATGCGATCCATGTGTTTGTTGCATCGACCGCAAAGCGGCCAACAACCAACCCCATGTCACGCCGCCGACTGTCAAATCTTTATGCGCGGTGAAATAATTTTCGATAATTTTAAAACGCTCCGCATCCTGTGTCAGGGGATTTTTCTCAAACACGCAATCATCGCCGCCATAATCATGCTGATGCGGCGCGTAATGCGTTTCATGTTTTAACAAACGCACGCTGGCATAACTCATACCATAGGCGATCAAATGCGCCGCCATTCCTGCCAAAGCCAGCATCGGCGCGGTGACAAAGGCGCCCGTCACGGCGGGTTTATCTTCGGCCAACCAGCGCAGCAACAAATGTCCGCCCATCGAATGGCCGTGAACGACCAGATCGCCCACGGTGGAAGGTTGCGCAACATCCCGATAGAACGCCCGCAGATCTTCCAGATGTGTGGAAAAATCATCAATATGGTCGCGTTGGAATAAATCGCCGCCCAGAAACCGCGACGACAGCCCTTGGCCGCGCGGTTCGACGATAAGCAGCCGATAGCCCAAACCCAGTAAATCAGGCCCCGTTTCGGCGATTTTCTTTTCGATAAATTCGCGACGCCCGGGAACAATCAAAACCGTCCCCTTGGGCTCGCCCGCAGGGTCTATGCGCGCATAACGCATACGCCCACCATCCGGCAGCGTGTAAAAATCATGGGGCGCAAGGGTAAAAGACATGGGAGCCTGTTGCATAAGTGAATAGAGAGGGATTATATCAGATGCAGCCCAAATACTCTTTACATATCTCACATGATTCTGCTCGACTCCTACACCGGCCAAAACCACAAACGGGGCGCTGTTTTCGCGCTCGGTAATTTTGATGGCGTGCATCGCGGCCATCGGTTGTTGCTAACCGCTGCTGTTGCGCAAGCGCGCATGATGGGCGTGCCCGCCTATGTGTTGACGTTCGAACCGCATCCGCGCGATTTGTTTCAGCCACAGGCGGCACCTTTCCGTTTAACGCCCTCGGCTATCAAGGAAAGATTGATAAAAAAATGCGGCATCGATGATGTGGTCGTTTGCCCCTTCACATCCGCCTTCGCGCAAATAACCGCGCCGGATTTTGTCGAAAAGATTTTGCATGAAAAACTGGGCGCGGCATTTCTCATCGCGGGGCAAGATTTCACCTTCGGCCATAACCGGATCGGCGAGATGCAGAAACTGGCGGCGTGGGCACAACCGCACAAAATCGGCGTACAGGAAATCGCGTTGTCGGGCGATGGTATGGCTTATTCCTCATCACGCATTCGCGAGCTTCTGACACACGGTGAAGTGGAAAAGGCCGCCCATATTCTGGGGCGCGGCTGGTCGATGACGGGTGTTGTTATCAAAGGTGCACAACGGGGCCGCATTCTTGGCGTGCCCACGGCCAATATCCAACTGGGTGATTATCTGCGCCCCAAATTCGGTGTTTATACTGTGCAGGCCAACAAAGTAGGGGAAAGCAAAACCTGGCGCGGCGTTGCCAATGTCGGTGTGCGTCCTACTGTCGATGGCAAGACTGAAAACCTCGAAGCGCATCTGTTCGATTTCAACGAAGAGATTTATGGGCAGGAATGGGAATTCTCGCTGCTCCATTTCCTTCGCCCTGAACAGAGATTCGACAGCCTCGATGCGCTCAAGGCGCAAATCGCGCAAGATATTCTGGCCGCGAAAAAACTTTAAAGCGGTAAATGCGCTGCAACCGATAAACGCATGCTGGATGGAAATCCGCGCGTGACGCTCAGCTTGATGGATTTGTCATCATCGTCCGATGGCCTAAAGCTGAAACCGCTTTCGATATACACAATGGATGGCGTCTGGCTTCGCCTACCGCCCATAATCGCGCCATAGATGGAAAACATTTTGCTGAGGCTTATTGTGTCGGTTACGGACGCAACCGCGTATCTGTAAACACCGGCTTTGTCATCGATGGGGTTTTTGTCGATACCCCCATTGCCGGTAATCTGAATTTTCTGTCTGCCCGTTGCGTAATTGTAGCTCAAATAAAAATTTGCCAATTGTTCGGCGGCATTATCGGCGTCGCGGGCGCGGTGATAATCCACAAAGCTGGCAACCCAACTGCCCTTTTCAACATCTATCGACGCCATGTAAGTCAACCCTTGCGTGGCACGACCCAATTCATCGCCCGCCGTTACGGTGGCCGTAAGGGTGGTATTGTCTGCCTGTATCTTGCGGCTGATCCGCATACCGGCAACGCTGACCCATGCAAAGGCGTTGAGGGGTTGCAGAATGGGATTTTCGATATAATCATCAAGGCTGATATTCGGCGGGCCCCATTGGGGATTCATAACACCGACTGTCAGGCTTCCCTTGGGCGTCGTGTAGCTCAAAGCAATCACCGTCAGATTTGTCGTGCCGTATTGATAAAGATCGTTAGAGCCGGCACCCAACGGATTAGGCACATTCACGGAAACAATATTGGTGCCAAGGTTTAACCCCAACATGCCGGACGCAGTTGCTTTGGTCACTTCCACGGATGCCGAAGTCTGCACGCCGGTGCCAGTCGGTTTGCCGCCGACATCATTGCCGACGCTCAGGCTGAAATCGCCACTGATATCCAGCGATGAATTTTCGTCTTTATCATCCGGTGATTTGATGGCCGATGAATCCGCATTCGCATCATCATCCGTGGTATCGGGTTTTTTGGGCGCAATGAACGGCTTTTGCGCGGTGACGATGGGGGCAGTGCGGTCGTCCGTTGCGGCACAAGCCACGCTGGGGGATAAAAAAGCCGATGCGGCAAAAAAACCGCGTATCATTCGTGCACTGGGCACTTTTTCCTCAAATATTGCGCTGCAACATGTTTTGACTATAGGCCAGTGTTTTTAGTTGCGCAATGACTGGCCGGGCGCATTTTAAAAAGAATCATTTCGTGCTTTGTCCCCCTGCCAAGCGGTGATATTGTTACGGTCAAACAAAGGGATAGCAATGACCGACACCAAGGCCGACGCCAAAAAAGACTATAAAAACACCGTGTTCCTGCCGCAGACGGATTTCCCGATGCAAGGCGGGTTGCCCAAGAAAGAGCCCGAACTGTTGTCTTATTGGGAAAAAATCGACCTTCACGGCCAACTCCGTACCCAATCCAAAGGCCGCGAACAGTTCATTCTGCATGATGGCCCTCCTTATGCGAACGGCAATATCCATATCGGTCATGCGCTGAACAAAATTTTGAAGGACATCATCAATCGCGGCCAACAAATGCGCGGTTTCGACGCGCCCTATGTGCCGGGGTGGGATTGTCACGGGTTGCCGATCGAATGGAAGATCGAAGAACAATATCGCGCCAAAGGTTTGGACAAGGACGAAGTGCCGGTCTTGCAATTTCGCGCCGAATGCCGCGCCTTTGCCCAACATTGGAAAGAAGAACAGGTCAGGGAGTTCAAACGCCTTGGCGTGGTCGGCGATTGGGATCATCCCTATATGACGCTGACGGCAAAGGCCGAAGCGCGCATTTTGCGCGAGATGTATAAATTTGTCGAAAACGGATTGTTGTATAAGGGCGTGAAGCCAGTGATGTGGTCGGTGGTCGAAAAAACCGCCTTGGCCGAAGCGGAAATTGAATATGCGGATCACACCTCCACGACTTTGTGGGTGAAGTTTCCGGTTGTGAAAACCACGCGTAAAGAATTGGAAGGCGCAAGCGTTGCCATCTGGACCACCACGCCTTGGACCATTCCCGCGAACCGCGCGATTGCTTATGGCGATTTTGATTATGCCATTTTGCGCGTCGAAGAAAATGCCGAAGGCGGTTTGGCGAAAATCGGCGAAACGCTTGTTATCGCTGACAGTCTCTATGAAACTTTCTTGGCAGATTCAAAAATCGCCCGCGCGACGAAACTGGCGGTGTTAAAGCCGGCTGATCTGGCCGGCACTATCAGCCAACATCCGTTCCGTGGCCGCGAAGGCAGCGAAGGCGCCTTCGATTATGATGTGCCGCTGTATTTCGGCGAATTTGTCACAACCGATGCCGGTACCGGCTTTGTGCATATCGCGCCGGGTCACGGCGAGGATGATTTCAATCTCGGCAAACAATATAAAATCGCATTCACGGATACCGTCGGCGATGATGGCCGTTATCTGCCCAACGTCAAAGGTTTTGTCGGTTTGTACGTTTATAAACCCGACGGTAAAGTGGGCGAGGCCAACGGCGTGGTTATCAAGGCATTGCTGGAAGCAAATGCGATGCTGGCCAAACGCAACATCAAACATTCCTATCCCCATTCATGGCGTTCCAAAGCGCCGTTGATTTTCCGCACCACGCCGCAATGGTTTATTGCGATGGATGTGAAAATCAAAGACAGCCAAAAAACTTTGCGCGAAACGGCGCTGCAAGCGATCACCGAAACCAAATGGTTGCCCGCCATCGGCGAAAACCGTATCCGCGGCATGATTGAAAGCCGCCCCGATTGGTGCATCAGCCGCCAACGCGCCTGGGGCGTGCCGATTGCCTTGTTCCTTAACAAAACGACCGGCGAACTCTTGCGCGACAAAACAGTGATGGAAAATATCGCCAAGGCGTTTGACGTCGATGGCGCAGACGCGTGGTATGCGCGTCCCGCACAAGAATTTTTGGGCGATAAATACAAGGCCGAAGATTTCCACCAGGTTTTCGATGTGGTTGATGTCTGGTTTGAATCCGGTTCAACGCATGCGTTTGTTTTGGATGATAAAACCGAATGGCCGAATTTGCGCGCGCCTGCCGATTTGTATCTGGAAGGTTCCGACCAACATCGCGGTTGGTTCCATTCATCCTTGCTGGAATCCTGTGGCACCAACGGCCATGCGCCATTTAAACAAGTGCTCACCCACGGCTTCACGCTCGATGAGCAGGGGCGTAAAATGTCCAAATCGCTGGGCAATGTCACGGCACCGCAAGAAGTATATGAAAAAATGGGCGCGGATATTTTGCGCCTGTGGGTGGCATCTTCCGATACCAGCCAGGATCTGCGTATCGGCCCCGATATTCTGAAACAAACGGGTGATTTGTATCGTCGCTTCCGCAATACGCTGCGTTATCTGCTTGGCGCACTGAACGGCATGTCGGACGGCGAACGCGTGCCGCTCGATGCCCAACTGCCCGAACTTGAACAATGGGTTTTGCATCGTTTGCATGAAATGGATGCGGTGATGCGCAATGCCATGGATAATTTCGATATCGCCCATGCGCTCACGGCCTTGCATAATTTCTGTAACACCGATCTGTCGGCGTTCTATCTCGATATTCGCAAAGACAGCCTGTATTGCGACCGGCATGATGCGCCGCGCCGCCGTGCCGCGCGAACACTGATGGAACAGATTTTCAACCATCTGGTTGTATGGCTTGCACCGATTTTGTCTTTCACTGCCGAAGAAGCATGGCTGGCACGCGGTAATACCGCAAGCGTGCATCTACAAAGCTTCCCGACCGTTCCGGCCACATGGCGTAATGATGCGCTGGCGAAGAAATGGGAAAGACTGCGTGAAATACGTCGCGACGTTACTGCCAGTATGGAGCTTCAAAGACGTAACGGCAAATTTGGATCAAGTTTGCAAACAAAGGTGCATATAAAGTGTTATAATAAAGATGATAAAAATTTATTGGAAAGTGTTAATTTTGCTGAGATTTGTATCTGCTCAGAAATTAGTTTTGAGCTTGTGGAAAATCTTACGGGTGCGGCTTTTGTGGAGGGAGATTTTATTATTGATCTCGCCGAGGGCAAAAAATGTGACCGTTGCTGGCAGGTTTTGCCCGAAGTCGGGGGCCATGCCGACCATCCCGATCTGTGCAACCGTTGCCATGATGCGGTGACGCATAGTGATAAAGCGGTGGCGTAACCCGCCCCGCTTTTCTTTTTGCCCCTTGCAACACCGGCAACTAAATAACCAATTTCGGCAATGAAACCATTGCATTAACCATAATCACTTGCAATGATGCCTCGCGCTTTGGCAATAGTTCTTTAACCAAACGCAAGGGATTTTTTAAGTTATTTCCTATACATAGGATAGGTTCCTCACCTGATTGGTTAGTTTATAATGTATCTCGGCATCGATCTTGGCACCTCCAACAGCGTCATCGCGGGTATCGTCGATGGACAGGCGCGTGTATTCCGCCCCGCTGATGGTGGCGAGGTTTTGCCGTCGATCATCTATTTTGATAAACGCGGCCACCGGCTTTATGGCCGCCGCGCCCATGATCAGGCCTTGGTCGCCCCCGAAAATGTCGCGGCTGGTTTTAAACGGCTTATGGGGTCATCGACCCCCATCGAAGTCAAAGGTGTCGACCAGAAACTCAGCCCTGAAGAATGTTCCGCCGAAATCATCCGCCAGCTGATAAGCCAAGCGGCGACCGAAACCGGCGGCGACCGTATCGTGGGCGCTGTCATCACCATTCCGGCCTCGTTTAATCAGATGCAATCCGAAGCCACGCTTCGCGCCGCCAAACTGGCGGGGTTGGAACGTGTCGATTTACTGCAAGAACCCATCGCGGCGGCATTGGCGGCGATGGAAGGCGCGAAACGTTCTGGCCGTTTCCTGATTTATGATTTGGGCGGCGGCACATTCGACGTCGCACTGGCACAAGCCATCAATGGCGAAGTCAAAATTATCGCGCATCAAGGCATCAATATGCTGGGCGGCCGCGATTTCGACCGCATGATCGTCAATGAAGTGGTGCGCCCATGGTTGGCGCAAACTTTCGACCTGCCCGAAAATTTCCAACGCGACCCGGCCTATCGTCGCCTTATCCGTATCGCGCAACTGGCCGCTGAAAAAGCCAAGATTGATTTATCGTCGCAAGAATCCGTTTCCATCTTCGCGTCGGATGAAGAACTCCGCATGACTGACCAGAATGAAATGGAAATCTATCTGGACGTGCCGTTTACCCGCAAACAATTTGAAGACATGATCCGCGAACCGGTCATGCAAACGATTCAGTTGATCCGCACCGTATTGACCGAAAACAACACCAATAATGATGAAATCGACCGCATCGTTTTCATTGGCGGCCCCAGCCGTATCCCGCTTGTCCGCCAAATGGTGTCGAACGAATTGGGTATCGCGGCGGATTTAAAGACTGACCCGATGACAGCCGTTGCCGTGGGCGCCGCCTATTATTGCGAAAGCCGCCAATGGGACGATAAGAATATCAGCACGCCCAAGCCTATCGCCGCGGTGGTCGAAGTTCCGCAAGAACCAAGCATCAGTTTTGGATACGCCGCCCGCACGCCAAACGACAAAACCGTTGTGACCGTCAATGTCAAAGGCGAAGTGCCGGCAGACCGCCAGATCAAACTAACTGGCAAGGATTGGGATTCCGGCGCGCTGCCATTGCTGGACGGGCTTACCATTGCCGTTCCTCTGGCCAATGCGGGCGAACATCGTTTTGCCGCGCATGTGTTGGATGCCAACGCCAATGTTCTGCCGCAACATGACCAAATGCTGGCTATCACGCGCCTTATCGCATCAACGGGCAGCATCCCCGCCGCGCAAACAATCGCGGTCAAAGTTCTGGGCCATATGCATGCGCAGGAAAATATCCTGATGCCTTTGGTGCAAAAAAACGAAACTTTGCCCGCACATGGCACCGTCAAATTTACCAGCGCGCGCGGCCTCAAGGCGCGCCAATCCGGCTATGTCAGCTTCGAAGTTTTTCAGGTCGAATATCCGGAACGCATCGACCTTAATCTGTGCGTCGGCGTGTTCCGCGTGGGCGGCGAAGATCTGCCCGAAAACTTTGAAATGCCGGAAAACACGCCGATCACTTTCGATTGGCAGATCAGCGACAGCGGCATTCTCCAAGCGACAGTGACGATATCCAACGACGGCAAACCGCTGGAATTAAAGGCGCCGCGTTTCTATGCCCCGCAAGCGGGGCAGGTTTCCTTCGCCGGTAATGACGGCGTGCAATTCGCCAGCGCGATTGTCAAACAAGGCGAAGAAGAATGGGGCGATCTGGCAGCCGCCGTGGGCCCCGAAGGCGGCCCCGAAGTTCAATTGTTGAAAATGCGTTTGCAGGAACAAGGCGAAACCCTCGCCGAATCCGCCAACGATCCCGAAACCATACGCCGCATCGCCGAAGAAGCGCGTTTCTGCCGCCAAGATATCGCGCGTCTGGGCAAAAAATATCGTGCGGCTTTATTGCAACGTCGCCTTGGCAAAATGGCGGCTGTGTTTAACCGCATCGCCCGCCGTCATGCCGAAAAAACCGAAAGCGACCGTTTCGATAATCACGCTGGCAAGGTGCAACAGATTATCGATGCGGCCAATGCGGATGCGTTTGACGATGCCGAAATGCATTTGTCGGAAATGCGCGATCTGTTCTTTGCCGTCGCCTGGCGCGACCGCGATTATGTGCATACCTGGTTCAAACGTCTGGCAGGCGAACCCTATCTGTTCCCCGATGCGGGCGAATATGCGGCGCTGTTGAAAGAAGGTGAAACCATCATTCCGTCCGGTGATGCCGACGCGATGCGCGATCTGGTCAAACGTATGCTGGCGGCACGTGTTGCGTTGGGCGCAAGCGATACGGCGGGCGAGCTGGCGACGATTGTGAAAGCTTAATTGTCGATTTTTAAAAATTAGCCCTTGTTTTAACTTGTTAATTTAAATGGTTCATTAACAATATTGCTTTCATACTATCAATGTACCATAAAAAAACGGCGGGTAGCTTGCGCTATCCGCCGTTGGTTAGCCCTCTATGATGAGAGGGTGGGTTTAAAACCCAGATGATACTTTCGCATCATCGTAACCTCCTTGATGGGGACAACAGCCCCCACCTGCGCTTGAGGTAACTCCCTCAAGTGAGCCAGCACCACACTGGGGTTGACGGGGGAGCCACCATGGCTTCCCCTAAACTTTTTAAGTGGCGAGATATTTTCCTTCGCCCACCACTTTTAATTCTTCCCGATGAACCATGTTCACTACTGTGAAGTGCACAACTCTACCTGGGCTAACATTTTTCCCATAAAAATAGCCCTTAGGAGTCGCGTATTCTACCATTTCATTTTTTGTTAGCGGCTTTCTCTGTGTAATTGATCTGATAAATTTGGGTAAATCCATGGCTGGTTCTTCATGAGCCTTAATTGAAAAGAAATCTTGTTGGTTGCCAAGACGGTCATTTTCAATTTCAAGCATTTGTTTCAGTGCGCTGACTTCTTTGGCAATATCATTCAATTGTTCGTTTAATACGTCTTTTCTTCTTTCGGCGCTGGTTAACCGAGACACTAAATCAGATCGAATATCGCGGATTGGCATGGTGTTTCCTTAAAAGTAGTCATGCCATTAATAGCATTTATTGTAATCACGTCAAGTGAATGGTTGTGACTGGTTTTTTTATTGCACATTTAGAAAATATATTTATATATTTCAATTAGATAAATGTAGAACAAAAAAAGAACAAGTATTAAGGGTGTTTATTCACAAGGCGTTTTTTGTAAATGGATTAACTAATTTATGTTCGGATATTAAATATCACGCTTCTTTCTTGCAATCCCGGAACAAATCGCTATAAAACCCCCAGCTTAACAGCACCTTGCTCGCTCCTTTGAGGGTGGGCTGAGATCCATGCGGCTGATGCTTTGGGGTTGTCCCAGACCAGCGGTGGGTCGCAAGAACCATAAGGAAGTCAAATGCCACTCTATGAGTCTATCTTTATCGCGCGTCAGGACGTGCCGACCACACAGGTCGAAGCCCTGACCAAAGAATTTTCAGACATCATCGTCAAAGACGGTGGTTCGGTTAAAAAAACCGAACAATGGGGTTTGCGCAACCTCGCATACCGCATCAGCAAGAACAAAAAAGGTCACTATGTGATGTTCAATTTCGATGCGCCGTCCGCGGCCATCGCCGAAATGGAACGTAACATGAAGCTGCATGAAGACGTTCTGCGTTTCATGACCGTTCGCGTCGAAGCGCATGAAGAAGCGCCATCCGCTATCTTGCGCAAAGACGAACGCGCTGAACGCCCTGCGTTTGGCGACCGCCCCGATCGTGGTGGCGACCGTTCCGACCGCCCCCGCCGCGCACCGCGCAGCGAAACCGCTTCTGAAGGAGACGCAGTATGAGCATGACAGAACAACGCAGCCCTCGGGGCGAACGTGGTGGTGAACGCAGCGAACGCGGCGGCGAACGTGGCGCAGGCGCAGGTGGTTTCGGCGGTTTCCGTCGTGGCCGCAAATCTTGCCCCTTCACGGGCAAAAATGCCCCCGCGATTGATTACAAAGATCCCGTACAGCTGAAGCGTTTCATTTCGGAACGCGGCAAAATTATGCCAAGCCGTATCACAGCCGTTTCGGCAAAGAAGCAACGCGAATTGGCGCAAGCCATCAAGCGCGCGCGTTTCCTGGCCTTACTGCCTTATGCTGATAAGCGCGGCAACGCGAACTAACTTTTTGTTTTCCTCTCCCCCGCGAGGGGCGCGGAACACAGCTATCCCGTGGAGCGGCAGTTGCAGCTCCGCGGGAAGCAAAAACTTAGGCTTACGTACTTTTGCGTAAGTCTTAGTTTTTGCAGGTGAGGGGGCGACCATCCGTTTATGGAAACTCTCTCCACACAAAATATTCCTCTTTCTTTACGAGAGAGACTTGGGAAGTAAAAACCTTCTCTAACCCTTCCGGCATAAGCCGGGTGGGAACAAGTAAGCCCTGAAAGGGGAGCCGAAGTGACCGACAACAAATCGCAATCGCGTGGATTTTTTGGATATGGCCTTGATGCCCTTGCGGGTGTCCTCAGCGCCTTCATCCTTGGCTTTGCCATATCGCATGCCGGTTCCGTTCTTATCCTGCTTGCTTATCTGGCGACCGTTCCGCTGTTTCTCGCTGGTCTTGGTGCCGGTTTTGCGTCCGGCCTTGTCGCGGTTGTCTGTGGCACAGCAGGTCTTTTTGCGACCGCACCACCCGAAGTCGCGACATTTTATGCCATCGCCGACTCATTCCCCGCGCTTGTATTGGTCTTTATCGCCACGCGCCAGCGCGTAACATCTATCGGCAGATTCTATCTTTCCGAAGGCGCCATTTTGTCGGCGCTGGTCATCTATCCTTGCCTCATTTTCATTGCCGCCTATGCCGCGACAATGAATACCGATGGCGGCTTGCTGAAAATGACCCAGGACGCGTTTGCGGGTATCAGCACGCAAGCCACAAAAATGTTGTCGGATAACGGCCAGCAAGTCACGCCGGAAATGACGCTCAAGCTCACGCAATATCTGGATATGGTCGCGCGTATGGCGCCTGCACTGGGCATGTGCGCGTGGTTTTTCTCGACGCTTATCGCGCTGGTCGCCGCGCAAAGCTTCCTGTGCCAAAAACAATGGAATCTTCGTCCCGCCTTTTCTTTGTCCGAATTGCGCGTGCCGGTCTGGTTGCTTGTGCTGGCCGCAGCCAGCATCGGCGCGGCTGCATTTGCGCCCGAACCTTATAATTATGTCGGGCTAAATTTATCGCTTGTGCTCAGCATTCCGTTTTTCCTTATCGGTCTTGCTGTTATCCATGCGCTGGCGGCGCGTTCGCGTTATGCCACCGCCATTCTTGTTGTCTTCTATATTTTGATCAGCGTCGCGATCACGCTTGTGCCTTTCGTGGCCTTGCTGGGCGCGGTGGATGAAATAGCCGATTTCCGTAAAAGGTTGACGGGAAAAACGGCTTCTAAAAACAACTAACCTACAAACACTAAAGGAGAGAGAAATGATCGAAGTAATTTTGTTGGAACGTATTGATGGTCTGGGCGCAATGGGTCAAACCGTCAAGGTTCGCCCCGGTTTCGCCCGCAACTTCCTGTTGCCAAAGGCCAAAGCGCTTCGCGCCACCAAGGCGAATATGGAAGTGTTTGAAACGCAACGCACGCAACTCGAAGCCAAGAACGCGGCAGAACGCGCCAAGGCCGAAGCCATCGCCACCAAGATGGAAGGCAAGAAGTTCGTCATCATCCGTCAGGCCAGCGAAATGGCGCAATTGTTCGGTTCTGTTTCTTCGCGCGACGTTGCGGAATCGGCCAAGGAAGCCGGTCACGACATCCACCGCAATCAGGTGCATATCGACACGCCGATCAAAATGCTCGGTCTGTTCCCGGTCAAGATCAAGCTGCATCCCGAAGTCATCGCCAAGGTCACCGTCAATGTCGCCCGTTCGATCGACGAAGCGCGCGTTCAGGCTGAAAAGGGCGCGGCTGTGTTGAAGGCTGCGGCTGAAAAGGCTGAAGTCGAAGCGGCATTCGGCGCCCCTGTCGAAGAAGCGGCTCCCGAAGAAGGCGAAACTGCCGAAAAGAAACCCGCTAAGAAAGCCAAGAAGGCCGAAGCGGTTGAAGGCGAAGATGAAGCGCCAAAGGCCAAGAAGCCCCGCGCCAAGAAAGACGCAGCAGCCTAAGTTTTGCTGTTGCCCACAAGAAACCCCGTCCTTCGCAAGAAGGGCGGGTTTTTTCATGTCCCTTGCCGACCCCCTTTTTCTCCCTTAGCCTGTTTGAAACAACAGGAGGCACCCATGATTCCCCCCGCACTCGTCACCACAGGCTTCGATATCACCGGTTATAAAATCACCCGCAATATTGGCATCGTGCGCGGCATTGTCGTGCGTTCACGCTCGGTTGTCGGCCAGTTTATGGCGGGCGTGCAAACCATTTTCGGCGGCAATATCACTGTCTACACCAACATGTGCGAACGGGCGCGTGAAGATGCGTATGAATTGATGTGCGCCCACGCCGAACGGCACGGCGCCAACGCGGTAATTTCCATCCGTTACGACACAACCGAAATCATGCGCGGCGTCACCGAAGTGTTGTGCTATGGCACAGCCGTGTTTGTCGAAAAGGATGCCGCATGAAGCCGTCAACCCTTATTTGTTTTGCGCTGTTTCTCGCAGGCGTAATCATCAGCCTTGCGCAACTCTGGTTCTTTATCTGGCCGGTGGATTTATTTTTTAAAATCATCGTCACCAATGGCGCCTTGTTTGTTGTCAGTTTGGTATTCGTTTTCCTTATCAAGGAAAACAAACAAACCGAAAAAATCCATAAAGGCAGCGGCCTCGATTAATTGCGTTGACAAAACGCCGTCATTTGCGTTTTAATATCATCAGATATCAAGAGAACAATCTCGGTTGTTCGCCAACCTGCCTATCCGGGCAAGGTGGCTTTCCGCAAGGAAGATAGGGCTCGCAAGGGCAATAATACGGATAGCATCGGTCATAACCGGGCTTGTTTCTCTTGATTCTGTAACCTTTGAACAGATGGAGAAACTTATGACAAACCCACAAAATCAAAACGCTTATTTGGGCTACTTTATTAAACACAGAGATTCTCTTTACAAAAATTTCCCCTTTTTTGCGACAGAAAGAGACCCAAACAGAAAAGAGGAGTGTGGGCTGCAAATTATAAGCCCCGTTCACCTTACCGAATTACCCCAAATCCGTGGCATCAATGGCATAAAAGTTTCAGAGATAGGATTTAGAGAGGGGCATCAACCCACTAAGAAAGAACGTGATTTTCTTCACGCAGAATTATATCAAGACCGCATATGGTTCAGCGAGCACCATTATCAATTTGTGAAAGATGGCATTGCGCATAATGGCCGAATTATCGGTGACATATTGGGCAGCGCAACGGGTAAAATCGGCGCTTGGGATGAATGGAATAGCGCCAGAGATAAATGGCATATCGTGGATGCCTTGGCCATTTCCTCCATCCAAGATGCGCATAACAGATATGTTCTCTACACAGCGGAAAAAGAAAAGGTAGGAGCCTTTCGCTGCCATGTGCATGGCGAATTTGCCTCTCGTAGCAACGAAGAGGCCATTCCCGAAGGATATATCAACACAAGGCTATTGTTTAATGCTGTGGGTGATGAAGTCACAAGAGAAGAATATTTCGCAGATAGCCCAACGCCATACCGCACGGAAACTTACTATTTAAGAATTTCACACAAACTTGATCGATAACCCAGGAAGGCGGGCTACTCCCCGCCTTCTTCTTTTTCCTGTTTTTGGGCGGCGGTTTGCCATCCGATGCTCCATGGCCGTGCACCGCGTCGTGCCCGCGCATCCACAATACGCGCCGTATCGTCTTTAAAATAAATTTCATGTGCGCCATGATGCCATAAATCCGGTTCATCAATAATGCGCGCCGCCGCGCAATCCTTCACAACCACCGGCGCAATCACAATATCCGCATGCTGGCAATCCTCCAACAACGCCGGTTCCGATGATGCCATCGCCAGAATATGTGTTCCATGCCGATACACACATCCATCCGCATCGCACCGCACTTGCTTGTTATCCGTGGGCAAATCGGTGGCATCCACAATTTCCGCCATCCCTAATCTTTGTTGCCATTGATCGGTCGCAAATTTTTCATGGTCTACGTTAGAAATCGCCAACCGCCTGTCATCCAACCGCGCCGCCCATTCGTGTCCATCGGGTGCCACAAAAAAATCCGGCTGCGCGGTATAAAGCGGATACATCATGCTGATGATAACGGGTACCGCACCCAACCACCGCCATTTCTGTCTCCAAATGCACATCCATAACCCGCCCATAACAATAACCGCCAAAACATATCCCGGCATAGCGGGCCAATAGAATATGGAGTAGGGCAGGGATGCCATGGTGGTCGCAATGCGAATGGTCACGGCAACCCCCGCACCTGCGGCATCAATAAACCAACCATCCAATCCGAATGGCGCAGTGATATAGGCCATAAGAATGGACGGCATCACCCAAAAACTGGTGATGGGAATGGCGGCTATATTGGCGATAAACCCATACAGGCTGAATGTCTGAAAATGATAAATCGAGAATGGCGTGGTGGCTGCGGTCGCAATCAATGAGGTTCGCGCAATGCCCCACAGATGCGCGGTAATCGACTTAAACCATTCCGGCATAAAATCGGTGAAATCACCTGCCGCCCAATCCCATGCTTTTTGATTGGCAACAATCAAACAAAACACCGCCGCGAACGACATCTGAAAACTCGGCCCCATTGTGGCATCGGGCGCGATCAACATGCCGATGCCCGCCGACAACATCACCAGACGCAACGAAGTCGAACGCCGGTCTACGGTGATGGCCAACATCGCCAAACCCGTCATAATCAATGACCGTAAAGTGGCGGCCTGTGACCCAACCAACAAAGTATAGCCCAACGCTGAAAAAACTGCCGCGCCCGCCGCCCATTTTTTAATCGGATAGCGTAATGCCAGCCATGGGATTGCGGCAAAAATCATCCGCAAAGGAAAATAAATCAATAAGCCCATAATGGTGACATGGAAGCCGGATGTGGACAGTAAATGCGACAAACCCGCAATCCGCATTGCCTCGATAACGGGTTTGGAAATAGCGGTCTGCTCGCCGTTTAACCGCGTGGCGGTCATCGCGGCCACATCACCATCGAGATGTTCATAAACATGCCGCGCCAATGTTTTGCGCGCGCGTTCAAACGCCATTGAAAAATCTTCGCGCCATGACACAGAAGGCGGCGCGTCATCCTCCACGCGAATTTTGCCATAGCCCCACCCCAAACCGCCCAGATGTTTGAAATAGGCTTGCCAACGGAAATCGGTCGCGCCCGGTGCCACCGGTTCGCTAAACGCGCCGACACGGCCAAACAAACTTACATACGCCCCCGTGGGTGGCGCATCGGCCAAACCCAGATCGGGATATTTAATGCGGATTTTTTCTGGTGTTTGTTCGGGGGCCAAAGGCCCAATGCGCGGATGCGATAATGTCAGGCGAATACCATCCGGCAGAATTTCGGTCATCACCACGCGCCCTGCAATCGGCACCGGGCCATAATCGCGGTTCAACATCGGGCGTTCATCGATACGCGTTTCAATCAAGGCGGCGCAAAACCCCAGTGCGATAACAAACAGCACGAATAAAAACAGAGCGGCAGCCCAAATGCGGCGCACCGCCCATGCCGCGCCCGCCAAAACCGGCAATGCCACCAAAACCCATAAAGACGGCTCAAACGGCAAAGTGAAATAAGCCACAATCCCGACCGCCAGCATAACAGGCAGCCAATAAGCCCAGCGCGGCCTTTCGCGTTCAAACAGGGCAGAAAGAGCGGGGAGGGGGTTCACGGCGGGACAAGAAACGACTAGAGTGCAGGCCATCTCTTTTACCATATTATCAGGTTGTTGCTATGCCCGTTATTACCCGCTTTGCCCCATCCCCCACCGGCTATCTGCATATTGGCGGGGCGCGTACGGCTTTGTTTTGCTGGCTGTTCGCCAAGCATCATGGCGGCCAAAATTTGTTGCGGGTCGAGGATACCGACCGCGCACGTTCAACGCCTGAATCCATCGAAACTATTCTTGATGGCCTGACATGGCTTGGCCTCGATTGGGATAACAAAAATTACGGTGATAAAAATTTCTACTCGCAATATGGACAACGCGAACGCCACGCCGAAGTCGCGCGGCAAATGGTTGCCAACGGTACTGCCTATTATTGTTATGCCACAACCGCAGAACTGGATGCGATGCGGGCGGAGCAAAAAGAAAAAGGCCTGCCGCAACGTTATGATGGCCGCTGGCGCGACCGCGATGTATCCGAAGCGCCCAAGGATGCAAAACCCGTTATCCGTATGAAGGCGCCTTTGACAGGCGAAACCACAGTCGTCGACGCGGTGTTGGGCAGCATCACCGTGCAAAACAGCCAGCTTGACGATATGGTTCTGCTTCGTGCCGATGGCACGCCGACTTATATGCATGCCGTTGTGGTCGATGATCATGATATGGGCATCACCCATGTCATCCGCGGCGACGACCACATGACCAATACATTTCGCCAAGTGCAAATTTACAAAGCGATGGGTTGGGACATTCCCATTTTCGCCCATTTGCCAATGATTTTGGGGCCGGATGGCGCAAAATTGTCAAAACGCCACGGGGCACCTGCCGTTTCCGATTATCGCGATCGCGGCTATCTGCCCGAAGCAATCCGCAATTATCTGCTGCGCCTGTGCTGGTCACACGGTGATGACGAAATCATCTCCACCGAACAAGCGATTGAATGGTTTGATCTGGACGGCATCGGCAAATCACCGGCGCGGTTTGACTTTGCGAAACTAGGCAGCGTCAATGCGCATTATCTAAAAATTGCCGATGATACGCGTCTGGCAAAACTGGCCGCATCTTTTATCGCCAAAATTCTGGGCGCAGATTTAACCGCCGCGCAAATGGATTTGTTTATCCGCGCCATGCCGGATGTGAAAACCCGCGCGCAAACGCTTGTGGAAATCGCCGATATGGCGGCGTTCTATTTCCGTACCACGCCTTTGGTGTTTGATGAAAAGGCGCAAAAACTTTTAACGCCCGAAGCCAAACAAATTCTGGCTGACCTTGCCGCGCGTTTGGAAAACCTGCCCGATTTCACGGGCGAAGCCATTGAATCCACATGCCGGGCATTATCTGAAGAAAAAGCCGTTAAATTGGGCGCTATCGCGCAACCGCTTCGCGCGGCGCTTACAGGATCAACCGTTTCGCCCCCCATTTTTGGCGTTGCGGCTTTGCTGGGCAAAACCGAAAGCCTGAACAGAATCCGAACGATTTAATGTTTCTGCGTGCCGCGGCGTGCGCCGGTTGATTTTTTGATCGACAATGCCGTGTGCGATTTACCGCCATGTGACAAACGCACCGGCGTTTTAAACGTCTTGGCTGCGACATGTCCCTTGGCTGTTAAGCGACGCACCAAACCGCTGCGCGCAATGGGCGCTTCAACGGTGGGATCAAAAACAATCTTCAACGACTTCAACCCACGTTGCCATGCTGCCAAAACCATTTCTGTGCCACGCGCCACGCTTCCGGCCACAGGCAAGGCGATATCCGCGCCGGTATCGCACGAAATAAAGCTTTGCACCGATGCCGCCATGCGCAACCGCGCTTCGGTCGAAATCTCCGCGCCACAGGCAAACAAAGCGCGATGCCGGATATTCAAAATCCTGGCATTACGGGCGGTATTATGCCCATAACAAAATGCGTCTGCCGCTTTCACGGCATCTTCATCAAAACCCAAATGCGCCAGCAAATCAAAACGCGGCGATTCTATTTTTTTCGCGGAAATTTTCAAAGTGTTTTTACAGAAATCAACGCCGACAACCCAAGGCGTTATCGCCAAACGAATGGAGTTTACGCAAGGGATATAGGCTTCGATGTTTTCAATCACCGATGCGCTTAATCCGGCGTTGCGTAAACTGCGGTGGTTAACCGCGGGTGCAGCATGCAATGAATGTGTGCCCGCAATATGCTGGCCCAAAGTTTTTATGCCGTCGCGCGAATAATCCAACCGCGCCAAAGCCTCGCCCACCGCGGGATGTAAAACAGCAACGTAACAATCATCTTCATTCTGCTGCATCATCGTCAATCCATGCAGGGGCGCAAGACCTTGCGATGCGCTTTCCATCGTCATGGCCAATGCCGCGTTCGGTGTCATATCGGTCACCGACAGGCGGCGCAACCCATAAACGCGGGCAAGAACCAAGGCTTCATCCCATTGCCGTTGCGCTTCCGCGACCAAAGCCAGATCGGGGCAATTTTTTAATGGCAGCGACGCAGGCAGAACGGATAATTTTTCATAATCATTGGCATCGCCATAAACGGCGCGGCGATGATTGCGAAGTCCGCGCATGATAGCATCGCGTTCATCGGCAAAGACCGCATCCGCACCACGCAAAGCCGCCATTTCCGCCGATGCCACAAGGCCTTCTGCGGTGACAAGCGCAGCGATAGACGCCGCCATCGCGCGTCCGGCATCGCTGTCATAACCCAATCCCAAAGCCATTAACAGGGGCGCAATGTTCGCCACGCCAATTGTGACATCATTGCGTTCATGCAAATCCAAGATGATAACCAACAAACGCACAACCTGTTTCAACGCATCGCTATTCACGCTGCCGTCATTATGGCGCAACTGCATCACATCAATCGCGGCCTGTGCGGGCGCAGGCGATGTTGAATGCCAATCACCGGCAATATCGCTCAGGCGAACCGAAACGGCAGTTTCCTGTTTGCCCTTAACGGCAAAAATTTTTTTCCAAATGTCGGTTTTGTGTTTGGTCTTGCCCAACATGCCGTCAATTTCGGCATTGGAAATTTTATGCACGGTTTTGCCGGTGCGTTTTGCGGCGGCAGGTTTCGCGTCAATGCCATAGACCCAATCCAAACCCATCGGCGCGATAATTTCGGGCGTTATCGCAATGTGGCGTTGCATCAGAGCGTAACGCGCTTCGTCATAAAAGGCGCGGGCATTTTTTTCGTTGCTGAACAGACCCAGTTTCCATGCCTTGGCGCCCGCCGATCCGACAACGCGATTAAAAATATCGCGCAGATCGCCTTCGGTTACATGATTCGTACCGGCGGCTTTATGACGCCATAACCAGCTGGGCACCGTGTTTTCTTCAACTGCGCGCAGGGCGGCGGGAATAGCGGGGCAGGCGGCTTCTGCCATTACTGCAATCGCTTCGTGGCTCCAAAATGCAGGTGCGGCCAATGCGGGCATCGCTTCATCGCCAAACGACTCGGCAGATTTAAAAGGAATGGCCGCATAGGCATCTTCAACCCCGCGTGTGAAAAGGCGGGCAAAGGTTGAAAGAAAAGCGTGTTTTTTCATAGGATTACCATGCAAGCTGGGCTCTGGAGAGAAGAGTTATCCACAAGATGAAGTAGGATGATTAATATATGACACAAAATATGGTGGCTATAAAGCAAAACTTGTTAACATTTCACCCACAGGGAAGGCGGGGCAAGAAACGACAATGGCCAACAGACAAAATCATTTTGATGTTTCTATTCTTCCACACTCTATTTATAAAAACATCTGCGCGAGATTCTTTTCTCTCCGACTCACGAACCCCATTCTTCCCATGTCCTTCTCTTTCATCCGTCGCGCCTCGCAACTTGGCACCATGCTGCAAACACTTCTTTGCGGCGTCGAAGTCGGGCACGATATCCGCGGCAACCGTTATTATCACGAACGCAAAACGCCCAAAGGCGTACGCCAGCGTCGCTGGGTGATTTATGACGGCGAACCCGAAGCCAGCAAGGTGCCGCCCGAATGGCACATCTGGTTGCATCACACAGCAGATGCGCCGATACCGGCGAGCGCGCGTTATGCCTGGCAAAAACCACCGATCGAAAATAAAACCGGCACGATTGATGCCTGGATGCCGCCTGCGTTGGAAGGCAAAGCGCGCCCCCATGCGACCGGCGATTACCAAGCATGGAAACCTGAATAAACCCGATAAAGGAAGACCGATGAAACACAATGTTTTCGAAACTATCCTCGGCGCGGTTGTCCTTGCGCTTGCGGCGTTGTTTCTAACCTTCGCTTATTCAAGCGCCGATTTGCACAAGGTGAAGGGGTACAAGCTCAGCGCGAATTTCCCCATGGTCGATGGTGTGAAAGAAGGCACCGATGTGAAAATAAACGGCGTCAAAGTCGGTTCTGTATCCTCGTTGGTTCTGAACACCGACCCCGGCCAAAACCAATATCTGGTCACGGTGACAATGACCGTCGACCCCAGCGTGCAATTGCCCACCGACACCATTGCGCTTGTCTCGACCGAAAGTTTGCTGGGCGGCAAATATATGTCGCTTGAACCCGGCGTTGACGAAACCATGATCAAAACCGACGGTTCAGGCAAAGTCACGCGCACACAGGCACCGCTTCGCCTCGATGATCTGATCGGCCAGTTGATCTACAGCAGCAAACGCGGCGACAGCACCAGCGCAGCCAAACCGGCTTCTGGCGCACAACCGGCGCATCCCTGATGCGTAAGAGGTTTTTTGTATGTGCGGTGTTGGCGGCATGCTTGCCATTCGCCGCCCATGCGACGGTGCCAACACAGGAACAACCCATCGCGGTGATCCGCGCCCTGGATAAAATGACTGCGCGGGTGGAAGAAATCATGCTTCCGCTTAATCAACCCGTCCAGTTTGGCAAGCTCACCATCGTCGCGCATACCTGCCGCGTGACCTTGCCCGAAGAAGCGCCGCCGGAATCCGCCGCCTATCTGGAAATCACCGAACTCAAACCGGGCGCGCAGGATATCCCCGTTTTTAATGGCTGGATGTTTGCCTCGTCGCCCGCTTTATCGGCGATGGAACACCCGATATATGATATCTGGGTCACGGGTTGCCGGGATAAGGCTGCGAAATAGTTTCCGTAGCGGGTAAAGGCTGAGCGAGTTTTCCAACCGCCGCGCCCAACAATAAATGATAGGCCGACCGCGCGATTTCAAAAGTGCCGAAGCGTGCCAGATGCGGTGTTTGAAATTGCGTATCCAGCAAAGTGTATTCACATTCGCGCAAACTGTTCACCAAATGCACCAACGCGATCTTGCTGGCATCCGTCTTGCGGCTGAACATGCTCTCGCCAAAAAACGCGCGGCCCAGCGAAACACCATACAACCCGCCAACTAATTCGCCGCTATCCCACACCTCAATCGAATGGGCATTGCCCATGCGGTGCAGGGCGCAATACAACCGAATAATCTCTTCATTGATCCATGTGGTTTCGCGGCCTTCCGCAGGCGCGGCGCAGGCGCGGATCGTGGCTTCAAACGCCGTATCAATTGTGACGTGAAATGGTTTTTGTCGTATAGTCCGCGCCAATCTGTGGGGAACATGAAACCGTTCATCCAAAGGAATAAGCGCGCGCACCGGCGGATCATACCATGACAATTCGGTGGCCTCCGCGCTCTCGGCCATAGGAAAAACCCCCATCGCATAGGCGCGAAGCAAAAGGGCGGGCGTAAGCCGGGGAAGGAGGCGGTTGGACATGATCTCAGATTGTAGGCTTTGCCAGCAGGCTCAGCAATAATTCGGTTCTACGGGCTATTTTCGGGTTTTCCTTCGCATAAAGCGGCGGCAAAATCGCGACGGCATTAAACACAATAGTCAAAGGTAATGCTCTGTCGCCATTTTCAACACGCTCGATGTTTTTGCAAAGGGCTGGCCGCGAAGTAATTTCGCGGGCGACATCGGCCAGCGTCACGCCGGTTTTGACCCGGCAATCGCGTAATAGACTTCCGGCGGCTCTACGATATTCGTTGGCCGGACGAGAATTGCCCGGTCGGATTTTGCCTGCGCTCACGCGTTGGAAGCAGAGCTGTTCGACAAGCTCGTCGATTAAATCTTGTTTTTTGGGGTATAGCCTGTCCAATTGTTCAATCAGCTCCAGACAATAACCGGCCTTATAAATCTCTGGTTCTGATATAATGTGATGAAGACGATTAACCGGCAGCTTGATGGCTTCGGCAATTTTTTCGACCGTTTTCATGCCGGTAATTCTGCGCAGTAAGATTAGGGGCACGTTGCCTTTCTTTGCCTCGGCCTTTCTGTTCTGTCTGCTGTATCCCGTGACAAAACTAATGCCTGCTTCATGCGCCGCGGTGACAATATGGCCTTTATGCTCTTTAAGTTTTTTGTCGAATAGATTTTGTTTTTTGGGTGAAATTTTTCTTCCATCAAGGATATATTGCTCCAATTCCGGGTTTTTCTTTACAAGACGCCAGCCGGTACTTGGGCTTATATCCACGGCGATTGAGGCTTTGCCGATATGCCCCGTTCTTTTCAGGGCTTCGACAAATTTCTCAAATTTTTCTGGTGTGGTTGCAATCGCCATAATGTGCTGCGCAATTCATCAATTTAAATATGATGCGCAACATAAAGAAAAACCAACGAAACATCAAGAATGTGATTTATTTTCTTAACGATATCAATCAGTTACTTCTTGTCTAAAAATTTTTCCAGCCAATGGATATCGTAATCGCCATTGATAAAATCGGTTTGCGCGATCAAATGGCGATGCAGGGGCAAAGTCGTATCGATCCCGCCGATAACAAATTCTTCCAACGCGCGGCGCAGACGCAACAGGCATTCATTCCGGTTGCTACCATGCACGATCAGCTTGGCAATCATGCTGTCATAATTCGATGGCACGCGATAACCGTCATACAGCGCGCTATCGACACGCACATCCAACCCGCCGGGCGGGTGATAACCTTTAATCACGCCGGGCGAAGGCGCAAAAGTTTCCGGGTTTTCGGCATTGATACGGCATTCAATCGAATGGCCGCTGAACACGATATCTTTTTGCGCGTAACTCAGCGGCAAACCGGCGGCAACGCGGATTTGTTCGCGCACCAGATCAATGCCGGTGATCATTTCCGAAATCGTATGTTCGATCTGCAAACGGGTGTTCATTTCAATGAAATAGAACTTGCCGCCTTCATACAAAAATTCAATTGTACCGACGCCGCGATAACCCAGCTTGCGGATGACATCCGCTGCCAGATTGCCGATTTCCATGCGTTCGCTGGCGTTCAAACCGGGCGAGGGCGCTTCTTCAATTACTTTTTGGTGGCGTCGCTGGATGGAGCAATCGCGCTCGCCGAAATGCACAGCATTGCCATGGCTGTCGCCCAGCAACTGCACTTCGATATGGCGCGGCTTTTCCAGGTATTTTTCCATATAAACTTCGTCATTGCCGAACGCCGCCCGCGCTTCGCCGCGCGCCAGATTCCAAGAATCTTCGAGGTCGGCAGCCGTCCGCGCCACTTTCATACCCTTGCCGCCGCCGCCCGCCGCCGCCTTGATCAGAACCGGATAGCCAATGGCATCGCCGACTTTGCGCGCATCGTCCAAATCCTTCAACGCGCCGTCCGAACCCGGCACCGTCGGCAAACCCAAATCCTTGACTGTTTTCTTGGCGGTAACCTTGTCGCCCATAATGCGGATATGGTCGGGCGTGGGGCCGATAAACGCAAAACCGTGTTGTTCGACCATTTCGGCGAATTTCGCGTTTTCCGACATGAACCCAATGCCGGGATGAATGGCGTCGGCGCCTGTTATCGCAGCGGCGGTCAAAATGGCGGGTATGTTCAAATAGCTGTCCTTGGATGCCGGCGGGCCGACGCAAACGCTCTCATCGGCCAAACGCACATGCATGGCGTCGGCATCGGCGGTCGAATGGATGGCAACGGTGCGGATACCCATTTCGCGGCAGGCGCGATGGATGCGCAGCGCAATTTCTCCGCGATTGGCGATAAGGACTTTTTCAAACATGATTATTCAATCACGACAAGCGTTTCGCCGAATTCGACCGGATGCGTGTCTTCGACCATAATTTGCGTAATGGTGCCGGCCTTGGGCGATTTGATCGGGTTCATGACCTTCATCGCTTCGATGATCAACAAGGTGTCGCCTTGTTTAACGCGGTCGCCGACTTTGACAAAAGCCGGGGAACCGGGCGAGGCCGCCATGTAAACAGTGCCAACCATCGGCGAAGGAACAGCGGTGCCGTTCACGACGGGAGCGGCTGCGGCAGAAGCCGCGGCAACGGGTGATGCTGCAATGGCGGCGGGGGCAGCAACCTGAACAGCGGCGCGCGCGCCAACGCAACGGATTTTCCGGTCGCCTTCGGCATATTCGATTTCGCTGAGGCCGGTTTCATCCAGCAATTTTGCCAGCTTGCGGATTGCTTCGATATCAAGGTCAAATTTGGAAGGAGGCATGATTGTTCCTATAGGGGTCAGTATATCCGGTTATTTAAGCAGTTTTGCGACGGTCTGCATAGCATAGCCATAGCCATCAATGCCACACCCGCAAATAACGGCTTTGGAAGCCCGCGAAATAAGGGATTGCTGGCGGAATTCCTCGCGCGCATGGATATTGCTGATATGCACTTCGATAATGGGCAATTCCGTTAAGGTTAACGCGTCCAATATCGCGACCGATGTATGGCTGTACCCGCCCGCATTGATAAGGATGGCGGCATGGGTCTGGCGCGCACCCTGAATCCACGAAATCAATTCGCCTTCATCGTTGCTTTGGCGGCATTCGGCGGTAATGCCATTATCCTGCGCCGTTTTCACGCATAGGGCTTCGACATCTTTCAGGCTCGCCGATCCATACATAGCGACATCGCGTACCCCAAGCATATTGAGGTTCGGGCCATTCAGAACCAGAACGGGTTTTGTTGCTTGCGTCACGGTTACGATTTCTTTTCGGCTCCGCGCGCATCACTCACAGCCTGCTTCAACTGCTCATATTGCAAAGCGCCGGGATACACATTGTCGTTGACGATAAACATCGGTGTGCCGCGCACGCCGATATCCTGACCCAGTTTCAGATTGGCGGCAATCGTGTCGGCAACAACGCTGTCATTCATATCTTTTTTCAAACGATCGACATCAATGCCCACATCCTTGGCGGTGGCATAAATCATATCGCTGGTCAGATGGTCTTTTTTGGTCATCAACGCGTCATGCAACGGTTGGAACTTGCCCTGCTTCATGCTGGCCAATGCGGCTTTGGCGGCTTCGGCTGACGCTGGCCCAAGGATAGGGAAGTCCTTGTAAACAACTTTCACATTCTTGTCTTCTTTGACAAGACGTTCCAAAGACTCTTCCGACATTTTGCAATAACCACAAGAGAAGTCGTAAAATTCGACAATTGTCACATCGCCCTTGGGGTTGCCGCCAACGGGGGTGCGCGGGTCGTTAAAAATTTTGTCTTTTTCGGATGTGATCTCGGCCTTGCTCTTGGCGTCGGCGCTTTGCTGTTCTTTTTGTTGAAGGTTTTGTAAGCCTTGCGCCATCACTTCGGGATGCTTGTTGACCAGATATTCTTTGACGATGTTTTCAATCTCGGCCTTTTGCGCATCGTTAAAGGTCGCCGCAGTCGTCGTTTGTGGCAAAGGCGCATCGGCAGCCCGTGCGGCCACGGATAGGCTCAACAGGGCGACGGTCAGAAGAAGGGCTGATTTGCGCATAACGGCTCCGATTCACAAGGATTAAGGTTAACGAGAAGACCAATTCTTAACGCCAAAGTCAATGAAGAGTTAAGGCGCCTTATGTTTCGTTATTTGTGGGGTTTTTTCGCTTTAATCTTTCTTTTTCTTGCCGTCATCATCGGGCGTGGTCGATAATTTAATATCCTGCGCCCGCACCCAATAAACCGACCCCTTGATTAATCCCTTCATTGCGCGGTCGGCCAATTGCCCGGCGGTTTTGTCTTTGCCTTCCGCCGCGGATTCCTCTGCCAAGGCATAAGTCGCCATCGCCTCAAAATGCGGGTCTTGCGTCAATTCCGCCTTGCGACCCCATGCCGAAGCCAGAAAACGCCATGTCAAAGGCGTGCGGTCTTCCAGCCGGTTGGATTCCAGTAATTGCTGAATCGCCAAATCCAACCGCGCGCCCGATTTCGCCGAAGCCCTGTCCTGATCTTTGCTTTCCAGCAAAGCATGCCCATAAGCCTGACGCAGCAACGAAGAATCCGGCAGCAAATCATTGGCCTTTTTGTAATTGGCAATCGACTCTTCCACGCGGCCATTATCAAATTGAATTTGCGCTTTGAGTTCATAGAAAAACGGATTGGCCGGCTCCTGCTTGATCAAACTATCGGTTACGGTAATCGCATGATCGGCTTGGCCTGTGCGGTACAACGCGATGGCGCGGGCGTAACGCGCCGAAATCCGTTGGTCGTTATCGGTGTAACGCAACAAGGCTGTTTCGGGCTGCAAATAACCCAACAGCTTGGCCTTCATGCGTTCATGCATCGTGTAGAATTTATCGGCCAGCTTGGCATCCTTAAGCGGTGATGAATCCAGATGGAGCTGCACGGCATCAATACGGTCCTGTGTCAAAGGATGGGTGCGCACATATTCATCCTGCCGGTCGGCAGGCAACATTTCCTGATCCTTCAGCTTGTTAAAAAACTCTAACATGCCGCGTGCGGAAACACCGGCGCGGTCAAGAAACGACATGCCCGCGGAATCCGCCGATGCCTCGACCGAACGGCTGAATGTCAGATAACTGCGTTCCGCCATTGATGCGCCGCCCGCCATACCGCCTGCGGCCACACCGCCGCTGCCGCTGGCGACACCGGCGGCGACCGCCAGCAACATGCCCAATATGGCTTCTGCCGACGCGTTCTTCATTTCTTCCTTGCCGCGTATCAAATGGCCGCCCGCGATATGCCCCGTTTCATGCGCGATAACGCCGGCCAACTGTTCGGGGCTGTCGGTCAATTGCAACAATCCGGTATAGAAAAATTCATTCATGCCTTCGGCGACAAAGGCGTTCACCACATTACTTTCGACAATCACAATCGTCACGCTGTTGGGGTCGATATCGGCGGCGCGGTACAAAGGCGTGGCCAACGCCCGCAAATAATTTTCAATTTCCGCATCGCGAATAAACGAAGGCACGCTGCCCCCGGCTTCCTGTGCATGCACAGCTAATAAGGGTGTCTGCATAACCATAACAGCCACAACGCACAGCCAGATGATTTTTTTCAATGCAGACATCATGCCTTTATCCTTTGGTTATTTCCGAAACCCCTGCGCCACCAAATAAGTCTCGGAAGATTCCGCGCGGCTGGCGGCGGGCTTGGCGTGGCGCGTTTTGGCGAAATGCTTTTTCAACAGATTCAAAATATCGCGCTCCGCCCCGCCCTGAAAAAATTTGCACACAAACGCGCCGTCGGGCGCCAACACATCAACGGCAAAATGCGCGGCCATTTCCGCCAATGCCATAATGCGGATATGGTCTGTCGCGGGGTGGCCGGTGGTCGACGGCGCCATATCGCTTAACACCAGATCGATCGTGCCGCCCATAGCGGCTTTCACTTTTTCCGGCGCATCCTCGGCGGTGAAATCCATGTGCAGGATATCGACATATTCAATCGGGTCCATCGGCAAGATATCCAACGCGACCAGCTTGCTCTTTTTCCGCTCGCCGCTTTTTTGCGCCAAAACCTTGGCGGCCACCTGTGTCCAACCGCCGGGCGCCGCACCCAAATCCAGAATCCGCAAACCGGGTCTTAAAATCTGAAATTTCTCGTCCAGCTGCAACAGCTTGTAAGCCGCGCGCGAACGATACCCGTCTTCCTTGGCCGCCGCCACATAGGGGTCGTTTAATTGCCGTTGCAACCATTGGCGCGAGGATTCGGTGCGGTTATGCTTGGCCTTGACCCGCACAGCCACGCGCCGTTTGGATTCAAGGATGCCCAACCCGCCCGATTTGCTTTTCTTGCCGCCTGTTTTTTTGGAGTCTGTCATAAAAGCTTTATAGGCCATAAAAGGGGAAAAGAATATGGCAAGTATAATCAATCCGTTGCGGGCTTATCGACCCCCTACACAAGCCCCACGGGCTGTGATACAAGGCGGCACCTGCTTGGGGGATCGTCTAATGGTAGGACAACAGACTCTGACTCTGTTTATCGTGGTTCGAGTCCACGTCCCCCAGCCAATAAAAAAGCTCCCTAATCTGGGGAGTTTTTTTATTGGCTGTGCGGATAGTTGGAAAGAAGCGCCGGTTCGACAAAACAGTCCTGCCACAGTCCTCCGACCTCCAGCATCAAAAAAAGAAGGGGCGCAACTGGCCTAAGCCACTTGCACCCCGTCCCAAAGCTATAAAGCTTTTTTATGCTTATTAAGCAGCGTCAGAAACTTTGAGGTTAGCCGCCGAGGTTTTACCCTTTTCGGTTGCCAATTCATAGCTGAGCTTCTGGCCTTCGCGAAGATCGCGCAAGCCGGCACGTTCAACTGCGCTGATATGCACAAAAATGTCTGCGCCGCCTGCATCCGGTTGAATGAAGCCGAAACCCTTGGTGCCGTTGAACCACTTAACTGTACCTGTTGCCATTGTCTTAATCCTTTAACCTAGTATTGGCCGGCATCACCATGACGCCCGCGCCGAGTCAGCGCCAAAATTCCCGAAGCCAGGCTTCAGTATAATTCCGGCAACTCCCAAGCGCTGCGAAGAGCAAAACAGCCCCCAGTGGGAGCCGCTTGTATATCAAGCACAAGTCAAGAGTCTCTAATCTCGCGGATATCACAATACAAAAACGGAAAAAAAGCAAGGAATAAGAGAGATCATCATGAAACGGATGCCAGCCCAGCCCCTTTCACCGCCAATCCTTCCTTGTCTTTTGCACTTTATTCTGTATATCACCAGGAATAGAGGGTATAAGGCTGGAAAAATCGTATTTATTATTGCTATCTTACTGTAAATAATTGTTTTTTTGACGTGCCGGTGATTGCTATCGCGATAGGCTAGTGGAAGATCGACATGAAATCACAAAATAACGCGGCTTTTTTGTGGGCGCTGTTCGCCATCGGCTTTCCCTTGTTCATTTGCTGGGGCGCCGCCAAAGGCATTTATGCTTCATGGCAACAGGAAGAATATAGCCACGGTTATTTCATTCTGCCTCTGGCGTTGTGGATTGGCGCGCATCGTTTGGCCGAAAAACCGGTGGCCATAAAATCATCCTGGGTGGGGTGCGCCCTGGTCGCGCTCAGCCTGTGTTTCTGGGCGGTGGGCGAATTATCAGGCATTATGACGATGCCGCAATATGCTTTGCTTGGCCTGTTTTATGGCGCGTTCCTTGCCTTTTATGGAGGGGGCATAGTCAAAAAAACATGGCCAGCGCTGGCTTATTTATTTTTTGCCATTCCCTTGCCACAGGCGGCCTATATGAGCCTGTCGGCAAAAATGCAGCTTGTGTCGTCCGGCCTCGGCGTTTTTTTGCTCCACCATATCGGCGTTTCGGTTTTTCAGGATGGCAACATCATCGATCTCGGCACCTATAAACTGCAAGTGGTCGAGGCCTGCAGCGGATTGCGTTACCTCTTCCCCCTCACCAGTTTCAGCTTTCTGTTCGCTGTCCTGCTGGATGATGTTTTGTGGAAACGCGTCACGATATTTTTATCCGCCATTCCCGCCGCCATCGGGTTTAACGCCTTGCGCATCGCGGTTATCGGTATCGTCGCCAGCCTGTTCGGAACGGAACAGGCGGTCACCATCACGCATGATATCGAAGGTTGGGTCTCCTTCGCGCTCTGTATAGTATTGCTGTATGGCGAAGCGGTTATGCTGACGCGTATCCCGCCGCAAGGGCGTTTGTCCGATCATTATTTCAATTGGCCATCCAAACCGCGTGTTGGGGGGCAGGTGAAAACAGATGCCGCCGTTGTTTTGACGCTCGCTCTTTTGTTGGCCGCATCGGCGCTTTACGGCGCGGGCATTCTTTCGCCGAAACCGGAAATAATCCCCTTGCGCGAAAGCTTTTCGAATTTCCCTACGGCTATCGGAGGCTGGACGGGGCACGAAGAGTTGATCGATAGCGATACGCTCGATCTGCTCAAGGCAACCGATGTCAGGGATTGGGATTTTGTAACGCCCGATGCTAAACAGTCGGTTAATTTTTTTGTCGCCTATTACGACAGCCAGCGGAACGAACGCACGTTTCATTCGCCGATGATATGTTTGCCGGGCAGTGGATGGAAAACCATCAACCAATCGGTGCGGCAGATAAATCTATCACCACGCGCCACGAATGCGCTTCACCTTAACCGGTTGATTATCGAACGGGGCATGTCGCGCTTGTTGGTCTATTACTGGTTTGAACAACGCGGCGTTTCCGAACCCGATTTTTATCGCGTCAAGGCGCGCATTATTGCGGACTCGATCACCACAGGGCGCACCGATGGCGCGCTTGTCCGGCTGACCACACCCATTGATATATCGGAACAGGAAGATGATGCGGATAAAAGATTGCAAAATTTTCTGGGCGCGTCGTCAGAGGCTATGCAAAAATTTATCCCCGATTATTCGCCAGCCAAAACGGACGCGCCATGACCCTGTTTAAATTGATAGCAAGCGATTACAAGGCAAACCCCCGCAATTGGAAAGGGTTTCTGTTGCTTGCGCTGTACCGGTTTGCGCATGCGCATCTGAATGCGCCGGTTTTTATCAAACCGTTCAGCCTCATTTATCTGGTGTTCTATAAAATTGTGATGGAACTTTTTATCGGCACAGAAATTCATTGGCGGGCAACGATAGGCGAGGGGGCGCGGCTGTATCACGGCTATGCCACGGTCATCAACAGCGGCGCGGTTATCGGCAAAGATGTGCAGATCCGTCATTGTGTCACTATCGGCGAGAAGGAAGTGGGCGGCGTGTTTTATGCGCCGGTTCTCGGCGATCATGTCAATATTGGCGTGGGGGCCATTCTGTTGGGTAAAATCACAATCGGCGATCACGCCGTTATCGGCGCGGGTGCGGTGGTGGTCAAAGACATTCCCGCGGGCGCAACGGTTGTCGGCAATCCGGCCAGAATTATTAACTCATGAATGACACAGAGAAAAAAGAAATCTTCTTTGCGGTGGTGATACCGGTCAAGGATCGTGTGCCCGAATTGCGGCAGACTTTGTTTAGTATTTATCAACAAACGGTGCTGCCCCGTGAAATTATTATTGTCGATGATTGTTCGACCGTTCCGCTGGCGCTGGAACATATTCCCGCGCCGCCCCAAGGGATTATTTTAAGGATCATGCGTAACGAGGTCAATCTTGGTGGTGCGGCGTCAATGAACCGCGCGGTGGCCCAAACGTCACAACCCTGTGTGACGTTGCTTGACTCCGATGATTGCTATCTGCCCGATTCCATCGAAAAATTCACGGAAGCATGGCAAGTCGCATCATCCGAAACCCAATGCATTATCGGTGGGTTCTATTGGTGCACGGATGATCTTATCCCTTACCGCGTGCAAATCGCGCCCGCATCGCTTTCCCATTTCACGCTATTGACACAGGGTAATATAGCGGGGGGCAGCAGTGTTTTCAGCTTCCGCCGCGACGCCTATATGGCGGTCGGCGGGCACCCCGAAATTCGCGGCAATCATGATTGGGGTTTGCTGTTGCGGTTGGCGGCTTATGGCAAGGTCATTTCCTTGACAACGCCTGTAACCTTGTATCGTTCGCCTTCAACCAATTCGTTGCCAACCTATACCAAAAGTTACCGCCGCATTATCCTGGCCTATTACCGGCTTTACAGAATGCAAAATGCGGATGACCGTCTGATCATGAAACCGTTGGTACGGAAGATGATGCTTAAACATCTTTCAAGCCTGGGGCGGCGCGGGCTTTTCCGCACCGTGTTTTGTTCCCTGTTGGCGCATGGCCAAAACCCGTTTCAGTCACGCATGGCTATCGCGGCTTTTCTGTTCGGGCTACGTCGCGTCGATAAAATATTGTATGTCTATGCGCATATCCGCGCCTCTTTCATTGGCGAAAAACTGTTGCGTCGCTATGGGTATGTCCGCGCCACGGCTACCTCTCTTGCGCGGATGAAATAAATCATGAGCATCCGAAAGAAAATGGCGAGCGGCGTGTTTTGGTCCTTTGTTGAAAAAGGCGGGAACCAGCTTGCGTCTTTCATTGTCTTCACTTTTATTGCGCGCCTTTTGGGACCCGAAGAATATGGGCTTATCTCGCTTTGCTATATCTATACGGGATTGGTGACGACGTTTTTTTATTGCGTTACGGATGGCGTTGTCAGCCTGAAAATCAGCGATGACAGGGGGCTGTCCACTCTCTTCTGGTCATGCGTTGGTTTTGGGGTTTTCTTTGCGCTGGCCGGGAATTTATTGGCCTATCCCATCGCGTTGTTGTTCCATCAACCGCGATTGGCCGGATTCATGATGTGGTTTTCTATTGTTCCGGTTTTGCTGGGATTTTCTGCATTGCCTGCGGCTTTGTTCGGCGCGGCGATGAATTTCCGCATCACGGCGATCCGCACCCTTGTCGCCACAATCGCCGGCGGTATTGTCGGCATCATCCTGGCTTTGCGCGGCATGGGGGCGATGGCTATGGTGGCGCAACAAATAACGCTTTGTTTCGTCGCCAATATTGTTTTGTGGTTGTCTTCTTCCTGGAAGCCCCGGCTGCTCTTTGATCGGGGGCAGGCGCGAAAATATCTGATGCCCGGGCTTAAATCCGCCGGTGTCAATCTTGTCACCTATGCGCAAGATCAATTGCCCCGGGTTTTTCTGGGTATTTTTCTGACCCCCGTTGATGTCGGTTTCTATGCGCTGGCCAATCGGGTCGGCGGCGCCTTGCGTGAAATCATCTTTGCGCCCTTATCGGCGGTGGTTTTCCCCGCGCTTTCGTTGATCAAGGAAAATAAGGGCGAGCAGGAAAAAATTCTTTCCGAACTTATCCTCATACTTGGCATTCTTGTGCTGCCTGTCGTGGCGGGTGCGATCATCCTGGCCCCGCTTTATGTGCCGCTGTTTTTTGGCGAGTCCTGGCGGCAGGCCACGCCGGTCCTTCAGCTGTTCCTGCTCAGCGTTTCCGTCAGCCCGTTCCTGACCATTTTGCAAAGCATTTTCCGCGCCCATAATGCTATGGGCAGTTTTTTCAAGGCGCACGCGTCGCTTGTCTGCATCAGCCTTTTGGCTAGCCTGTTTGCGGTGTCGCAAGGCGTGGTCGCGATGACGGCATGCTATGTCTTTTTCCTCCTGCTGTCGTTACCGCTTTATACCTTATTGCTGAAAATCCAATTGCGGCTCAGCCTATGGCGCGATTATGCGAAATTATGGCCGGTGCTTTTGGCGGCTTTGACGATGGCCGGCGGCATCATCTTTTTACAAAAATACCAATTAATTAATGAAAAACAATGGGTTAATCTAGTGTTCCTTGTTTTGGCCGGAGGTGCTATCTATAGTTCCGTCCTGATTGTTTTTTTCCGGAAAAAAATGATGTTTTTGGTCGCCGAGGCAAAAAGATTTGCCCGACAGAGAAGATTTGCCGTGAAGGCAGATGGAGAAATGCCATGAACAAGGCCTTTTTAAAATATGATGTTAGCGCGATGGGCATTCAAGCCGATACGCGCACGGCGTTGACATGGCTGGAATCCGGCGAAAAACAAAAATCGGTCGCGACCATTAACGCCCATTCAACCTGTGTCGCCGAAGAAGATGGCGAATTCCGGGCGGCGCTGCAAAAATCCGATATGCTGGTGCCCGACGGCGCAAGCATTGTGTGGGCCAGCCGTTTGTTGGGCGAGCCTTTGGCGGAACGTGTTTCGGGCTATGATTTCTTTACGGCTTTTTCCGCGCTTGCCGATGTGCAGGGCGATGTTTCCTATTTCTTTCTGGGATCCAGCGACAAAGTTCTGGACGCGATAAGCAAACGGATTACCGCGGAATACCCGAACATTCGTATCGCAGGCGTTTTATCGCCGCCCTTCAAAACGGTTTTTTCCGAAGAAGACAATGCGCGCATGATAGCGGCGGTGAACGCGGCAAAACCCAGTGTGTTATGGGTGGGCATGACCGCGCCGAAACAGGAAAAATGGGTCGAAGAAAACCGCGCGCGTCTGGATGTGGGCTTTACGGCATCCATCGGCGCTGTGTTCGATTTTTATGCCGGAACCAAAGTGCGCGCGCCGCAATGGATGCAACGCGCGGGATTGGAATGGGTGCACAGGTTTATGTCCGAACCCAAACGTGTTTGGAAACGGTATGTTGTGAATAACCCCCGTTTTGTATGGCTTGTCATTAAAAACTGGCTTGCCGGCGCATGAAGATTTTGATGGCCCACACCGCGTATCAACAACGCGGTGGGGAAGATGCGGTTTTTGATAGCGAAGCGGCTCTTCTTGAACAAAATGGATATGAAGTGCGGCGGTTGCTGGTGCGCAACGATCATATCGTCGGGATAACCGCCAAGATAAAAGCCGCTTTATCCATTGTGTGCAACAAAGGGTCGGTTGGCCAGATGAAAGCGGCGCTTGACGCCTTCCAACCCGATATCGTGCATATCCATAATTTTTTTCCGACGTTATCGCCTGCGGTGATTGCGGTTGCGGCGCGTCGGGGCGTGCCGGTTGTTGTGACACTGCATAATTACCGGCCTCTTTGCGCGGCGGCCACATTGATGCGTAACAACAAACCTTGCGAAGCCTGTGTGGGTAAATCGCGCTGGCGCGGTGTGCTGTATCGTTGTTATCGCAATTCTGTCATCGGTTCGGCCTGCGTGGGTTTTATCGGCGGTTATCTGAAAAAGATTATCAGAAAATATCCAAATAAAATTACATTCATCGCTTTGACGGAATTTGCCAAATCGCGTTATGTCGCCGATGGGTTTCCCGCTCAAAACATTGTGGTGCGCGGAAATGGCATGGGTGATGTGGGGGCAGGCGCGCCGCAACGCGAAAACAAATTGATTTATGTCGGGCGTTTAAGCGCAGAAAAGGGTGTTGAAACCCTTATTCAGGCCGCGCGTGATATCGACGGCATCGTGGAAATTATCGGCGATGGCCCCGACCGGCAAATGTTGGAAACAAAGGCGGAGGGGCGCGTTGTTTTTTCCGGTGCGTTGCCGCCGGATAAGGTTTTGGACAAAATAAAAACCGCCCGCGCCGTGGTGATGCCGTCGCGCTGGTATGAAGGGTTTCCCATGGTTGTATTGGAAGCAATGGCGTCGGCAACGCCGGTCATCGCGTCGCGCATTGGGTCACTCGCAGAAATTATACAGGACGGCGAAACCGGATTTCTGGTTGATCCGTTCGATCCCGATGCTTGGAAACAGAAATTATCGGTTGTGATGAATGACGCCGAAGGCGCGGCGCGTGTGGGGCAACAGGCGCGGCAACATTTCCTGACGCATTGCACCAATGCGGCCATGCTGGGAAAATTGTTGGTTATTTACCGCGAAGCGACCGGTCGGGCGAAAACCGCCTGATATATTTTAATCTGAATGCCGAAGCAAAGATTGATAGACGGCATCATAGGAAGACACCTGCTCATCAATATTAAAACATTCGATATAATCTCTGGCGCGCACCGCCAAATCCGGTAAATCATGTTTGCCCGATGCGATTTCATCAATCTTGTCCGCAAGGGCAGGGACATTTTCATTGGGGAAAGTAAGCGGCCAGCTTGCGGCTGTCACCTCATTCAATCCCGGCGCATCGCTGACCAGCACAGGGACATTGGCGCCGCGCCGCCCAGCGCAAAATGGGAAATTAAATGAAAGATTTTCATTAAGATGCCTTGTTGAAATCTGCAAAGCCTGCTTAATCGGATTTTCCTTGTTGGAAACAGTAGTTAGCAAGAAATGCCCCTTATAGCTACAGCCATCATTCTGGCCTATCTTGTTGAAGGGCGCAGGTAATATCTGATATAGAAGGGGCGCATAAAACCCACCACTTTCTTCTGCCCCTGTTTGGAACTTTTGAATGATTACGCCTATGGCCAGCGACAAAGCGCAACAGCTGATAAGCCTTGCCAAAAAGAATTCCAAGATGATAAGCGTAGGCGTTCTGGTTGTAATCGGCCTGGTGTTTGACACAACGGCGTATAGGTCCACGCTTACATTGGCCGGTCTTATCATTCCTCTTTTTTATTTTAATCTAAAGGATTTCACTTATCTGCTTCCCGTCATTGCTATTTCATTTTTAAAAATTTTCCTGACCTTTGTCATGGATCCGGACATAAATTATGCAACCTATTTGCAAAATGATGCATGGATGTTTCGCGAACCGGTAACATTGATTTTATGTTACGCATGGCTTGTGTTTGGGCGACGCCATGTTGATCCCGGCTTGCTTCTCAATTTAAAACCAAAAATCGTTTGGATTCTTCTTGTCATAGCCTATGCCTGCGTGGCGATCTATGAAAAGAGCCTCATTCTTAGCGGCGTTTCAAATCTGCATATTTTGCTTTTTCTGATATTTTACTGCGCGTTTACGGGAAATTACAGTCGGGTTCTTAAATTCAGCGTCCTCATGCTTGTTCTGGGGACGGCGCTTATTCCCCGACAGAGCTCCTTTACCGTCATCGCTTCTTTCAGCCTCGTGCTTTTTTTCTTTTTATCCAAATTCAGGGTTGCCAATATAACGCTTCCCTGGCGGCCGGTCGCTATTGTTTGCATCTGCTTTCTTATGGCTTCTTCGACTTTTGCCTATCTTGTGCATGTGCGCGCCACGCGCGCCACCGGCGAAGGGAACAACGGCTATACCCGCTCTTTGCTGGCCGAAGACGGCTATAATCAATTTATGGAAACACCCGTTCTGGGCACCCCTTATGGCAGGGGTATTTTGCCTTTCAAAACGATTCAGAATCTGGGATGGACGCAATATTTTACGGATACGGAAACGTTTAATATTTACAATCTTTCGTTTCACGACAGCTTTATTTATCTGCTTACGCGTTACGGCCTATTGAGTTTATTTCTTTTCTACATGCTTGTTCGGCTTGTGCCCCAAAGGGGCCGTTTGATGGAAGTGCTTTATTCATGCGTGTTTCTTCTGGCCGCCGGCGCCAATGTCGTTATGGAAAGCTTGCGTGCCGGCCCCGGTTTTGGTTTCGCCTTGGGCGTTATGTTGGCGATAGGCCAATACCAATATGATCTTCTGGCAAAAGAAAAAGCGGAAAAACCCCAACCGGTTTTGTACTGAAGATTAAGGATTTCCAAACATCGAGAAGAGATAAGAATTTTCTAAAGCTATGGCCGCATTGATATCGGGGGTTGATGCCAAAACGGTGTCGCTGCAATTTTGAAGATTGCTGTTATCACAATCCGGCAACCACCAATCATTCGTGCCTTTAACGGCGCCGGGCTTGGGCTTCATCCACACTATTTTATTCGCATAGGCGGTGTTGTTAAAAAAGACAGTGGGGGATTGCTTGCCCATGTTCCATACATAAAGGCCGACATTCTGGGCCGCGACCCCAATGCTGCCGTCAATGACGCCTGTCGATAAAACAACATTGTTAGAGATGTGATTGTTGTGGCCATAAGCAATGGCAAGTCCATAGTTGGACGTTTCCAGCACTGTGTTCGTGCTGATATTGATATAAGCGGCGGCTGTGTCCGACGTGGCATTGGCGGCGCCATCGACAATAATGCCGCCACCGCTAAAACCCTGACTTTCGGGAAGAAGCGCATAAGCGCCGACAATTTTGTTGCTGCTGATTGTGATGGGGCTCGCGGCTGTGCCACGCGCGTCATAAATATTGATGACATCTTCAACATGGCTTTGATACGGGGCGTTGATGGAAATATTGTTGGATATGCTGGAATTTGTGTAGGTGCCGCCGGCCAGCTGGACAAAATGCGCAGCCTTTTCCAACCCATCATGCATATTATAGCCAAAATTATTATTGATCTTCACCGTTGGTATGGTGGCTTGCCCGCTGACGCGTATGCCCCATACATTGGTCAAGATGCAATGATCGATGTCGATAGATTTATCCGCGGTCAGATCGGCAAATTTGCCGGGGGTGCTGCCGATGCCATAACCAATTGTGTTGGTGACTGTCAGATTGACATTGCGGCCATAAATCAAATTGCCGGGGCCCGCAATTTTGCTGTTCGTGATTGTAACAGGTTCGGAAGTGTTGATCGTTACCGCGTTGATTGTGGAGCTGTTGGATCTCCATTCGCCGGTATAAGTACCGCCATGTGTAATGGTGAGCGGGGCGGCGTAAGACCCCGTATCGGGTACTGTGCTTGTGGAGATTGCGGTGCAGGTTGCCTTGTTAGGCAAAATAGTCAGGCATGCGGCTGCGGCGTATTTTTGCCATTGCGCGGCGGAGCCAAGACCAACGGTTGCGGCTTGAGCAGCACAAGGTGCCCCCAGTGCCAGCGTACCGCACAGCAAGAGAAGAAAATGGCGCGATGTGATTATGTTTTTTGTCATGCAAGAGAGCATATAGAAAACACATTCTCTTTGCCAGTCTTCTATCGTCTTTTTGTATCAATAAGACATAAGATTTTTACCCAGAAAGCCCCCAAACTTATCTTGAGCCTCTTTCGTCAAATGGATGCCGTCGCCTTGATACATTTGCGGGGAATCTTCATAGGAAGCAATGAAATCATCATAATTGATCGATTTAATATCGGGATAGCGAGTGTGGAGATAGCGTCGATATTTTTCGGCCACAGAGGCTTGGCAGCCATCAAAAACACATTCCAGAATGACGCGTTTGCTTTTGCTTAAAAGATTTGGCGAAACAAAATGCTCCTCATTGATATTGGGGATGGTCGAAAGACGAACATCGGAAAAACCCGAGAAGAAGCGATATATAGCGTTCACATTTTCAGCATAATTTTTCTCGCCAACATGCTCTATGGTGTCGTTCACCCCTAACAGCAATATGGTTTTGTTCGGCACATTCCCGTTAAACATTTCCCTTATCAGCGATGGGGAGAGGGTTTCCGTCACAATTTTTTTTATACGCAAGGCATTTCTGCGCGGATATCCGATGCTGCATATTTTTACGGATTGCCCCTGATTTGCTTTGGAGACTTCATCCGCGAGTTGCGGAAAATAGGCGCTTCCGGCAGCCCAGGATTCCCCGACCACAAGAACATTATAAGATGCCGCCTGATCGGATGGTACGCAGGTCAGCACAGGCGGCGGTGGCGTTACGGTGCTTATGTCCCATAAAGGATGATCGGCATTTGTCCCCATCTTTATAAGCAAAATAGACACTATAAATATGACGCAAAGGCCTAGCGAAAATAAATATTTTTTCATGGGCGCACCATATATATAAAACAATGCTTTCGCCAGCCTTTTTGTCGTTTTTATTGCACTCTATGGTAGAGTTTTTAAAGCTGCCCTGACGCTGTTGGCGATCCATGATGCCCTGTAGGCGTGGCCAGCCGTGGATGGGTGCGTGCCGTCTGTATAGCAATAAACGTCATTGTTGCCGGTTGTGTTGGTCGCGCCCGTATTGCCGGTTCCCCATTGACGCGAACCACCGGGGCCACCCAGAGGGGAGGTGCAGTCGGCAATGAAAAGGGAGTTGGGGTCGTTCCATGTCGTGAATGCGCCCTTGATATTGTTTTCGTTGTTCTGTGAAAACGCCGAAATATAATTGGGCGAACCGGAATTTGACCCGTTGGCCGCCGTGGAGGGAACGCCAATGACGATGATGAGAGCATTGGGGGCAAGGCTTCTGGCCAGCGCCCATTGGCTGATCATTTCCGTCTGATAGCCCGTTGCGTTCGCATCGTCGTTCAAGCCCAACGCAAAAAAGAACACATCAGGCGTGTAGGACATTCGGCTTAAATCAAAGGCGAGCCGCGACTGGCCGGTGCTTGTGTTCCACAAATCTGTGGGCGTTAGCATTTGGTTGGGCGAATAAAGAGAAACCGCGCTTCCGGCAGCAAGGGCTGCTTTGCTGACCGTAATGCTGGTGTTGGCAACAATAGTGGTAATTTGTGTATGGCGGGAGAAATAAGGCGATAAATCGCCTGTTCCGTTTAAAAGAACGGGGCCGTTTAAAACCAACCCCGATGTGTTGGCGACAGGAATGACGGTTGAGCCAGCCGCAAAAGCGCCGGTTGTGAATGTTTGACCGGACAAGGAAGCGACATAGCCTGTGCCGGAATAACCGAGAGCCCACAGATCATCAAGCCCAAGCAAAATGCCGAGTTGATTGACATAGTCATTGACCTGGTAATTAGAACCGGAACCGTGTGTAAAGCTGTCGCCGACGACAACGCCAAAGGTTTTATAATCCGTTGGCCAAGTGCTTGTGAAAGCGGTCGTGTAATGGCCGCAATGAACCGGATTTGCGGATGTTGTCAGATCGACCGCAACTTCCAAACGGATTTTATTGATGCCCGTTAATCCGGCGACAACCACATAATTATAGGTGGGATCGACGGTTGACCATGCAACCAAGGTAGAGCTTGATACCGATATATAGGCATCATTAATCGCCAGTTTAAATCCATAGCTGGTTTGTCGTTTTATTTTCAACGTGACGGTCGCGCTGTCTGTGTAAAAGTCGATCGCGAAACCAAAATCCTGTGTGCCTACAAGATTTTGAAACGCATAAACGCCTGTGCCAGATGTGTTCCATGTGGTTGTGCCCACAGAAACGCCGCCACGTTTGATAGAGCATCGATTGATGTTTTGCTGAAAAACGGTGGTGCTGGGGTCAACTGCGGCTGCCTGGGTCACGGTTGCCGCGCCCGCATAAACGGGATTGATCAATAGATTGTTGATCAAGGCTTTTTCGGACGCGCGGCGCAATTTGGCGACGCTGCTCTCAGCCCCTGTCGAAGAACCTGTCAGCAGATTGTTGGAAAAGAGAAGATTATTCATTTCAGACACTCCTTAGAATAAGTTGGATGATGCTGCTTGCCGCTTGCGTAACGGGCGATGCGGCGCTGCCGGAGCGTATTTTGATCATGGGTATGGAGGCGAAAGCCGTTGGCACCCATACGACGCAATCACCGGCGGAGGCGGTGACGGTGATTTCGTTGCCTGTCGAATCTTTAACGTTGTGCCAACTGGTGCCACTGTCAAAGCTGGCCTGAAAGGTCAGATTGGCGGGAGTCCATAGGGCGGGCATGACAAGCCCGAACAGGCGCAACCCGCCCAGATTATCGCCGTTGGTGATGGATGTGCCGTTGCTTATGGTGACGGGCCAGATATCGAGGACTGATTCACAATTGTCTTTGGCTGACATAAGGTTTCCTTTCATGAAAATGGTGGGACTTGTCCCACGAACAAAAAAACCATGCCTTTTACGGCATGGTTTTTTTAACGAAGCGTGGAGGGTTGGGCGACAGGGATATTTGGGCGCTCTGGTAAAAGGACGCAATCACCCCTGCCACTGTCAATAGCCCATCCCCTTTTCCTTGTCAAGGGAAAAATCCTATATTTTTAAATTTTCTATTTTTTAAGTGGGCTTTAAGGGTGAGGGCGAAAAGGCATTTTTTATACGCCTATGCATAGGCATTTCTATGCGTTCCGAAAATACCAAGGCAAAAGCCAGGCAGAGGAACAGGCTGAATAGATGCCATGCGATGACAAACAAGAGGGGCGCCTGTGCCATTGGCGCGGCAATTTTTCCCATGATGGAAAGGATGAGCCAGTGGCTTAGATAGAGGACATAGGATGCGTCGCCTAATCTCTTGAGAAGGAATGCTGTGCGACCAAACCGCGCGATAAATTTTTCTTCCACTCCCAATGCGCCGTTGATCAATAAAAAAGCTATGGTGCCGAAGCCGATAAACCGCAGGGGATATTCATCGGAATAGGCGTATCGATCCATTGCCCAGGCCATAACAAGATATAGTGCTATGGCGCAAATAATTTGCAGACCCGGAAATAGTTTGGAAAAGAAAGCCCGATATTGATAGGAAAGCACCCCCAGCAGGAATTCAATTTCATACATGGAAAAGAGCGTCCCCTTTACCGGTGTGGCGACTGCGTCCCATTGCAGAAAAGATAGGCCGACCAGAAGGCAGAGCATCCAGACAAGCGCATTCTTTTGCCGTGTCAGAAGAGCCAATGTGCATACGCCGTAAAACATCATCTCGTGAATGAGCGTCCATGCGACGAGGAGAGGAGGGCTTGTGGTGGCTGGCCATAAAAGTACCGCTATGCCGATCCTCTTTGCGTCAACATCTAGGGCACCGCTGAATTGGCCCAGATTATATTTATGATTGATAAGGTAGGCCAGGACGACGAAGAACGTAAATATCCAATAAGGCGGATAAATTCTTGTGCAACGGGCAATCAGGAAGTTTTTCCAACCGTGATGGGGGGGGGGGCACGTTCGATAAGCATCGCCATAATAAACCCGCTTATAACGAAAAATATATCGACGCCGATATACAGGTAATGTAGCGGGAAAAAGCCGATAATTGACGCGGATTGGCCATGCCCGGCAATATCGGATGTCCAGTAATTATTGGCGAAAATCTTAATGGCTAAATGCGAATGCCAGATAACCACAAGCAAAGCGGCGAGCGCGCGTAGAATTTGGACGGACGGAAAATTTTCATGTTTTGAAACGAGCTTATTCATAGGGATAATAATTTTGTGGCTGGTTAAAAATGCCAGGATCATCAGCATTATGCATATGATTTATCACGAAGAAGGAATAATGGCAATGTTGCAGCCCCTTGTTTTTTGTAAATACACGGACAGTTTGTGAATGAGATTTTCGGCGGGTAAATGTTGCCCATAGAGCAAGACAGCGATGAGCGCCACGATCCCAAGAGCCGTTTGCCAGCGAAAGCGAAAATCCTGCCCGCGAATGAAGGAATACCAGACAGCCAGCGCAATGCCGCCACCGCAGATGGCGCCGGCTATCACTTCGGCGGTTGTATGCGCGCCGATCCTGACGCGGGAAACGGCGATGAAAAACACGATTGGCGCGAGAATAAGATAGGGGATCGGTTTTTGTCTGGCGGGAAGCGCTGTGGAAATGATGCTTGCGATAATGCCATAGGTGGCGATGGACAGGGCCGTGTGCCCGCTGGGGGATCGCACATTGTAAAAGCCTGTCCCTATGGCGCAATGGCTGTAAACGGCTATTTTATAGAGGGCTATGGCCAAAGCCGTTGCCGTGAAAGCGATGATAACCGCAAGCGCCGCGCGTTTTTGTGCGATGAAATACATATAGGCCGCAAAGACGCAGGCGACCGCGCCCGTGATGGCGCTGTCCCCAAAATCCGTGATCATGGCGTCGATCATATTAGGCAGGCCCGATGATAAAGCGTTGTGACGCCTGACTCTTATCAGTGTGGGGCTATATTATATATCGAAAAATAGGCTTCTTAGAGCTCATTAGCATGGGTTTGCGATCGACAAATAACCAACGCAGGCCGGAGGGCGCTTCTGTGATGTTTATCCTTTGTTCTGTGGCCGCATAAGGCACATATTGGCAAATGGTATTTCCGCAGTGCCGCGTCGCTTTGATCGTTTTTTAAAAACAAAAATGAGGCGCAGAATTTCATTCCCTTGCGGGCGATTCCTGTTTTAGGATTATGATCTAATATTTAGTCATTTTATTTTAACGGGGTGTCCATGAATGCTTCTGCCAAAATTTTTGTTTCTGAGTTCCGCGAGTTTGCGAGTTTTTCCAAAGGCGAAGAACGTTATATCGCGCGATCTCTTGCAGTGGGGCTTGGGCAGGGAGATGCTTTTGAACTTTGGGCGCGTGATGATGCCGAAAAAATCGGTATTAGCAAGCAATATCAGGCTTATCGGGAATTGAGATTTTTACGCGACATGTTGCCGCAGATTGACGAGCATTATGTTGACGAGGCTTTTATGGGCAAGCTGATTAAAGTATCGGCGTTCGATCTGGGGCAGGGGAAACTCAAAAGCTTTGCCGCCTATCGCTTTCTTTATGAACGTTTGTTGGGCGCGGAATCCCGCCCCTGGCTGCCCGGCGCGTTTCTTTCGGCGGCCGCTTTGCCCCAAATTCCGTCACAGGCGCGCAAAGACTTGCTTCAATCCATAAGTCAGGCTGCGGCAACCTCGCCCGGCTGGTCGGCAACAAGGCCGGCTTTCTTTCCGAAATGTGTGGATAAGGTCGAACTCGGCCTGTCGTAAGGGAAGCGGCTATCCCCCCCTTTGCAGGGGTGGGCAGGGGCTTATAAGGGGGCTAAAAGAGAGGTTTTTAACCTTATATTGCACTGCGCAAAAAATCTCTTCCCCTTTATCAACAAAATGCTCTAAACAACTGCATTCAATCATAATTCCAAATCCTGGAAAGAGGGATGCTATGACCAAAGTTGCGCTTATCACCGGTATCACCGGTCAGGACGGTGCCTATCTCGCCGATCTGCTTTTGGCCAAAGGTTATGATGTGCATGGCATCAAGCGCCGCTCGTCATCTTTCAACTCGGCGCGTATCGATCATATCTATCAAGACCCCCATATTCCCAATAGCCGTTTCCATTTGCATTACGGCGATATGACGGATTCCACCAACCTGATCCGCATTATCCAAACGGTGCAGCCGGACGAAATTTATAACCTCGCCGCGCAAAGCCATGTGCAGGTCAGTTTTGAAACGCCGGAATACACATCCAATGCCGATGCCACCGGCGCGTTGCGTCTGCTCGAAGCGATCCGTATTCTGGGTCTGGTCAAGAAGACGCGTTTTTATCAGGCATCGACTTCGGAACTGTATGGCAAGGTTCAGGAAACCCCGCAAAAAGAAACCACGCCCTTTTATCCGCGCAGCCCTTATGCGGCGGCAAAGCTTTATGCCTATTGGATAACGGTCAATTACCGCGAAGCCTATGGCATGCATGCGTCCAACGGCATTTTGTTCAATCATGAAAGCCCTATCCGCGGCGAAACTTTTGTGACCCGCAAAATTACCCGCGCGGTGGCCGGTATTCATCTGGGCGTGCAAAAACAACTGTTCATCGGCAATCTGGATTCCTTGCGCGATTGGGGTCATGCCCGCGATTATGTCGAAGGCATGTGGCGCATTTTGCAAAATGACACGCCCGATGATTTTGTTCTGGCGACAGGCGAAATGCATTCGGTGCGCGAATTTATCGAATTGTCGTTTTCCAAAGTGGATCGCAAGATCGAATGGAAGGGCAAGGGTGTTGACGAAGTCGGCTTTGATGCCGCGACTGGACAGGAGCTTGTTAAGGTCGATCCGCGTTATTTTCGTCCGACTGAAGTTGAATTGCTGTTGGGTGATCCGTCGAAGGCCCAGCGCATTTTGGGGTGGAAACACACGGTGACATTCCCCGAACTGGTCGATGATATGATGAAGTCCGATTTGAAGGTTATCGCCGAAGAATCGCGTGTGCGCGGCATTGGCAATGACTAGGTTCGACCTTTCCCATAAACGCGTTTGGGTCGCAGGGCATCGCGGCATGGCGGGTTCGGCCATTGTTCGTCGTTTGGCGGGCGAAAATTGTGAGATTATTACCGCCTCGCGCGATGAAGTCGATTTGCTGAGCCAATCTGCCGTTAATGACTGGATGGCCAGCCATAAGATCGATGCCGTGTTTTTGGCTGCGGCCACCGTTGGCGGTATCCAGGCCAACAATACGCGCCCGGCGGAATTTCTGTATGAAAATCTGGTGATCGAAACCAATGTTATTCACGCCGCCTATAAAACCGGCGTGAAAAAACTGCTGTTCCTTGGTTCGTCCTGCATCTATCCACGCATGGCGGAACAACCGATCAAGGAAGAGTCTTTGTTAACCGGCGCGTTGGAGCCGACCAATGAATGGTATGCCATCGCCAAAATTGCGGGCATCAAATTGTGTCAGGCTTATCGCCGCCAATATGGTTGTGACTTTGTTTCGGTGATGCCGACCAATTTGTTCGGCCCCGGCGACCGTTATGATGCCGAAGGCGGCCATGTTGTGGCGGCCATGATCATGAAAATGCACGCCGCCAAACAGGCCCATGCGCCCACCGTCGAAATTTGGGGCACCGGCACGCCGAAACGCGAATTTCTGTTTTCCGAAGATTTGGCCGATGCCTGCGTCTTTGTTATGAAGAACTATTCCGACGAAGCGTTTTTGAATGTCGGCACCGGAACCGACATCACCATTCTGGAATTGGCGCAAACGGTCGCCAAAATTGTTGGCTGGCAGGGCGAATTCACCTTTAACACATCGAAACCTGATGGCACCCCGCGTAAGGTGATGGATGTAGGCCGCCTTCGTGCCGCCGGTTGGTCTGCGCCGACTGAATTTGAAAATGGTATGCAGCAAGCCTATGATTGGTATGTGGACAACATCGCGAATAAGTAACTGCTTTTCTTTCTTCTTTCTCCTTCTTCGGGTTCCCCATGCGTCGTCGTTATTTTTCCATTGGTGTTTATGCCCTCGCTTTCGTCGCGTTGGCGGATCAGCTCAGCAAATGGATGCTGCTGGACCGCATGGGCGATGTTCAGGAGACCATCCCCGTCACCTCGTTCCTGAACTTTGTCCTTGTGTGGAACAAGGGGGTGACGTTCGGTATGTTCAACCACGAACAGCAACATTACATCCCTTATGTCCTGATCGCGTTGGCGCTGGTGATTCTGGGGTTATTGGGGCGCTGGCTGTACCGCACCGATTCCACGTTGGTGGCGCTTGCGCTGGGCGGCATTATGGGCGGGGCGGTCGGCAATGTTATCGACCGCGTTCATTATGGCGCCGTTGCCGATTTTATTGATTTTTACTATCGCAATTATCATTGGTATGCCTTTAATCTGGCCGATGCCGCCATTGTCACGGGCGTTGCGCTTCTCCTGCTGGATGGTATGGTACGTGGTAAATAACTTTTCCGCGAGATTCCCATGATTTCCTCAAAGTCTCTCTTCCTTCTCGGCGTTGCGGCGATTGCCTTGTCGGCTTGCGGCGATATACGCCAGGATCTTGGCATGGGGCGCACCCCGCCGGATGAATTTGCCGTGATGGAACGTCCGCCTTTGTCGATGCCGCCGGATTATGCTTTGCGCCCCCCGCGCCCCGGCGCGCCGCGTCCGCAAACGGTCGATACTGCCGCGCAGGCACAGGAAACTTTGTTTAACGGCAATGCGCCAGCGGCGACCAAAGCGCCTTCGCAAGGCGAGCAGGCTTTGCTGGAAGCAGCAGGGGCGACCAAGGCCGATAATTCGATCCGCGATACCGTCGATCACGAAACCGCGCAAAAAGTTGTGGCATCGCCGCATCTGGTCGACCGGTTGATGGGCAGCGCGACGGACGAAAAACCTGCCACGACCGTTGATGCCACGGCCGAAGCCGCCCGCATCAAAGACGCGCAGCAAAATAATAAACCCGTCACCGGCGGTTCGACACCGGTTATTGAAAAACAAGAAAGCGGCTGGTTGGGGCTGTAATGAAAAAGCGGCTTTCCTTCTGCGCCTTCGCATTGATCGCGGCGATAACGGGAAAGGCGAATGCCGCCGTTTTTTATCCGACCGATTTCACGCTCGCCAACGGGTTGGAAGTCGTGGTGGTGCCCAACCATCTGTCGCCGGTGGTCAGCCAGATGGTTTGGTACAAAGTCGGCGCGGCGGATGAGGCGGCGGGCAAAAACGGCCTCGCGCATTATTTGGAACATTTAATGTTTCGTGGCACCGCCAATATCCCCCCCGATGAATTCAGCCGCCAGATCGCGGCACAGGGCGGCGAAGACAATGCCTTTACCGCCTATGATTACACCGCCTATTTCGAAGAGGTGTCGGCGGACCATCTATCCATGATTATGCAGATGGAAGCCGACCGTATGCATAATCTGATTATTACACCCGAAACGGCGGACCCCGAATTAAAGGTCGTGCTGGATGAACGCCAGCAACGCACCGACAATGAACCCGACGGGCGGTTTGTTGAAAGGCTGGATAACCAGTTTATGCCGCATTACGCCTATGGCCGCCCGGTTATCGGGTGGAAACGCGAAATTGAAAAACTGTCCGCCGTAGACGCGCAGAAATTCTACCAAAGCCATTACGCGCCCAATAATGCGGTGGTGATTATATCGGGCGATGTCAAAGCGGAAGAAGTGATGCGTTTGGCAGCCGCCACTTTTGGCAGCGTGCCACGCGGTGATATTGCGCCGCGCCATGTTTTTGCGGCGGCGCCCGAACCGAAAACGCATGATTTCACGCAGAAGGATGCGGGTGTCGAACAGCCGCAAATTATTTGGCGTTTCGCCGCGCCTTCCTATGCCACGCAAAAAACCAATGAAGCCTATGCGAACGAAGTTCTGGTTTCCGTCCTTGATGACGGCGAAGTGGGCGCGTTGTACCAAAAACTGGTCGATGGCCAGAATATCGCCAGCGGCATTGAAACCGGGTACGACCCCGATGCGCGCGGCGAAACCAGTTTTACGATTGCTGCCGTTCCCCGCCCGACGGTGGGGTATAAAAAACTGCAACAGGCATTGCGCGCAACGTTAAAGGATATGGCGCAAAAAGGATTGGATGAAAAAACCGTGGATGATGCCAAGCAAAGGTTGCAACGCTCGGCCATTTTTGCGCGCGAAGGATTGATGATGCCGGGTTATGCGTTTGGTATGGCGTTGACGACGGGGCATAAGGTTGAAGATGTCGAAGCGTGGCCTGATCGTATTAATGCGGTTACGACCGAACAGGTCAACGCGGCCTTGCGCGCGTTGGCATCCACCACGCGCCAAACGATGGGCGCGTTACTGCCCGATAGTCGCGCGACGCAGGCGCAACGCGAGGCGGCGCAACCTATTCTCGGCCACAGTGTGGGGATAAGGTGAGTGGGGATCAGATGAAACGGATTTTTGTTTTTGTGGCTTTGATTGCGGCACTGGTATCTTTGCCCGCCTATGCTGTCGATATTCAGGAAGTCACCGCGCCGAAATCCGGCATCAAGGCGTGGCTGGTCGAAGATCATCATTTGCCCGTTATCGCGCTCAGTCTTGCGTGGCAGGGCGGCAGCGAACAAGACCCTGTCGATAAACAAGGGCTGGCGACAATCACGATGAACGCCCTGACCGAAGGGGCGGGGGATTACAGCGCGAGCGATTTTCAACGCGAATTGGCGGCGCGTTCCATTACTATCGGTTTTTCTGCCGAACGCGATGCGTTAACCGGTGGTGTCAAATGCCTGAGCGCCGATAAGGAGCAAGCCTTCGACATGCTGCATCTGGCGCTTGTCCGTCCGCGTTTTGATGCCAAAGATATTGCGCGTTTGCGGGCGCAACAATTGTCTGCCATGCGCGCGCAATTCGCCAACCCGAATTGGCAGGCCCGTTATGCGTTGTTGTCGCATCTGTATGGCGATCATCCTTATGGGTATCGCCATTTGGGTACCATGCATACTTTGCAGGTCATTACCCGCGACGATATTAAAAATTTTGCTGCCCAACATTTGGCGCAGGATAATGTCACGGTGGCTGTTGCGGGCGATATTTCACCGGCTGATCTTGTAACCGCGCTTGATAAAATTTTTGCGAATGTGCCGCATCATGCGCAGTTGAAAGACATTCAGGATGTGCCGGAAAGCAATGACACGTCAATGATCTTGGTAAAACGCGAAGGCACGCAGACCGATATTTTGTTCGCATCCACAGGGCCGAAACGCGATGACAGCGATTGGTATGCGGCGGAAATCGCCAATTACATTTTGGGCGGCGGCGGTTTTTCATCGCGCCTGATGCAAGATATGCGCGACAAGAAAGGCCTGACTTATGGTGTTAGCACCGGCCTGTCGCCCTCGCAGCATGGCGGGTTGATTGTGGGGCAGGCCGCGGTCGATAACCCCAAAATGGCCGAAGCAATGGATGTGATGCGTGACACGATGCGCCGTTTCCATGATGATGGCCCGACCAGCCGTGAAATTACGGCAGCCAAGGATTATCTGACCGGCTCGCAACCTTTGGCGTTGACCTCCACCGATAAAATCGCCGGTTTTCTGGTCGACATGCAACGCGAACATCTGGGGCGCGATTATCTGGATCGCTATGGCGACCTTATCCGCGCTGTCACCGCCCGCGATATTGATCGCGCGATTGACCGGTTTTTCAATCCTGACAAAATCACTTGGGTATTTGTTGGCAAGCCGGAAGGCGTTGTGCCCAGCCAAGTAAAAGACACGGTTAAACAATGACGCTGACTTCGACGCCCGCGTGGCAGAAATTAAAAACGCACAGCGAGGCATTGCGCGGAGCGTCTGCCTTTACGCCCGCCGATATTGCGCGGTTGGATGATTTCTCGCTCAGCCTCAACGGGTTGCATCTGAATTATGCGTGCCAGAACGCGACACAGGAAACGGTTGATCTGTTGCTGGAACTCGCCGCGCAACAGCAGGTTGAAGAAAACCGCACGCGTATGTTCGCCGGCGATAAAATAAACACCACGGAAAATCGCGCGGCCCTGCACACGGCTTTGCGTCGCGGCGATAACACGCCGCTTCTGGTCGATGGGCTCGATATCATGCCCGATATCCGCGCCACGCAAACCCGCATCGCGGCTTTTGTCGATGATGTGCGTGGCGGGGCATGGCGCGGCGCCACCGGCAAAACATTTAAACATATTGTCAATATCGGCATCGGCGGTTCCGATCTGGGGCCGCGTTTGGCGTCGCAGGCGTTGATTGATTACGTCGAAGGCGTCACGATGCATTTTGTGGCCAATGCCGATGCTTTTGATATCGACAGCGTTTTGGCAAAATGCGATCCGGCGCAGACGCTTTTTGTGGTGGTTTCCAAGACTTTTTCGACCCAGGAAACATTGATGAATGCGCGGACGGCGCGGCAATGGCTGACCGACGCATTGGGCGTTGATGCGGTTGCCAAACATTTCGTGGCCGTTTCCGCCAACCGCGATGCTGTGGAAGCCTTCGGCATCCATGCCGATAATATTTTCCCGATGTGGGATTGGGTGGGGGGTCGTTACAGCCTGTGGTCTGCTGTCGGGCTCAGCGTTGCGCTGGCGATTGGCAATGAAAATTTCCGCGCTTTGTGGAACGGCGCTGCCGCTATGGATGCGCATTTTCAATCCGCACCGCTTCACCAGAATATGCCCGTCATGCTGGCTTTGCTGGCGGTATGGAACCGCAATTTCCTGGACGCGCCGGCCTTGGCCATTTTATCCTATTGCGAAAGGCTGCGCGATTTTCCGCGTTTTCTTCAACAGTTGGAAATGGAAAGCAACGGCAAGTCGGTCACGCGTGACGGTGCGGCTTTGGATTATGAAACCGGCCCGATCCTGTTCGGTGAATGCGGCACCGTTGGCCAACATAGTTTTCATCAATGGCTGCATCAGGGCACAACGCCCATCGCTTGTGATTTTATCGGTGTGAGTGAAGACGACAGGCACAAACCCGAACATCACCGCGCCTTGCTGTCCAATATGGTCGCGCAAATGGGCGCGTTGGCCTTCGGCCAGAAACAGGCGGCCTCTCCCCATGATATCTATGCCGGGCATCGTTCCTCCAATCTTATCCTGCTCGACCGGCTTGATCCGTATCATCTCGGCCTGTTGCTGGCGCTCTATGAACATAAAACTTTTGTTCAGGGGGTCATTTGGGGTATCAATTCTTTTGATCAACCGGGGGTAGAGTTGGGCAAGCGCATGGCCAAGGGATTAGAGGCAAATAGCGTTTCTGCAGGCGAAAATGGCGATTTCTTAAGCCATTTGCTGCAAAAAATCTTACCTAAATAAGCAAGAACATAGACAAATCAATAAGTTATTATGATCTGGTTGTAATCTTTCTTTAAAGGATAGCTGTCAGAATCGGCACCTTAATAAGGTATAGAACCCGATGACTGACGAAACACCGTCGCGATTGATAAAGATCACGCAGGCGCAGCTGGATGAAATCGTGCGCAAGCATAGCATGTTCCGTCGCGCCCGTGTCGGCGGTGCGCGGGCACAGCTGGCCAAGCATGATCTGTCCGGCCTCAATCTTCAAAATTATGATTTGTCACACGCCGATATGACCGGCGTTTCATTGAATGGTGCCAATGCCGCGGGGGCCAATCTGGATTGTTGCGATTTCTTTGGCGCCGATTTGCGTTTCACGAATTTACAGGGTGCGAGTTTAAAGCGCGCCGATTTGCGTGGCGTGTGTTTGCGCGGCGCGCGTCTGGTCGGCGCCGATCTGACCAGTGTCGATCTGCGCGAAGGGCATTTGGCCAGCACCGGCGAAAAAGGCGAATATGTCGCGTTGCATAATTCATGGCCGATCACCGAAGGCAATGGCGCAGATCTGAGCGGCGTTAACATGACCGATGCGCGTTTGTCGGGCGCGGTGGCCGCTGGCGCGAATTTCAGCGATGCGATGATGCGCGGTGCCCGGATTATCCGCGCCAATCTTTCAAGCGCGAATTTTTCCGGCGCCAATCTGGAAGGCGCCGATCTTAGCCAGTGCGAATTGAAGTCGGTCAATATGCGCGGCGCGGTTCTTGTCAACGCGTCGATCGATTTGACCAAAATGGATGTGAATAATCTGGCGGGCGCGATGACCAGCCAGCCGATGGGGCCGACGATTAAATTTTTGCCCATCGAAGACATGATGCGCAGCCACGCCCAATGGGTGAACAGCGACGGCGCAACGGGTCAACAGTTGGATGTCAGCGGGTATGATCTGCGCGGTGTTACTTTCTTTAATCGCGGTTTGCTGACCCTGCTTAAGGCCGATAACGCCATTCTTTATGGGTTGAACATGACCGATGTCCAGCTTCAGGCCGCCCATTTGCGCAACGCCGATTTGCGTTATGTGCAGGCGATCAAAGCCGATATGCGCGGCATCGATCTGTCGGGCGCGCAATTGGTCAATGCCGATTTCCGCCATGCGCGGTTTGAACCGTTGGTGTCGCCGCAAGGCCACGTTATTATTTCCAACCTTACCAAAGCCAATTTCCGCTATGTCGATTTTACGGGATCAAGCCTGCGTCAGGCGCGTTTGGCCGGTGCCGATCTGTCCTATGCCAATTTATTGGGGGTCGATCTGACAGGGGCCGATTTAACCGATGCCACTTTGACGGGCGCTCTTCTTAACAGCAGCCAGCAGGCTTTGATAAATAAGCAGTAGGGCGAGGCCGGGGTAGAGAAAAAAGGAGAAAAGAGGAGAAAAGTGAGAGAAAAGAGGAAAAAAGATAATCCTTTTCTCTCCTCTTTCATCTCTCTAATCTCTTTTCTCGTCCTTTTCCTCTTTTCTTCATTCCCCAATTCCCATGCCCATCCGCCGCCTTCCCTCCTCACTCGTCAACCGCATTGCCGCCGGCGAAGTGGTCGAACGTCCTGCGGCTGCCGTCAAGGAATTGGTGGAAAACGCGTTGGATGCCGGTGCCACCAAAATAGATATCGCGCTGCGCGAAGGCGGCCAATCACTGATCATCGTTGGCGATGACGGTTTTGGGATGACGCGCGATGATTTATTGTTGGCATTAGAGCGGCATGCGACATCGAAACTGCCCGATGAAGATTTATGGAACATCCACAGTTTCGGTTTTCGTGGCGAGGCTTTGCCCTCTATCGCGTCTGTGTCTCGTTTGTCATTGATCAGCCGCGCTAATGGTGCCGGCGAAGCGTGGCAGGTTGATGTCGAAGGCGGTGATATCGGGGTGCCTCAACCGGCCGCGTTGGCGCAAGGTACGCGCGTTGAAGTGCGCGATTTGTTTTACGCAACACCGGCGCGGTTGAAATTCCTTAAAACGCCGCGCACCGAAAATGATTATGCACGAGAGGTTGTCGAACGGTTGGCGTTGGCCAATCCTGCGGTTGATTTCACCTTTCAGGAAGATGATAAAAAGCCGTTGCGTTATGCGGCGGGAAGTATAACACACCGCGTTGCCGATGTAATGGGCGCGGAATTTATGCAAAATGCCGCATCGGTGGATATTATGCGCGAAGGGGCAGGGGTGACGGGTTTTGCATCTATCCCCACATTTCATGCCGCGACCACGCGCGGGCAATATTTGTTTGTGAATGGCCGGCCTGTGCGTGACAAGCAATTATTGTCTGCGCTGCGGGCGGCTTATGGTGATGTGTTGCCGTCGGGGCGGCATCCCTTGGCAGTGTTGTTCATCACGGTGCCGAATGCCGAAGTGGATGTGAATGTGCATCCCGCGAAAACCGAAGTGCGTTTCCGCGATGCGGCGCGTATTCGCGGCCTTATGATTTCGGGCATACGTCATGCGTTGCAAGGTGTCGCGCAATTCACCACTAATACATTAGCACCACAGGCGTTGGATATGTTGCGGCCGGAACAGGCGGGTTTTTCTGACAACGCCGCCGCGCAGCCACAAAGTTATTACCCGCAAGCCGTCGGTTATTCTTCGCCCAGTTACACCGCGCCGCGCATGGAGATGTTTGATAATGCCTCGCCTCTGGCGCGGAATGTCGCGGCGGCATCTGTGTCGTCTATCCCGTCGTTGGGGCGATTGGGGGCGGCGGTGGCACAGGTTCACGGCACATTCATCGTTTCGCAAACGACGGACGGCGTGATTATTATCGACCAACACGCCGCACATGAACGCATTGTTTATGAGAAGATGAAACAGGCTTTGGCCGATAATGGCGTGAAGCGTCAGATTTTGCTGGTGCCCGAAGTGGTTGAAATGGATGAAGCCTCGGCCGGACGCGTGATGTCGCGTGCCGATCAACTGGCGGAATTGGGTTTGGTGGTTGAAATGTTCGGCGGCGCGGTTTTGGTGCGCGAAATTCCCGCAATGTTGGGCAAAACAGATGTCGGCGCGTTGTTACGCGACATGGCCGATGAAATTGCCGAATTCGATGATAGCCGTTTATTGAAAGACCGCATCGAAGAAGTGTGTTCCAGCATGGCGTGCCACGGCTCCGTTCGCGCCGGGCGCATGCTGACCATCGATGAAATGAACGCACTATTACGGCAAATGGAATCCACACCCAACAGCGGCCAATGTAATCATGGCCGCCCGACTTATGTGGAGTTGAAAAAATCTGATTTGGAAAAGCTTTTTGACCGGCGTTAGGCTGTGCGTGCTAACAGCTCTTGTGCGGACATCAAAGCATTATCGACAGTCAGGCTTCCCATCAAACTGGTTTCGCGCATGCCGCCGTGGTGGTAATGCGCCAATAATTCCTCGCGTGTTTCGGGCGTGACGGCAAAGGCACAATTTTTGCCCCACGGTCCATAAATATACGGAAATCCGGGCCCGAATAAACCCAAAGTCGGCGTGCCCAAGGCTGCCGCCAAATGCATCAAACCGGAATCATTTCCCACATATAAACGCGCACGCTTCAAGCATGCCGCCGCGGTTTGTAAATCGCGGCCGATGAGTTCCACGCGCCGCGCATTGGGAATGGTGCGCAAAAGCGGTTCGATTTGTTCACGTTCATGTTTGTCGGCCAAAATCAAAACGGTGGCATCGGGCAATGCACCGTCGGGTGCCGTCAATGCTGCAACCAATCCGATAAAATGCGAAACCGGCCATTGTTTCAACGCCCAGTTTGCCGCAGGTCCCAAGGCCAGGATGGGTTTGTCGGTTGGTAACAAACGCGCGGCCTCTGTCACCGCTTCGGGTGTCAGCCAAATGTATGGATCGGGTGGCGGGTTCAACCCCATCACCGCGCCATTATCGACGACTTTGTGCGCGCCTGTGCTTCCTTTATGGTAATAACGCGTACCTGCCCGCAATAATCGCGATACGATGCTGTTGCGCAAATCGACGATGATATCCCATTTGGTGCCGATGGTTTGTTTCCATAAATCCAGCCAATGGCCGTTATAGGGTTTCTTGCGCATCACAATCAGTTTTTCCAAACGCGGCACCGCGCGGAACAGATCGGCACCGTAAGGGCCGCAGGCGATTGTGAACTGCGCTGTTGGGTAAGTGTCCACCAAATGCCGTAACAATCCCGTCGTTAAGACGGCATCACCGACACGGTTGGCGCTGATGAATAGGATCTTCATATTTTCTCTAACTCCGTTTTGATAATCGCGGCCAGATCGGCGCGATGATTGTGATGTATGTCGTAAGGTATCGTTACATGCGCAATTTCTTTATACCGTTTGGCGCGGTCATGCAGCAAATGCGGGTAACAATTTTGCAATGTCTCGCGCGATGTCTCGCCGGTTTGCGGCATGTAATGGGTATCCCACAATGTCGGTTTGGGGTGCGCAATGTAACGGCGGAAGAGATCATCGATATGCGTATCGGATGCTTGCAGATAAATCACGCGTGCGATATTGCGCAAATCCGCCAAAATAGCCGCGCCGGTATAAATTACGCTGCCGGTCGTATCGATGACGGTCGGTGTTTTGCTGTTGCGTGCTTCATCCAAAACCTGCCGCATCACCGCGCGTTCATGCGCCAGATAGATTTCACCCTTGGCTTTGAAATCGGGTTGATGCGGCAAACCCATCCATTTGCCCAAGCCCTGAACGCCATGAAAACCGCCGGCGGTCAGCTCTGGTGCCAAGCGCGCCTCGATCATCCCGTCGCAATCCATGCGCGTCCAGCCAGAACCGGCGGCTAATTGCCTGGCCCAGAAGGATTTTCCGATATTGGACATGCCGATAAAGGCGAGATTCACGGTTTGATTCCTGAAATTTGAGCTTCATTGTTAAGAGCATAGCCCTTATAAGACAAGCCAAGTTTAAGGGGTAAAAATGAGTAATGCAGGCAAAATAGTCGAAATTTTCACCGATGGCGCATGTTCCGGCAATCCGGGGCCCGGCGGGTGGGGCGCGTTGTTGCGCATGGATGGCGTTGAAAAAGAAATCTCGGGGGGAGAAACGCCCACCACCAATAACCGCATGGAAATGATGGGGGCGATTTGCGCGTTGGAAGCGTTGACGCATCCGTCGCAGGTTAAACTTTATACCGACAGCCAATATGTGCAAAAAGGCATTTCCGAATGGTTGCCGGGCTGGATCCGGCGCGGATGGAAGACGGCAGATAAACAGCCGGTGAAGAACGCCGATTTATGGCAACGTCTGGATGCCGCGCGCAAACCGCACAAGGTGGAATTTATTTGGGTGCGCGGCCATAACGGTCATGCGGAAAATGAACGGGTTGATGCGTTGGCTGTTGCCGCCATTAAACGGGCAGGGCGGTAATGGCAAAGACATCTACCGCGCGTACGCTACAGGATTTGGTGGCGGCTGATGTTATTCCGTCCGCCACGCCTGCGTTGCAATCTGTCGCGGCGCAATTTTCCGTTTCTATCACGCCTGCGATGTTGACGTTGATTGACGGCGCGAAGAACGACCCCATCGCCGCGCAATTCGTGCCTACGGAAAATGAATTGCAGGTGCATCCTGCCGAACGTGCCGACCCGATTGGCGATGCGCCGCACACGCCGGTTGAAGGAATCGTGCATCGTTATCCCGATCGTGTTTTGCTGAAACTCTTGCATTCATGCCCTGTTTATTGTCGTTTTTGTTTCCGGCGTGAACAAATCGGCCAAAAAGGAAATAAGGGGGGTGAGAAATTACTGTCATCCGAAGCTTTGGCCGCGGCGTTGAATTATATCCGCACGCACGAGGAAATTTGGGAAGTCATCCTGTCGGGCGGCGATCCCTTGATGTTGTCCGACCGGCGTTTGGCCGAAGTTGTTACGGCATTGAATGATATACCGCATGTCAAAGTTTTGCGCATCCATACGCGCGTGCCTGTTGTCGACCCCGCCCGCATTACGCCGGAATTGGTTGCGGCTCTACGCGGGCGTTTACCTGTTTATATTCTTCTTCATTGCAATCATGCGCGTGAATTGACCGATGAGGCGCGTATCGCCTGCGCCCGCCTGGTCGATGCCGGTATGCCGATGCTGTCGCAAAGTGTTTTGTTGAAGGGCGTGAATGATACGGCGGAAAGCCTTGGCGCATTGATGCATGCCTTTGTCGAAAATCGTATCAAGCCGCATTATCTGCATCACCTTGATCTTGCCCGCGGCACCGGTCATTTCCGTGTGCCGATTGCGGTGGGACAGGCCTTGTTGCGCCAGATGCGTGGTAATCTGTCCGGCCTGTGCCAACCGACTTATATCCTCGATTTGCCCGGCGGGCATGGCAAGGTGCCTTTGACGCCGGTGTTTGCCGTGGAAAACGAAGAAGGTTGGTTGGTGGAGGATTTTCACGGGTGCAGTCACACCTATGACGAGCCCAAATAAAAAAAGGCGGGTATGAACCCGCCTTTTTCTTATCCAGCAAAAAAGATTAAGCCGCAGCCTTCATGCCGCCGACTGCCTTCAACATTGCTTCGGCGCTTGAAACTTCAAATGCGCCGGGCTGCTCAACAGCCAGATGCTTCACCACGCCGTTTTCAGCATAGAGGGCGAAACGTTGGCATCGTGTGCCCAACCCATAGGCTGTGCCATCCATTTCCAGACCCAACGCCTTGGTCAGGGTCGCATTGCCGTCTGGCAAAGCCGTAATGCTGTCGGCCTTGGCGCCTTCCATCCACTCTTTCATCACGAACGGGTCATTGACCGACAGGCAGGCAACGGCCACGCCATGCGATTTAAATTCCGAAAAAGCTTTAACATAGCCAGGTAAGTGCTTGGCGGAACAGGTGGGGGTGAAGGCGCCGGGTACGGCGAACAACACGACATTGCGGCCCGAAAAAATGCTGTCGGTGCTTAAATCCTGCATGCCTTCGGCGGTTAAATGTTTCAGGGTAACGGTGGGGATTTTATCGCCAATTTTGATGGTCATGGGAATTTCCTTGTGAAGGGGTGGAGACAGAAATTACGCCCCTTTCACCCCTTAATCAAGGCTGCGCATCCTCTTGTATTGGCATAGCTTTATCGAGCGCGTTTATGACATCCTTATTTGTCAAAAGCTCGGGCAGCAAAATACCTTGCGGCGCGTTGGGGCCATAAACGATGTTGAACGGAATGCCGTACCGGCCATAGCGGTGCAGCAAATCGGTAATGGCAGGATCGGGGTTTGTCCAATCGCCCTGCATCGCGATGATATCGGTGTGGAACAGCCGTTGCATAATGTCGGGGTTCGACAAAGTGAAACGCATATTGGCTTTGCAGGTCAAACACCAATCGGCGGTGACATCTAGAAAAACGGTTTTGCCTTCGGCGATATCGGCATCCAATGCGTTCTGGTTATAGGATATCCATTTTTTGTCTGTTTCCGCGGGTGGTTTTGGGGCCATCGATCCCGCAATGCCGATGATGAGTGCCGCGATACAAAATTCGACAATACCAAGCCTGATGAGTTTTTTGCGCCAGCCGTATTTTTTTAATGCCAGCAAAATGACAATCGCCGCCATAAACAGGCCGAACAAAATCGCTTTATCGACCGTGATTTGTGCCGACAAAACCCAGATGAGCCATACGGCGGTAGCAGCCAGCGCATAACCCAGAATATGCCGCAATTTTATCATCCAAGCGCCGGGTTTGGGTAACAAGGTGGCAATGCGCGGAAACAAGGCGATGAGCAGATAGGGTAAAGCCATGCCCAAACCCAGGGCGGCGAAAACCCCCATAATTTCAGGCGTTCCCGAAGCCAGCGCAAAACCCACGGCGGTGCCAAGGAACGGCGCGGAACAAGGCGTGGCCAGCAAGGTGGCAAACGCGCCGGTGACAAAATCGCCTGCCAGTTTGGGGTGATACAAACGGTCACTGGCATCCGCCAGAAAACGCGGCAGGGGAATGTCGAACAAATCCCACAAATTGGCGGCAAAGAAAGTCAACAGCACGATAAGGAACATCAAAAAGACGGGCTGTTGGAATTGCACGCCCCAACCAAACGCCATGCCCATATTTTTTAATGTGACGATGACCCCCGCCAACACAAGGAAAGAAAACAATATCCCCAAGGCGGTCATCACAAAACTTTTGCGCACGCGTCCGGTGCTTCCGCCACCATGGCTGGCAACGCTGATGATTTTTAATGATAACACCGGCAACACGCAGGGCATCAAATTAAGAATAAACCCGCCCAATAATGCGAAAATAAGCGCTACCGCCAAACTTGCCTGCGGCAACGCAACGGCAGGCATAGCAGCCGCAACCGGCGAAATAACGGTTTTGATTTCGGTTGCGCGATCACCGTCAATAATCGTCGCGGTAATTTTCATGCCCGCCAATGTGACGCCTTGGGGCAATGTGTCGACCGGCTGCACCGTCAATGTCGCGCGGTGATTTTGCGGATCCATCGCCACAACAGGCGCACCGAAACCGATATTCTGGTCGTCTTCCACAAAAATATCCGGCGCGGTCAGATTGTCGCGCGAGGTGATATCGAAACCTACTTTGTGCCCGTCATTATGGATGGATTGAAGCAAGAGACCCGCGCTGTCGGGGTCGACCGGCAGGGTTGCGCGCGCCTGTTTTAGCGCGTCACTTTCCGCGCCGGGGTTCGCATCGCCTGTCGGTACATTCAATTTCAGATCAAAATGTTTGGGCACGCAAACGGAACTGCACACCAATAAATCAATCGCCACATCGGCATTCAGAGGGTGGCCGGGCGAACGCAACACGACATCGATCGGAAAAATAACGTGGTCGCGATATCCAACCGTTTCCAAACCATAGGCGGTGTAACGGCGCGGTGCGGGGTATAATAATGTGGCGTCTTGCACATTGCCGTCATCGCTTTGGCTGCGCGTCCAATCCAGTTGCGGCGGCAAACCCGCTTCGCCAGGTGAGCGCCAATAAGTGTGCCAGCCATTTTGTAAGGTGATTTCCAAACCCAACGGCACAGTCGCCGCCGTTCCCACGCCGTCATTGCCCGAAATCAACCGCACCGCAACCGCATCATCCTTGGCCCAATCGCTGGACAAGGCAAAAGCGGGCAACGAAAAGAATGTCAAAAACAGGGCGAACAGAAAATGACGCATGGAACCCGTTGTGTTGAAACAGTAATTTAGGCTATCAAAATACCCCATATTGAGTCAGAATATAAGGGTAAGAATGAAAGGGCTCGCCCATGAAAGATATCCTGACGCGTTTAAAGAAAACCCCCGTTTTGGCTGATGATTTCCGCCTGCAACCGCATTGGCTGACGGGGCAATTGCTGGTTGCCATGCCGGGTATGGCCGACCCGCGCTTTACCCATGCTGTCATTTATCTGTGTTCGCATGATGCCAACGGGGCTATGGGGTTGGTTATCAATCGCTTGTTTGGCGATGCCGATTTCCCTATGCTGCTTGACCAACTGAATGTCGATCATTCATTGGCCACACCCGATATCGCCGTTCAATTTGGAGGGCCGGTGGAGATGGGGCGCGGTTTTGTGCTGCACACCAATGATTATCTGCGCGAAGGCACCACCCGCATCGATGACAGCATTGCGGTCACCGCCACAATCGAAATTATCCAGGACATCGTGGCGGGCAAGGGCCCCGACCAGATGATGATGGCGTTGGGCTATGCCGGTTGGGGCGCAGGGCAATTGGAAGAAGAGCTGAAAAGCAATGGCTGGCTTACGGTCGCAGCCGATGAAGATATTTTGTTCGATGGCGATCTGGAATCCAAATGGAACCGCGCTATGGCCAAAATCGGTGTAAACCCTGCCATGTTGTCGATGGATACGGTAGGACACGCTTAAAACCGCTTCCTTTCGCCTGTTTCTTTGGTTAATATGCGGCATCTGTTTCGGGTGACGCCATGCCTAACCCTTTATCCTCTATCGTCGAACGTATCAAACCCGCTATGCCGCGCCTGTTGGCTCAGTGGCAGCGTGAAATCGTCGGCTTTGCCCATGATTATTGGAAAGACGGCAAGTGGGAAAAACAGGCGCCATCCCATTTTGACGAAAAACCCCGCGCCGAACAATCCTTTGACCCGACGATGGAGCAAGCCTCCGCTGTCTGGCAGGCAAAAGCCGGCGAAGTTTCCGAAAAAATGTGGGGACAGGATTTTATTTTGCCCGGCGATGATGCTGTTACGGCTTTATTGATGACCCCTTTGGCGGTCACCAAGGATATGCACATCCTCGATCTGTCCGCCGGGCTTGGCGGACGCATGCGCAAAGCCCACAAAGAGTATGGCGTTGCCCTGACGGGCATGGAGCAAGATGCCGATATCGCCAAGCGCGGGTTGGAATTGTCTGTGGCCAGCGCGTTGGGCAAAAAAGCCGCGTTGGAGCCGTATAACCCCACAGAGATAAAACCGGCACAGAAATATGATGGTGTTCTGGCGCGTGAAATAATTTACCGCGTGGCGGATAAAGAAAAATTTATCCAATCCATAGCAGGATATTGCAAGCCCAAGGCGCAGGTTTCGTTCACCGATTACATCGTTAATGTCGAAATGCGCGACCAACCGGCCATTGTCGCGTGGCGGGCGTTTGAACAAGGCGCGGATCCGTCCAGCCTGGTTGATATGGCGGCATTATGGGGCAAGGCGGGGATCAGTATTCGGGTGCATGACGACCAAACCGATTTTTATAAGAAGGAAATCAAAAACGGTTTGATCTCGTTGACGCGGTTTTTGGCGTCTGGTGTTGTGCCTGATGCGGAAACGAAAAAGACCATCAATAAACAAATCGCGTTGTGGGCGCATCGTATGGCGGCGTTGGAATCCGGTCTAAAATTCTACCGTTTCTATGGCATGAAATAGTGTATTTTATCCGCCACGGCCAATCGCAATTTAATCTGGGTTATGAATTAACGGGGCGCGATCCAAACACGCCCGATGCTACCTTGACTGATAAAGGTTTTGAACAGGCGCGTCGCGCCGCGGGGCAGTTAGCCGACAAACATATCCGGCAGATTATCAGCAGCCCCTATACGCGCGCCCTGCAAACCGCATCGGTGATCGCGGAAATTTTAAATGTGCCGTTGCAGATCGAACCCTTGGCGGGCGAGAAAAAATTATACAGTTGCGATATCGGCACGCCGCGCAGCGCGTTGCAGCAGGCTTGGCCACAGTTGGATTTTTCTGTTTTGGAAGATGAAAACTGGTGGCCTTCGTATGATGAAAATAACGCGCATTTGTCCGACCGTGTTAAGCGGTTTCACACAAAATGGGTAGGGGCAGGGCAGGATGTCGCGTTAGTCAGCCATTATTATTTCATCCATGGCGTTAGCGGGCGCGGGTTGGATAATGCCGAGGTTATATTTAGTAAGCTGAAATAAGGGCTTGTCCTTTTAGGTTTTAGAGATTAGAACATATCAAGAACGTTATTATCCAAGAGCCATGTCCGAAACAGCCGAAAAACCCAGACCGGAACGCCACGGAATCGTGTGGCTGGAAGCGGAAGAACGCGAGATTTATGACGCGTATCTGGCCGGTGAGAAAATGAGCGCGATTGCCGCCAAACAAGGTCGCTCGCGCGGTGGCGTCGCGTCGCATCTGCGCGAATTGGGTGTGTTGGATGAGTTGGGTGCGCCCGTGCAACCGCCGCCCGATTTTGCGCCTACGCCGGCCGCGCAAAAACGTGCCGCCAAAGGTATGACCGTGGCGCCGCCCCGCGTGGCGCGTGTCGCGAAAAAATTTGATGATGCCGCCGTAAAGACGGAAATCAATCCACGCTTTGCCGAAGCGATAGATGTTTTGAAAAACAGCAATCAATCTTTGTTTATCACGGGGAGGGCAGGGACGGGAAAATCGACCTTGCTAAAATATTTTCGGCGCGAAACGAAAAAGAATATGGTTGTTTTGGCGCCGACCGGCATCGCCGCGCTCAATGTCGGCGGGCAAACCATCCATAATTTTTTCCGTTTTCCCATCGACATCACGCCGCAAAAAGTGCGCGACCGCAGCAAGCCGCGCAATGCCAAGCTTTATAAAAAGCTGGAAATGATTGTGATCGATGAAATATCGATGGTGCGCGCCGATATTATGGATTGCATCGATACGTATTTGCGCCATTTCGGCCCGCAGGTGGGTGAGCCGTTTGGCGGCGTTCAGATGATTTTCATTGGTGATTTGTACCAATTGCCGCCGGTGGTGGGCGACCGCGAGCGGGAAATTTTCGCCGATTTTTACGAAACGCCTTATTTTTTTAGCGCGCAGGTGATGCGCGATTTTGATTTTCGCGTGATTGAGTTGGAAAAAGTTTATCGCCAGAAAGACGGTGATTTTATCGCGCTGCTGAACCGCGTACGCGATAACCGTGTGACGGATAGGGATCTGGCTGTGTTGAATGCGCGGCTGAATGCCGCCAACGGCCACAGCGGCGACGGTATTTCCATCAGCCTGACCACGACCAACCGCCGCGCCGATGAAATTAATGACGGGCATTTGTCGGCGCTGACAAGCCGTAAGTTTAATTACACGGCGGTGGTGCAGGGTGACTTTGGCCGCGAATATTTTCCTGCGGCAACCGACCTATCATTCAAAATCGGCGCACAGATTATGATGCTGAATAACGATAAAGAAGGCCGCTGGGTCAATGGCAGCATCGGCGTCATTGAAGATGTAACCGTTTATAATGACCAAGGCGATGACAGCATCGCGGTGCGGTTGCAAGGTAGTACCGAGGTTATCGACGTTTCACGCCACACATGGGATGTCTATGCCTTTGCGTTGGCGGGTGAGGAAATTCAATCGCAATCGGTCGGCAGTTTTACGCAATATCCATTTCGTTTGGCGTGGGCGGTTACCATCCATAAAAGTCAGGGTAAAACTTTTGACCGCGTGGCGATCGATTTGGGGCAGGGGGCTTTTGCGTCGGGGCAGGTTTATGTCGCACTCAGCCGTTGCCGGACATTGGAAGGCATTACGTTGCAAACGCCCATCCAACGCCGCCATATTAAAAGCGATGCGCGGATTCATGGATTTATGGAGCGTTATGCGCCCGTCTTGCTTGATGAGCCTGTGGATAACTTTATGGGGGATAAGTCGAGGGCAGGGGGCTATGACGCGAAAATTACGATGATCGAGGCCGCCATACGCGGCAAAACCGCCTTGTCGTTGCATTACCGCAAGGCTGACGGTACCGAAATCCGCCTGGTCGTTTATCCCCATAATCTGCGCGACCATACTTATCAGGGTAATATTTTTACAGGCATGACCGCCTTCTCCCCCGACACTGGCAAGGATTTATTGTTCGATGTTGGTAACATTTTGGATATGGCCGTTGCGTGATTGGCATTGTAAAATAGGATTTTAAAAAGGGGAGAAATATGAAAACTATATTTAATAAAGCGATGATTGCGATGCTTGCGCCGTTATCTTTGGTGGCATGCGGCGAGCCTGCGCATACGCATAAAACGGCAGACGGCATTAAACCCGATGCGGGATATAATTGGCAAAACCCCAATGATAAGACCAGTAGCGATGTTGTTTGGGAGCCGGGCAAGATAAACCCGGATTATCCGCATATCCATGCAGGGCTGGCCGAAGGCCAATGGGACGCCGATGAAGGCTATGTGCTCAGCGTGGAGGGCAGTAACAACGCCATTTGGGTGCCCGGCAGCCGCAACAGCCAATATCCGCATATAACGGCGGCCGTCAAGCCGGATACATGGAGCGCCGATGCGGGATATTCATTCGTCGATGTGCAAAAGGGTTTGAGCGTTCAAATCGATGTGCGGAATACCAAACCGCAATTGCGCCCCAGCCAGCGCGGCGGTCAACGTAGGCCAGAATTACATTAAGCGACTGATAAACAAAACCCCTGCTTGAGTGATCAGGCGGGGGATTCACCAGTGATCAGCGCGACCACACCTATCAGGGCAATATCTTTACCGGCATGACCGCCTTCTCGCCCGACAGCGGCAAGGATTTACTGTTCGATGTCGGGAATATTTGGGAGATAGCTGCAAAAAATAAAATTTAAGGAAGCACAACTATTAATGCGTTAACTATGCATCCATAAATATTTTGAAGAGAATTCAACGGCTGCCTGGAGTCTGTAGAGAAATGGATTGCTTTGGCATTTTGGGTGCCTCACATGACGACTTTAGCATGCTATAATGATTATATTCTATCAGAGCTATTCCAGTGCTGCAAATCGCCGCGCAGCCCGCAAGATAAGCCAAAATGATGGCATGTTCTGTCTGTTTATTCATTTTTGTCCTCGCTAAATTTTTTCTAACATCAGTGAGTCTAATATTAGCGGCGCACATATGCAGTTATCAATATAATTGTATAGTTAACAAACAAAAACCCCGCTTGATTGCTCAAGCGGGGTTTTGTGGAATTGTGTGTGAATTTTTGATGTCTTTGGTTCTGAAACCAAAGAAATTGAAGTCCATCCGTCTGGAAGACCTGGCAGCGACTTACTCTCCCGGGTCTTAAGACACAGTACCATCAGCGCAGTAGGCTTTCACGTCCGAGTTCGGGATGGGATCGGGTGTAGAACCTACGCCAAAACCACCAGGTCATCGAGACGGATGAAGAAGAATGAAAGCTCGTCGGAAGGCGAGGAGGTGTATGGCCCTCGCGTCCCTCTGATAAGGATCAAGCCTATCGATTTATTAGTACCGGTAAGCTACACGCATTGCTGCGCTTCCACATCCGGCCTATCAACGTGGTGGTCTACCACGAATCTCAGGGAATACTAGTTTCAAGGTTAGTTTCACGCTTAGATGCTTTCAGCGTTTATCTAGTCCGTATTTTAGCTACTCGGCTATGCCACTGGCGTGACAACCGATCCACCAGAGATACGTTCCTTCCGGTCCTCTCGTACTAGGAAGAAGTCTCCTCAAGTTTCGAACACCCACGGCAGATAGGGACCGAACTGTCTCACGACGTTCTAAACCCAGCTCACGTACCACTTT